>DASXYG010000081.1:0-67784 GCA_036502625.1 Streptosporangiaceae bacterium
CGGGGGCCTGGGGGTCAAGGTTGCGGTGGTCATGGCGGCGGGGAAACACCCGGACCCATCCCGAACCCGGAAGTTAAGCCCGCCAGCGCCGATGGTACTGCACCCGCCAGGGTGTGGGAGAGTAGGACACCGCCGCACAAATATTAAGAGAAATGCCCCACCGGAATTCCGGTGGGGCATTTCCATTTCTACCGGCGGCCCCCGAACTCCCATTCATGGACCTCGACCGCCGCGTACCGGTCCGCCGTGAGAAGCCCGCGCGCCGTCTCGGAATCCGGCGCGCGAACCAGCGCCGCCGTCCCCAGCCAGGCCGCACCGTCGTCCGACAGCAGCGGCCCGTACATGATCAGGTCGTCCGGCGGCGACGGCGGATCCAGATCGGCATGCCGGCCCGCGCCCAGGCCCAGCACCAGATACCGGTTGCCGCCCGCCGGGCCGCCGGGGAAGTCCCACATGGTGCGGCCCAGCGTGTTGCGCCACCGGCGCAGCAGCACATCCCGGTACGCCCCCGCCTGATAGCAGGGCTCGTCGAAGGCGAACGCGCGGGCCGCCGCCGCATCCGGCAGGTCGGCGATGTGCACGCTGCCGGTGAGGACACCGCCGTCGGAGATGAACGTCGGGCCGCGGGCGATCAGCTCCGACGCGTAGCCGTCCATGTAGGACCAGTGCGCCTCGAGCAGGTCGTGCCGCAGCTCCTGGGAGCCCGGCCGGTCGCGGTGATAGCAGAGGAATTCCACACCCGGATTCTCCGCCACCGCGGCGGAATCCGCGTAATCAGCGGAGCTTGGCCAGGAGCTCGTCGAAGCGGGCGTGGGAATCCTGGAGGCCGTCCTCCATGCCGGAGGCGGCCATGCCGTCGCGGTCCTCCACCGACTGGAACACCGACGTGCCGATGTAGAGCGTCGTGCCGTCCGGGCGCTCCTCGAAGACCGCCGTCTCCAGGGCTACGTGGCCGGGCATGCCCTCGAACTCGAAGGTCTGCACCACCCGCTCCGGCGCCGTGATGTCGTGGAACACGCCGTGGAAGGCGTACTCGCCGTCGGCGTCGCGGTTCAGGAAGCGCCACGAGCCGCCCTGGCGGACGTCCGCGTGGTCGACGATCGTCTCGTACTGGCGCGGGCCCCACCACTGGGGCGTCAGGCTCGGGTCGACGAACGCCTTGAAGACCACGTCGCGCGGCGCGTCGAAGACGCGTCTCAGCACGATGTCCTGCCGGCCGGGCTCCACGATGACCTCGGTGTGTGCCATGTCAGTGTTCCTTCCTGGTTCGCTTGATGCGCTGGATCTCCTGGTCGAGGCGGTCGAAGCGGTCGCGCTGCACCGCCTTGTAGCGCTCGATCCAGTCGGACGCGCCCTCCAGCGGCGCCGTCTCCAGACGGCACGGCCGCCACTGGGCGTCACGCCCGCGGCTGATCAGCCCCGCGCGTTCGAGCACCTTCAGATGCCGGGAGACCGCCTGGAGGCTGATTTCGAACGGCTCGGCCAGCTCGTTCACCGTGGCCTCGCCGCCCGCCAGCCGGGCGAGAATGGCCCGCCTGGTCGGATCCGCGAGCGCTGCGAAGGTGACGCTGAGCTCGTCCTCCGCCATATCGAATTCAACCTCCATGTTGATTAACCGATGTGTTGAGTATGCACGTCGGCCGTTCGTACTGTCAACGGGTCCGCAGACGGACGGTGCGGCCGGCCGTTCTGGAGAGGATTCGCCTCATCGAACCGGGGATCGCCGCCGACTGGGACGGCATCGCTCCGGCTCGACCATCCGGTTCCATCGCGCGGACGAACATACGGGGCGGGCCGTCGACCGGCTCCGATCTCATAGCTCTGGCGCGGGCCTTAGTACGAGCGCGGCAGGCCGAGGACGTGCTGGGAGACGTAGTTCAGGACCATCTCCTGGCTGATCGGGGCCAGGCGCATCAGGCGTGCCTCGCGGAAATAGCGTTCGACGTGGTACTCCTTCGCGTAGCCCATGCCGCCGTGGGTCTGGACGGCGACGTCGGCGGCGGTGAAGCCGGCGTCGGCGCACAGGAACTTCGCCATGTTGGCCTCGCGTCCGCACGGCTTCCCCGTGTCGTACATCCAGGCCGCCTGGCGGGCCATCAGGCGTGCGGCGTCCAGCCGGGTCAGCGCCTCGGCCAGGGGGAACGCGATGCCCTGGTTCTGGCCGATGGGGCGGTCGAACACGACGCGCTCGCAGGCGTACGCCGTGGCCGCCTCGATGGCCGCGCGGCCGATGCCGAGCGCCTCGTGGGCGAGCAGGATGCGCTCCGGGTTGAGACCGTCGAGCAGGTAGCGGAAGCCCTTGCCCTCCTCGCCGATGCGGGCGGACACCGGGACGCGCAGGCCGTCGATGAAGACCTGGTTGGACGCCACGGAGTTGCGGCCCATCTTCGGGATCGGCCTGATGTCGACCGCCGCCGGGTCGATGTCGACGAGGAACAGGCTGATGCCGTCGGTCGGCTTGGCGACCTGGTCGCGCGGCGTGGTGCGGGCCACCAGGATCATCTTCTGCGCGTCGCCGGCCTTGGTGATCCAGACCTTGCGGCCGTCGATGACGTAGGAGTCGCCGTCGCGGCGCGCGAACGTGGAGACGCGGGTGGTGTCGGTTCCGGCGTCCGGCTCGGTGACGGCGAAGCAGACGTGCAGGCTGCCGTCGACGACCTGCGGCAGGATCTCCCGGCGCAGCTCCTCGGTGCCGTGCTTCACCACGACGTTGATGCCGAAGATCGTCAGGTGCACGGCGCTGCACCCGTTCATCGCCGCGCCGGACGCCGCGATCTCCTCGACGAGCAGCGCGGCCTCCTGGATGCCCAGCCCGCCGCCGCCGTACGCCTCGGGGATCGCGATGCCGAGCCAGCCGCCCTCGGCGAGCGTGTCGTAGAAGGCCCAGGGGAACTCGTGGTTCTCGTCGCGCTCGGCCCAGTAGTCGGGCCCGTACCGGGCGCACACGTCGGCGACGGCGCGGCGGATGCTCTCCTGCTGGTCGGTCGGCGCGAAGTCCATGGTCAGTCCCTCCCGTTCGGCGGCTCGCCGAGCACGCCGCCGGCGGCCAGGCGGTCGATCTCCGCGTCGTCGTAGCCGAACTCGCGCAGCACCTCGGCAGTGTGCTGGCCCAGCGTGGGCGGCACGCGGCGCACCTCGCCCGGGGTCCCGGACGCGTGGACCGGGAAGCCGGTGCCGACGTACGTGCCGAGCGTCGGGTGCGGCATGCGCACGATCATGTCGCGTTCCTCGAGGTACGGGTCCGCGTAGAGGTCCGGCAGGGTGTTGATGGGGCCGGACGGGATGCCCGCGGCGTCGAGCCCGGCCTGCCACTCGGCGACGGTCCTCGTCCGCAGCACCGGGCGGACGAGCGCGTCGAGGTCGTCGCGGTTGGTCACGCGCTGGGCGTTCGTCGTGAACCGTGCGTCGTCGGCGATGTCCAGGCCGAGCAGGCCGCAGAACGCGTGCCACAGCTTCTGGCTGCCGACCGCGATGTTGAGCCAGCCGTCCGCGGCCTCGAACGCGTCGTACGGGGCGATCATCGGGTGCGCGGAGCCGACGCGGCCGGGCACGACGCCGAGCTTGTCGTACATCAGCGTGTTGAAGACGTGCAGCGCGAGCTGCGGTTCCAACAGGGAGACGTCGACGTACTGGCCGCGGCCGGTGGTCTGCCGGGCGAACAGCGCCATCAGCGTGCCGATGATGGCCCAGGTGCCGGCGTTGAGGTCGGCGACGGGGAGGCCGGCCTTGACGGGCGGGCCGTCCGGGGTGCCGGTGATGGCCTGGAGGCCGCCCATGCCCTGGGCGATCAGGTCGTAGCCGGGGCGGTCGCGGTAGCGGCCCGTCTGGCCGAAGCCGGTGACGGAGACGTGCACGAGGCCGGGGTTGAGCCCGCTGAGGTCGGCGTAGCCGAGGCCCCAGCGTTCCAGCGTGCCGGGGCGGTAGTTCTCGACGAGGACGTCGCAGTCGCGGATCAGGCGGCGCACGATCGCGCGGCCGTCGTCGGACTTCAGGTCAAGGACGATGCCGCGCTTGTTGCGGTTGGTGGACATGAAGTACGCGGACTCGCCGCCGTCGAGGAACGGCGGGCCCCACGTGCGGATGTCGTCGCCGTGGCCCGGTGGCTCGACCTTGATGACGTCGGCGCCCATGTCGCCGAGGGCCTGCGCGCAGTACGGGCCGGCGAGCAGGCGCGAGAGGTCGAGCACCCGGATGCCGTCGAGCGCCCCTGCCATGGCGTCTCCGTTCGTATATACGGATGATCATTCGCTTATACGGGCGCGACCCTAGGTCGGGCGCGGTCGGAGCGTCAAGGGCGCGCCGCGGTCAGCGCGGGCCGGTGGACAGGTCGCGGGCCGCCGCGCCGAGGACGGGCGCGTAGTCGGTGAGCCGGTCCGTCACGCGGTCGGCGGGTCCCGCGATGGTCAGGCAGGCCACCACGGCGCCGTCGGCGGTGATCGGCGCGCCGACGGCGCTGAGCCCCGGTACGGACTCGGCCCGGTCGTACGCCACGCCGTCGGCGCGTACGCGGGCGAGCTCGTCCAGCACCCGCTCGCGGTCGGCCGGGTCCAGGTGGGCGGCGCTGCGCCGCGCGCTCATGTGCGCGAGCACCAGCTTGCCCATCGCCGTCGGGTACAGCGGCCGGCGTTCGCGCAGCGGCGGCGAGTAGCGCACCGGCTGGGCGGACTCGACGGTGTGGATGTAGACCACGGAGTCGCCGACGGGCTCGCCGAGCGTGACGGTCTCGTCGAACCGGTCGCGCAGCCGCACCATCGCGGGGTGCGCGCGCTCGGCCAGGCTCGGCCGGTCGGGGCCGGACAGCAGGACGCGCGCGGCCGGGCCCATGTGGTACTCGCCGTCGTCGTCGGTGAGGTAGCCGGCCGCGATCAGCCCCTGGACCAGGCCGTGCACGGACGACTTGGGCGCGTCGAGTACTTCGGCGAGCGTGGCCAGGCGTACGCCGCCCGCGCGGGTGGCCACGGTCTCCAGGATCGTGGTGACCCGGCGTACGGTGCGGTGTTCCTTCGACACGCGCACACCGTAGCGCCGCCGGTCAGCGGAAGGCGCGCGAGTGCTCGTGGATGAGGTTGACCGACAGCAGCAGCTCGCGGTCGGCGAGGACCGCGTCGGGCGTGCCCTCGGCGACGATGCGGTGGTCCTCGGAGAAGACGACGCAGCGGTCGGCGAGCAGGCCGAGGGCGTCCAGGTCGTGCGTGGCGTGGACGATCGTACGGCCGGCCGTGCCGAGCTGGTGGATGAGGTCGGTCAGCCACTGCTGGGAGCGCGGGTCGAGGGCCGCGGTGGGTTCGTCGAACAGCAGCACCTCGGGGCTCATGACCAGCACCGAGGCGATCGCGACCTTCTTCTTCTGCCCGCCGGAGAGCTGGAACGGCGCGCGGTCGGCGAGGTCGGTGATGCCGAGGTAGGCGAGCAGGTCGTCCACCCGGGCGGCCGCCTGGTCGCGGTCGAGGCCGAGCTGGAGGGGGCCGAACGCGATCTCCTCGCGGACGGTCGGGGAGAACACCTGGGCGTCGGAGTTCTGGAAGACGAAGCCGACGCGCTCGCGGAACGCGCGCGACATCTGCTCGTCCTCCATGGTGTCCTCGGTGATGGGCTCGCCGAAGGCGGTGAACGCGCCCGACGACGCGAAGATCAGCCCGTCGAGCAGCTTGAGCAGCGTGGACTTGCCGCAGCCGTTGGCGCCGAGCAGCGCGACGCGTTCGCCGCGGCGCACCGTGAGCGAGACGCCGTCGAGGGCGGGGTAGCGGTCGAGGTAGGAGTAGCGGACGTCGTCGCAGACGAAGACGTCGGAGGGGTCAGCGGCCAAGGAGCCGGTCTCCCCCCACGACGAGGACGGCGCAGACGACGACGATCGCGCCGGCCGTGATGTCGCGACCGGTGAGCCGGAACCGCTGGAGCGTCTTCGCGTCGCCGGTGTATCCGCGTGCGGTCATCGCCTGGTGCACCTCCTCGGACAGGGTATGCGCCTTGCCGATCAGGGCGCCCGCGGAGGCGCCGACGAACGCGCGCGCGCCGCGGTCGTGCTTGGCCGCGCCGATCGTCCGGGCCTCGCGGGCCTCGTACATGTCGGACACGACGCCGAGCAGCAGGAAGACGTAGCGGTACGCCATGCCGATGACCAGTACGAAGATCTTGGGCACGCCCACGGCGCGCAGCGCGGCGAGCAGCCGGGCCCACGGGGTGGTCAGCGTGACGAGCACGACCAGCGAGATCGACACCGCCACCCGGGAGACCACGAGGCCGGCCGAGGTCAGGCCCTGTGTCGTGACGCCCTCGACGGCGCCGTCCCAGTGCCACAGCGGCAGCACGACGTGGCCGGGCGTGACGATCGAGAGGGTCGCGGGCAGCACCATGACGCCGGTGAAGATCGGGACGAACAGCCAGACGCGCTTGACGAAGAACCCGACCGGCAGCGCGGACGCGGCGGCCAGCCCGAGCGCGACGGCGTACAGCACCGCGAGCGTCGGAATGTGGTGCACAAGACCGGCGGCTACCAGCGCGATGACCATCCCGCAGAACTTCACCCGCGGGTCGAGGCGTTGCAGCAGCCCCCGTCGTGCCGCGACGTCCTCGCTGAACATCACCTGACGCAGCAGGCCGGCCGCGCCTGTCAGCGTCTTGCGCAGGTAGCCGCCCTTCTTGCGGGTGCCGACGCACCCGCACGGGCACATCGCGAACGCGCCGTCGAACAACCACTCGGGCGCGCCGGACGGCTCCGTGCTCGTGGCGGTCACGAGCTCACCTGGGTCTGCTCCTGGCCGCTTTCCCGCCGGCCGAGCAGCAGCCGCAGCCCGGTGGCCACGCCGAAGATCACCAGGCCGACCACCGCGATGCCGACGACCGCGGACACGAGATACGCGATGGTCGGCGCGGCGCCGGACGCGAACCCGTAGCCGGGGAAGAGGGTGTGCTGCCAGAAGCCGTTGTACCTGTTCAGCCCGGCCGGGATGGCGGACAGGCCCAGGTGGCCGAGGTTGAGGTCGGCCGGTGCGTCCTCGCCGAAGGCGCCGCCGGGCGCGAGCAGGCCGAGCGGCGTCAGGAGGACCATCACCCCCACCGCGATCGCCGCCGCGATGCCGGGACGCAGGCGGCGCGGTGGTACGGCGTCGCCCGGCATCGCGACGCCCGGATGGTTGACGCGCATCAGCGGCAGGTTGGCGCGCTGGAGGTACGTCACGACGCCGCCGGTCAGGATGGCCTCCGCGAGCCCGGCCACGGTGAGGTGGGCGAGCGCCATCGCCGGGATCGTCTGCGTCAGGTGGTACGGGGAGTACAGCGGCGCGCCGGACGCGGTGTGGAAGAGGTCCGGCTGGATGCCCATCTCGATCGCGGTGGCCAGCGCGGCCGCGTTGATGCCGACGTAGCCGCCGACGGCCGCGGCCAGGGCGCGGCGCGGGCTGGTGAGGTCGGCGCGCCCGGCGACCAGCTTGTAGACGCCGTAGCCGACGAACGGCGCGATGACCGCCATGTTCAGCGCGTTGGTGCCGAACGCGAGGACGCCGCCGTCGCCGAACAGCAGCGCCTGGAACGCCAGCGCCACACTGACCGCTATGACCCCCGCCCATGGGCCGAGGATGATCGCCACCAGGACGCCGCCGACGGCGTGCGCGGTGGTGCCGTCCGGGATCGGGACGTTGAACATCATGACCAGGAAGCACACGGCGGCGAGCACGGCCAGCGTGGGGACCTGGCGCGTCTTCACCGTACGGCGGACCCGGCGGGCCGCGACGACCCAGGCCGGGGCGGTGAGGACGAAGCCGACAGCGCACGTCTGGGGGCTGAGGTAGCCGTCGGGGATGTGCATGCGGGACCCATCCGGTGGTAGTTGCGAACGATGTGCAATAACTTAGTCGACGCGGTCGCGCGGTACCAGTGGCGGGTGGCCCGTACGCGTGGTGCCGTCTTCACCTGGGATCGGGCCCGAGCAGTCACCGCAATGGGCTAGAAACGGTACGTGCGGTGAACGCGGCGCGAACGAGCGGGGTCCGGTGGATACACGGTTGTACATCTGGGTGAACGGCCTGACGCGTGCCACCCCGTGGGCGCATACGGTCCTGACGGCGTACGCGGTGTGGGCGGGCCTTGTCCTGCTCGCCGGGATGCTCGTCGGCGGCTGGGCGTGGGGGCGCCGGCAGCCCGACGCGCCGCGCCGGTTCGCCACGGTGCTGCTGACCGGCGTCGGCGTGGTCGTCGCGGTCGGGTTGAACAAGGCCGTGATCACCAAGCTCTTCGACCGCCCGCGCCCGTGCACCACCGTGCACCACGCGCTGAGCCTGGTCCCCTGCACACCCGACAACGCGTTCCCCAGCGACCACGCGCTGCTGGCCGGCGCGTTCGCGGCCGGGCTGCTGCTGCTCAACCGCGCGCTCGGCACGGTCGCGGCGGTCGCCGCGGTCTACGTCGCGTTCGGCCGGGTGTACATCGGCATGCACCACCCCGGAGACGTCGCGGCCGGGCTGGTCCTGGGCGCGGTGATCACGGTGGTCGTCGTGCTGGCGCTGCGCGGGGTGGCGACCCGGCTCGCCGAGGCGCTGAACCGTACGGCGATCGGCCCGGTCATCGCCGCGCGCGAGGGGCACGGCATTCCCGCGGCGGACGCGGTGCCGGTAGCCGAGCGGCGGGCGCTGCCGCCGCCGTCCCGGGAGACCGAGGGCGGCCGGATGCCGCGGCGGTCGGCCGCGCGCCGCCACTGAGCCGTACGCCCGCACCGGCGAGCAGGCGGCGGCCACCCCGCATCGAGCGCGGAGAAACCCGGTTTCGTTAGGTTCGGCGAACTATTAGACTGTCGAACTATGAGCGACGCTAACGAACCGGCCGGGCCGGGCGGCGCCGCGCCCGACGAGATCGACACGGCGGTCTGGACGTTGCTCCGCCTGTCCCGCATGATCGAGCGCGCGCAGACGGAGCTGACCGTGCCGCAGTACCGCGTGCTGCGCCTGGTCGGCGCCGGCGAGGAGAGCTCCGCCCGGGTCGCCGAACGGCTGTCCGTCCGCCGCCCGACGCTGACCGCCGCGGCCGACGGCCTGGTCGCGTCCGGCTATCTGGCGCGCGAGCCCGACCCCAGCGACCGCCGGGTGGTGCGGCTGTGCCTGACACCGTCCGGCGGCGAGGTCCTCGACCGTACGAACGCGGCGCTGCGCGAGCGCCTCGGCGAGGTGCTCTCCGGGCTGCCCGCGCCCGACCGGCTGTTCGCGCTGCTCGGCGAGGTCGGCGACGCGCTCGACGCCCGGCGCGCCGCCCGTGAGGCCGAGTCCATGGCGGGGCGCCGATGACGGCCGGAACCGGCTGGCTGCGCCGCCTGCTCGGCTACTGCTGGCGCCACCGCCGCGGGCTGGTCATCGCCATGAGCGGCGCCTTCGCCGCCATGGCCGCGACCGCCGTGGTCCCGCTGATGGAGCGGGTGATCATCGACGACGTGATCGTCACGCCCCGGGTGCCGCTCGTCCCGTGGGCGATCGGGCTGCTGGTCGCCGCGATCGTGGTATTCGGCGGCAGCTACCTCCGCCGCTACTACGGCGGCCGCCTCGCCCTCGACGTCCAGTACGACCTGCGTACGGAGCTGTTCCAGTCGGTCTCCCGGTTCGACGGCGCGCGTCAGGACGAGCTGGACACCGGCCAGCTCGTCGGCCGCTCCACCTCCGACCTCACGCTGGTACAGGGCATGCTCGGCATGGTGCCGTACTCCGTGACGGGGCTGCTGCAGTTCGTCGTCGCGCTCGTCGTGATGCTGACGCTGTCGCCGCTGCTCACCGTGGTGGCGCTCGCGGTCGTCCCGGCGCTGTGGTTCGTCGCGCTGCGCAGCCGCGCCCGCCTGTTCCCCGCCACGTGGGACGCCCAGCAGCAGGCCGGCGAGGTGGCGGGCGTCGTCGAGGCGGCGGTCACCGGCGTGCGCGTCGTGAAGGGCTTCGGCCAGGAGGGGCAGGAGCTCGGCAAGCTGGAGACGGCCGGGCAGTCGCTGTTCGCCAAGCGGCTGCGCGCCCTGCGGCTGAACTCCCGCTACACCCCGGCGCTGCAGTCCGTCCCGGCGCTCGGGCAGGTCGGCGTGCTGGCCCTCGGCGGCTGGCTGGCCGCGCGCAACCACATCACGCTCGGCACCTTCCTGGCGTTCTCCACCTACCTGGCGCAGCTCTCCGGCCCGGTGCGCATGCTCTCCGGGCTGATCACCATCGGCCAGCAGGCGCGGGCCAGCGTCGTCCGCGTGTTCGAGGTGATCGACACCGCGCCCCTGGTCACCGAGAAGCCCGACGCCGCCGACATCGACCTCGACGACAGCCCCGACGCCATCTCCTTCGACGACGTGACGTTCGGCTACCTCCCGTCCCAGCCGGTCCTGCGCGACATGTCGCTGCACGTCCGCGCGGGGGAGACGGTCGCCCTCGTCGGGGCGTCCGGGTCGGGTAAGTCCACGGTGTCGATGCTGCTGCCGCGGTTCTACGACGTCCAGGAGGGCGCGCTGCGCGTCGGCGCGGACGACGTACGCGACCTGCGCATCGACTCGCTGCGCGCGGCGATCGGAATGGTCGCGGAGGAGAGCTTCCTGTTCTCCGAGTCGGTCGCCGACAACATCGCGTACGGCAGGCCCGAGGCCACGCGCGAGCAGATCGCCGCCGCGGCGCGCGCCGCCGAGGCCGACGGCTTCATCAGCCGGCTCCCGGACGGCTACGACACCGTGGTGGGCGAGCAGGGGCTGACGCTGTCCGGCGGGCAGCGCCAGCGGGTGGCGCTGGCCCGCGCGCTGCTCACCGACCCGCGCATCCTCCTGCTCGACGACGCCACGTCCGCGGTCGACGCCCGCGTCGAGGCCGAGATCCACGACACCCTGCGCCGCGTCATGCGCGACCGTACGACCCTGCTCATCGCCCACCGCAAGTCCACGCTCCAGCTCGCCGACCGCATCGCCGTGCTCGAGGGCGGCCGCGTCGTCGCGATCGGCACCCACGCCGAGCTCACCCGTACGTGCGGGCTCTACCGCCTGCTGCTGTCCGGGCCCGGCGACGACGCCGAGACCGTCGAGGTCCAGCCGGTCGACGACCCCCGCGTCGACGGGGTCACGCCCGCGCTGTGGGACCCCGCGCGCGCCCCCGACCCGTCCCCGGCGACGGCGCTGGGGTCCGGTGTCGCGCCGGCGGCCGGGCGCGCGGCCGGGCAGATGCGCGGCGCCGGCGGCGGCACCCGCGCGCTGGCCGCGCTGCCCGCCACGCCCGACCTCCTGGAGAAGGTCGAGAAGCTGCCCCCGGCCACCGACCCGCCGGACGTCGACGACGCGTACGCGCGGGCCGCCGAGCCGCGGTTCAGCCTGCGCGGCGTGCTCAGCCGGTTCCGCGGGCCGCTGCTCGCCGGGCTGGTCCTGGTCGCGCTCGACGCGCTGGCCGGCCTCGCCCTGCCGGCGCTGATGCGCAACGGCATCGACCAGGGCGTGGAGCACGGGCAGTACGCCGCGGTGCTCGTCGCGTCCGCGATCGCGCTGGTCGTGGCGCTCGTCGACTGGGTCGTGCAGATCGGCCAGATCCGGGTGACCGGCCGCATGGGCGAGCGCATCCTCTACACCCTGCGCGTCAAGATCTTCGCGCACCTCCAGCGGCTCGGCCTCGACTACTACGAGCGCGAGATGACCGGCCGCATCATGACCCGCATGACCACCGACGTCGACGCCCTGTCGTCGTTCCTGCAGACCGGGCTGGTGACCGCCGTCGTCAGCGTGCTGTCGTTCGCCGGCATCCTGGTCGCGCTGATCGTCCTCGACTCGGGGCTCGCGCTCGTGGTGCTGTGCGTGCTGCCCGTGATGATCGTCGCGACGCTGGTGTTCCGCACCAAGGCGTCCGCGGCGTACCAGGAGGCGCGCGACAAGGTCAGCGTCGTCAACGCCGACCTCCAGGAGAACGTCTCCGGCCTGCGCGTCGCCCAGGCGTTCCGCCGCGAGGACCACAACCGCGCCCGGTTCGCGCGCCGCAGCGCCGACTACCGCAACACCCGCACCCGCGCCCAGCGCTACATCGGGCTGTACTTCCCGTTCGTGCAGTTCCTGTCCACGGTGGCGGCGGCGCTCGTGCTGTGGGCCGGCGCCGACCGCGTCCACGCCGGCACGCTCACGGTCGGCGCGCTCATCGCGTACCTGCTGTACATCGACCTGTTCTTCTCGCCCGTCCAGCAGCTCTCGCAGGTCTTCGACGGCTACCAGCAGGCCGCCGTCGGCGTCTCCCGCATCCGCGACCTGCTGCGCACCCCCACGTCCACCCCCGAGTCGCCGGACCCGCGACCGGCCGGCCGGCTGCGCGGCGAGATCGTCCTCGACGACGTCCACTTCAGCTACATCTCGGCCACCCACGAGGCGCTGTCGGGCGTCGGGGTGCGCATCGAGCCCGGCCAGACGGTCGCGCTCGTCGGCGAGACCGGTGCGGGCAAGTCGACGCTGGTGAAGATGGTGGCCCGGTTCTACGACGTCACCGAGGGCGCCGTCCGCGTCGACGGGGTCGACGTCCGGTCCTACGACCTGGCGTCGTACCGCCAACGCCTCGGCGTCGTGCCGCAGGAGTCCTACCTCTTCTCCGGCAACATCCGCGACGCCATTGCCTACGGCCGCCCGTCCGCCACGCCCGCGGAGATCGAGTCCGCGGCCCGCTCGGTCGGCGCGCACGACATGATCGCCACGTTCCCCGGCGGCTACCTCCAGCCGGTCGGCGAACGCGGCCGCTCGCTGTCCGCGGGCGAACGTCAGCTCATCGCGCTGGCCCGCGCCCAGCTCGTCGACCCCGACATCCTGCTGCTCGACGAGGCCACCGCCGCCCTCGACCTCGCTACCGAGGCCCGCGTGACGGAGGCCACCGAGGCGCTGACCCACCGTCGCACGACCCTGGTCGTGGCCCACCGCCTCACCACGGCCGCCCGCGCCGACCGCATCATCGTCCTGGCCGACGGCCGGATCGTCGAGGACGGCGACCACGCCACCCTGCTCGCCTCCGGCGGCGCGTACGCGGAGATGTGGCAGACGTTCACCGGCGACACCGTGCTCACGTGACGCGGGTCTAGCGGAGGACCGAGGCGCGGGTCTCCTTCATGGTGAGGACCGTGACGAAGCTGATCGCGGCGCCGACGGCTACGTACCAGAAGAAGACGCTGGGGTGGCCGGAGTCGTTGAGGGCGGTGATGACCAGGGGCGCGGTGCCGCCGAAGACGGCGACGGTGATGTTGTACCAGGCGCCGATGCCCAGGCCGCGTAGCTCCGTGGGGAACAGCTCGCTCATGATGGCCGGGGCCAGGGAGCTCATCAGGCTGTACAGGCCGAGGCCGACGCAGAAGACGATGAGCAGGTTGCCGATTCCGGGGCCGATCAGCAGCGACAGGGGCACGATCAGCACGGCGATCGCGGCGGACCAGAACAGGAGCTGCGGGCGGCGGCCGAACCGGTCCGACAGCATGCCGAACGGGTACTGCAACACCACGAACAGCGCGGTCGCCACCGAGAGCGCGATGAACACGTCGCCGGCGTCCGCCTTGCGCGCGGTCACCGCGAACGGCGTCAGCGCCGAGAAGAACGTGTAGTAGCAGAGCGTGTTCAGCAGCGTGATGCCGACGATCTGCATGACGGCCTTCGGGTGGTGCCGGAGGATCACCCAGAACGGGTTGCGTACGGCCCGCGCCTTCGCCTTGTTCGACTCGAACTGCTCGGTCTCCGCCATGTCGCGGCGCAGCCAGATGCCCGTGACGCCGAGCAGCCCGCCGACCAGGAACGGGATGCGCCATCCCCAGCTCGCCACGGCGCCCTCGCTGAGGGTGTTCGCCAGCAGTGCGCCCAGCAGCGACGCCAGCAGCACGGACGTGCCCGTGGAGATGTAGAAGAACGCGGAGTAGCGGCCGCGGCGCTCCGGCGGCGCGATCTCGGCCAGGTACGCCGAGGCGTTCGCCACCTCGCCGCCCAGCGACATGCCCTGCGCGATCCGCGCCACGAGCAGCAGGATCGGCGCCAGCCAGCCGACGGCGGAGAACGTCGGCAGGATCGCGATCAGCAGCGAGCCGCCCGCCATCAGCACGATCGTCAGCATCATCGCGGCCTTGCGCCCGCGCAGGTCCGCGAACCGGCCGAGCAGGTAGCCGCCGAGCGGCCGGAAGAAGAACGCCAGGGCGTACGTCGCGAACGTGCTGATCAGCGCGAGCGCCGGGTTGGCCGGGTCGAAGATCTGCGTGGCGAAGTAGATCGAGAACGTCGCGTAGACGGTCCAGTCGTACCACTCGATCGCGTTCCCGACGCTGGCCGCGAGGAGCGTGCGCACCGGCAGCCGGTGCCGTTCGACACCGGCGGACGTGGTCTCAGGGGGAGTTCCGGCCATGCGATCCTCCAGGTCGATCCGCCCGCGCCGTTCCGGTCAAGCCGATTCCGCCGAACAGCAAAGCACGAACCAAGGAACCGGGTCGATGGCTGGATGATCTCGAAAGCATCACCGGGCGCCGCGCGGCCGCCGGTCGCGGGGGGTTGGAGAACGGGTCCGCGGCGGGGTTGGGTGGGGGGGACGGACGACGCGACGGAGGAGGGTTCATGCGGGTGGGGCCGGGGCGGGTGCACTACGTGTGGGACAACGCCATTGAGCCGATCGCGCGGGTCGGGGGCGGCGGCGAGGTGGTCGTGGAGACCGTCGACGCGGGCGGCGGGCAGATCTCGGCCGGGTCGGGGCCGGGGCCGGGGGACGTCGCGGGGCTGGACTTCGCGCGGGTGAACCCGGTCACCGGGCCGATCGTCGTGGACGGGGCGCGGGCGGGGGACGCGCTCGTGGTCGACGTGCTGGACGTGGCGGTGGGGGAGTGGGGGTGGACGGCGAACATCCCGGGGTTCGGGCTGCTCGCGGCGGACTTCCCGGACGCGCACCTGCGGGTGTCCGCGATCGGTGACGGGGTCGCCGAGCCGCTGCCGGGGCTCGGGGTGCCGGTGGTTCCGATGATCGGGACGATCGGGGTGGCGCCGGACGACGCGGGCGAGCATTCGATCGTGCCGCCGCGGCGGTGGGGCGGGAACATGGACATCCGGCACGTCGGGCCGGGGGCGCGGCTGGTCCTGCCGGTGGGGGTCGACGGTGCGCTGCTGTCGCTGGGCGACGTGCACGCCGCGATGGGGGACGGGGAGATCTGCGGCACGGGCATCGAGACGTCCGCGACCGTACGGCTGCGGGTCGGGCTGCTGCCCGGGGGCGCGCCCGGCACACCGGTGATCGAGACGGACGCGCGCGCCCAGCGGACCGGTCCGGCGCTGGCCACCACCGGCATCGGGCCCGACCTCATGGAGGCGGCGCGGGAGGCGAGCCGGGCGCTGGTCGAGGAGGTCGCCCGGCGTACGGGACTGGCCGCCGTCGACGCGTACCTGCTGGCCAGCGTCACCGCGGACCTGAAGATCAGCGAGGTGGTGGACGCGCCGAACTGGGTGGTGTCCGCGCACATCCCGATGGCCGTGCTCTGACCCCGGTCAGCCCAGCATCGGCGGCGGGTTGTCGCGGACGACGTGGGTGGCCTGCTCGTAGGCCTTGGCGGCGGACAGGACGGAGAGGTCCGCGGCCGGGCGGCCGATGAGGGTGACGCCCATGGGCAGGCCGGACGGGCCGAGGCCGGCCGGCATGCCGAGGGCGGGCAGGCCCGTCATGGACCACGGGGCGACCGTCTCCATCCAGCGGTGGTACGTGTCCATCTCGCGGCCGGCGATCTCGCGCGGCCAGTGCGTGGCCGCGTCGAACGGGAAGACCTGGGCGCTCAGCGCGAGGATGTAGTCGTACGTCTCGAACATCTCCAGGACGGCGGCGTACCACGCGTCGCGCTCGCCCATGGCACGGGTGATGTCCAGCGCGGTGACCTTCAGGCCCTGCTCGATCTCCCACAGCGCCTCGGGCTTGACCTGGCGGCGCAGCGCCGGGTCGGCGTACAGGCCGTGGCGGCCGAGGTTCGCCCACCAGCGCCAGGTCAGGAACGCCTGCCAGATGCGCTCCGGGGCGAACGCCGGCCGTACGGGGTCAACGCGGGCGCCGAGCGACTCGAACACCGGCAGCGCGGACGCGCACACGTCGAGCACGCCGGGTTCGGTGGCCAGATAGCCGTCCCAGTCACCGACCCACGCGATGCGGGCACCGCGCAGGTCGCGCGGCGTCACCGGGGGCGCGAACCGCGCGGGGTCCTCGCGGTTGGACAGCGGCGCGGCGTCGTCCGGGCCCGCCATGACCCGGAGCAGCGCGGCGACGTCGTCGACCGTGCGGCCCATCGGGCCGAGCACGGCCAGTTGCTGCACGAACCCGGGCGTGGGCACCCGGCCGAACGACGGGCGCAGCCCGTACACGTTGTTGAACGCGGCGGGATTGCGCAGCGAGCCCATGTAGTCGCCGCCGTCGGCGACCGGCAGCATCCGCAGCGCCAGCGACGCGCCCGCGCCGCCGCTGCTCCCGCCCGCCGTGCGGGTGGTGTCGTACGGGTTGGTCGTGGTGCCGTACACGCTGTTGTACGACTGCGAGCCCAGCCCGAACTCGGGGACGTTCGTCTTGCCGATGATGATCGCCCCGGCGGCGCGGATGCGCGCGACGAACGTGTCGTCGGTGTCCGCGACCTGGTCGGCGAAGATCGGTGAACCGTTGGTCCAGGGGAGGCCGCGCGCGGCGGCGAGGTCCTTCACGGCGTGCGGCATGCCGTGCATCCAGCCGTGGTAGCGCCCGGCGGCGAGGTCGCGGTCCCGCTCGGCGGCCTCGGCGAGCAGCTCGTCGCGGTCGCGCAGCGCCACGATCGCGTTGACCCGCGGGTTGTACACCGCGATGTGGTCCAGGTACGCCCGCATGACCTCGGCGCACGAGACGGCGCGCGTACGGATGAGCTCGGAGAGCTCGATCGCGTCCAGCCGGACGAGGTCGGGCGTGTCACCCACGGCGGTTCTCCTGATCGCGGTCGAGGAAGGCGGTGATGGCGCGGCGGAAGTCGGGGAAGTCGACCGCTGGGCCGGCGCCGGCGGCGCGCGCGGTGTCGAGGGCGGCGTCGGTGCCGACCGAGACGGCGTGCTTGGCGGCGCGCAGCGCGGCGGGCGGGTGCCGGACGATGGACCTGACCAGGGCGGTCGTCGTCTCGTTGAGGATGTCCTCGGGGACGGCGCGGTTGGCCAGGCCGAGGCGTACGGCCTGCTCGGCGGTGACCAGGCGGCCGGTGTAGAGCAGCTCGCGGGCGACGGCCGGGCCGGTGAGCAGGCTGATGCGCGCGGCGAACGCGGGGCTGGCCAGGATGCCGAGCCGCGCGATGGGCATGCCGATGCGCGCGGTCTCGCCGAGGACCCGCAGGTCGCAGGCCAGCGCGAGCTGGCATCCGGCGCCCGCGGCGGCGCCGTCCACCTGCGCGACCACCGGCACGGGCAGCCGCTCGATCGCGGTGAACGCGGCCTCCATGCGGGCGAAGCTGTCGTCGACGTCCGCCGGTTCGGCGCGGACCCACTCCCGCATGTCCGACCCCGCGCTGAACGTGCCGCCGGCGCCGCGGACGATCACCGCGCGCAGCGACTCGTCCGTGCCGAGCCGTACGCACTCCGCGGCGAGGTCGGTCCAGTCGTCGCCGCTCAGCGCGTTGCGGCGGCTCCCGGAGCCGATCACGAGGTCGACCACGCCCGGCAGGTCGGCGTGCGGCGCGACCTCGACGCTGTGGTCGCCCGGCCCGGTCACCGGACCACTCCGCCGGCGCGCAGCGCGGCGATCTCGGCGTCGTCGAAGCCGAGCGTGCCCAGCACCTCGTCGGTGTGCTGGCCCAGGGTGGGCGGCGCGGTACGGACGGACGGCGGCTGCTCGGACATCTTCACCGGCGAGCCCAGCACCTTCAGCGGCCCGGCCACCGGGTGGTCCACCTCGGCCACCATGTCGCGCGCGAGGACCTGCGGGTGCGCGAGCGCGGCGTCGACGGTGTTGATCGGCCCGGACGGCACGCCCGCGGCGTCCAGCAGCTCGGCCCACTCCGCGCCGGGCCGCGTGCCGAGGTGCTCCTCCAGCAGCGGGATGAGGGTGTCGCGGTGCACCACGCGGTCGGAGTTCGTCAGGAAGCGGGGGTCGTCGGCGAGCTCGGGCCGGCCGATCGCGGCGGTGAACCTCCGCCACAGCCCGTCGTTGCCGACCGCGCACATGAGGTGGCCGTCGGCCACGCGCAGCGCCTGGTACGGCACGATCGTCGGGTGCGCGGACCCGTACCTGCGGGGCACGTCGCCGGTCGCGAAGTAGCCGCCCGCGACGTACGTCAGCCAGGAGATCTGCCCGTCGAGCAGCGAGACGTCGACCCGCTGGCCGCGCCCGGTCTCCTGCCGCGCGTGCAGCGCCGACAGGATGCCGATGACCGACCACATGCCGGCGCCGAGGTCGGCGATGGAGGTGCCGGCGCGCACGGGCTCGCCGTCCGGCTGGCCGGTGATGCTCATGATCCCCGACAGCGCCTGCGCGATCGCGTCGTAGCCGGCCTTCTGGGCGTACGGGCCCGTCTGGCCGTAGCCGCTGACCGAGGCGTAGATGAGGCCGGGGTTGCGGGCGGACAGCTCCTCGTAGCCGAGGCCGAGGCGGTCGGCCACGCCGGGCCGGAAGTTCTCCACGACGATGTCGGCGCCGTCGGCGAGCCGCTGCGCGATCTCGCGGCCCTTGTCGCTCTTGAGGTCGAGCGACAGCGCGCGCTTGTTGCGGTTGACGGAGAGGAAGTACGCGGCGTCGTCGCCCTGGAACGGCGGGCCCCAGCCGCGCGTGTCGTCGCCCGCGCCGGTGTTCTCGACCTTGATCACGTCCGCGCCGAGGTCGGCGAGGATCATCGTGGCGAACGGCCCGGACAGGATGCGCGACAGGTCGAGCACCCGGACGCCGCCCAGTGCGCCCGCCGCCGCCTGACGTGCCTGCTCAACCATGAAGCTCCCTCATTCGCGTGGTGGCATCCGTACGACATGATCCATCATGCCCGAATTGGCTGGACCACTGGCCCACTGGTATGCATCTCTCATGGGTGACGCACTCAGGCCGGTGGCCCGCCCGCGCCTCTACGAGCAGGTGGTCGGGGCGCTGCGCGACTACGTCGTGGAGTCGGGGCTGCGGGTCGGCGGCCGGCTGCCGCCGGAACGGGAGCTCGCGGAGCGGCTGGGGGTGAGCCGTACGTCCATCCGCCAGGCGATCGTCGCGCTGGAGGTGCAGGGCCTGGTCGAGGTGCGCCACGGCGGCGGCACGTACCTCACGCGCGACCGGCTGGAACCCGAGCCGCTGGAGCGGCTGGTGGACCGCAAGCGGCGGCTGCCGGAGATCCTCGACGCCAGGGACGCGATCGAGACGAAGCTGGCCGAGCTGGCCGCGCGGCGCCGCGACGACGCCGACATCGCGGAGATGGACGCCGCGCTCGCGGCGATGCGCGCGGCGATCGACCGGGGCGAGCTGTGCGTGGAGGAGGACCGCAGGTTCCACGGCGCGATCATCGCGGCGGCCCGCAGCCAACTGCTCGCCGACTTCATGGCGCACCTGTCCGGCGAGGTCGACGAGAGCCGCCGCGAGTCGCTGCGCCAGCCCGGACGCCCGGTCCAGTCACTGGAACAGCACGTACGGGTGGCGGACGCGATTCGCGACGGCGACCCGGAGAGGGCCGCCGCCGCGATGCACGCCCACGTGGAGAACGTCGGCCACGTACGCCTGCTGACCTGGACGCCGGACGAGGACTAGTGCTTGGCCGGCTCTTCGAGCGCCGGATGCTCCTCGTGCTCGCCGTTCAGCGGGATGTCGTTCTCGGTGTACGCGCGGTTGAGGCGGGCGCGGAGCTTCGTGAGCGGGCCGCCGGGTTTCGGCAGGCCGTTCTCGTCGCGTTTGCCGGCCTCGATGCTCGGCACCGGCGTCTTCCCGGCGATGCGCGCGCGTGCCGCCTCCGACAGCGGCTTGTGCACCTCGATGATCTCGCCGCTCGGGAGCCGTTTCACGATGCCGCTCTCGTAGCCGTGCGCGAGCCGGTCCGCGTCACGGCGCTGCATGCCGAGGCAGATGCGCTGGACGGCGATGAACGCCAGGAACGGCAGCACGATGAACGCGATGCGGAAGAACCACGTCGTGGCGTACAGCGAGATGCTCAGCCGTACGGCGATCACGTCGTTGGCGCCGGCCAGCCAGGTGATGCCGTAGACGGTGATGCCGAAGGCGCCGAACGCGGTGCGGGTCGCGTTGTTGCGCGGCCGGTCGAGTATGTGGTGCTCGGCGTTGTCGCCGGTGATCCATTTCTCGATGAACGGGTACGCGCCGAGGACCGTGTAGACGAGTCCCAGGTAGATCAGCGCCGGCACGAGCACGCTCAACGCGAGCGTGTATCTGCCCGCGATGACGACCTCCCAGGCGGGCATCATGCGCAGCGAGCCTTCGAGGAAGCCCATGTAGAAGTCGGGCTGTGAGTCGGCGCTGATCGACGTCGGCGTGAACGGGCCGTACATCCAGATCGGGTTGACCTGCGCGAACGTCGACAGCAGCGAGATGATGCCGAACGTGAAGAAGAAGTAGGCGCCGGTCTTGGCCGCGAACGCGGGGTACGCGGGGCCGCCGACCACGTTGGTGTTCGTGTGCCCCTTGCCGGGCCACTGGGTGTGCTTCTGGTGCCAGAGGATCAGCACGTGCGCGCCCACGAGGGCCAGCAGGATGGCCGGGATCAGCAGGATGTGGATGCTGTAGAGCCGCGGGATGATCTGGTCGCCGGGGAACTCGCCGCCGAACAGGAACATCGTGATGTACGTGCCCACGATCGGGATGGACAGCAGCACGCCTTCGAGCAGCCGCACGCCGATGCCGGAGAGCAGGTCGTCGGGCAGCGAGTAGCCGAACAGGCCCTCGAGCATGACCAGCGTCAGCATGATGACGCCGATGACCCAGTTGAGCTCGCGCGGCTTGCGGAACGCGCCGGTGAAGAAGATGCGCAGCATGTGCGCGAGGATCGCGGCGAACATGACCAGCGCGGCCCAGTGGTGGATCTGCCGCATCAGCAGGCCGCCGCGTACGTCGAAGCTGATCCGCAGCGTCGATTCGTACGCCTGGCTCATCCGTACGCCGCGGAGCTGGGTGTACGAACCGTGGTAGACGACGTCCTGCATGCTCGGGTTGAAGAACAGCGTCAGGAAGACGCCCGTGAGCAGCAGGATGATGAACGAGTAGAGCGCGATCTCGCCCAGCATGAACGACCAGTGGTCCGGAAAGACCTTCTTCATCTGCTGCTTGAGGAAGTCGGCGGCGTGGAACCTGTCGTCGATGTAGTTGCCCGCGCCGCCAAGCGCCTTGGAACTCGCACCCATCACGGCCCCTTACTACGGCTTGTAGTAAGACGCTAAGGCGAATCTCCGCATTCGGCAAGCCTCCACGCGCAAGATCCTCCGCGGATCCGTCCTGGCCGATAGCGGCTTTTCCGGGCCGGGGGACTGGCGCCGTACGGCAAATGCGAATAAAAGGGATGTTCAAAGATCCCCCATCCGGAGGTGTGCAGTGCGGCGCGCCATCATCGCAACCGCCGCCGTCATCGCTTTAGCGGTGCCGGCGCTCCCCGCCCAGGCCGGACCGGTCGCCCACCCGCAGCAGGGCGGCACGACCACCGAGTACGTCGTCCTCTACACGTCGGCCGCCCAGGCGTCGGCCGCGCGGGCCGCCGTCACGGCCGCGGGCGGCACGATCGTCCGCGAGAACCGGGACATCGGCCTGGCCACCGTGCGCACGACCAACACCGCGTTCATCGCCGACGCGCGCCGGTCGCCGGCCGTCCAGGGCGTCGCGCACAACCGGGCCATCGGGCAGGCGCCCAAGGAACACCGGGCGGCGCCGAAGTCGAGCGCGGTCGAGAAGGACGTCGGGCACGGCGGGAAGCGGACCGCCGCGGCGGCGCGGCACGGCGGGAAGGCCGAGCCGCTGGCCGGGCGCCAGTGGGACCTCCGGCAGATGGGCGTGCTGAACAAGGACGGGTCGTACCAGGTCGGCAGCGACGGGCGCGGCGTGCGCGTGGGCGTCATCGACACCGGTGTCGACGGCGACCATCCGGACATCAAGGCCAACTTCGACCGCAGGGACAGCCGCAACTTCACCACCGACATCCCGGCGGACGCCGACGGCAACGCGGTCGACGGGCCGTGCGAGCACCCGTCCTGCGTGGACCCGGCGGACGAGGACGACAACGAGCACGGCACGCACGTCGCCTCGGAGATCGCCTCGCCGCGCAACGGCCTCGGCATGGCGGGCATCGCGCCGCGGGCCGAGATCGTGAACGTCCGGGCCGGCCAGGACTCCGGCTTCTTCTTCCTCCAGCCGACCGTGGACGCCCTGACGTACTCCGGCCGCATCGGCCTGAACGTCGTCAACATGAGCTTCTACGTCGACCCGTGGCAGTGGAACTGCGCGAGCAACCCGAAGGACTCCGCCGAGGCGCGGCAGGAGCAGGTCACCGTCATCGCGGCGGTGCAGCGGGCGCTGCGGTTCGCGCACGACCGCGGGGTCACGCTGGTCTCCGCGGCGGGCAACTTCGCCAGCGACTACACCAAGCCGATCCTCGACAACACCAGCCCGGACTACGTGGACGTGCCCGGCAAGGCGCCGTACGACCGGACGATCACGCCGGGGCAGTGCCTGTCGATGCCGAGCCAGGGCACGGACGTCCTGGCGATCTCGGCGACCGGCCCGTCCGAGCGCAAGTCGTACTTCTCCGACTACGGCAAGGGCTACGTCGCGGTGGCCGCGCCCGGCGGCGACGCGTACGACACGGCGGACGGCAAGGCCGACCCGACGTCCTCGATCCTGGCCGCCTACCCGGCGGCGCTGGCCAAGGCGGCGGGCGTGCTCAACCCGGACGGCTCGCCGAACACCCCGTCGGTGGTGCGCGACTGCAAGGGCACGACCTGCGCGTACTACCAGTACCTCCAGGGCACGTCGATGGCCTCGCCGCACGCCGTGGGGCTGGCCGCGCTGATCATCGGGCGGTACGGGCACCGCACGCGCAACGGCGTCGCGCTGAACCCCGACACGGTGAAGCGGATCATGCTGGGCACCGCGCGCGCGAAGCCCTGCCCGCCGGGCGGCACGCAGACGTACACGCGCTACGTGCTGCAGGCCGACGGCTCGTACCTGAAGACCGTCACCACGGCGGCCTGCGAGGGCGGCACGTCCTACAACGGCTTCTACGGCAACGGCATCATCGACGCCCGGCGCGCGGTGGGCCGCTGACCCGCGGAGCATGACCGGGCCTCCCCCGGCGGCCGCCGCGCCGCCGGGGGAGGACGCCGTACGCGGGTGGGCCACACGGCCGCGTCCGGTCCATACTGGGCCGCGTTATGACCGGCATCTCACGAGGGAACGCCGTGTACCGGCTGCTGCCGGGCATGGGCGGGGAACGCGGCGACTTCCGCGCGTTGACCATCGGGAACGAGCTGACCAGGATCATCCGCTGGATGCTCTCCGGGTCGCCGGAGGAGTACCCGAGCGGCATCACCGCGGAGTGGGTCGGTGACCCGGACGCGCGGCCGGTGGAGGTCGTGGCGGGGATGTCCGAGGCGCCGATCGTCAGCGGCCGTGTCGCCGACCTGTTCCGTGCCGAATTCGCGGCGTCCGGAAGCGTGCCGCCCCTCCGTATCGACGGTACGGAGAGCACGGAGTGGTTCGTCCTCCTCGTCGAGAAGGTCGTCGACTGCCTGGACGCGGGACGCTCGTCGGAGCCGGAATGGGACGGCTTGATCAGGAAAGCCGTGTTCCGCGCCGACGCCGTACCGGCGGGCCTGCCGGCGTTCCGGGTGCCGCGGTCCACCAGGATCTACTGGAACGAGTGGGCGGCCGAGCGGTTGACGGAACTGGCCGGAGCCGACCTCGAAATGCGGCTGGTGTGGTCGGCGGACCCGGCGCGGGTGCCCCATCCCGATCCGTGGGGCTTCTGACGTTCAGTCGTCGTCGTCCTTCTCCTCTTTCTCGTGTTCGAGGAGGCGGTCGACGCAGACCGCGACGGCGAGGAGCAGCGGGGCGT
Organism: Streptosporangiaceae bacterium; assembly: GCA_036502625.1. Lineage (GTDB taxonomy): Bacteria > Actinomycetota > Actinomycetes > Streptosporangiales > Streptosporangiaceae > DASXYG01. The sequence continues at coordinate 23,968 of DASXYG010000081.1, forward strand.
CGGCGTCGTCGGCCATCTCCACGCCGTACGTGTCGCGCACACGGAACCATTTGCGGCTGACCACGGCGATCGTGGCGCCGTCGAGCTCCATCCGGAACTCCTTGTCGATCAGGTTCCCGGTGATCTCGATCTCGGCGGGGGTGCCGGTCAGCTCCGCGGTGAACTTCTCGTGGAACGGCGTGAACAGCGCCTTCCGCACCGTCGCGACCGTCTCGCCGCCGCGCTCCACCTTCATGGCGTCGCGGATCGACAGCACCTTCTTGTGGACGGTCGCGACCTCGTTGCCGTCGAGGTCCTTCAGCTCGAGCGTGTCGTGCAGCCGCAGCACCTTGCCGTCGACGAAGAACGCGCGGTCGCCGTGCTCGTCGACGATCCAGAAGTCGTCGCCGAAACCGAAGATGCGCTCGCGTACTTGGAACTTCACGGGAATCGCCTTCCGCGCGGGGGGTGTCGTCCTCGTGCGTTCTACCCGAGGGGTCAGGCCGAATCCGCTGCGGGGGCGCGCATGCGGCGTACGGCGGTCTCCATGACGGTGGGGATCACGGCGAGGGTGACCAGCGCCGTGCCGATGACGTAGAAGGCCGGGGCCACGGGGTTGCCGGTCGCGGTGATCAGCAGGCTGACGATGAACGGCGCCGTGCCGCCGAACGCGGAGACCGAGATGTTGTAGCCGATCGAGAAGCCGCCGTAGCGGACGCGGGTCGCGAACAGCTCGTTCATCGCGGCCAGCGACGTCGAGATGAACAGCGCGAGCAGGATGCCGAGGACGACGTGGCCGCCGATCGCGGCGGCCAGGCTGCCGGAGTTCATCCACGCGAACACCGGATACGCCAGCACGATCGAGGCCACGCAGGACGCGGTGAGCATGGGCTTGCGGCCGACGCGGTCGGACAGCGCGCCGAACAGCGGGATGAGCACGCACACCACGGTCATCGCGATCACCGCCGAGATGGAGGCGTCGTCGCTGGTGAAGTGCAGGTTCACGGTGAAGTAGGTCGGCATGAACGTGAGCACGACGTACAGGAACGCGTTGTGGAACAGGGAGAAGCCGGCGGTCTTGAGGATGCCGCGCCAGTTGTGCCGGAACGTCTCGCGCAGCGGCGACTTCGCCACCTTGCCGGCCGAGGCCAGCGCGCGGAACTCCGGCGTCTCGTCGATGCGCCGCCTGATGTAGAAGCAGATCGCGCCGAGCGGGCCGCCGACCAGGAACGGGATGCGCCAGCCCCACGACAGCATGCCGGCGTCGGAGATCAGCACGTTCAGGACGAGGACGAGCACCGAGCCGAGCAGGAACCCGGCGATGCAGCCCATCTCGACCCAGCTCACCAGGTGGCCGCGGTTGCGCGGCTTGGCGTACTCGGCCGCGAACGCCGACGCGCCGCCCATCTCGCCGCCCGCGGAGAACCCCTGGAGCAGCCGCATCAGCACCAGCAGCGCGGGCGCGAACACGCCCGCCGCGGCGTAGCCGGGGAGCAGGCCGATCACGAACGTCGAGGCCGACACCAGCGTGATCACCGCGACGAGGATCTTCTGCCGGCCGAGGCGGTCGCCGAGGCCGCCGAAGAACAGCCCGCCCAGCGGCCGTACGACGAACGCCGCGCCGAACACCGCGAGCGACGACAGCACCTGCGCGGTCGGGTTGCCTGACGGGAAGAACACCTTCCCGAGCGTCACCGCCAGGTAGCCGTACACCGCGACGTCGAACCACTCGACCACGCTGCCGACCGAGGCGCCGACGATCGCACGGCGGACCATGCCCGGGCTCGGGGCGGCGGCCTCGGGGGCCTGCTGTACGTCCATGCCAGTTCCTCTCGGGAGAGGACGGGGGAAACGATCAAGCCCGAACGATATATATCGTCCAACGATCCGACAATGGTCCGCGGGTTAAATCCGCATCTCGGACGGGGGCGGGTCGGGCAGCCCGGCGTACGCGCGGAGCAACTGGCGCTCGGCGTCGCCGAGGTAGCGGCGGAGCAGATCCTCGGCGTGGTCGAGCTTCCCGGCGCCGACGGCCTCCACGATTCCGGGGTGCCGCCGCAGGTAGGGCTCGTGGTACGAGCGGGGGTCGCGCATCATCGCGTACGCCAGGCGGAACTCGGCGAGTACGCGGCGCATGATCTCCTCGGCGCGCGGGCTGCCGGAGATCGAGGTGATCGCCTGGTGGAAGTGGATGCTGGCGGTGCCGACGTCCGCCCACTGCTTCGCCGCGGCCGCGCGCTGACCGGCCTCGACGGCGGCGTGCAGGTCGCGGAGCGCGCGTACGGGCACGGTCTCGGCCTCGCGGAGCGCGCCGCACTCGATGAGCCGGCGCACGCGGTAGAGGTCGGCGACGTCGTCGGCGGTCAGCTCGCGGACGAACATGCCGCGGTTGAGCCGGTGGACGAGCAGCCGCTCGCGGGTGAGGAGCTGGAACGCCTCGCGGAGCGTGTTGCGGGAGACGCCGAACGACGCGGCGATGCGCTCCTCCGGCATGCGCTCGCCGGACCTGAAGGCGCCGTCGGCGATCTGCTCGCGCAGGGCCTCGGCGACCCGGCTCGCCGTGCTGGCCCGGTCTGGCACGCGGTGGCCTCCCGTCCGCCCATTGTCGAAATCGCTCAACAATATATAGCCTGCTGGCGTTCCGTCCGCGCGGTTCGTGCGCGTCGACCATCAAGGAGGGGCATGACCACCCAGGAAGCCGCCGAGACAGGTGCCGACCGGCTCGTCCAGGCCCTCGTCGACCTCGGCGTGACCGTGGCGTTCGGGCTGCCGGGCGTGCACAACCTGCCGATCTGGGAGGCGCTCGGCGACTCCGGCGTCCGGCTCGTCGGCGTGCGCCACGAACAGACCGCCGTGTACGCCGCGGACGGCTACTCGCGCGCCACCGGGAAGCTCGGCGTCGCCCTGGTGACCACCGGGCCGGGCGCGGCCAACACGCTCGGCGCCACCGGCGAGGCGCTGACGTCCGGGTCGTCCGTACTGGTCATCGCCACCGACATCCCGGCCGCGCTGCGCCGCCCCGGCGTCTACCGCGGCGTGCTGCACGAATGCGCCGACCAGTTGGCCATGTTCCTGCCGGTGGTGCGCGGCGGCTGGCACGCCGAGAGCGCCACGGAGATCGGCCCGCTGACGACCCGCGCCGCGAACCTGGCGCTGACCGCGCCGCGCGGCCCGACGTACCTCGGCATCCCGACCGACCTGCTGCGCACCCCCGCCCCGACGTCCCCGGCGATCCCCGCCACGGACCCGAGCGGCCGCGAGGTGCCCGCGTCCGCCGAGCTCACCGCCGCCGCGGACATGATCGCCGCGGCCGAGCGCCCGCTGGTGTGGGCCGGGCGCGGCGCGCTGAACTCCGGCGCGGGCGGCCAGATCGCCGCGCTGGCCGAGCGGATCGCCGCGCCGGTGGTCACCACGTACGGCGGGCGCGGCCTGGTGCCGCCCGGCCACCCGTGCGCCGTGCCCGGCCCCGTCCACGACCCCGCCGTGGGCCCGCTGTGGGACGAGGCCGACCTGGTCATCGGCGTCGGCACGGACTTCGACGGCATGATGACGCAGAACTGGGCGATGCCCGCGCCGGCGCGGCTGATCACGGTGAACGTGGACGCCGCCGACGCCGCCAAGAACTACCCGCCGGACCTCGCGCTGACCGGCGACGCCGCGGCCGTGCTCGACGCGCTGCTGCCCGAGGTGCCCGAGCGCGGCGACCTGGCCGCGCTGACCGCGCGGCTGACCGCGCTCGGCGACGAGGTGGCCGCGTCCGTGCGCGCGGACGAGCCGCTGGCCGCCGACCTCCTCGACACGCTGCGCCGCGTGGTGCCCGCGGACGCGCCGATCGTCTGTGACATGTGCATCCCCGGCTACTGGATCGGCGGCTACCACCCGGTGCCGGCCGCGCGGAAGCTCGCGTACCCGATGGGCTGGGGCACGCTCGGCTTCGGGTTCCCCGCGTCCGTGGGCTCGGCGATCGCGATGGCCGAGACCGCCGGCCGTGCGGTCTGCGTCACCGGCGACGGCGGGTTCCTGTTCGCGTGCGGCGACCTCGCGACCGTCGCGCAGGAGCGTGCGCCGCTGACGGTGGTGCTCGTCGACGACGGCGGCTACGGCATGCTGCGGTTCGACCAGGTGCAGGGCGGCCTGGCGCGGCGCGGCGTCGACCTCCACACGCCCGACTTCGCCGGCCTGGCGCGCTCGTTCGGCATCCCGGCCACGGAGGTCAAGGGCTTCGGCGCGGAGTTCGCCGAGGCGCTGCGCGGCAGCCTCGCCGCCGACGGCCCGAACATGGTGGTGGTGGACGCCGCGATGACGCCGCCGCCCACCACATCCCCGCGGTGGTACCGGAGGAAGGAGGGGCACTGATGCGGGTCGGCGTCGACATCGGCGGCACCTTCACCGACCTGTGCGTGCTCGGCGACGCCGGCATCGTCGCGGTCGGCAAGACGCTGACCACGCGCGACGAGCCGGCCCGCGCCGTCGAGGAGGTGCTGCGCGCGACGCTCGCCGAGTCCGGCATCGCCGCGTCGGAGATCACCGGCGTCGTCCACGGCACGACCCTCGTCACGAACGCGCTGATCGAGCGGAAGGGCGCGCGTACGGCGCTGCTGCTCACCGAGGGGTTCCGCGACATCACCGAGATGGCGCGCGAGCACCGCTACGAGCTGTACGACCTGATGATCGAGCTGCCCCGCCCGCTCGTCCCCCGCCATCTGCGGTTCGGGGTGCCCGAGCGGATGCTCGCCGACGGCACGGTCGCCCGTGAGCTGGACACCGCGTACGTCGAGCGGCTGGCGCGCGAGCTCGACGCCGCCGGGGTGGACGCCGTGGCGATCTGCTTCCTGCACGGCTTCACCAACCCGGCGCACGAGCGCGCCGCCGCGGAGATCGTCCGCCGGGTGGCGCCGCGGCTGCGCGTGGCGCTGTCGTCGGAGGTCGTACCGGAGATCCGCGAGTACGAACGGGCCTCCACGACCTGCGCGAACGTGTACGTCCAGGGGCTGGCCGAGCGCTACCTCACCGACCTGCGGCGGCGGCTCGCGGGGCTGGGCATCGCCGCGCCGCCGCACATCATGCTGTCCAACGGCGGCGTCGCGACGGTCGACACCGCGGCCGCGTTCCCCATCCGCATGCTGGAGTCGGGCCCGGCCGGCGGCGCGCTGGCCGCCGCCGCGTTCGGCGCCGCCGAAGGCCGCGCGGACCTGCTCGCGTTCGACATGGGCGGCACCACGGCCAAGCTGTGCGTGATCGACGACGGCGAGCCGCTGATCACCCACGAGTTCGAGGTGGACCGCGTCTACCGGCTGCGGCCCGGGTCGGGCCTGCCGGTGAAGGTGCCGGTCATCGACATGATCGAGATCGGCGTGGGCGGCGGGTCGATCGCCCGGGTGAACGCGCTCGGGCTGCTGACCGTCGGCCCCGACTCGGCCGGCTCCGAGCCCGGCCCCGTCTGCTACGGCCGCGGCGGCACCGACCCCACGGTCACCGACGCCGACCTCGTGCTCGGCTACCTCGACCCGGCGTACTTCCTCGGCGGCCGCATGGCGCTGGACGCCGACGCCGCGTGGGCCGCCGTACGCGACCGGGTCGCCGTACCACTCGGCGTGGACGTGCCGGAGGCGGCGTGGGGCATCCACACGACCGTCGACCAGGACATGGCCAACGCCGCGCGCGTGCACGCCGTCGAGCGCGGCCAGGACCCGTCCGGGCTGCCGCTGTTCACGTTCGGCGGCGCCGGCCCGGTGCACGGCGCCGGGGTGGCCGCGGCGCTGGCCGCGTCCCGCGTGGTCACGCCGCCGGGCGCGGGCGTGATGAGCGCCGTCGGCATGCTGACCGCGCCGACCGCGTTCGACTTCGTCCGTACGGCGCACGCCCTGGTCGCCGACCTCACACCGGAGACCGTGGACGCGATCTTCGCGGAGATGGAGGACGAGGGCGCGCGGCTGCTCGGCGAGTCGGGCGTGCCCGGCGGCGAGGTGGCGCACGCGCGGTTCGCGGAGATGCGCTACTCCGGGCAGGGCGCGGAGATCCGCGTGCCGGTGCCGCCGGGCGGGGAGCGCGGCGCGCTGGCCGAGGCGTTCGCCGACGCGTACCGGCGGCTGTACGCCAGGCCCGGACCCGACGTACCGGTCGAGGTGCTGAGCTGGCGGCTGGTGTCCAGCGGCCCGCCGCCCCAGGTCGCGCTGCGGCTTCCCGAGGAGGCCGTCGGGGGCGAGGCGCGCAAGGGCGTGCGGAAGGCGTACTTCCCCGGCCCGTCCGGCACCTCGGGCGGCTACGTCGACACCCCCGTGTACGACCGCTACGCGCTGGCGCCCGGCTCCGCCGTCGAGGGCCCGGCGCTGGTCGAGGAGCGGGAGTCCACGCTGGTCGTGCCGCCGGGCGCGGTGTGCGCGGTCGCGCCCGACTCCAGCCTGATCGTGGATCTTCGTACGGAGGCGCCCGATGCGTGACCCGATCCTCGTCGGCGTGATCGGCAACCGGCTCGCGTCGATCCTCAACGAGCAGCAGTCCGCGCTGGTCAACACCGCGTTCAGCGCGGTCGTCCGGGAGTCGCTCGACCTCGCGTGCGGCGTGTTCGACTCCCGCGGCGAGATGGTCGGCCAGTCCGTCGGCGGCACGCCCGGCCACATCAACGCGATGGCCACCGGCATGCGCCACTTCGTCGCGGCGTACCCGCCCGAGCGGCTGGTCCCCGGCGACGTCCTGCTCACCAACGACCCGTGGCTGACCGCCGGCCAGGTCAACGACTTCACCGTGGCCACCCCGGTGTTCCGCGGCGAGGCGCTGGTCGCCTGGTTCGCCACCTGCTGCCACGCGCCGGACATCGGCGGCCGCATCCTGTCCGCCGCCGCGACCGAGGTGTACGAGGAGGGCCTGCGGCTGCCGATCATGCGGCTGTTCCACGCGGGCCAGGTCAACGAGGACCTCATCGCGATCGTCAGGGAGAACGTCCGTACGCCCGACGAGACGATCGGCGACCTGTACGCCCAGGTCGCCGCCAACGAGGTGGGCGCGCGCAGCCTGCTGGGCCTGATGGAGGAGTTCGGGCTCGCCACCATCGACCCGGTCGCCGACGAGATCATGGCCCGCTCGGAGACCGCGCTGCGCCGCGCGCTGGCCGCCATGCCGGACGGCACCCACACCGCGCGGCTGGAGACCGACGGCTTCGGCGAGGAGACGCTGCTCCTCCAGGCCGCCGTGACGATCGCCGGGGACGAGATCCACATCGACTTCGCGGGCTCGTCGCCGGAGAGCCGCTACGGCATCAACGTGGTGCTGAACTACACCCGCGCGTACGCCTCGTTCGCGGTGAAGGCGGCCATCGCGCCCGAGGTGCCGCACAACGCGGGCTCGTTCCGTCCCGTCCACGTCACCGCGCCGTCCGGGTCCGTGCTGAACTGCCGGCCGCCGGCCCCGGTCGCGTCCCGCCACCTGGTCGGCCACTTCCTGCCGAGCCTGCTGTTCACCGCCCTGCAGCCCGCCATGCCCGGGAAGCTGCTCGCGCAGAGCGCCGACGCGCTGTGGATGACCGTCTGGCGCGGCCGCACCCCGGACGACGCCGAGTTCATGGAGACCGTCTTCCAGGCCGGCGGCGCGGGCGGGCGGGCGGTCAAGGACGGCCTGTCCACCACCGGCTTCCCGACCGGCGTACGCGCCGCGCCCACCGAGGTCATCGAGACCCTGACCCCGCTGGTGCAGCTCCGCCGCGAGCTGCGCCCCGACTCCGGCGGCGCGGGCGAATGGCGCGGCGGGCTCGGCCAGTTCACCGACGTGGAGTGCCGTACGGAGACCGAGTGGACGGTCAACGCCAACATCGACCGCACCCTGTTCCCCGCGTCGGGCGCGGCCGGCGGCGGAGCGGGCGCGGTCGGCTCGATCACCCGCGCCGACGGCAGCCCGATCCCGCGCAAGCAGCTCGTCCGCCTGTCCCCGTCCGACCGCGTCCAGCTCCAGATGCCCGGCGGCGGCGGCTACGGCGACCCGTACGACCGCGACCCGTCGCTGGTCCTGCGCGACGTCGTGGACGGCTACGTGTCGGTGGAGGCGGCCCGCGCGGCGTACGGCGTCGCGGTCCGCTACACCGGCCCCGCGGACGCCCTGGTGCGCCCGCCGTCGGCGTACGAGCTCGACGACGCGGAGACCGCGCGGCTGCGGGGCCGCGGCTAGCGGCGGGCCCGGCCGGCGGCGCTACTGTGCTGAGCGTGATCAGAGTCTTGCTGGCCGAGGACATGCACCTGATCCGGGGCGCGCTCGCGGCGCTGCTGGCGGCCGAGCCCGACATCGAGGTCGTCGCCGAGGTCGCGTCGGGTGACGCGGTGGCGGGGGCGGCGCTGGAGCACCGGCCCGACGTCGCGGTGCTGGACGTCCAGATGCCCGGCATCGACGGGATCGAGGCGGCCGTACGGCTCACCGGCACGCTGCCCGACTGCAAGGTGCTGATCCTCACGCAGCTCAGCCGGCCGGAGCTGCTGCGCCGTGCGCTGGCCGCCGACCTGCCGGGCTTCCTGCTGAAGGACGCGCCGCGCGCGGAGCTGGCCGACGCGATCCGCCGGGTGGCGGCCGGCGAGCGCGTCATCGACCCGAAGCTCGCCGCCGCCACGATCCGCGCCCGCCCGAACCCGCTGACCGACCGCGAGGCCGCGGTGCTGAAGCTGGCCGCGATGGGCGACGACCTCTCCGAGATCGCCGCCAAGCTCTACCTCTCCAGGGGCACCGTACGGAACTACCTCGCCGCCATCGTCACCAAGCTGAACGCCCGCAACCGCCTCGACGCCGTCCGCATCGCCGCCGAGGCCGGCTGGATCTAGGGGGCGGGGCGCCTCAGCGCCAGGGGAGGACGCACACCGGGGACGGCGTCTCGACGGACGCCGTCTGCTTGAGCAGGCCGGTGGACGGGTCGCGGTCGAAGACCGTGACGCGGTCGCTCCGCTCGTTCGCGGCGTAGAGGTGGCCGCCGATCATCGCGATGTCGCGCGGGCCCGTGCCGCCCGAGGGGACCTCGGCTACCTTGCGGAGGTGGTCGCCCGTCGTGGCGAACACCGTGATGGAGTCGGGGCCGCGGTTGGAGACGTACACGAAGCGGCCGTCCGGCGAGATCACGACCGCGGCGGCGAGGTTGGGGCCGTGGTCGTCGGTGAGCGGGTGGGTGCCGAGGACCGTGAGGGCGCCGTCGCCGGCCGGGCGCAGCACCGTCAGCGTGCCCGCCAGCTCGCCGACCAGGTACGCGAGCCCGGACGGCGCGAAGGCCAGATGGCGCGGGCCGGTGCCGGGCGGCAGGTGGGTGACGTACAGCGGGCGGAGCCGGCCGTCGTGGGCGCTCATGCCGTACGTACGGACGGTGTCGTTGCCGAGGTCGGCGGCCAGGAGGTGGCGGCCGTCCGGGGTGAACCGCGTCATATGGACGTGCGGGCCCTCCTGCCGGCCGGTCACCGGGCCGCCGCCGATGTGGCGTACGAGGTCGCGGCGGGGGAGCAGCGCGCCGTCGTCGCCGATCGGGTGGACGGACAGGCTGCCGCCGGTGTAGTTGGCGGCCGCGAGGTAGCGGCCCGTGGGGTCGACGGCGAGATGGCACGGGTCGGCGCCGCCGGTGGGTTGCCGGCTCGCCTCGCGCATGGCCCCCTCGGCCGTGTCGACACCGATCGCGACGACCTGCCCGTCTTCGCGCTCGCTGACCGCGTACAGCACGGGCAGCGACGGGTGGGCGGCGAGGTACGACGGCTCCGCCACCGCGACGGCCGGACCGGCCGGGGTCAGCCCGCCGGTCTCCGGGTCGCGGTCCCAGGCGGTGACGCCGTCGGCGCGGCCGCGGCCCGCGCCGTCGCCCGGCTCCGCGCCCCAGCTTGTGTACGAACCGATGAACACACGTCGCATGCCGCACCAATCAACGCTGAAGGACGGGGGTCTGCCCCTTGCCGTCCGGCCATTGTCCCCGGTGGCCGTCCAGGCCGCAGTGCCGCGTCGCCACCTTCGCCAACCGATGTGCGGCGCTCCGCGTGATCCGCTAGGTTGCTCTCGTTTTGTCCCATATTCGAGTTGCCTGATGTGATCGGGGGATGTCCATGGGCCGGAAGTCGCGGATCATCGCGGCGGGTTCGGCGGTGGCCGCCGTGGCGGGCGCCGCGGTCGCGATCGCCGGTTCGGCCTCGGCGGCGCCCCCGCCGAAGCCCGCCAACGACGCGCGCGTTCCCGCCGTCCGCTCGGCGCAGGCCGCCGCGCCCAAGGCGGCCGCGGCCGCCCCGGCGTCCGGCAAGGTCGCCATCACCGGCCAGTACCAGTCGACGAACTACTACTGCGTGCCGGCGTCCAGTTCGGTGAGCCTGGCCACGTTCGGCGTCAAGGTCAGCCAGTCGAGCCTGGCCTCGCAGATGAAGACCACCCCGGCCGACGGCACGTCCGGCGCGAACTCCCTGCCGGTGCTGAACAAGTACACCCTGCCGCAGGGCTACGGCTACCGCTTCGCCGACGTCTCCACCGGCACGAAGATGCTCGACGCCGTGGCGTACGACGTGGGCACGCTCAAGCGCGCGGCCGTGCTCGGCGTGTGGATGGAGAAGCTGCCCTGGAACTCCGGCATGTCCGGCAGCAAGATCGGCCACGCGATCGTCGTCTACGGCTACGACAAGACCGCGAAGACCGTCACCGTGTGGGACCCCTGGAAGGCCACCGGCGGCACCCACACCATCGCCGCCGACAAGCTGGCGTCGGTCTCCCAGACGAACGGCCTCGACTACGTCACCGGCCACCGCGACTACTCCCTGACGAACGCCGGCGACCTCACCGGTGACGGCGTCGCCGATGCCGTGGCCATCGACCGCGCCGACAACAAGCTCTACCGCTACACCGGCCCGACGTTCGCCGACCGCGCCCTGCTCGACGGCCGGAGCTGGCAGAACATGACCCAGGTGACCGGCGTCGGCGATGTCAACGGCGACGGCCGCCCCGACCTCGTGGCGGTCGGCCCGTCCGGCGTGCTGCACCTCTACCACGGCACCGCCTCCGGCATCGACACCGGCGCCGTCATCGACAAGCGCGACTGGAACACCGTCACGCAGCTCACCGCGGTCGGCGACCCGGGCGGCAAGGGCCGCCGCACGCTCGTCGCGGTCGGCAAGACCAGCGGCGCGCTGACCCGGTTCGCGTGGTCCGGCGCGGCGACCCTGGCCGCCGGCCAGAAGATCGACAGCCGCGACTGGAACACCGTCCAGGAGGTCACGTCCGTCGGCGACCTCGACGGCGACGGCAAGAACGGCGACCTCGTGGCGATCGGCAAGTCCGCCGGCGACATGTACCTGTTCCCGCAGTCGGCGTCCGGCTACGCCACCGGCAAGAAGATCGGCCACGACTGGCTGGCCGACCGCTCCCTGACCGGCGTCGGCGACGTCGACAAGGACGGCCACCCGGACCTCGGCATGGTCATGAACGGCTCCGGCGCCATGTTCGTCTACGCCGGGACGTCCGGCGCGTACGGCAACCGCCAGCAGGTCAGCACCGGCTGGAACGGCTGACGACCCGGTGCGGCGCCGCCCCCTCGCCGGGGACGGCGCCGCTTCCTCCGGGGGGAAGGGGCCGGGGCTTCGCCGTGGGAGGGTCGGCGTGGGAGGCAGCCTCGGCCCCTGGCCCTTATACGCCGGCCTCGATGTGCTCGACCGGCACGTACGTATCGGGCAGGCCGAAGGCGGCGGGCCCGAATACGTCGAGCGCGGCCGGCGTGCGCATGATCTCCGGGGTGGAGATCGTGAAGACCGTGAGCCGCTGGCCGTAGCGCAGCGCCTCGGTCGTCACCGGCTCGCCGGTCTCGGAGTCCAGCGTGCAGATGAGGTCCGGCACCACCGCGCGCGTCTCGCCCTCGGGACCCCGCGCGACCAGGTACTCGTTCTGGAACGTCAGCTCCAGCGACCCGTCGCCGGCGAACGGCTCGATCCGCGCGCGGCCGCGGGCGAAGCCCTCGACCGTACGCCGCTCCACGTCGACGACCTTGCCGCGGAACAGCACCGATCCGTGGCTGTAGATCGTGGACGCGAGCATCGCGGACAGCGCGGCGAACGGGTCGCGGTGCTCCTCGCGGGCCCGGCGCAGCGCCGCGCCGATGCCCTGCGCGAGGCCGAGCGTGCCGTGGATCGCCGTACGCCGGACCTCCGCCGCGGTCATCGGGTACATGGAGACGTACGACGCGCCGCCCATGCGGATCGTGACGCCGCGCGCCAGCCACTCCATGCGGTGGTTGGAGTCGGACTCGACCACCGCGGTGTCGCCCTTCTCGTCGGCGACCGTCATGGGCGTGCCCGGCACCCCGTAGACGTGGAACGTCTCCATCTGCAGCTCGGGGAACGCCCGCCCCATGCCGTCGGCGTCGACCACCGGGATGTCCAGCAGCGCGGCCATGTACAGCGGGATCATGGAGTTCACCCCGCCGCACTCGACCGGCATCGTGGCCGCCGCCTGCCGCCCGAGCCGCGTCTCCAGCGCGCGCAGCGCCGTGACGTTCTCCTCGCCGCTCGGCAGCTTCTCCACGATCACCGTGGGCGCGCCCATCATCGACGTCGGGATCACCAGGGCGTCGTCGGGCAGCTCGTCCGGGCCGATCACCTGGATGCGCCGGCCCAGCCTGAGCTGCCGTTCGGCCAGCAGCCTGCCGACGTACGGGTCGCCGCCGCCGCCGGTGCCGAGCACGGCGGCGCCGCGCGCGAGGTCCCTGAGGTCCTCGATGGTCAGTTCGCGCATGTCGCCCCCGCGGCGAGCCTCTCCACCGGTACGTAGCGGTGGCCGTAGCCGAAGTAGGCCGGGCCGACCAGGTCCAGTCCCGCGTCCGTCCGCCATCTCGGGTCGCACGGGGCGCCGACGACGCTGACGCGGAAGCCGTAGCGCAGGCCCTCGGTGGTCACCGGCTCGCCGGTGTCGGACTCCAGGACGCAGATGAGGTCGGGCACGCTGGCCAGCACCTCGCCGTCGCGCCGCGCCACCAGGTTCTCGTTTTGGAACTCCAGCTCCAGGCGCCGCCCGTCGTCGGCGCCGGTGCCCTCCAGCACGGCCGTGCCGCGCGCGAACCCGCCGGACGTACGGCGTACGACGTCGGCGACCTTCCCGGTGAACAGCAGGTGGCCGCTCAGGGCGGCGGCGACGTCGGCGATCGGGTCGCGGCGGCCGCGCGCCTCGCGTACGACCGCGCCGAGCCGTTCGACCAGCGTGAGCGTGCCGGGCACCATGCCGTCGCGCAACTGCGTGCCGCGCAGGACGTACTGGGTGGTCATCGCGGAGCAGCCCATGTCGATGGTGACCGAGCGGGCGAACCGCTCCGCCGACCGGTTGTCCTCCGTACGGATCAGGGCGCTGTTGCCCTTCTCGTCCGCGACGGCCATCGGCGCGGTCGTCACGCCGATCATGGTGGGCAGCAGCATCTGCAGCTCGGGGAACGCGCGGCCCATGCCGTCGGCGTCGAGCAGCGGCAGGCCGGTCTCCGCGGCGGCCACGAACGGGATCGTGGAGTTGATGCCGCCCGCCTCCGCGCAGGCCAGGTGGGTGATCTCCCGGCCGAGGACCTCCTGGAGGGCGGCCAGCGCCGTGTGGATCTCCTCGCCGCTCGGCAGCTTCTCCACCATCACGGTGGGCGCCCCCATCATGGCCACCGGTACGACGACGGCGTCGCCCGGCACCTCGTCGACGTCCACCAGGCGCACCGGCCCGTGGCGGCGGATGGCCTGCTCGGCGAGCAGCCGCCCGATGTACGGGTCGCCGCCGCCCCCGGTGCCGAGGATCGCGGCGCCGCGCGCGATGTCGGCCATCTGGTCGGCGGTGACCTCCCGCACGCTCACGACCCGTCACCGATCCGCAGGTCGCCGACGGCCTTGACGCGTACGCGCACGGCGTTGCCCGGGAGGTACGCGATGGGCACCTCGTCGACCTCGACGATCTGCACGCCGTCGGGCTCCGCGCCGGCCGCGACGGCGGCGTCGACGGCCTCGCCCTTGGCCTGTTCGAGCACCTGGTCGCGGGTCTGCTCGCCGATCGCGAAGATGCGGTCGACCTCGCCGCCGACCTGGGCGATGGCCGCGCCGATCGCGTTGGCCACGGCGAAGTGCTCCGGCCGCCGTACGTCGTCGAAGCCGGGCAGCCGGTCGGGTACGAGGACGGAGCCCCCGCCGACGATGACCACCGGGAGCGGCTCCGGCGAGGTGCGCATGCGGTCCACGACCTCGGCGACGTCGCGGGCGATGCGGTCGAGCGCGGCGGAGACCAGGGAGCGGTCCAGGTGCGCGACCCGCGACGCGTCGCCGATGTCCGCGTGCCCGGCCGCGACGACGATGTCGGTCGCGGTGAGCGTGTCGCCGCCGAAGACCAGCGCCTTCCTGGTCAGCTCGTAGCCGACGCTGTCCGGACCCACCGTTGGGCCACCGGGGGAGCGGGCGTCGCCGCGGACCCGGCTGCCGCCGCCGATGCCGATGGACAGGACGTCCGGCATGCGGAAGTTGCTGCGCACGCCGCCGATGTCCACCTCGGTCGCGGCCTCGCGCGGGAACCCGTGGGTGAGCACGCCGACGTCGGTGGTGGTGCCGCCGATGTCGACGACCGCGCAGTCGGCGAGGCCGGAGAGGATCGCGGCGCCGCGCATCGAGTTCGTCGGGCCGGACGCGAACGTCGCCACCGGGTACGTCCGGGTGAACTCGACGTCCATCAGCGTGCCGTCGTTCTGCGACAGGTAGAGCGGCGCGCGGATGCCGACCGTGGACAGCGCGCTGGTGAACGCGTCCACGATCGTGTCGGCCAGGTCGCGCAGGCACGCGTTGACGATCGTGGCGTTCTCCCGCTCCAGCAGGCCGATGCGGCCGATCTGGTGGGAGAGGCTGATGTGGACGTCCGGGAGCTGCGCGGCGACGATGTCCGCAGCGGCCAGCTCGAAGTCGGCGCTGACCGGCGAGAACACCGACGAGATCGCGACGGACCTGACGCCGAGCGCGCCGATCTCGTCCGCGACCCGCTTGATCTCGTCCGGCCGCAGCTCGGAGATCGTCCGGCCGTCGAACTCGTGGCCACCGTGGCAGAGGTAGCCGTGGTCGCCGATCGCGTCGCGCAGCCGCTGCGGCCAGTCGACCATCGGCGGCAGCGCCTTCGTGGCGGGCAGGCCGAGGCGTACGGCGGCGGTCGGCGCGAGGCGGCTGGCCTCGACGATCGCGTTCGTGAAGTGGGTCGTCCCGATCATCACGGCGTTGATGTCGCCGGGCGCGAACTCCTTGGCCTCGGCGAGACCCCGCAGCGCCGCGACGACACCGCTCGTGACGTCGTTCGTCGTGGACGTCTTGATCTCGGCGAGGACCGCCGAGCCGTCCATGAGGACCGCGTCGGTGTTGGTGCCACCGACGTCGATTCCGATGCGCACGTGTTCCTCTTTCTCTCGGTCAGCCGACGGGCTCGGACTCGGTGCGTACGCGGCCCACACCGCGGGTCAGGCCGAGCCGTCCGGCGATCGCGTACACGACGAACGCGAAGATCAGCGAGTTCAGCGCGGGGATGCCCCACGTGACGAACTGCCCGATGCAGAACGCCGCGATCCAGACGACCAGCGTCGCGGGCACCCAGGCGGGCGAGGACTCCGGCAGCGCGGCACCGCTGGAGCGCAGGTCACCGCGCCAGCGGCGGACGACGAAGTACTCGGCGACCATGATCCCCGCGATCGGCGGCACCGCGATGCCGAGGAGGTTCAGGAACCCCTCGAACAGGTCGAGGATGCCGACGGCGGCCAGCACCGTGCCGATGACGCCGAGCACGATCGTCATCACGGCGCGGTTCACCTTGCGCCGGAACAGCGTGTCGATCAGGTTCACGAACCCCAGCGACGAGGAGTACAGGTTCCAGTCGTTGATCTTCAGCGTGGCCGCGATGAGGATCACCGTGCCGATGACGCCGCTGGTGGAGGTCACGATCGCGACCACGTTTCCGGTGCGCAGCGCGTGCGCGAGCAGCACGCCGATCAGCCCGATGGCGTACTCGCCGAGCGTCACGCCGAGGACCGTCTGCTTGACGACGTCGGCGACGCTGCGGTTGTAGCGCGTCATGTCCGGCGTGATCACCGCGCCGACGATGAACCCGCCCGCGACCAGGGTCGTCCCGGCGGCCAGCGACAGGTGCGCCCCGGCCGGCGCGGACGCGACCAGCGAGGAAATCGCGTGCTTGGACAGCTCGACGGAGATCGACCACCCGGCGAGCGCGATGAACAGCGGCACCGTCACCCAGGCGATCCACTGCATCGACGCGAACCCGTACACCACGATGAGCGTCACGAACGCGCCCGCGATGATCGTCCACACCCACAGCGGCGGCCCGCCGATCAGCGACTGCAGCCCCTCGGCGAACACCGCGTTCTGGATGCCGAACCAGCCGATCAGGCTGATCGCGATGACCAGGCCGATCAGCGCGGAGCCGTAGCGCCCGAAACCGGTCCAGCGGGCCAGGACGGACGTCGACAGGCCCTCGCGTACGCCGATGACGCCGACCATGATGGCGACGAGCTCCAGGATGACGGCGCCCAGGGTGATCGCGATGAACGCGTTCCAGAACGACATGCCCATGCCGAGCGTTGCGCCGAGGAGGAACTGCGACAGCGCGGAGACCTGGCCGAACCGCTGGGCGGCCACGGAGAACCAGTGGTAGCGCGCCGTCTCGGGGACCCGCTTGAGCGCGTAGTCGTCATGGCCGATCGCGGAGTCGTCGCGCGGCGTCTCGGTCGTGGCCATCGTGCCTCCGGCAAGGGCGGTGACGTTGACAGCACGCTACGTGCCCGTAGGTACCGACGGAATGTGCCCCCTGCACCAGAGACTCTGCCCGGCAGTGCGCCCCGCCTCACCCCCGGCGCCGGGGCGCCGCTGACCACATCACTTGGACGCGAAGGCCAGCCGGACGCCGAACCCGATCAGCGCGCACCCGACGATCGCGTCCAGCGCGCGCCGGATCGTGCGGCGCACGAGCCACGGCCGCAGGCGCCCGAGGAAGACCACGATCAGCGTCAGCCACGCCAGGCTCAGCAGGGCGTGCGTGTACGCCAGCAGGAGCCCGTCGGCCACCGAACCGGACCGGCCGAGGAAGCTCGGCAGGACCGAGAGGTAGAGCGTGAGCACCTTCGGGTTCGTGATGTTGGACAGGAACCCCTGGCGGTAGGCGCGCAGGCCGCGCACGCGCGCGCCCGCGGCCTCCGGCGCAGGGGAGTACGCGCCGCGGACGGCCGCGCGCAGCGCCTGGACGCCGAGGTAGAGCAGGTAGCACACGCCCGCCCACCGGATGGCCTCGAACAGCGGCTGGGACCGCATGATCAGCGCGCCGAGCCCGAGCGCCGCCGCGCTGCCCTGCGCCACGTTGCTCGTGGCGATGCCGAGGGCGGTGCCGAGCCCGCCGCGGGACCCGCCGACGAGCGCGTTCTTCACCGTCAGCGCGAAGTCGGGCCCCGGGGCGATGACCACCAGCACGGCCACCGCCAGATAGACCCCGTACGAGCTCCACGTCATCCGCCGATGCTACGCACCCCCACCGACATTTCCGGCGCTTCCACCCGTACGGGGCCAGGACTCGCGCGTCCATCGGATAACAGAGCGCCCCCGCGCGATCACCCACGCCATAGGCTGGCCCCTGTGCGCATCACGGCAGGTGACGTGGCCGATCTGGCGGCCGGTGCGACGCTGCTCGGATCCGGAGGCGGCGGCGAGACGACCAACGTCGCCGCACTGCTGCGCCACGTCCTGACGGAGAACGGCCCCGTCGACGTCGTGCCCGCCGCCGGGCTCGACCCGGAGAGCTGGGTCGTGCCGATCGCGACGATCGGCGCGATGACCGTCCTCGTCGAGCGGCCGCCGAGCGGCCCGGAGTTCCACACGGCGGTGCGCGCGCTCGAACACCGGCTCGGCATCACGGTCGCGGCCATCCACGGCCTGGAGAACGCCGGCACGAACGCCCTGACCCCGGTCGCCGCGGCCGCCTGGCTCGGCCTGCCGCTGGTCGACGGCGACGGCATGGGCCGCGCGTACCCCCGCATCGACCAGACCGTATTCACCCTCGCGGGGCTGCCGAGCGGCCCGGTGGTGCTCAGTGAGCCGTCCGGCGTCGAGGTCACCGTCGCGGGCACGAACGGCGCGGGCGCCGAGCGGCTGGCCCGCGCCGCGCTGCCCGCGCTCGGCGGCTGGGCGGTCATGGCCGGGTTCGCGCTGCGCGCACGCGAGTCGCGCGACCACGCGCTGTCCGGCACGGTCAGCCGCGCGCTGAGCCTCGGCCGCGCCCTGCGCCGCGCCCAGGACGACCCCGCCGAGCGCGACCGCCTGCTCGCCGAGGCGTCCGGGCGCCGGCTGTTCACCGGCACGGTCATGCAGGTCCGCCAGCGCGGCCGCGACGGCGCGGCGTACGGCACGGTCACCGTCGAGCACGCCGTCACCCGGGAGCGCACGCTGCGCCTTGAGATGGCCGACGAGTACCTCCTCGCCCTCGACGACGGCGCGGTGACCGCCCGCGTCCCGGACATCATCGCGGTGGTGCACTCCCGCACCTGGCTGCCCATCTCCACCGAGCAGGTCGCCCCCGGCCAGCACGTGGACGTCCTGCGGCTCCCGGCGCCGCCCGAGCTGGAGACGCCGGCCGCCGCCGCGCTCATGGGCCCGGCCGCGTTCGGCCTCGACCTGCCCGCACCGACCGAGCCGCGCGACTCGTCGAACGGAGGCCCACGATGACGGTCACGGCGGGCGACCTGGTCGCCGACGAGACGCTGCGCGACGGCCGCGTCATCGGCGGCGCCGCGGGTCTCGACGGCGTCGTACGCCAGATCCTGCTGGTCACCGACGGCCCCGAGCTCGACGACGCGCCCTTCGGCACCGGCGCGGTCCTCGACCTCGGCGGCGTCACCGGCGCGAACCGCAGGCAGCACCTCGCGGAGATCGTCTGCCGCCGGCTGCACGGCCGCGGCGGCCACCTGCTCGTCATCGCCGGCGGCCCGTTCGCGTCCAGCCTGTCCACGACCCGGCTCGCCGACCGCCTCGCGCTCCCGGTGATCGCCGTCCCCGAGGCGGCCAACGCGTCGCCCGCCGCGATCACCGCGCGCCTGCTCACCGTGGTCCACGAGCCGGAGGCCATCGTCGGCCGGACGATCGCCACCGGCGCGTCCCGGCTGCGCACCGCCGACACCCTGGAGCGCGCCCTCACCGCACTCGACGCCACGCTCGACGCCCGTACGGCCGTGGTCACCGCCGACGGCACCCCGGTCGCCGGGCAGGCGCCCCGCCACCCGTACACCATCCCCACGGGCCGCACCGTGCCGCAGACCGACAGGTCGGGCCGGGTCTCGACGGCCCTGTGCCCGGTTCCCGGCACCGCCGAGGGCGCCCGCCTGTGGCTGGTCTGCCAGTCGGAGTCGACCGGCCCGCTGTGGCGCGACACCGCGCTCGGCCTGATGGACGTCGCGGGCGCGTACGTCAGCGCCCGGTTCGCCGCCGAGCGGCTGACCGCCGAGCGCGACGCGCGCGTACGCGGCGGCCTGCTCACCGAGATCCTCCGGCTCGACGGCCCGCCGCCCGCCCACCTCGCGGGCCAGGCGGCCCGGCTCGGCTGGCGCCTCGACGGCTGGCACACCGGCGTCCACTTCGCCCTGATCGGCGCCGACATCGCGCCGCCCGCCGTGACCCCCGTCCTCGCCGCCGCGCTCGCCGGCCGCGGCCTGGCCGTCCCCCTCGTCGAGCGCGCCGGCGGATGGTCGTCCTGGCACACCGACGAGGGCAAGCCCACCGCGCTGTCCGCCCTGACCACCGCCGTACGCCGGGCCCTGGCCGACTACCACAACGACGAGGGCGTGCCCCGCCTGGTCGCCGGCGTCGGCCGCCCGGCCGCGGGCCCGGAAGGCGTGGCCACCACGCTGTCGGAGGCCCAGCGCGCCGCCACCGTCGCCGCGGTGGGCCGCCGCCCCGGCGTCGTCCAGCGCAGCGACGAGCTCGGCGCCAAGCAGATCCTCCTCGACTGGTACGGCTCGTCGGTCGTCCGCGAGGAGGCCGAGCAGATGCTCGCGCCGCTGCTGTCCGAGGGCGACGAGGGCCTCCTGGAGACCGTCGAGGCGTACCTCGACGCCGGCTGCTCACCGTCGGAGACGGCCACCCGCCTGGGCCTGCACCGCAACACCGTCACCCGCAGGATCCGCAAGGCCGAGTCGCTGCTCGGCGTGCCGTTCGTCGACCCGGACGACCGCCTCGCCATCCACCTCGCCTGCCGTATGCACCGCCTGGCGAACACGTGAGAGCCCGTTCGCCGGCTTGCCTGTGGATAACGTGTTTCGAATGCGCGCTCGGGAAATGATCAGCGGTAACGTCCAGTCAGAAGGCCGTGACGCTGATCTCAGGGGGTGATCAAGGTGGCGGAGAAGTCCAGGGGGATCCGCACCTGGATCGAGGGCTGGCCGGTCTACCGCCAGCTCACCGGCGACGACCCGCTCGGCCGCGGCACCGCCGCGCGCTCGCCCGCCACCGACGCCACCCGGGCGCGTACGACCACGGCCGACAGGGTCGTCAAGTCGATCTGCCCGTACTGCGCGGTCGGCTGCGGCCAGCGGGTCTACGTCAAGGACGACAAGGTCATCCAGATCGAGGGCGACCCCGACTCGCCCATCTCGCGCGGCCGGCTGTGCCCGAAGGGGTCGGCGAGCAAGCAGCTCGTCACCAGCCCGGGGCGGCTCACCCACGTCCTCTACCGCCGGCCGTACGCCGCCGATTGGGAGCGCATCCCGCTCGACGAAGCGGTCGACATGATCGCCGACCGGGTGCTGCGCACCCGCCGCGACACCTGGGAGGAGACCCGCAACGGCAAGAAGGTCCGGCGCACCATGGGCATCGCCAGCATCGGCGGCGCCACGCTGGACAACGAAGAGAACTACCTGATGAAGAAGCTGTACACCGCGCTCGGGGCGATACAGATCGAGAATCAGGCCCGTATTTGACACTCCGCCACCGTTCCCGGTCTGGGAACCTCGTTCGGCCGCGGCGGCGCGACCACCTTCCAGCAGGACCTCGTGAACTCCGACTGCATCGTCATCCAGGGGTCCAACATGGCGGAGGCGCACCCCGTCGGCTTCCAGTGGGTCATGGAGGCCAAGGCGCGCGGCGCCCGCGTCATCCACATCGACCCGCGCTTCACCCGTACGAGCGCGGTCGCCCACGAGCACGTCGCGCTGCGCGCCGGCGCCGACATCGTGTTCCTCGGCGGGCTGATCAACTACGTCCTCGGCCACGGCAAGGAGTTCCGCGAGTACGTCGTGGCGTACACCAACGCCGCGTCCATCCTCCGCGAGGACTACCGCGACACCGAGGACCTCGACGGCCTGTTCTCCGGCTTCGACCCCGAGGGCCGCCTCTACGACGCGAACTCCTGGGCGTACGAGGACGCCGAGGCCGCGCCCGCCGCGGGCGACCGCGAGAAGTGGGCCACGGACGTACCCGCCGAGCCGGCCCACCACCACGGCCCCGAACACGCCGCGACCGCACGCGGCGAGACGTACGGGAGCGGCGGCGCCTCGCTGCGCGCCACCCCGCACACCGACCCCACGCTGGAGCATCCGCGCTGCGTGTTCCAGGTGCTCAAGCGCCACTTCGCGCGCTACACACCGGAGATGGTCGCCGAGGTGTGCGGCGTGCCGGAGGAGCAGTTCCTGTCGGTGGCGCGCGCCATCTCGGAGAACTCCGGCCACGACCGCACCACCGCGTTCGTCTACTCCGTCGGCTGGACCCACCACACCGTCGGCGCGCAGTACATCCGTACGGCCGCGATCCTCCAGACGCTGCTCGGCAACATCGGCCGCCCCGGCGGCGGCATCCTCGCGCTGCGCGGCCACGCCAGCATCCAGGGCTCCACCGACATCCCGACGCTGTTCAACCTGCTCCCCGGCTACATCCCGATGCCCCACGCGGAGCAGCACCTCGACCTCGACACCTTCGTCGCGGCCGACGCCGGGAGTACCGGTTTCTGGGGCAACATCCGGTCCTACACCGTGAGCCTCCTGAAGGCGTACTGGGGCGACGCCGCGACCGCCGAGAACGACTACGCCTTCGACTACCTGCCGCGCCTGACCGGCGACCACGGCACCTACCAAACGGTGCTCGACCAGATCGCCGGCACGGTCAAGGGCTACTTCATCGTGGGGGAGAACCCCGCGGTCGGCTCGGCGAACGCCAAGCTCCAGCGGCTCGGCCTCGCCAACCTCGACTGGCTCGTCGTACGCGACCTCGTCGCCGTCGAGTCGGCCACGTTCTGGAAGGACGGCCCGGAGATCGAGACGGGCGAGCTGCGCACCGACGAGATCGGCACCGAGGTCTTCCTCATGCCCGCCGCCGCCCACACGGAGAAGGACGGCAGCTTCACCAACACCCAGCGGCTGCTCCAGTGGCACCGCAAGGCCATCGAGCCGCCCGCCGACGCCCGCAGCGACCTGTGGTTCTACTACCACCTCGGCCGCGCGATCCGCGAGAAGCTGCGCGGCTCCACCGACGAACGCGACCGCCCCGTCCTCGACCTCACCTGGGACTACCCGGTCGAGGGGCCGACCTCGGACCCCAGCGCCGCGGCCGTCCTCGCCGAGATCAACGGCACCGGCGCCGACGGCGCGCCCCTGTCGTCGTACACCCAGCTCAAGCCGGACGGCTCCACGTCATGCGGCTGCTGGATCTACTGCGGCGTCAACACGGACGGCGTCAACCAGGCCGACCGCCGCAAACCCGGCACCGAGCAGACCTGGGTGGCGCCGGAGTGGGGCTGGGCGTGGCCGGCCAACCGCCGCATCCTGTACAACCGCGCGTCCGCCGACCCCGAGGGCAAGCCCTGGAGCGAGCGGAAGAAGTACGTCTGGTGGGACGCCGACGCCGAACGCTGGACCGGCGCCGACGTCCCCGACTTCGAGGTCGCCAAGCGGCCCGACTACAAGCCGGAGCCGGACGCCCGCGCGCAGGACGCCATCGGCGGCGCCGACCCGTTCATCATGCAGACCGACGGCCGCGCCTGGCTGTTCGCGCCGGCCGGCCTGGTCGACGGCCCGCTGCCGACCCACTATGAACCGCACGAATCGCCGTTCGACAACCCGCTGTACACCCAGCGGGCCAACCCGACCCGCGAGACCTACCGGCATCCGGCGAACCTCTACAACCCGGCCGGCACCGCGCCCGGCCACGACGTGTTCCCGTACGTCTTCACCACCTACCGGCTCACCGAGCACCACACCGCCGGCGGCATGAGCCGCACCCTGCCGTACCTCTCCGAGCTGCAGCCGGAGTTCTTCTGCGAGGTGTCGCCGAGCCTCGCCGAGGAACGCGGCCTGGTGCACATGGGGTGGGCCACGATCGTGTCCGCGCGCACCGCCATCGAGGCGCGCGTCATGGTCACCGACCGCATCCGCCCGCTGAAGGTCCGCGGCCGTACGATCCACCAGGTCGGCCTGCCGTACCACTGGGGCCCGAACGGCCTGTCCACGGGCGACGCCGCCAACGAGCTGCTGTCCGTGGTGCTCGACCCGAACGTCCACATCCAGGAGGCCAAGGCCGCCACGTGCGACATCGTCCCCGGCCGCCGGCCGCGCGGCGTCGACCTCCTGGAGTTCGTCGCGGGCTACCGCCGTCGCGCGGGGATCACCACTGGCGGAGCCGACAATCCAACCGGAGGTTCATGATGGGCAACCGGCTGTCCGGCCCGCTGGCCGACCCGTCCGCCGACGCGGGCTACCCCGCCGACCACCCGCCGCGCATGGGGTTCTTCACCGACACGTCCGTGTGCATCGGGTGTAAGGCCTGCGAGGTGGCCTGCAAGGAATGGAACCTCGTCCCGGAGGACGGCCTCAACCTGCTCGGCCAGTCGTACGACAACACCGGCGAGCTCGGCGCCAGCACCTGGCGCCACGTCGCGTTCGTCGAGCAGCGCATCCCCGAGAAGGCCCCGGTCGACCTCGGCATGCCCACGGTCGGCGCGCCCGCCCAGAACGACGACGCCGGAATCCGCTGGCTGATGTCCAGCGACGTCTGCAAGCACTGCACCCACGCCGCCTGCCTCGACGTATGCCCGACCGGCGCGCTGTTCCGCACCGAGTTCGGCACGGTCGTCGTCCAGGACGACGTCTGCAACGGCTGCGGCTACTGCGTGCCCGCCTGCCCGTACGGCGTGATCGCCCGCCGCGAGTCCGACGGCGGCGCGCACAAGTGCACGCTCTGCTACGACCGGCTCGGCGAGGGCATGGAACCCGCCTGCGCGAAGGCCTGCCCGACCGACTCCATCCAGTTCGGCCCGCTCGACGACCTGCGCGAACGCGCCGCCGCCCGGGTCGGCGAGCTGCACGAAAGCGGCGTCACCGAGGCACGGCTGTACGGCGAGAGCCCGGACGACGGGGTCGGCGGCGACGGCGCGTTCTTCCTGCTCCTCGACGAACCCGAGGTCTACGGCCTCCCGCCGGACCCCATCGTGACCACCCACGACCTCCCGTCCATGTGGCGCCACGCGGCCGCCGCCGCGCTGTCGGTGGGCGCCGGGGTGGCGCTCGCGTTCGCCGGCGCCGCGCTGGGGAGGCGGAAATGAGCCAGCGCGAGGAGCCGACTCCGGAGTTCCGGTCGTACTACGGGCGGCCCATCCTGAAGGAGCCCGCCTGGCGGGTGCCCGACGTCCCCCTCTACCTCTTCCTCGGCGGCACCGCGGGCGCGTCCGCGTCGACCGCCGCGCTGGCCGACCTCACCGGCCGGCCCGGCCTGGCCCGCGCCGGGCGCATCGCGGCCATCGGATGCGCGACCGCCAGCGTCGGCGCGCTGATCCACGACCTCGGCCGTCCGCAGCGGTTCCTGAACATGCTGCGCGTGATCAAGCCGACGTCACCGCTGTCCGTCGGGTCGTGGATCCTCGCGCCGTTCTCCACGCTCGCCGGCGCGGCCATGGTCAGCGACCTCACCGGCCTGCTCCGCGGCCCCGGCCGCGCCGCCGGGCTGGCCTCCGGCGTCGTCGGCACCGCCATGTGCACCTACACCGCGGTCCTGCTTGCCGACACCGCCATCCCGTCCTGGCACGATGCGCACCGCGAGCTGCCGTTCCTGTTCGCCGGCAGCGCGATGGCCTCGGCCGCGGGCGCCCTGATGATCGCCGCGCCGGTCGCCGAGCAGGCGCCCGTACGCAACCTCGCGGCCATCGGCGGCGCCGTCGAGCTCGCCGCCGCCCACAGGGTCGAGACCGGCCTCGGCCTGGTCGGCGAGCCGTACTCCATCGGCAAGTCCGGCAGGCTCCTGCGCGCGGGCCGCGCCCTGACCGCCGCGGGCATCGGGCTGTCCGTGGCCGGCGGCCTGGTGTCCCGCCGCTCGCGCGGCCTCGGCAGGGCGGCGGCCGTCCTGTCCGGAACGGCCTTGGTCGCGGCCGGCCTGTGCACCCGCTTCGGCGTCTACGAGGCCGGCGTCGCGTCCGCACGCGACCCGAAGTACGTCGTCGTACCGCAACGCGAACGGGTTTCGTCCCGGATGCAGTAGATTCGCGCGGGTGAGCCGCGACGACGACCCCGAGTTCCTCCCGCCCCGGCCCTCGGACCTGCCCAAACCCGCACCACCGCCCGACCAGGGCCCGGGCCCGTCCGCGCCGGGCGCCGGCCCGTACCCGCCTGGGCCGGGTCCGTTCGGGCCGCCGGGCACGCCCCCGGGGACGCCGCCCGGCCTGCCGCTCCCCGCGGACCAGCCCGGCGCGCACGACACCGGATCCCGTGCGGGCGTGGCGCTGAAGATGACGCTGTTCATCGCGGCGCCGGTGCTCGTCGTCGTGATCATCGCGCTCGCCGTGGTCGGCATCCGCAGCCTCGGGTCCCGCATGATGCCGCACGTCTCGGCGTACGGCACCGAGTCGCCCACCCCGAGCAAACCCGCCGCCACCACCAACCCGCCGAAGCCCACCCCCAGCCACACGACCCCGCCCACCAAGCCCGTCCTCGCCGGATGGCAGCCGGTCGTGCACACCAAGCGCGGCGTGGCGTACGACGTCCCGCGCGACTGGGAGGTCAACTCGCCGAGCACCATCGTGGGCTTCGAGAACGTCGGCGCGAGCAACAGCACGCTCGCGATGTCCGGCTCGGCGGAGTACGGCTCCGGCTACTGCACCAACTCCAGCAGCGGCACCTGGCGCGCCGTCACCGGCATCGCCGCGACCCCCACGGCCGGCGACCAGGCCGCCCAGACAAAGTCCCTCGCCGAGTCCTGGGGCAACGTCTACGACGAGCCCGCCAAGGGCATCCACGCCGTAGCCGAACCCGGCCGCGCCAAGCCCGTCCGCATCAAGGGCGCCCACGCGTACCACATACGCGTCTCCATCACGGTGACCGGCGGCGACGCCTGCACCCCCCACCGCGCCCGGGTCGACGTCCTGACCGTCCGCGCCCCCCACACCAACGGCGCCTTCATCCTCTCCACCGACCAGGGCGCCCACGCCGACCCCACCGGCAAGACGATCGCCAAGATCCT
This sequence comes from Streptosporangiaceae bacterium, assembly GCA_036502625.1. Lineage (GTDB taxonomy): Bacteria > Actinomycetota > Actinomycetes > Streptosporangiales > Streptosporangiaceae > DASXYG01. The sequence continues at coordinate 50,400 of DASXYG010000081.1, forward strand.
CTCGTCCGTCCGCGTGTACGCCCGCTAGTCGCGGCGCACCGCCGGCCAGTACACCCCCAGCCGCGTCCGCGTCCAGCACACCCGCTCCGCGCGCAGCCGCCGCCACGAACTGAACCGGTACTCGTACAGCGACGCCCGTACGGCGGCCGGGCGCGCGCCCTCGAACGGGTCGGCGCGCAGCAGGCGCAGCGTGGCGGGGTCGGCGTCCAGGAGGCGGTGGAGCAGCGTGCCGAACCACGGCCTGGCGTAGTCGCGGGACAGCGCGGCGAACCACATCGCCCAGTCGAGGCGCAGGTGGTACGGCGCGAACTGGCGTGGCCACCGGCGCGGATCGGTGGGCTTGCCGTGGAACTCATACGCCCGCCAGTCCTCCGGCTCGGCCTCGGCGGTGCCCTCGACGACCACCTCCAGGCGGCGACGGCTGACGCTGCCGAACGCGCCGTACGTGTTGACCAGGTGCAATCCGTCGAAGCTGGCGTTCATGAGCTGCCGTGACGACAGCATGTTGCGGACGGGGCGGTAGCTGAGCGCGGCCAGCGCCACCGCGACGACCAGGCCGAGCAGCGCGAACCAGCCCGGCGCGGCCAGGGCGTCCGGACGCGGCACCGGCAGGACGTGCCGCCACGCGGCGTCACCGAGTACGGGCAGCGCCAGTACGATCGTCAGCACGTTCAGCCAGGCGAAGTTGCCGCTGAGCAGCAGCCACACCTGTGTGACGATCATGACCGCGGCCGCGACGGCGGCCGCCGGCTGCGGCGCGAACAGCGCGAACGGCACGATGAGCTGCGCGAAATGGTTGGCCGCGCACTCGACGCGGTGCAGCGGCGCGGGCAGGTGGTGGAAGAACCAGCTCAGGGGGCCAGGCATCGGCTGCGTCTCGTGGTGGTGGTCCAGGCAGGTCAGGTCGCGCCAGCAGGGGTCGCCGCGCATCTTGATCAGCCCGGCGCCGAACTCCAGCCGGAACAGCAGCCACCGCAGCATCCACAGGACGGCCACCGGCGGCGCGACGCCGGCGGGACCGGTGAAGATCGCCAGGAACCCCGCCTCGAGCAGCAGGATCTCCCACCCGAACCCGTACCACGTGCCGCCCACGTTCACGATCGACAGGTAGAGCGCCCACAGCACGGCCCACACCGCCATGCACGCGACGACCGGTAGCCGGTCGGTCACGCCGCCCAGGGCCGCGGCGGCGAGCACCGCGCCCGTCCAGGCGGCGATCGCGAACATGCGGTCGGAGTAGCGCCAGTGGAACAGGCTGGGCGCGGTACGGAACGGCAGCGCGGCGGCCGTACGCGGCGCGGGCGTGAGGCCGTTCGCGCCGATCAGCGGCCGGAACTGCCGGGCCGCGGCGATGTACGCGACGAGGTAGACCAGCGCGAGGCCGCGCTGGAACACCAGTCGGCTCAGCCAGTAGTCGGGTGCCCAGAGCGCGGCGGACATACGAGTTTCCGTTCCCGTGACCGCCCGCACCGTACCGGACGCGCGCCGCATCCGGGGTCACGATCCGCGCACGGGAACGTACGCGCCCGCCCGGTTCGTACGCCGGGCGGGGCGGCGGTCAGCTCGCCGGGATGCCCTCGGCGAAGGCGGCGCGCAGGGCGGCCAGCCATTCCTGGGCGGACTCGTCGTTGGTCAGCGCCGGACGGTCGGCCTGCCACAGGGCGCCCCGGAGATCACGCAGGTCGTCGGCGCGCTCCCGCGCGGCCGCCTGCCCCGCGCCGGGCTTCTCCGCGATCGCGTCCAGCGAGGTGATCATCGCCTCGAAGACGCACACCGCCTCGGTCAGTGCCCAGTGCGGCACCTCGACATCGTGCATCGCCCACTCGGGCAGCCCGACGCGCGACGCCGCCTCACGCGCGGCGTCCCCGGAACCTGGAGCAGTCATCAAATCCGTCGTCCTCCTCGCGACCGGGCCGGGGGGCACACCGTATCCCGGACCATCCTCACCAAAGTCCAAGCTACGCGCCCACCCTATGGGTTCGCTGGCCCCTGAGCACGATCGCGAATCCTGCCCAACGACCATGACGCCGTACCCGGGTCCGCGGTTCCACAGGTTCCGGTCAAATGACGCGGCGGGTGTCATCCGGGAGGCGGGCCGTGACGCCCGCGGCGTCCAGGTGTTCGAGGAGCGGTACGGCTACGCGGCGGGTGGTGCCGAGTGCCTTGCGGGCGTCGCTGAGGGTGAACGGCTGGGGGAGGGCGGCCAGGACGGGGCGGGCGCGGTCGACGGCGTCGGGGGCCAGCACGATGCCGTCGGCGATCTTGAGGAGGCGGCCGGCGCGGACGGCGGCGGCCAGTTCGCGGGGGCCGAGGCCGAGGTGGGCGAGGGCGTTCGCGTCGGGGGCGGCGAACGGCTTGGCGCGCAGGTCCGTGAGGATCGCCTCTACGGCGCGGGTGACCTGCGGCGGGAGCTGGTTGTCGGTGCCCGGGGATACGATCCTGCCGTCCGCGGCGGACAGTCCGGCGCGGCGTATGACGGCGGCGAGGAGCGCGCGGTCGGAGAGTCCGAGCGCGCGCAGGGCGACATCTGCCGGTAGGCCCGGCTCCAGCTTGTGTTCGCGCGCCCAGTCGCGGGTGGCCTCCCGCAGGCGCGCGGGCAGCGCCGCCCAGAGCTCGGGGTCGGCGTGCCAGTCGCCGGCGACCGGCTTGCCCGGCGCGGGCAGCCCGAGCGCGCGCAGGTCGCCCGTCCGTACGAACCCCATCCGCCGCAGCTTGACCACGGCCGCGTCCTCCGGCCTGGCGACCAGCCCGAGCTCGGCGGCCCGCTCCCGTCCGGCACCGCGCCGCCGCAGCTCAGGCGGTGCGGGATCGACCACGATCGCGGCCGCCGCGATGAGATGCCGCCCCGGATCCCGAAGCAGCAGCCGGTCGCCATACCGCAACGGCAACGCCCGCGCCAGCCGCAACCGCACGACCCGCCCCCCAAGCGGCCGCACCCGCGCGGCCACCGCCGCCGCCCCCACATGCACCGTCAACTCTTCAGCGAGGTCCACCACGTCATCACCCGCCACACCGGAGCCCGCCACACCGGAGCCCGCCGCGCCCGAGCCCGCCGCGTCGGGAGGCCCCGCCCCGGGAACCCCCGCGCCGAGCCGCCCCGGGCCGGGGAGAACGCAGTCGACCTGGTCCGTCGTACGCCACACATCGCGGGCGAGCAGGGCGTCGCCGCGGCGCGGGCGGTCGGCGCCGCGGAGGTTGACGGCGACCCGGGCCACCCCCGTCACCTCGTCGGCCGCCTCCTCGAGGGTCTGCAACCCCCGTACGCGCACCTCGCGTCCGGTGGAGGCGAGGGTCAGCCGGTCGCCGGTGCGAATGCGCCCGGCGGGCAGCGTCCCGGTCACGACCAGGCCCGCCCCGCCGATGGTGAACGAGCGGTCGAGCCAGAGCCGTACATCGGATTCCGGATCGGGCACGGGCATGCCCGCCACGAGCGTGGCGAGTGCCGCACGCAGCTCCGCGAGGCCCGCGCCGGTGACGCCGCTGACCTCGGCGTACGGCACCACCCCGAGCGACGTCTCCGCGATGCGCGCCAGCGCGTCACGCCGCGCGGGCTCCGGGTCCGCCAGATCGCTGCGCGTGACCGCCAGCAGTCCATGCGTGACCCCGAGCGCGTCCACCGCCGCCAGATGCTCGGCGGACTGCGGCATCCACCCCTCGTCGGCGGCCACCACAAACAGGACGGCGGGCACCGGACCCATCCCCGAGAGCATATTTGGGACGAACCGCTCATGCCCCGGCACGTCCACGAAGGCGACCCGCAAATTGCCGGGCAGCGCCATCCACGCGAACCCGAGATCGATGGTCAGCCCGCGCCGCCGCTCCTCGGCCCACCGGTCGGTCTCCCGCCCGGTGAGCGCCCGTACGAGGGTCGACTTCCCATGATCGACATGCCCGGCCGTAGCCACCACCTGCGTCGTCACGGCGCCCCCGCCGCGACCGCGCGTACGGCACCCGCCACCGCCGCGTCGTCCACCGGATCGACCGCCCGCAGGTCGAGAAGGCACCGCCCGCGCTCGACCCGCCCCACCACCGGCGGGTCACCGCGCCGCAGCGCCGCGGCGTACCCCTCCGGCAGCGCGACGGCGACGCTCGCGATCTCCACCCCGGGCGCCCCGCCCCCGCCCACCGCCGCCACCGAGTCGACGACCTCGGCCGCCACCGGCGCGTCGCCCGTCGCCAGCGCCGTGACCAGCGCGTCCGCGCGTCGCCGCAGCTCGTCCGTGCGCACCTCGAGGAACCGCCGTACGGGCGGGGCCGGACCCCGCAGCGTCGCCTCGAGCGCCGCGAGCGTCAGCTTGTCCACCCGGAGCGCGCGCGCCGTGGGATGCCGCCGCAACGCCTCGACCAGCGGCGCGGCCCCGAGGATCAGCCCCGCCTGCGGCCCCCCGAGCAGCTTGTCGCCGCTCGCCGTGACCAGCGCCGCCCCGGCCCGCAACGCGGTCGCGGCGTCGGGCTCGTCCGGCAGCGCTGGATGCGGTTCCAGCAGCCCCGACCCGATGTCGGCCACCACCGGCACATCCCCCACGCCGTCCACGATCTCCCCGACCCCCGGCGCCGACGTGAACCCCGTGACCAGGAAGTTCGACGGATGAACCTTGAGCACGAACCCCGTATCAGGCCCGACGGCCTCGGCATAGTCGCGTACGTGCACCCGGTTCGTCGCCCCCACCTCGACGAGCCGCGCGCCACACCCGTCCAGCAGCTCCGGAATGCGGAACCCGTCGCCGATCTCGACGAGCTCGCCCCGCGCGATGACGATCTCCCGCCCGCGCGCCAGCGCCAGCGCGCACAACGCCAGCGCGGCCGCGTTGTTGTTCACGACGTGGACGTCCCCCGCGTCCGGCACCGCGGCGCGCAACGCGTCGAGCGCCCCGCGCCCCCGCCGCGCCCGTACGCCCCCCACCAGGTCGAACTCGACATCGGTGGTCCCCGCCACGCCGTCCACGGCCGCCCGCGCCGCCGCCGACAACGGCGCGCGCCCGAGATTGGTGTGCACGAGCACCCCGGTCGCGTTGACGACCCCGCGCATCGACGTCAGCAGCGACGGCAGCGCCCCCACGGCGGCGTCGGCCACGTCCTCCGCCCCGATCTCCCCGGACCGGGCCCGCCGCTGCGCGTCGTGCACGGCATCCTTGACGGCCCCGCGCCCGAGCACCGCGGCCGCCCGCACCAGCCGGGCATCGGCCAGCAGCGCGTCCGTACGCGGAATCGCCCGCCGCGGATCACCCATGACCGACCTCCATCCGGCGAAGCCCACAGCGGCGCCCCGTTCCGAGACGCCCGCAAGCCCGATTCTCCACCGCCGGCGGCCCCGGCGCGGTGGCCACGCGTCCCGCGTGTCCGACCGGAGGCGCCGCGTGCCGCCAGACTGTACGCACGCGGAAGCAGTACCACTTCTGGCCGGCGGCCTCGATCGCCGAGGTCGACACGGTGTACTGGTTCGACGGCGGCGCGTCACGACCCCACTGGAACCGGACTACCGCGACTGCCGGCCGGAGGACCTGCCGTACTGAGCGGCCGCGGCGGGTGTCCCGCGGGTGGGCCACGCGATGTCGTCGATCGTCAGGAACGGCTCGGCGGCCACGTTCGCCGGGGTCACGCCCGCGAACGCCATGACGTCCCGGTGCAGGTGCGACTGGTCGGTGTAGCCGCCGTCGGCCGCGACCCGAGCGGCGTTCTGCCCGGCGACCAGGCGGTGGGCGGCGTGGTCGAAGCGGACCAGTTTGGCGGCGCGCTTGGGCGGCAGGCCGATCTGCGCGTGGAACCGCGACCACAGGCGCTTACGGCTCCACCCGAGCTCGGCCGCCAGGTGGTCGATGCGTACGAGCCCCTGGCTGGCGACCATCTGGTGCCACGCCCAGGCCACCTCCGGGTCGACGAGCGGCCCGCCGCCGTTGCTGCGCGCGATCATGCCGCGGCGCGCGAGCCCGGCGCGACGGGCGAGCATGGCGTCGACCCACGCGAACCGCTCCTCCCAGGAGCCTGCCTCGCTCATCCGCTCCGCGATCAGCCCCGCCTCGTGCCCCCACAGGTCGTCGAGGGGGACCACGCCGCCGTCGAGCTCGGACGGCCGCACACCCAGCACGGCCCCCGCGACCACCGGCGGCAGCCGCACTTGCAGGCACGCGAAGTCCTCAACCCGCCGCAGCCGAACCGCCCCGAACCCGAGCCCCAGCCCGGCGACGAGGCTGCCGGTATGCACCCGCCCCGCGGCGTCATCCACGGCGAGCGATCCGGTCCCGAACACCAGCCCCAGCGTCACGGCCGGGTGCGGAATCAACCGCAGCGGAAGCGGCGTCCGATGCCGATCACTGAACCCGGCCATCGTGACCCCAGCCACCCGACTACCCCAGGCCGGCCGCGACACGTCCCAAACCGATTCATCATCCCCGGCCCCACTCCGCCGCATCCCCCCATGCTAAGCGCGCCCGGCTTCCCGACTCATTCACCCACCGGCCGGGCAGACCCACGCGAACACCCGCCCGTCAGCCGCACCTGGCCATACGGAACGCTCGCCCGTCACCGGACCTGGCCGTACGGAACATCCGCCTGCCGGGCAGACCCGGCAATGCAGAACTCCCGCTTGTCAGCCGGGCTCGACCGTACGGAACATTCGTCCAATCCCATTCGCACGCCATCAGCCGACAGTGGCCTCATGACAATTCCCGACGCCCAGCGCCCCGAGCAGAGCACCCCCATGGCCACCGAGGACCTCACCCTGCCGCTGGACGGCGGCGCCATCCACATCAGCCAGGACGGCCCGAGAGACGCCCCCGCCCTCCTGCTCATCCACGGATCGGCCTCCTCGACCCGCTCATGGGACGCCCTGGTCCCGCTGCTGACCGAGTCCCACCGCCTCATCCGCATCGACCTGCTGGGCCATGGCGAATCGGCCAAGCCCTCCAACGGCGACTACGCAATCCCCACCCAGGCCCACCGAGCAGGAGTGATCCTCGACCGCCTAGGCATCACGAAGGCAATCGTGGTCGCCCACTCCTCCGGCGGCCTAACCGCCACCGCCCTAGCCGAGCACCGCCCCGACCTGGTGAAGGCCCTATCCCTGATCAACACCGGCCCCCGAATGGAGGCCGTCATCCCCCAAGACCTCTCCATAACCCCAGAACAATGGCCCCACCTAACAGACACCCAACTCCGCGAAGCCGCCAGCACAGCCTTCACCCGCCCCGGCTACGACCCCCCACAATTCATCCTGGACGACATCCGCAAAATGACCTTCCACACCTTCACCACAACAATGCACGAGTCCGCCAAGTACCTATCCGATAATCCAATCCCACCCCGCCTGTCCTCCCTATCCCTCCCATTGCAAGTAATCTTCGGCGAATCCGACCGCAGATGGAACTCCTCCCATGCCACCGAGTACCAAGCAGTCCCAAACACCCACCTCAACCTCCTCCCCGGCATAGGCCACACCCCCATCCTGGAGTCCCCACCCGAAACAGCCGCCCTATTGCTGGCCTTCACCACAAGCCTCTAAACCACCACGCAACCAAAAGAGCCGTCCCAGTCGGTACGTCCCCGGAGAGAATCCGTCCGCGTCGATAATCACTAGCCACGCGCCGAACAGCCCATACAATCCCGACAAGACGGCTCGTATGTGGCCCAGGGGACGGGAACAGAACCCGCAGGGAACGGTTGCCGCCGACGGCGTGCGCAGTGGGAGCAGACGCCGGAGCTAACGAGTGTCTGCGGCACCCGAACATTGGTCACTGCCGATGCCGGGCTGGTCCGTTCCGACGCGGCCAGGCAAGGTCTGTTTGGCCCTCGGGTTGACGATGTCCGGGAGAAAGGCCACCGCGAACACGTACCGCCGGAAGCGGGCCATGTTCTCCAACGCGCTCCAGTACGGCGTGGACCTGAAGGGGAGCTAGGAGAACCCGCTGAGCCGGATCCAGGCGAAGAGTAGAGGAGGCCGAAAATATCATCGGTGACGCGCGTCGACCGGCGAACGCTGGTGAGCTTTCGCAAGGGCAGAGCTGGTCGCTGCGGTGTCGTAGGCGGGCCGTACGCAGGGCCGAGTATGCGGGCGCCGTTCCGGTGCACGTATTACGGGACGCGGGGCCTGAAGCATCGCGACGCCAACGAGACCCGGACAGTCTCTGCCCCGCCGGTGCTCGCGCATCGTGTGAGAGCACGTGGCGATGTTCGGAGAGGTGCCAGTCTAATGTTGGAGGCGCCACAGATGCTGGGCCGAGCGTGCCTTGGCTGGGGGACACTGCCGGACTAGGTGGTAAAGGTTCTCGAAGTAGACTTGCCAGCGCTGAACGTCATATGAGCCGCCTCGTTTTTCTCGCTCAGCCGTAACGAGTGGAAGCATTTTCTCCCATACGCCCAGTACCGAGCCGCCCAGATAGCCGGATACTGGCTCGATGTCGACTACTCCGTGCGTTACGAGTGCGCCCAGGTTGTCGTAGAACCATGCTAAATCTCGGATGAGAACTTGCTTTTCGACGGGGAGCGCGTCCAGTCCGACGGACAGATCGTATTTCGAGAGGTCATGGTAGACGAACTCGCGTGCCTCCGCTAAGCGCTTGTTCCTGTGCTCACCGAACAGCTCGATAAGAACTGGGACAGAGTTCGAGTGTCGAGCAATGATGAGGGCCCTCCAACCAAGGAGTGCTGATGTTGTCACTGCAACGACCGAAATGACTACGGCAGCGAATTCCATGCCAGCCTCGAATCATGATCGTCCCGGGCGTCCTCGCATCTCCGGACTCTAAGCCGTGCGGGGGTGGGGCTCGGCCTCCACGATAGAACGGCGTAGCCCCCGACTGCGGTCCAGGCCGCGTCGTTTACGCGTGGGTCATTCGTGCGGGGTTGACCTGTGTGGACGGCGCGGAGTCCATTCCCGGAATCTCCCCGGACCGGCCGCATGCAGCCGCTTCTCGTGGCGTCTGGCTGCGTTTGGTGATCAGCTGCCGACGGTAGGAGAGACTGCGTCATCCCTGGTCAAGGCCCGAATTGCAGGTGGCGGAGGCGGATGGGAATCGAACCCACCAGGGACGGTTGCCGCCCCTCTACGGTTTTGAAGACCGTGCCGGTCACCAGGCCGGAAACGCCTCCACTGGGCCTGCGGGTCAAGTTTCGCAGATCTCGGGGGGTCGTTAGGCGATGGTGAAGCCGCCGTCTACGGGGAGGACCGTGCCGGTTACGTACGGGGCTTCGATCAGGTAGTGGATGGCGGTTGCGATGTCCTTCGGGTGGCCGATTCGTTTGACGGGGAGGGACTCGGCGGCCGTTGCGAACTGGGCCTGGCGCTGGTCTTCGGGGAGGAAGGACCACCAGGGGGTGTCGATGGCGCCGGGGGAGACCGCGTTCACGCGGACCGGGGCCAGCTCGGCGGCCAGGGGGGACACGATGCGTTCGATGGCGCCGTTGACCGCGGCCAGGGCGACGGTGCCGGGGAGGGCCGAGCGGGCGGTGGACGCCGAGATCATCGTGATCGAGCCGGTGACCTGGGCTTGCTGGATGGCCGCCAGGTACGGGAAGAGCTTGCCGTTGAACGCCTCTCGTACGTCGTCGATCTTGACATCATTGATGGGACCGAGGCCTGCGGGGCCGGGGCTGAAGGCGAGGACCAGGTGGTCGAACGGGCCGGTACGGGCGAAGAAGTCGGCTACGGCGGGGGCGGACGCGCCGTCGACCTGCTCGGCGGCGGTGACGTGCTCCTTCGCGGCCGCCAGCTTCTCCGGGTCGCGGCCGGTGACGATCACCTCGGCGCCCTGGCCGGCCAGCAGCTCGGCGGTGGCCAGGCCGATTCCGGACGTACCACCCATGATCACAACGCGCATCGCGCGCCTCCTATTCCTAGACACTGTGTCTCGATACTAAAACAAGACACGGTGTCTTGTAAATTGGCCCCATGACGGGCGGACGGCGGCCGGGGCGGCCGCGCAGTGAGACGGCGAAGCGGTCGATCCTTGAGGCCGCCATCGCTGAGCTGGAGGATCGCGGCTATTCGGCGCTGACCATGCAGGGGATCGCCGTACGGGCCGGGGTCGGCAAGCAGACGATCTACCGCTGGTGGTCGTCCAGGGCCGATGTCGTCCTCGACGCGCTGGTGGACGTCGTGGCGTCGCGGATCAGCGTTCCCGACAACGGGACGCTGCGCGATGACCTGCTGGCGTTCCTCAGCGACACGTTCCGGCAGCGCGGCCAGCGTCCGGTGCTGGTGGGGCTGATGGCCGAGGCGCTGCTCGACCCGGTGTTCGCGCGGGAGTTCCGCGACCGCTTCCTGTTCAGCAGGCGTGCGGCGCTGCGGACGATCTTGGAGCGGGCGGTCGAGCGCGGCGAGATCGTGCCGGACACCGATCTGGAGATGGTGATCGACATCGTGTACGGCGTGCTGTGGTACCGGATGATGCTCGACCACGCGCCGCTGAGTATGGAGGCGGGACGTCAGCTCACCGAGCTGGTGCTCCGCGCGATCACCTGAAGGAGTTTTCCACAGAACGCGATTCGGGAACTGCCGCGCGGCCGCGGGCATCGGCAAGATGGCGGTATGGACACGAACACGACCGGCTTCCGGCTGACCCAGTACGCGCACGGCGGCGGCTGCGCGTGCAAGATCCCGCCCGGTGAGCTGGAGGAGATGGTGGCGGGCCTGACCGGCGCGCCCACCGGGGTGCACGGCGAGCTGCTCGTGGGGCTCGATTCGGGTGACGACGCGGCCGTGGTCGGCATCGGCGGCGGCCAGGCGATCGTCGCCACGACCGATTTCTTCACGCCCGTCGTCGATGACGCGTACGACTGGGGCCGCATCGCCGCGACGAACGCCCTGTCCGACATCTATGCGATGGGCGCGCGCCCGGTGGTGGCGCTCAACCTCCTGGGCTGGCCGCGCGACGTGCTGCCGGCGGCGCTGGCGGGGCGGGTGCTCGCCGGCGGCGTCGACGTCGGGCGGGCGGCGGGGTGCCATGTGGCCGGAGGGCATAGCGTCGACGACCCCGAGCCGAAGTACGGCATGGCCGTGACGGGGCTCGTCGACCCGGAACGGATCATGCGCAATGACACCGGCCGCCCCGGCGTGCCGTTGACGCTGACCAAGCCGCTGGGCATCGGCGTCCTGAACACGTGGCACAAGGCGACCGGCGAGGTCAGTGAGGCGGCGATCGGCGCGATGACCACACTGAACGCGGCGGCGGCCGACGCGGCGCTGGCCGCCGGCATCGTCTGCGCCACCGACGTGACCGGCTTCGGCCTCCTCGGCCATCTGCACAAGCTCGCCCGCGCCAGCGGCGTGACCGCGATGGTCGACGCGGCCGCGGTGCCCTACCTCCCGGGTGCCCGTGAGGCGCTCGCTGCGGGCCACGTCAGCGGCGGCACGCGCCGCAACCTCGACTGGGTCCGTCCGTACGTCGACCTGGCGGCGGTCGACGAGAACGAGGCGCTGTTGCTGGCCGACGCGCAGACGTCCGGCGGGCTGCTGCTCGCGGGCGAGATCCCGGGCCATCCGGTGATCGGCGAGCTGGTGCCGCGGCGGGAGCACACGGTGATGGTCCGGTGACCCCGGTGTGCGCGAAGGGCTGGTCCGCCGATACGGCCGCGGCTATATTCGACTACATGTCTAATAGTCGGGTCGCTCGGCTGACAGAGGACGAGATCGCGCGCTTCCGCGAGATGCAGCGCCTGGCGTACGCGGGGGCGCAGGAGGTCGCGGCCGGGCTCGAACCCGGCGTCACCGAACGCGAGGCGACCCGGCGGCTGCGCGCGACGCTGGTGGCCCGCGGGGTCGACGACTGGTTCCATGTGCCGTTCGCGTGGTTCGGCGACCGGTCCGCGTTCCGCGGGTTCTGGCTGCCGCACAAGTTCTTCGCCACCGGGCGGCGGCTGGAGGAGGGCATGCCGTTCATCCTCGACTGCGCCCCCATCCGCGCCGGCTACGTCGCCGATATCGGCTACGCCGGGTGCATCGGCGAGAACCGGATCTTCGAGCAGCTCATGACCGACCTGGCCGCGTACCGTACGTTCATCCGCGAACGGGTCGCCGCGCGCGACACCTTCCGCGCCATCTACGAGGGCGTCGACGACCTGATCGCCCGCCAGGGGTACGACAACCGCCACCGCGTCTATCCCGGCCGGGTGATCGCCCATCAGGTGGGCGTGGTCAGGAAGCGCGGGCCGAAGCCGGTCGTCGCCGGGTTCGGGCTGCGCAGCCTGCGCACCCTCGGCCAGGAGCTGATCCTCGAACGGCTGGAGGGCCGCTCGCCCCTGTGGGCCGACGGCCGCGCGTCCGACCACGCGCCCACCCCCGGCCTGTGGGCCGTCGAGCCGCACATCGGGTTCCGCGGCGTCGGCGTGAAGTTCGAGGAGATCCTGGTCGTCACCGAGGACGACGCCTACTGGCTCGACGACGACCTGCCCCATGTGCGGCGCTGGGCGGCCGCTCCCCGCGCGACGGAGGTGTCCAGATGACGCGGCGCACGATCCACCGCGGCGACGTTGAGCTCGCCGTCTACGAACGCGGCGACGCCGGCCGCCCCACGGTCCTCTGCGTCCACGGCTATCCCGACGACCACACCGTGTGGGACGGCGTCGCCGAGCGGCTGGCCGAGCGGTTCCACGTGGTGACGTACGACGTGCGCGGCAGCGGCACGTCCACGGCACCCCATGGCCGTGACGCCTACCGCGTGGCGGAACTGCGCGACGACCTGGCCGCCGTGCTCGACGCGGTCAGCCCGGACGCGCCGGTCCACCTGGTCGGCCACGACTGGGGGTCGGTGCAGGCGTGGGAGGCGGTCGCCGACGTACGGCTGCGGTCCCGGCTGGCGTCGTTCACGTCCATGTCGGGCCCGTGCCTCGACCACTTCGGGCAGTGGCTGGCCGCGCGCCGCCGGCTCCGCCCGTCCGACCTGCGCAAGCTGGTCTCCCAGCTCGCCCGGTCGTGGTACATCGGGTTCTTCCAGCTCCCCGTGCTGCCGGTGCTCGCCGCGCGGTCCGGGTTCCTCGGCGCGATCGTCCGGGTGATGCAGCGCATCGAGGGCACACCGCCCGCCAGGGTGCGGCCGGGCGGCGCCAGGTGGGGGATCGAGATGTACCGGGCCAACGCCCACCGCGCCCGCCACCCGGGCCATCGGCGTACGACCGTGCCGGTCCAGGTCGTCGTCGCGCAGCGGGACGCCTACATCACGCCCGCGCTCGCCGAGGAGGCCGTCAACTGGGCGTCGCAGGCCTGGTGCCGCGAGATCCCCACCGGGCACTGGGCGCCGCGCAGCCACCCGGGGGTGATCGCGCGGCTGGTGGGGGAGTTCGCCGACCACGTTGACGGTGCGCCGCCGGCCCGCGGGCTCGCCCGGGCGCGCGTCCGCGCGGGCCGCGCGGCGTTCGACGACCGGCTCGTGCTGGTCACCGGCGCGGGCAGCGGCATCGGGCGGGCCACCGCGCTGGCGTTCGCCGAGCGCGGCGCCGAGGTCGTCGCGGTCGACATCGACGCCGAGGCGGCGCAGCGTACGGCCCGGCTCGTCGGCCTGGTCGGCCCGCCGGGCCACGACTACGCGGTCGACGTGTCCGACGGGGAGGCGATGGCCAAGCTGGCCGACGCGGTCCGCACCGCCCACGGCGTGCCCGACATCGTGGTGAACAACGCCGGCATCGCGGTGGCGGGGCCGTTCCTCGAGGTGGGCCTGGCCGACTGGGAGCGCATCGTCGACGTGAACCTCTGGGGCGTCATCCACGGCACGCGGCTGTTCGGCGGGCAGCTCGCCGAGCGTGGCGAGGGCGGCCACATCGTGAACATCGCCTCGGCCGCGGCGTACGCGCCGTCGCGTGTGCTGTCCGCCTACTCGGTCACGAAAGCCGCCGTATTGATGCTCGATCAGTGTGTCCGTCCCGAGTTCGCGTCCTATGGTGTTGGCGTGACCACGATCTGCCCCGGTTTCGTGGCAACATCCATCACGCGGACGGCCCGGTTCGCCGGCACCGGCGGCGCGGAGCAGGAGCGGCTGCGCCGGTGGTCCACCCGCGCGCTCGGCCTGCGCCGATATCCCCCGGAGCGGGTGGCGCGGCGCATCGTCGCGGCCGTCCTCCGTGACGAGGCCGTCGTGCCGGTGACGCCCGAGGCGCGCGCGCTCGCCGTGCTCGGGCGGCTGTCCCCGGCCGCGCTGCGCGGCCTCGCCCGTGCGCCGCTGCCGCCGTTCGGCGGCCGGCCGTCCCGAGCCAACGGAGCCCCCCGATGACCGATACCGAACCCGTGCCGACCTCCGTGGAGCTGCACCCCCGGCGGGTGCGGTTCGAGTGGGAGGAGACGCCGCTGCACTGGGTGCCCGGCGATCCCTTCACCACGCACCTGCTCAACGTGCTGCACATGCTGTTGCCCGCCGGCGAGCGCTGGTTCGTCCACGTCTACAAGCAGGCGCTGCCGCTCATCCGCGACCAGCGGTTGTACGACGACGTCAAGGGCTTCATGGGCCAGGAGGGCACGCACGCCGTCGCCCACCAGCGCGTCCTGGAGCACATGAAGGAGCAGGGCCTCGACCCCGATCCGTACGTCGAGCAGGTCGAGTGGATGTTCACGAAGCTGCTCGGCGACGACAGCGCGCCGCCGATGGCGCGCGAGTGGTGGCTGCTGGAGCGCGTCGCGATCATCGCGGCCATCGAGCACTTCACCGCGGTCCTCGGGCAGTGGATCCTGCACTCCGAGGGGCTGGACCGCGCCGGTGCGGACCCCGTGATGCTGGACCTCCTGCGATGGCACGGCGCGGAGGAGGTGGAGCACCGCTCGGTCGCGTACGACGTGTTCGACCACCTCGACGGGCGCTACGGCAGGCGGCTGCGCGCGATGGCGATGACCGTGCCGATCATGGCGTGGCTGTGGAAGCGGGGCGTCATGTACCTCGTCACCGCCGACCCGTCCGTCACGAGGGCCCGCCCGCGCGTGCGCGACCTGATGCGCGCCAGCCGGGCCGACATGTTCCCCGGCCTGCGCGAGCTGGGCGCCGCCATCCCGCGCTACCTCCGCCCCCGGTTCCACCCCAGCCAGGAGGGCTCCCTGAAGCCCGCGCTCGACTACATCGAGATCTCCCCGGCGCACCGGGCGTTCGAGGAGTACGCCGCGGCGCGGGCGGCACGCGCCGGGAAGGGGTGAAGCGGCTGGAGAGGAGTGCGTCCGGGACGGGCGCGGCCGGAGGTGGGCGCCGGGGCGTGCGGAGCGTACGGCCGGTGTCGCGTCAGAGGTTGGCGAAACCGGAGATGGCGGCCTTGATGCGGTCGATTTCGCGCGGGTCGGAGATTCCCTGGAGGTCGCGGCGGGGGGTGTAGGGGGCTTCCAGACGGTGGGCTTCTTCGTCGGTGATGTCGAGGTCGAGTGAGGCGACGGCGTCGTCGATCTGCTGGATGGTGCGGGCGCCGACGAGCGGGGCCGCGACGACGGGGTTGCGGCGCAGCCAGGCCAGGGCGACCTGGGCGCGCGTGACACCGCGGGCCTCGGCGATGGCGCCGACCTCGGCGAGGATGGCGTGGTCGCTGTCGGCGTCGGCCCGGTAGAGCATGTCGGCGTAGGCGCCGTCGGTGGCGGCGCGCTGGGTGGCGTTCGCCTGGTCGGCCGGGCGTGCGAGGCGGCCGCGGGCGAGGGGGCTCCAGACCATGGTGGCGACCCCTTCGTCGGCGCAGAGCGGGAGCATCTCGCGCTCCTCCTCGCGGGCCAGGAGGTTGTAGTGGTCCTGCATGGTGACGAACCGGGCCCAGCCGTGGCGCTCCTGGAGGTGGAGGGCCTTGGCGAACTGCCAGGCGTGCATGGAGGAGGCGCCCAGGTAGCGGGCCTTGCCGGCCTTCACCACGTCGTGCAGGGCCTCAAGGGTCTCCTCGAGCGGGGTGTCGGGGTCGAGGCGGTGGATCATGTAGACGTCGACGTGGTCGGTGCCGAGGCGGCGGAGGCTGTTGTCGATCTCGGCCATGATCGCCTTGCGGGACAGGCCGCCGCCGTTGGGGCTGCCGGGGCGCATGGCGTGGCGGAGCTTGGTGGTGATGACGACGTCGTCGCGGTTCGCGAAGTCCTTCAGCGCGCGGCCGAGGATCTCCTCGCTGGAGCCGTAGGAGTAGAGGTTCGCGGTGTCGAAGAAGTTGATGCCCGCTTCGAGGGCGTGCTTGATGAGGGGGCGGCTCGACTCCTCGTCCAGGGACCAGACGGGGTGGCCGCGGTCGGGTTCGCCGTACGTCATGGCGCCGATGGCGACCGGGGAGACGTCGAGGCCGGTGTGGCCGAGTTTGATGTAGCGCACGGTGGCTCCTACAGTGGAGTGAGCGCAAGCGGAGAGTTCTCCGGTTGACCTGAACGACGCTAACGGAGAACTCTCCGGATAGCAAATGGACGATTCCGTACGGCAGGAGGACCCGTGCCCGACGCGGCGCCGCAGCGTTCCGACGCGCTGAAGAACCGGGAGGCGATCCTCCAGGTCGCCCACGACGCGCTCGCCGAGTCCGGGGACGCCTCGCTCAACTCGATCGCCAAGCGGGCGGGGGTGGGGGCCGGCACGCTCTACCGGCACTTCCCGACCCGTGAGGCGCTGATCCTGGAGGTCCACTGGCACGACATGGAGCGCCTCGTCGACTCCGTGCCGGAGGTCCTCGCCGCGCATGCGCCGCTGGACGCGCTGCGGCACTGGTTCATCACGCTCGCCTCTTACGTGCGCATCAAGCACGGCCTCGGGGAGGCGCTGAACTCCGCCGCCGCGCAGCGGGTCATCAGCGCCTCGTGGCCTCCCGTCACCGCGGCCGTCCGCCAACTCCTCGAGGCATGTGAGCGCGCGGGCGAGATACGTCCCGGCATCGATCCGGTGGACGTGATCATGCTCATGAGCTGCCTCTGGCGGACGCCGGACGGCCCGGAGGGCGCCGCACAGGCCGACCGCCTGATGGAACTGGCCATCGAGGGGTTCCGGCCGTGATCGTGACGGGCGCGGGCTGCTGGCCGTGAGCGCGGTTGGGTGCGGCGCCGGGGCGTGAGCACAGAGGATCTGTACGCCCGGCCCCGCCCCCGCACGAGATCATCCCTGCTGAGAGCCCAAGGGGCTCTCAGCGCGTGACGCTGCCTAGTGCTCCCGTGCTCCCGTGCTCCCGTGCTCCCGTGCTCCCGGGTCGCGTGGTCGCGGGCTCGCGACCCGCGGGGTCCTGGAGGTGCGGGGTCCTGGAGGTGCGGGGTCCTGGAGGTGCGGGGTCCTGGAGGTGCGGGGTCCTGGAGGTGCGGGGTCCTGGAGGTGCGGGGTCCTGGACCCCTGGACCCCTGGACCCCTGGACCCCTGGACCCCTGGACCCCTGGACCCCTGGACCCCTGGACCCCTGGACCCCTGGACCCCTGGTGTCTCGGGGGTGCGGTGTCTCGGGGGTGCGGTGTCTCGGGGGTGCGGTGTCTCGGGGGTGCGGTGTCTCGGG
>DASXYG010000082.1:0-37706 GCA_036502625.1 Streptosporangiaceae bacterium
CCGATGACACGAACACCCCAGAGAACCCCGAGACCCCAGAGCCGCAGACCCCTGAGCCGCAGACCCGCGACCTGCCGCCCGTGGCCCGCGAAGACGCCGCCGAGCCCGCGCCGACCGGACCCGTGCCGACCGGACCCGAGCCGCGCCAGCCGGACTTCCTCGGCCCGTACGCCGGCGCGCCGGGCGATCCCGGGCAGCCCACCGGCCCGCCGCAGGGCCCGCCGCCCCCATGGCCGCCCATCGGGGGCGCGGCCATGGGCGGGCCGCCTCCGCACCCGGGCGGCACCGCGGGGAGCCCGCCGTACGGCGGCCCCCCGTACGCGGGCGCCGTCCCGGGCGGCGGGGGAGGCCCGCGGCAGCCGAACCGGTGGCTGCGGTGGACGGTCGCCGGCGTGGGCGCGCTCGTGCTGTTCGTCGGCGCCGGGGCCGGCGGCGCGGCCGTGGCCCTGCACTACGGCGGCGGCGCCACCACGCTGCCCGCCGTGCAGCCCGCGCAGGGCACGTCCAACACCACCGGCGGCACCACCGTCGCGAAGGTCGCCAAAGCCGTGTCGCCGAGCGTCGTCGCCATCACCGTGGACGTCGCGAACGGCGAGGTGCAGGGCTCCGGCGTGATCATGAAGTCCGACGGCACCATCCTCACGAACAACCACGTCGTCGCCGACGCCGCGAACGGCGGCACGATCACCGTGCAGTTCTCCGACGGCAAGAAGGTCAGCGCGTCGATCCTCGGCCGCGACCCGTCCACCGACCTCGCCGTCATCAAGGCGAAGGGCGCCAGCGGGCTCACCCCGGCGGCGTTCGCGGACAGCGGCTCCGTCCAGGTCGGCGACTCCGTGATCGCCATCGGCAGCCCGCTGGGCCTCAACGGCTCGGTGACGTCCGGCATCGTCAGCGCGCTCAACCGCAGCATCACGCTGAGCGAGGACGAGGACCAGAACCAGGGGCAGGGCCAGAACTCGCCGTTCGGGCAGGGCCTCCAGCAGCAGCAACAGCAGCAGTCGACGTCCACGGTGGTCAGCGCGATCCAGACGGACGCCGCGATCAACCCGGGCAACTCCGGCGGCCCCCTGCTCAACAGCGCGGGCCAGGTCATCGGCATCAACACGGCGATCGCCGGCACCAGCGGCCAGGAGTCGTCCGGCAGCCAGTCGGGCAACATCGGCGTCGGCTTCGCGATCCCGTCGTCGCAGGCGCACGACGTGGCGCAGCAGCTCATCTCCAAGGGCAAGGCGACCCACGCGTACCTCGGCATCGGCGTCACCGACTCGGCGTCGTCGTCGGGCAGCGGCGCGGTCGTCGCCAGCGTCGCGAACGGCGGCCCGGCCGACCACGCGGGGCTGAAGAAGGGCGACGTCGTCACCAAGCTCGACGGCAAGAGCGTCAGCGACTCCGGCTCGCTGGTCGCCTACATCCGCAGCAAGGCGTCCGGCGACAAGGTCACCGTCACCTACACCCGCGGCGGCACGAGCCACACCGTAACTGTGACGCTGTCGGAGAAGGCGGGCTGAGGCGCGCACGCGCCGCTGCGGTACGGTCCGTGGAGACCGATGACCAGGAAGGGGACGGCGATGCGCTGGGGGACGTACGCGTCACCCGCCGACGGCGGCGTGCATCCGGGGCTGCTCGACGACGGCATGACGTTCGGCCTCACCGGCACCGGCACACTCGCGGAGCTGCTCGGCGACGACGGCACGCTGCTGCGTGAGGCGGCCCGCCGCGCGCTCGACGACCCCTTCGAGGTCGTCCCCGAGTTCGAGACCGACCTCCTGGCCCCGGTGCCCGCGCCCCCGTCCGTACGGCTGGCCGCCACGACGGCGGCGGTGGACGTACGCGGCCCGTTCGACGCCGTGCCCGCCACCGTGCCGGACCTCGGCTGCCGCCTGGAGGTCGGCGCGATCATCGGCCGCCCCGACGGCACCGTGGCCGGCTACACGCTGCTCGGCGTATGGAGCTCCGGCGCCGCCGAGTTCGCCGTCACGATGGGCCCGCACCTGGTCACCCCGGACGAGCTCGACGGCCCGGTGCGCGCCGCCATCACCGTGAACGACGAACCGCGCGCCGAGGGCGTCCTCGACGACCTCGGCGGCGTCTTCGCCCCGATCATCGCGGCCGCGGCCCGCGCCGCCGCGCTGGCGCCCGGCACGGTCGTCGGTTCCGGCGAGCTCTGCCGCGCCGCCCTCGCGCCCGACGACGAGGTGGTGCTGCGCGCCGACGCCCTGGGCGTGCTCGACCACCGGCTCACCGCCGAGCCCGCCTGACCCGCGCCGGTCGCACCCGGGGCGCGTACGGGACGCCTCAGGGGCGACCCCGGGACGGCATCGGGGGTGTTCCCGAGTGACACGCACCCCCGCTGCTCGTACGTTCGTACGTATGGAAGCTGAGCGCTCGAACCCGGGCGGGCCGTCGTTGCGCGCGTCGGACGCCGACAGGGACGCCGTCGTCGAACGGCTCGCACGCGCCGCGTCGGACGGCCGCCTCACCCTCGAGGAGTACACCGACCGGTCCGAGCGCGCCCTCCAGTCCCGCACGCTCGACGACCTCAAGGGGCTCACGCGCGACCTGCCGGACGCCGCCGAGCCGCGGTCGCCGGTGCCGCCCGCCGCTGAGGAGCGGCTGACCGCGATCCTCGGCAACGAGTCGCGCAAGGGCCGCTGGACGGTGCCGGCGCGGCTGGTCGCGAAGTCCGTCCTCGGCGACTGCCACATCGAGCTGCAGGACGCGCTGCTCACCGCACGCCACACCACGATCAAGGCGTCCGCGGTGCTCGGCAGCGTCACGGTGTTCGTGCCCGAGGGCGTGGACGTCCGCCTCACCGGCCGCGCCGTGCTGGGGGAGAAGGCGTTCCGGATGACCGGGAAGGTCGAGCCGGGCGCGCCGGTCGTCGAGGTCCACTGCGACGTGCTGCTCGGCAGCGTGGTCGTCCGGCCGCCCGAATGGCACATGAAGGCCGCGGCCGCGGCCCGCCAGATCGTCGACGAGTTCCGTCCGCGCTAGCCGCGCCGGGACAATTCGCGGGAAAAGTCCGCCGGGATACTTGTGCGGCGGTGATCCGCTGTGCATTCTGTGCTAAGCGCGACAAGATCGTCCCGGACAGGGGCGGTCCTGCTTTCCGAACCACCCCCCGTCGGAAGGGAACGTGAATGCGCAGAGGACGAATGGCACTGAGCGCAGCGGCCGCATTGCTGGCGGTCACCGGCCTCGCGGTGCCCGCACAGGCGGCCTCCTGGCAGCCCTACGGCACGTACAACAGCAAGTCGCTGTGCATCGACGCGGGTCAGTCCTACGAACGCGAGGGCTTCAACGGGTACAAGTGCACGGAGACCGGCGAATATCCGCCGTGGCAGCTCTGGCTGAGGTAGTCGGAATTCGCCGCGCACGATAACGCGCACGGAACGGAACCGGGGAATTCGGGACGCGTTTCCGCGCCCCGGAATTCCCCGGTGATCCGGCGTTTCCGCGATGCGTCAGTCGACCAATTCGGTCGGTCCCGAACCGGCCTCGCCGCCGACCGCCGCCAATTCCTCGCCGACGTTCTCCGCGGTGTCCGGCGTACGCGGGCGGGTGCGGCCGGTGAGCGCGCTCGCGACCATCGCGATGACGCTGACGACGATCGCGAAGCCGAACACGTAGCCGAGCCCGCTGGAGAACGGGCCGGTGATCAGGTGCGGGAAGAAGTCCCGCCCGGTCAGCGTGACCACCTGGGCGTGCGGCATCTGGCTGAGCACGTGCGGCCCGAGCACCGACTGCAGCGGGTTGTAGCCGAGGAACGTCGCGAACATGACGCCGATCGGCGGCAGCGCGGCCACCTGCTGCGCGGCCTGCAGCGGCACGTCGTGGCTGGTCAGCCCGTGCAGCATCGTCGAGGGCAGCGACGCGGAAAGCCCGGCCACGACCATGCTGAACACCATGCCGATGGACAGCACCATCGCGGCGTTCTGGAACGTGGTGCGCATTCCGGCGCCGGCTCCGCGCTGGTCGTCCGGGAGGCTGTTCATGATGTCCGCGCTGTTCGGCGAGGCGAAGAACCCGGAGCCGAGGCCGTTGAGGAACAGCAGCAGCGCGAACTGCCAGTACGTGAAGTCCACCGGGAGCACCAGGAACAGCGCGAACGACACGATCGTGACGGCCATGCCGCCGGTGGTCAGCCAGCGCCCGCCGAACCGGTCGGTGAGGATGCCCGAGACCGGCGCCGACAGCAGGAACCCGACGGTCAGCGGCAGCATGTAGATGCCGGCCCACAGCGGCGTCTTCTCGAAGTCGAAGCCGTGCAGCGGCAGCCAGACGCCCTGGAGCCAGATGATCAGGATGAACTGCAGCCCGCCGCGGCCGAGCGCGCCCGCCAGGTTGGCGATGTTGCCGGCCGTGAACGCGCGGTTGCGGAACAGCTCCAGGTGGAACAGCGGGTTCGCGACGCGCTTCTCGATGAGGCCGAAGGCCAGCAGCACGATCACCCCGCCGACGACGGTGCCGAACACCCACGGGTTGGTCCAGCCCATCGCGTGGCCGCCGTACGGCTGGATGCCGTACGTGATGCCGACGAGCACCGCGATCAGCCCGACCGCGAACGTGATGTTGCCCCACCAGTCCATCCGCGCGCGCTTGCGCACACCGGTGTCGCGGAGCTTGGCGTACGCCCAGAACGTGCCGAAAATGCCGAACGGTACGGACACGAGGAACACGAAGTGCCAGTTCACCGGGCCGAGCAGGCCGCCGATGACCAGGCCGATGAACGAGCCGGCGATGGCCGCGACGCCGTTGATGCCCAGCGCGAGGCCGCGCTGGTTGACCGGGAACGCGTCGGTGAGGATGGCCGCCGAGTTCGCCATCAGGAACGCGCCGCCGATGCCCTGCACGATGCGCCAGCCGATCAGCCACAGCGCGGCGGTCGAGCCGGTCATCCAGGTCACCGACAGCAGCACGGACGAGATCGTGAAGATCGCGAAGCCCATGTTGTACATGCGGACCCGGCCGTACATGTCGCCCAGCCGCCCGAACGCCACCACCAGCACGGCCGTGACGACGAGGAACCCCATGATCATCCAGAGCAGGTAGCTGGTGTTGCTCGACACCAGCGGGTTGATCTCGATGCCCCGGAAGATGTCCGGCAGTGCGATGAGCACGATCGAGGAGTTGATCGTGGCCATCAGCATGCCGAGCGTCGTGTTGGACAGCGCGATCCACTTGTAGCCCGAGCCCCCGGCTGGGCCTGGCGCGCCGCCCGCTAGGTCAGAACCCCCTTCGACGTCCTGTCGCGTGGACAAGTCGACCCCCATCGCGGGCACGGATGACCCGCCTCGATTTATACATGCTTAGTACAGCAAAATATTATGCCGATTCCCGGGTGAATGGTGGCGTTGCCGGTAAACATGTTGTAAACGACAAACTTCCTGAGCGTCCCTGTCCCGGGGTACCGCCACCTGCGGTTCGGTGCTGCGGATATCCTCGGGAGTCGGCCGTGCCACAACCGCCGGCCGGAACCGACCCGGAAGGAAGGGCGTGTCCAACGCCTCCCGCCGCGATGTGCGTGCGCTGCTCCTGGAGAACATCCATCCGAACGCCACGGCCCTTTTCGAGGCCGAGGGGTATGCGGTCGAGACCCTCGACCGCGCCCTGGACGAAGACGCGCTGATCGAGCGCCTGCCCGGCGTCCACCTGCTCGGAATCCGGTCGAAGACCCAGGTCACCTCGCGGGTCCTGGAGAACGCGCCCGACCTCATGACCCTCGGCGCGTTCTGCATCGGCACCAACCAGATCGACCTCGGCGCGGCGGGCGACCGCGGCGTCGCCGTGTTCAACGCGCCCTACTCCAACACCCGCAGCGTGGTGGAGCTGGCCATCTCGGAGATCATCGCGCTGACGCGCCGGCTGACCGAGAAGAACGAGGGCATGCACGCCGGGGTGTGGGACAAGTCCGCGACCGGCGCGCACGAGGTGCGCGGCCGCCGTCTCGGCATCGTCGGCTACGGCAACATCGGCTCCCAGCTCTCGGTCCTCGCCGAGAACCTGGGCATGTCGGTGTTCTTCTACGACTCCGCCGACAAACTGGCGCTCGGCAACGCGCGCCGCTGCGGCTCGCTGCACGAGCTCCTGGAGTCCGTCGACGTCGTGACGCTGCACGTCGACGGCCGTCCCGGCAACAGCGGCATGTTCGGCGCCGAGGAGTTCGCGCACATGCGCGACGGCAGCCTGTTCCTCAACCTGTCGCGCGGCTTCGTCGTCGACTACGAGGCGCTGCGCGCGGAGATCGAGGCCGGCCGCATCGTCGGCGCCGCCGTCGACGTCTTCCCCGAGGAGCCGAAGAGCCGCGGCGACGAGTTCCGCTCCAGCCTGCGGAACCTGCCGAACGTCATCCTCACGCCGCACATCGCCGGCTCCACCGAGGAGGCGCAGGAGGACATCGGGAACTTCGTCGCCGGCAAGCTGCACGACTACCTGCGCTCCGGCGCGACGTCCCTGAGCGTCAACCTGCCCGGCCTCGACCTCCCCGCCGCCGTCGGGGTGCGCCGCCTCATCCACCTGCACCGCAACGTGCCCGGCGTGATGGCGCACATCAACGGCATCATGGCCGAGCACAAGGTGAACGTCGAGGGCCAGCTCCTCGGCACCCGCGGCGAGCTCGGCTACGCCATCACCGACATCGGCGGCGAGTTCACCGACGAGATGCTGACCGCCCTGCACGCGATGCCGGAGACCATCCGCCTTAGAATCGCCGGATGATCTTCTCCGCCCGCCGATCCGGCGCGGCCCGTACGGCCCTGGCCGTCACGGGCTGCGCCGGATTACTGTTCGCCACCGCCTGCGAGAACCCCATCGGTGCGAAGTCGGCCGCGAGCGGGAGCCCGTCGGCGTCGGCGCGTAAGTCCGGCGGCGCGGTCGCGCCGGCCGCCGCGCCCATGGCCGCGTGGTTCCGCTACCACAACGGCAGCGCCGGGCTCTCGATCCAGACGGCGCGGGCGAAGCTGGGCGCGCGTGGCGTGCACCGGCTCCCCGGCCAGTCCGTGCAGGACGTCGCTTTCACGTTCTCGCCGGACACCACGATGCGCACGTGGACACAGGTCGGCGCCAAGGGTGGCCTGCTGTACACCAACTCGACCGTCTACTCCAGCACGCTCAAGGGGTACGTGAGGCCGTACGCCAATCCCGCGCCGTGCGCTCGTCCGGCCTGGCTGGGCAACCGCACCATCGTCTACCCGCGGTTCCACATGGACATCAGGGGCAACGGCGGCGGCGCGGCCGGGCTGCAGATCACCCGGCTGACCACCGGCAAGGGGATGATGCGCTTCACCCGCGTGGCCACGACCAGGACGACCAAGTACATCTGCGGCCTGATGGCGTCCGGCGACCAGAAGCACGTCGTCGGCACCGACGGCCAGGGCGGCGCCGGCGTGGTGGACCTCCCGACGGGCGCGTCGCGGCCCATCCCCGGCATCGGGTCGTTCCGCAAGCCGCCGTTCGTGGCCGACATCCGCGGTCTGTCCCGTGACGGGAGAGTGGCCGCCGTCCGCCTGTCCTCCAACGGGGACACGCCGGGTGACGGGTCGCGGCAGCCGTTCGCGTCGCCGCCCACCCTGATCGACACGAAGACGGGCGCCAAGGAGCCGATCCCCGTCAAGGGCAGGCTGATCGACGCGACGTACCTCACCGGCGGCGGGCTGCTCGTCCGCGTGGCCGGGAAACCGGCGAACACGCTGGTGCTGCTGGTCGGCGGCACGGAGGTCAAGCGGTGGACCGAGCCCGCCGCCATGCGTACGTGGGGCCTCGTCGCCGCCGGCGGCTGACCCCGCCCCGGTCCGCGGCCGCGCCGCCGGCGCTGGCTAAGGTTGCGTGCAGCGCAGCCGAACGACGGAGGTAGCACGTGACGGACGCATTCCATCCCGACCTGCCCGCTGGCACGAAGCTGTACCGGGTCGGCGGCGACGAGGTGAC
This sequence comes from Streptosporangiaceae bacterium, assembly GCA_036502625.1. GTDB lineage: Bacteria > Actinomycetota > Actinomycetes > Streptosporangiales > Streptosporangiaceae > DASXYG01. Next base: position 7,930 of record DASXYG010000082.1, read on the forward strand.
CGACGAGACCGCGCAGTCGGCGGGGATGCGGCGGTTCGCGGCGATCTCCGGCAAGACCGTCGGCTCGGAGAAGCTGTGGATGGGCCGCACCCACGTCGGCCCCGCGATGGCCTCGGCCAACCACCACCACGGCGAGTCGGAGACCGCGATCTACGTCGTCAGCGGCCACCCGCGGTTCGTGTTCGAGGAGAACGGCACCGAGGTCGCGCTGGACACCCGGGCCGGCGACTACATCTTCGTCCCGCCGTACGTCGCGCACCGCGAGGAGAACCCGGACCCCCAGGAGGAGGCCGTGGTCGTCATCGCGCGCAGCACACAGGAGGCGATCGTGGTGAACCTGGAAAGCCTCTCGGACCCCACCCGCTGAGGCGCCGGTGCTGCTGGAGGACGAGCGCGCCGAGGTCGCGGAGACGTGCCGCGCCCTCGTGCGCGAAGGGCTCGTCAAGGGCACGTCGGGGAACGTCAGCGTGCGTGCCGGCGACGCCGGGGAACTGGTCGCCATCTCGCCGGGAAGCGTCGCGTACGAGGAGCTGACGCCGCGCGATATCTGCGTCGTCGACCTTGACGGGAACGTCGTGGAGGGCGCGCGGTCGCCGTCGTCGGAACTGCGGATGCACCTCGGCGTCTACGCGCGGACGGCGGCGCGGGCGACCGTCCACTCCCATTCCCCGTACGCCTCGGTGCTGTCGACGCTCATCGAGGAGCTCCCGGCGATCCACTACATGATCGTCACGCTCGGCGGACCCGTACGGGTGACGGACTACGAGCTGTTCGGGTCGGCGGAGCTGGCCGAGGAGGCGGGCGCCTGCCTCGCCGACCGGCACGCGGTGATCCTCGGCAGCCACGGCGGAATGACGGTCGGGAAGACGCTCCGCGAGGCGTTCCAGCGTTCGGTCACGCTGGAATGGCTGTGCCAGTTGTACTACCGCGCCGCGCGGTTCGGGAGCCCGCGGATCATGACCCCGGAACAGCTCGACGCGGTGGCCACGCAAATGCGCCATTACGCCTATGCGAAAGACGCGTTCCGGCCGGATCAGTCGATGGGGTGAAAGCCGCCGAACCTGCCGCGGTGGTAGAGCAGCGGCGTCTCGGCCTCGCCGGCCTCGGCGCCGGTGACGCGGCCGACCACCAGCCAGTGGTCGCCCACCGGCGACACCGTGTGCCACCGGCACACCAGGTGGGCGGCCGCGTCGTCGAGCAGCGGCAGGCCCCCGGAGTCCGTACGCCACCGGGTGGGCGGCGCGAACCGGTCGGTGTCCGGGCGGGCGAAGCGCGCCGCCACCTCCGACTGGCCGCCGTTGAGGATGTTGACCGCGAACGTGGGGGCGGCGCGCAGCAGCGGCCAGGTCGTGGACGTGCGCGCCACGTAGAACGCCACCAGCGGCGGGTGCAGGCTCACCGAGGTGAACGACGTCGCGGTCAGCCCCACGGGCCCGCTGCCGGCCCGCCCGGTGACGACGACCACGCCGGCCGCGTGCCGGGCCAGCACGGCCTTGTACGTCTCGGCGTCCGGCCCGTGCCTGGATGGCCGCACGTCCACCTCCGCCGTCATCGGCCCACCTCCTCCGGCACGGCGCCGCGCGCCGCGACCAGCCGCCGTACGGCCGGCCCCACGCGCGCCGCCCAGTCGGCCAGCACCGCGGGCTCGCCGAGATCGGCCTCCGCCAGCGCCAGGCCCGGCGTCGGCACCTGCGCGCCCAGCTCCACCAGCAGCGGCCGCAGGTGCGCGTCCACCGCGAGCGCGTGGCCGGGCGCGCCCATGACCAGCAGCGGCAGCGCGACCGACCCGGCGAGCGCGCCGGTCGGTATCTGGTCGCAGAACACCTTCAGCAGCCCCGTGTAGGTGGCCTTGTACGTCGGGCTCGCGACGAGCAGGACGTCGGCCTCCACCGCGGCCGCGACCGCCGCGCGTACGGCCTCCGGCTGCGGGGCGATGAGCAGGTACGGGGCGAGCTCGGCGAGGTCCACCACGGCCGGCGTGCCGTCGAGCCCGGCGGCGTCGAGCACCGCGCGGGCCGCCTGCTCGGCGGCGGCCCGGGTGCGCGAGCCGGTCCGCGGGTTGCCGACCAGGACGACGGTGCGCGTGCCGCTCACGACGCGCTCACAGCGTGCCGCTCCCGCACCGCCGGCGCGGTGCCGGTGCCGTCAGCGCCGACCAGCAGCGGCCGTACGCCCTCGCCGAACCAGTACGCCTCCTCCAGGTGCGGGTAGCCGGACAGGATGAACTCCTCGATGCCGAGCGAGCGGTAGTCGCGGATCAGCGCGGCCACCTCGGCGTGGCTGCCGACCAGCGCGGTGCCCGCGCCGCCGCGCACCAGCCCCACCCCGGCCCACAGCCCGGGGGAGATCTCCAGGTCGTGCGCGTCGGGACGGCCGCCGTCCGCGGACGTGCGGAACCCCTCGTGCAGGGACCGCATCCGCCGCTGCCCCTCGGACTCGCTGGCCGCCAGCGCGTCCTGCGCCTTGGCCACCGCAGCGGGGTCGAGCTCGTCCAGCATCCGCTGTGCCACGCCCCACGCCTGCTCGGTGGTGTCGCGGGTGATGACGTGCAGCCGGATGCCGAACCGTACGGTGCGGCCCGCGCGCTCGGCGAGCTCCCGGATCCAGGCGATCTTCGCGGCCACCTGGTCCGGCGGCTCGCCCCACGTCAGGTACACGTCGGTGTGGCGGGCCGCGACGGGCCCGGCCGCCGCGGACGACCCGCCGAAGTAGATCTCCGGGACCGGGTCCGGCGGCGCCGAGACCGTGGCGCCGGTGACCTGGTAGTGCGCGCCGGTGAAGTCGTACGGGCGGCCGCTCCACGCGCCGCGCACGACCGACAGGAACTCCGCCGTCCGCGCGTAGCGCTCGTCGTGCGGCACGTGGTCGCCGAACCGCGCCTGCTCGGCCGGCTCGCCGCCGGTCACCACGTTGAGCAGCAGCCGCCCGCCGGAGATCCGCTGGTACGTCGCGGCCATCTGCGCGGCCAGCGTGGGCGACAGCAGGCCGGGGCGGAACGCGACGAGGAACTTCAGCGTGCGCGTCTCGCCGATCAGCGCGGCCGTGGTCAGCCAGGCGTCCTCGCACCACGTGCCGGTCGGCGTGAGGACGGCCTCGAACCCGAGGTGCTCGGCGGCCCGCGCGACCTGCGCGAGGTAGTCGATGGACGGCGGGCGGAACCGGTCGGCCGAGCCGTCGCGGCCGGTCGGCACCCCGATGCCCTTGGGCACGCTGTGGCCGCCGCCGACGAGCGTGCGCCCGTCTCCGGTGGTGGGCAGGAACCAGTGCAGCTTGATCGCGTCGGTCGTCATTTTGCCTCCCCCTCGTTCAGGACCCGGATCCGCGGGCCACGTCGGCGAACCTGTCGTCCACGAAGTCCTTCATGACGACCCGGCCCGGGATCTGCTTGGCGTCGGAGAACGCGTCGGCGACCCGCTGCTCGTTCGCGAGCGTGGCCGCGTTCAGCGGTATGGGCGCCAGGTGGCGGCGGTGCGCCGCGCGCAGCGTGACGTTCTGCGGCATCCCGGTGACCTGCGACCAGACCTTCGCCCACCCCTTCGGGTGCGCGTTCACCCACGTCATGGACTTCTGGTAGCGGGTCAGGTAGTCGCGCAGCGCGGCCACCTTCGCCTTGTCGGCCAGGATCGGCTTGCTGGACACCTGGAAGCTGAACCCGTTGGCGTAGCCGGTGCCGTCGACCAGGACACGCGTGCCCGCGTCGGCTTCGGCCTGCGCGGAGTACGGGTCCCAGATGGCCCAGGCGTCCACGCTGCCCGAGGTCAGCGCGGCGAGCGCGTCGCCGGGCTGGAGGAACTGCGGCTTGATGTCGGCCATCGTCATGCCGTTCTTGGTCAGCACCGACAGCAGGTGGAAGTGCGCGGAGCTGCCCTTGGCGACGGCGATCCGCTTGCCGCGGAGCTGCGCGATCGTGTGGATCGGCGAGTTCTTCGGCACCTCGATCGTCTGGCCTTTCAGCCCGGCCGTGAAGCCGTAGATGATGCGGATGTCGGACCGGGCGGCCGCGGAGAACACCGGCGGCGCGTTGCCCACCTGCCCGACGTCCACGGCGCCCGCGTTCACCGCTTCGAGCAGCGGCGGCCCGGACGTGAACTCGCTCCAGGTGATCTTGTACGGCACGTTCTTGAGCTGCCCGGCGGCCTGGAGCAGCGGCTGCGCGCCGGACTTCTGGTCGCCGACCCGCAGCGTCACCTTCGACAGGTCGACCGAGCCGTCCTTGCGCACGGCGGAGGCGTCGCCGCCCGACGCGGCGCCGCCGCACGCGGCCAGCGCGCCCGCGAGGAGCACGGCGGACATGGCGGGCGCGGCCAGGCGGAGCCCCGTACGGATCGTGGTCATGCCGGGACCTCCGCGTCCACGCCGAGCTCGGTGAGCAGGTCGCGGCGCAGCGCCACCAGCTCGGGGTCGTCGCGGTGGCGCGGCCGCTCGGCGGCGACCTCGGCGGTGTGGCCGATGCGCCCGTCGGTCAGCACGCACACCCGGTCGGCGAGCAGCAGCGCCTCGTCCACGTCGTGGGTCACGAGCAGCACGGCCGGACGGTGCCGCCGCCACAGGTCCGACACCAGGCCGTGCATGGTGATCCGGGTGAGCGCGTCCAGCGCGCTGAACGGCTCGTCGAGCAGCAGGAGGTCCGGTTCGCGTACGAGCGCGCGGGCCAGCGACGCGCGCTGCGCCTCACCGCCGGACAGCGTGAGCGGCCACGCGTCCGCGCGGTCCTCCAGCCCGACCTCGCGCAGCGCCTCGACGGCTGCGGAGCGCGGCCGGTCCAGGCCGAGCGCCACGTTGGCCAACACGCGTTTCCACGGCAGCAGCCGGGGTTCCTGGAACGCCACGGACGCGCTGCCGCGTACGCCGTACGCGCCGGTCACGCCGGTGTCCAGGCCGGCGAGCACGCGCAGCAGCGTCGACTTGCCCGAGCCGCTGCGGCCGAGCAGCGCGGTGAACTCGCCGGGCGCGATGTCCAGGTCGAGCCCGTCGAGGATCGGCCGCCCGTCGAACGCGCGCGTCAGCCCGCGTACGGACACGACCGGCTCCGTACGGGACCCGGTGTCGTCGAGTCCTTCTAGTCCAGCAGGGTGCGCCGCCATGCCAGCGCCCTCCTCTCGGTGAACCGCACGAGCCCGTCGGTGAGCAGGCCCAGCAGGCTGTACACGGCGAGCCCCACCACGATCACGTCGGTGCGGAGGAACTCGCGGGCGTCGGTGATCATGAAGCCGAGCCCGGCATCGGCGTTGACGGTCTCGGCGACGATCAGCGCGAGCCACGCGATGCCGAGGCTCTGCCGCAGCCCGACGAGCGTCTGCGGGAGCGCGCCGGGTATCAGGACGTGCCGGACGAGCGCGGCGCGCGAGAGCCGCAGCGTGCGCGCGGCCTCGATGAGCTTGGGGTCGACGCCGCGGATGCCGGCGAACGTGTTGAGGTACAGCGGGAACACCACGCCGAGCGTCACCAGCGCGATCTTGGGCGTCTCGCCGATGCCGAACCACAGGATGAACAGCGGGATCAGGCCGAAGTGCGGCAGCGTCCGCAGCATCTGCATCGGCGGGTCGACGGTGTTCTCGCCGAGCCGCGACAGTCCGGCGACGAACGCGAGGACCAGCGCGGCCACCGCGCCGATCACGAACCCGATGGCGACGCGCTGCAGCGAGACGAGCGTCGCGGTGATCAGCGTGCCGTCGCGGATGAGCCCGACGGCGGTGGCGAGGATCGTGGTGGGGGCGGCGAGCAGGCGGTCGGGCAGGACGCCGGTGGCGCTGAGCGCCTGCCAGGCGATCAGGATGACAACGGGGCTGATCAGGCGCTGCCACGCGGTCAGGCGTCTGCGGCGTGCGCGCCCGGCGCGTGGCGTGGCGGCCCGGCTGCCCAGTTCGAGGGTGGAGCTGGACACGAAGAAGCCCTTCCGTAGGGAGCGTGTAAGGGGGACGTGACCATGATGAATGTGCTTTCCGACTAAATCAACCAGATAGGTATGGAATATCTGCGGGTGAGGCCCCGTTACGCGCGGCCCACGGCGGGCCGGCGACCCCGGAGGCGAGAGTCGCCTCACCGGGTCATAGTTTTGCTGAGGGTCGCCTTCCTCTGCCGATCAGCCTTAGGTTAGCCTTGCCGAAGTTCAGGATTTCGGTCATGGCGACGGCGAAGAAGACGAGGAGGCGGGCCCGTGCTCCCCACCCTGGTGATCGGTCTGCGTGAGGGCCTCGAAGCGGCGCTGATCGTCGGCATCGTCGCCGCGTTCCTCGGCCAGCGCGGCCGCCGCGACGCGCTGCGCCAGGTGTGGATGGGCGTCGCCGCGGCGGTGGTGCTCTGCCTGATCATCGCCGTCGGGCTCCAGGTGCTGTCCGCCAACCTGCCGCAACAGCAGCAGGAGGGCCTCGAGACGGTCATCGGCGCGCTCGCGGTCGTGATGGTCACGTACATGATCGTCTGGATGAACCGGCACTCCCGGGAGATGAAGAGCCACCTGGAGGGCGCCGCGGGCGCCGCGCTCGACCAGGGCTCGGCCCGCGCGCTCGTCGTCATGGCGTTCCTGGCCGTGCTGCGCGAGGGGTTCGAGACGTCGGTCTTCCTGCTCGCCACCCTCCAGGCCAGCGGCAGCGCCGTGCTCGGCGCGGTCGGCGCGGTGATCGGCATCCTGGTGGCCGCGGCCATCGGCTACGGCATCTACCGCGGCGGCGTACGGCTGAACATGGCGCGCTTCTTCCGCGTCACCGGCCTGGTGCTCGTCCTGGTCGCCGCCGGGCTGGTGATGACCGCGCTGCGCACCGCGCACGAGGCCGGCTGGCTGAACGCCGGCCAGGCGCAGGCCCTCGACCTCACCTGGCTCGTACGCCCCGGCACGCTGATGGAGCCGCTGCTGACCGGTGTGCTCGGCATCCAGGCCGCGCCGGCCGTGATCGAGGTCGTCGGCTGGCTGGTGTACGCCGTGCCGATGCTGCTGCTGGTCGGATGGCCGCGCGGGCGGCGCCGCAAGCCCGCCGACGCGAAGCCCGTGGCCAATGCCGAGACCGCCTGACCCCCTGTCGCCTCCGCCGCGGCCGCGGCGGGCCACCCCGAGTAGGAGCACCTCCATGCGTGACACCGCGACCCGCCGCGCCCGGCGCCGTACCCCGCGGGCCTTCGCGGCTCCGGCCGCGCTCGCCGTGATCGGCCTGCTGGCCGCGGGCTGCGGCGGCGCGGGCGGCGCGTCCGGCGGCGGGTCCAACAAGGTCGCGATCAAGCTGACCGCGGACGGCTGCACGCCGAGCCCGGCCAAGATCGGCGCGGGCCCCGTCACCTTCACCATCACCAACTCCGGCGCCACGAAGGTCAGCGAGGCGGAGCTGCAGCAGAAGGGCGTCATCGTCGGGGAGAAGGAGAACCTGACGCCGGGCCTGTCCGGCACGTTCTCGCTGAACCTCAAGGCCGGCGCGTACGAGGTGTACTGCCCGAACGCCAAGACCGAGCGCACGGCGTTCACCGTCACGGGCGCCGCGGCGAAGTCGTCGCAGTCACCGAAGGTGCAGGCCGCGCTGAACAAGGCCGTGAACGACTACCACGCGTACGTCACCGGCCAGGTGGACGTGCTGATCCCGGCGACGAAGACGTTCACCGACGCCGTACGCGCGGGCGACATGGCCGCGGCGAAGAACGCGTTCGCCAAGGCGCGCGCGCCGTACGAGCGGATCGAGCCGGTCGCGGAGAGCTTCGGCGACCTCGACCCGCGCATCGACGCCCGCGTCAACGACGTCACCGACCCGAAGAAGTGGACCGGCTTCCACCGCATCGAGAAGGCGCTGTGGAAGGACAAGTCGCTGAAGGGCATGAAGCCGGTCGCCGACCAGCTCGACGGCGACGTGAAGAAGCTGAAGGCGCTGACGGACAAGGCGCGGTTCCAGCCCGCGCAGCTCGCCAACGGCGCGACCGAACTGCTCAACGAGGTCGCGTCCAGCAAGATCACCGGCGAGGAGGACCGCTACAGCCACACCGACCTGTCCGACTTCGAGGCCAACCTCAGCGGCGGCCGCAAGGCGTTCGAGCTCCTCGAGCCGGCGCTGAAGCAACTCGACCCGAAGCTGGCCTCCGACGTCAGCGGTGCGTACGGCACGGTGTCCGACGCGCTGAAGGCGCACCGCGGCGACTACGCGAACTCCGGCTACGTCGACTACTCGACCGTCAAGGACGCGCAGCGGCGGGCGCTCACGCAGAAGGTCGACGCGCTGGCCGAGCCGCTGTCCAAGGTCGCCGCGAAGGTGTCCGGATGAGCGGCGGGCCGACCCGGCGCGGGCTGTTCGCCGGGGTCGGGGTGCTCGGCGCGGCCACCGCCGTCGGGGCGTGCGCGCCGCGCGCGGCGCCCGCCGCGCGGGCCGCCGTCGTGCCGTTCCACGCCGCGAACCAGGCGGGCATCGGCACGCCCGCGCAGGACCGGCTGGCGTTCGCCGCGTACGACCTCACCGTCGACGGCTCCACCAAGGACCGCAGGGCCGCGCTGATCGACCTGCTGCGCACGTGGACGAGCGCGGCGGCGGCCATGACGGCGGGCCGGCCCGTGCCCGGCGACAGCAACCTGGGCGCCGCGCCGCCCGCCGACACCGGCGAGGCCGTGGGCCTGAAGCCCGCCGACCTGACGATCACGATCGGCTTCGGCACGTCCCTGTTCGACGACCGGTTCGGCCTCGGCGACCGGCGTCCCGCCGCGCTGGCCGACCTCCCGAAGCTGCCGGGGGAGAACCTCGACCCGGACCGCAGCCACGGCGACCTGGCCGTCCAGGCGTGCTCGGACGACCCGGTCGTGGCCTTCCACGTGATCCGCAACCTGGCCCGGCTCGGCCGCGGCACCGTCGTGATGCGCTGGTCGCAGCTCGGCTTCGGCAAGGCGTCGTCCAACGGCGCCGACCAGCAGACGCCGCGCAACCTGTTCGGGTTCAAGGACGGCACGCGCAACATCCACGGCGAGGACACCGCCACCATGAACCGCTGGGTGTGGGTCGGCGGCGAGACCGACCAGCCCTGGATGCGCGGCGGCAGCTACATGGTGACGCGGCGCATCGCCATGCACATCGAGGCGTGGGACCGCGACTTCCTCACCGACCAGCAGAACGTCTTCGGCCGCTACAAGTACTCGGGCGCGCCGCTGTCCGGCCACAAGGAGTTCGACAAGCCCGACTTCGCCGCGACCGGCTCCGGCGGCCCGGCGATCCCCGCCGACTCGCACGTACGGCTGGCCGCGCCGGAGAACAACGGCGGCACGCACATCCTGCGCCGCGCGTACAACTACACCGACGGCGTGGTGGCGTCCAGCGGCGAGCTCGACGCCGGCCTGTTCTTCATCTGCTACCAGCAGGACCCGCGCAAGCAGTTCGTGCCGCTCCAGCGCAAGCTGGGCGCCAGCGACGCGATGAACGAGTACATCCAGCACGTCAGCAGCGGCCTGTTCGCGTGCCCTCCGGGGGTGCGGCCGGGGGAGTACTGGGGGCAGCCGCTGTTCGCCTGACCCCGCGCCGGCGTACGTACAGCAGCGCGGCGACGGCGACGGCGAGCGTCCACAGCAGGTACCAGCCGGTCATCGCGAGCAGCGCGGCCGAGCAGACGAGCGCCACCACGGCGGCGCGCCGCGACCACGAGCCGCGCGGCAGCAGGCGTACGGCCGCGGCCGTGCCGAGCACGTAGACGAGCACGAAGCACCCCGTCGTGAGCCGGGCGGACAGCTCGGCGCCGGCCGCCTCGCCGGTGGCGGACACCACGGCCAGCGCAACGGTGGACACCACGGCGACCACGCCGAGGCTGCGCCGCGGCACCTCGCCGGGCGCGGCGCCCCGGGCGAACCACGCGGGCAGCGCGCCGTCGCGGCCGAGCGCGGCGCCCAGCTTCGCGGCCCCGGCGAAGTACGCGTTCATCGCGCCGACCGTCATGACGACCGCGGCGACCGCGGTGAACAGCCGTACGCTGCCGCCCGCGCCCACGGCGAGCAGCTCCGCGAGCGGCGCCTGCGCCGAGCCCGTACGCGGGCCGAGCACCAGCAGGCTGGCCGCCGCGACGCCCAGATAGAGGACGGCGATGACGGCGACGGCGATCGCGGTCGCGCGCGGCAGGTCGCGCTTCGGATCGCGGAAGTCGGCGGCCAGCGCCGTGACCGCCTCCCAGCCGGCGAAGCCCCACACGAGCACGGCCGCCGCGGGCACCACCGCGAACCAGCCGTGCGGCGCGAACGGCTCCACGTTGGCCGCGCGCGCGTGCGGCAGCGCGACGACCGTGGCGGCCAGCAGCAGCGCGACGAGCAGCGTCGCCAAGCCGAGCTGCGCGCGCCCGGACGTGCGCACGCCGCCGGCGTTCATGGCCGTGACCACGACGATCATGACGGCCGCCGTGACGAACGCGGTGACCCGGCCGCCGCCGAGCGCGGCCGAGACGTACGCGGCGCCGAACAGCGACGCCGCGGGCGCGCCGGTCGCCACCGCGAAGTAGAACGACCAGCCGACCACCGCGGCGGCCCGCGCGCCGAACGCGCGGCGTACGTACGTCGAGACGCCGCCGGCGTCCGGATAGCGGGCGCCGAGAGCGGCGAACGTCCAGGCCAGGGGCGCGGACAGCGCGACGAGCGCGACCCAGGCGATCAGGGACGCGGGCCCGGCGACGCGGGCGGCCAGCGCGGGGAGGGCGATGACGCCGGTGCCGAGCACGGCGCCCACGGTCACGGCGGCGCCCTGGAGCATGGACATGCCTTTCATGCCGCTCACGCTAGAGAGCCGCGGCCCCGCCGACCTGGGCCACCTCGGTCCGGTTCGAGTGAACCACACGGCAGGCGGCCGCGGGGTACGGATATAGCAATAGTCACATGACAATCCGTGAGCATTCACGTCGGCACGCAAAGCGACAATTACGAAGGTGACCTGCGGCTTAATTCGTGCTTAAGGTCAAGAATTTCAAATGACCATGCGCCGACACCTTGCATCCGCTCGCATAAGGGTCTAGTCATGTTCCGCAACGGACGAAAGGAGCGGATGTGGACGCGGGCAGACTGAAGGCCAACTTCGCACTGGTGGCCGCGAACGGCGATGTCGTCGCCGAGTACTTCTATGCCGATCTCTTCGAGCGCAACCCGCGGCTGAGGTCGATGTTCCCGCAGTCAATGGGGCGCCAGCACAAGGTGCTCCTCGGAGCGCTTTCGCACATCGTGTCAACGGTCGACGACAGCACCGAATTGGTGCCGTATCTGGAGCGGCTCGGCCGCGACCACCGCGGGTTCGGCGTCGTGGACGAGTACTACCCGGAGGTCGGCACCAGCCTGGTCGCGACGCTGCGGTACTTCAGCGGCGACGACTGGGACGACGACCTCGAAGGCGACTGGTCCGAGGCGTACGGCGTCGTCGCCAAGGTAATGGCCGAAGCGCGATAGGACACGGGCCCGCACTTAATTCGCGCGGCTCAGGGGAGCGTGTGTGGATGCACAACGGCTGAAGGACAATTTCGCGCAGGTCGCGCAGCACGGCGACGCCGTCGCGCTGTTCTTCTATTCTGACCTGTTCGTCAGGAATCCACAGCTAAGAGATATGTTCCCGGTCGGTATGACGCGGCAGCGCGATCGGCTGCTTTCCGCGCTGGGCCGGATCGTGTCCGACGTCGACAATCTGCCCGATGTGGTCCCGTTCGTGCAGCAGCTCGGGCGCGACCACCGCAAATACGGGGTCATCGCGGAGCACTTCCCCGAGGTCGGCGCGAGCCTGATCGCCACCCTGCGGTATTTCACCGCGGAGCAGTGGACGCCGGACCTGGCCGCCGACTGGGAGGCGGCGTACAACCTGGTCGCCGACGTCATGAACAAGGCGGCGGAAAGCGACGCGGAGCACCGCCCGTCGTGGTGGAAGGCGCAGGTCATCGCGCACGAGCAGCGCCGTTTCGACGTCGCGGTGCTGCGCGTGGCCACCGACCGGCCGCTGGCGTTCGCGCCCGGCCAGTCGGTCACCGTCGAGACGCCGATGCGCCCGCGCATGTGGCGGTACTACTCGATGGCCAACGCGCCGCGCCCGGACGGCACGCTGGACTTCCACGTCAAGCTGGTCGACGGCGGGCCGGTCAGCCCGGTGCTCGTCCGCGGCATCCAGGTCGGCGACTGGCTGCGCGTCGGCCCGCCGGTCGGGGTGATGACCCTCAACGAGGGGTCGCCGCGTGACGTCGTGCTGGCCGGCGGCGGCACCGGCGTGGCGCCGCTGAAGGCGCTGTGCGAGCAGATCGCCACCCGGTCGAACCCGCCGCGCGTCCACCTCTTCTACGGCGCGCGCACCTCCGACGGCCTGTACGACCTGGCCGACCTGGACAAGCGCGCCGCGGAGTGGCCGTGGCTGACGGTGGTGCCCACGGTGTCGGAGCCGGACCCGCCCGGCCTGTTCGGCGCCGACGGCGCCGGCCGCGCCGAGCACGGCGACCTGCCGGACGTCATCGCGCGCTCCGGCGACTGGTCGGGCCGCGACGCGTACGTCTGCGGCTCGCCCGGCATGGTCGACGCGACCTCGGAGCGGCTGCGGCGGCTCGGGCTCCCCGGCGAGCGCATCCGGTTCGACAAGTACGGCGACGTTTAGGGCGGTGAGATGACGACTTCGGACTTCCCCGCCGGATACGACGGGGCCGCATATGGGACCGGTGCGGACGGCTACGACGGCTCGGCGCGGCTGACCCCCGCGGAGGTGCAGGCCGTCACGTTCCGGCGGGCGCCGCTCGGCCGCCGCGGCCTCGACGAGGAGCAGGTACGGGTGTTCCTGACCCAGGTCGAGGGCGAGCTCGTCCGGGTGCTCAACGAGAAGGCCGCGCTGGCCGACGAGGTGTCGCGGCTGCGCCGCAACGGCGCGCAGGGCGCGTCGGTGGCGCCGGAGGACGCGCACATCCAGGCGGTGCGCATCCTGTCGCGCGCGCAGCAGACCGCCGACCAGTACGTCGCCGACGCCGAGCGGTACAGCCGCGAGCTGGCCGAGGACGCCAGGCGGCACCGCGACGAGATCCTGGCCGACGCGAAGTCCCGCGCCGTCCACGTCCTGGAGGAGGCGCACACCCAGGCGTCGACCGCGGCGTCGACGGTCGGCCACTCGGCGGTCCCGATGACCGGCGAGGAACGCCGCGACCTCGAACGCGAGATCGCGTACCTGCGCACGTTCGCCGACATCTACCGCACCCACCTCCGGTCGTACCTGGAGGCGCTGCTGCGCAACGTGGAGGAGTGGGAACGCTCGGAGCGCAACTCCGTCGCCCACCCGCCGGCACCGCCGGGGCCGCCCGCGCCGCCCGGCCGCTGACCCGGGCATCCCGCCACACTCATCCCGCTCTCAGACAGACCTGCAAACATCGGGCAAAGCTGGGAGGTCGAACGGGTGACAGGGCGGGGGCGGAGTGACGAATCTGCTGGTGTTCGCGGCGCCGTTGACGGCGGGGCTGGTGTTGGTGCTCGTCGGCCAGTGGCGTGGCTGGGCGCCGAGCCTCCCCGTCGCCGTCGGCACCGGCGTCGTGCTGCGCGTCGCCGTGCTGCTGCTGGCCTGGCGCTTCAACGTGCACCCGTACGACTTCTCCGTCGACTTCCCGACCGCGGCGGACAACGTGCTGCACGGCCGCGACCCGGTGCTGACCGCGCGCGAGGGCGGCTGGCACTTCCTGCCGCTCAGCGCGTACGTCCTGGCCGGGCAGCTCCGGCTGGGGCAGGTGCTCGGCATCGGCTGGGCGGTCATCGGCCGGCTGGTGCCGATCTTCGCGGACCTGGCGCTGATCCCGCTGGTCGGGAAGCTGGCGCGGGGGCGGTCCCCGGCGCTGCGCGCGTTCCAGTGGGCGGCCAACCCGCTGGCGATCATGGTGTGCGCGGTGCACGGCCAACTGGAGCCGATCGCGCTGGCGTTCGGCGTGGGCGCGCTGGTGGTCGCCAGGTCCGCGTACGCGCGCCGGGCGGTGGCCGCCGGCATCCTGGTGGGCCTGGCCATCACCGTGAACAGTTGGCCGGCGCTGCTCGTGCCCGGCGTGCTGCTCGCGCTGCCCGGCACCCGGCGGAGGCTGACCGCGCTGCTGTGGGCGGGCGCCGTGCCGCTGGTGTTCTTCGTCACGCAGCCGCTGGTCCTCGGGCACGCGCCGTCCGGTGAGCTGATCGCGGTCGCGCGGGCGCTGGCGAAGACGCGCCCGGTGGTCGGCGACTGGGGCTGGACGGCGATCGCCGAGGGCGGCACCCAGACCGTCGACCCGGCGCTCGGCACGATCGGCACGGGCGTCCTGCTCGCCGGGCTCGCGCTGGCCGTGTGGTGGTGGCGGCGCGCGGACGCGCTGACGCTGACCGCGGTGATCCTGCTCGCGTTCCTCATCTGCACCCACCGGCTGGGCGCGCAGTACCTCCTGTGGCCGTTGCCGTACCTCCTGGCCCGGCCCGCGCGCGGCACCTGGCCGGCGTTCACGGCGGCCTGCATGTGGGCCGCGATCGGCTACCTGTGGCTCGGCACCACCGCGACCTATGACGTCTGGTGGATGCGCCACGAGGTGTGGGCGCTGCTGTCGCTCGCGGTGATCCCGCTGCTGGTGTGGGCGCTGCCGTGGTCGCGCAGGACGGCCGCGCCGCCCGTCGAGCGGTCTGGCCGTGCCGAGCCCGCTGTGGCATGCTCAACCTAGCAATTGCTTGGTTGGGCACGGGGCGCGCCCGCACGACGATGGAGGCGTCATGGTCGAGTTCCATCCCGTCACCGCGCACATCGGCGCCGAGGTCACCGGCATCGACCTCAGGGACGAGGCGACGGACGAGCAGGTGCGCGAGATCCGCCAGGGGCTGCTGCGGCACCTCGTCCTGTTCTTCCGCGACCAGCACATCACCGACGAGCAGCACATGGCGTTCGCGCTGCGGTTCGGCACGCTGAACGTGCCCGCGATGAAGACGAAGGCCCAGACGAACCCCGGCATCACGGTCCTCGACCAGACGTCGCCGAAGGGCGAGGGCGGCGACGAGTGGCACAACGACAACACGTTCATGCCGAACCCGCCGATGGGCTCGCTGCTGCGCGCGCTGCAACTGCCGAGCGTCGGCGGCGACACGCTGTTCTCGAACATGTACCTGGCGTACGAGACCCTGTCGCCGTGGCTGCGCCGCCTGGCCGACGACCTCGTGGCCGTGCACGACCTCACCAACAGCGTGTCGAAGGCCATTGCGAAGGGCCACCCGCTGGACCTGAAGGCCATGCAGGAGCGGTGGCCGCCGATCGAGCGCCCGGTCGTCATCACCCATCCCGAGACCGGCCGCAAGGCGCTGTTCGTGAACCGCAGCTCGGTGACGCGTCTGAAGGACCTGAGCCCGCGCGAGAACGAGGCGATCCTCCCGCTGCTGCTCGACCACGGGCGCTCGCCGGAGTTCCAGTGCCGCCTGCGCTGGTGCGTCGGCACCATGGCGTTCTGGGACAACCGCTCCATGCAGCACTACGCGGTCGCCGACTACACCGAGCGCCGCGTCATGCACCGCGTCACGGTCGACGGGCCGTGGAGCCTGTGACCCGCGCGTACGGGTGATCTTGGTCGTTCGCGGGGCGGGCACACAGGTATGTCGGCGATAATTCCGAGGATGCCCCCGCTAATCGTTGACGACCGGTCGATCTCCGACGTGTTCGCGGGCGTGCTGGGCACACAGCACGACCCGCCGTTCGCGGTGATCATCGCCACCGCTGTGGTGGCGCTGATCGCCGTGGGCGTCCACGGGCTGTGGACACCCACGCGCGGCGTCGTCACGATCGCCCACGAGGGCGGCCACGCGCTGATCGCGCTGCTCACCGGCCGCCGGGTGCGCGGCGTGCGCCTCCACTCCGACACCTCGGGCGTGACGTTCTGGCGCGGCAGGCCCACCGGGTTCGGCGCCGTCGCGTCCGTGGCGGCCGGATATCCCGCGCCCGCCGTGCTCGGCCTGCTCGCCGCCGCGTTCCTGGCCTTCGGGCGGATCACCGCGCTGCTGTGGTTCGCGCTGATCATGCTGGCGCTGATGCTGCTGCTGATCCGCAACCTCTACGGCGTCGTGTCGGTGGTGCTGACCGGCGGCGTCATCTTCGCGGTCTCCTGGTTCGCCACATCGGTCGTGCAGGGCGTGTTCGCGTACGCCCTGACGTGGTTCATGCTGATCGCCGCCGTACGCCCGGTGATCGAGCTGTCGCACGGCAGGCGCCGCCGCCGCCTCACCGACTCCGACGCCGACCAACTGGCCCGCCTCACCGGCACCGGCCCGCTGCTCTGGGTCGTGGTCTTCTTCGTCATCGCCCTCGCCTGCCTCGCCGTCGGCGCCCGCTGGCTGCTGGTCTGATGACGGTCGCGCGGTACGGCGACCCGGTGCGCGCCGCCGCGCTGCTCGCGCTGTACGCGTGGCTGATCCTCGTCACGCATTCCGCGGCGCCCACGCCGTCCGTGCTGGTCGCGGTCGTCGTCGCGGGCCTGCTCGCGGCCCTGGCCGCGCACGCCCTGCCGGGGGCGCGGCTGACCGCAAGCGCCGCCGTCCGCGCGCTGGCCCTGCGCCGCCGCGCCCGGCGCACCGCGTACCTCCCGGCCCGCGACCCGGCCGCGCCGGGCCGCCCCCGCCCCCGAGCGCCATCGGGCCCGTCCGCGACGCGCACCGCATCCGCGCGCGTCGCCGACGGTTCCCGTACGACCCGGCCCTCGGAGGCAGAACCATGTCCATTGACCTGTTCACCCCGCTCAACCCCGCAATCGAGGCGGCCTACGGCGCGCTGACCGCCGTCGCGGACGCCCTGCACCCACTGGCGGGAAGCGCCGCGGCGCCGCTGGCCGTCGTCGCGTTCACCATGGCCGTCCGCGCCCTCATGCTCCCGCTGAGCCGCGCCTCACTGCGCGGCACGGGCGCGCGGCCGTGGCCCGCGCTGGCGCAGGCGCCGTTCTTCATGGTGCTGTACCGCGTGGTCAGCGCGCCGCTGATCGGCGGCCACGCGAACGTGCTGCTCGACAACGCCGTGTTCGGCATGCCGCTCGGCGGCCACCTCGTCCAGGTGTTCACCGGCGCGCTCGGGCTGCCGGGGCTGGTGGCCTTCGGCGGCCTCGCCGCCGCGCTCGCGGCCGTGGCCTGGTGGTCCTCGCGGACGACCCGGCCCGGCGCGCCCGTTACCCGGCTCCAGCGGATCGCCCCGTTCGCCACGCTGCTCTCGCTGGCGGTGGTGCCGTTCGCGGCCGGGTTGTACGTCCTGACGAGCTCCGCGTGGGCGACCGCCGAGCGTGCGGTCGTCTACCGGCGGATGGCGGCCGCCGGATAGCCGGGGGTTCGCGGCCCCGTCGGGAGGGAGGGACGGGGCCGCGACCCGAGGGCGGAGCCCCCGACCCCCGGACAAGAGGGAGGACTGCCCGGGAGATGACCTGAAAGCTATCTCTCGTGACGGTAAGTAGCAAGCCGCTTCGCGGTGCGACCGCGACGTGACACCGAGCACACCTGCTCACGCCCTGATACACGATCCGGCCCCTGGAAGGCCCGCACCGCCGATGGTGTAGAAGGGAACGATGGGCGGCAGCGGTGGGCGGGACGAGCGTGCGGCGGAGATACGTGATCGGCTGCGCGGGTTCACGCGCCGGGTGGCCGCGGCGAGCGGCCGGCCGTCCGCGGTCGCCGTCACGCTGGTCACCGACGCCGACGACCGGACGTGCTTCCTGCTCACCCGCCGCAGCCCGCGGCTGCGCGCCCACTCGGGGCAGTTCGCGCTGCCCGGCGGCCGCATCGACCCCGGCGAGACCGTGCCGTACGCCGCACGCCGCGAGCTGGCCGAGGAGCTCGGCATCGAGGTGCCCGCGTCCGCGGTGCTCGGCTGGCTCGACGACTACGTCACCCGCTCCGGCTACGTCATCACGCCGGTGGTGATCTGGGCCGGCGACGCGCTCGACCGCCTGGTGCCCAGCCCCGACGAGGTCGCCAAGGTCTTCGTCATCCCCCTGGACGACCTCGACATCGAGCCCAACTTCCTGACCATCCCCGAGTCCGACGCCCCGGTCATCCAGATCCCCCTGGTCGGCTCCAAGATCCACGCCCCCACCGCCGCCGTGCTCTACCAGTTCAGGGAAATCGCGTTGCGCGGCAGGGTCACCCGCGTCGATCATCTGGAGCAGCCGGTGTTCGCATGGCGCTGAGCACGCGCGTAGCTGTGGGGGAGTAAGTGCTCGGTCCGTACCGCCAGATGGCCTCGGTGCCGCATCTGCCGTCGCTGCTGGCGTGGTCGCTGTTCGGGCGGCTGCACATGACCGGCACGCCCATCGCCATCACGTTCCTCGTCGCCGGGTGGACCGGGTCGTACGCCCTGGCCGGTACGGTCTCGGCGCTGCTCACGGCCGGGGTCTCGATCGCGGGGCCGCTGCGGGGGCGCGCCGCCGACCGGCAGCCCGCCACCCGGCTGCTCATCACCACCGCCGCCGGCTACGGCGTCGCGCTGACCGCGCTTGGCCTGCTGCCCGGCGCGTGGTGGCCCGCCGCGCTGGTCATCGCGCCGCTGGCCGGGCTGTGCCTGCCGCCGGTCACGCCGCTGGGCCGCGCCACGTGGCCGCGCATCGCCACGGGACGTGCGCGCGAGGCGACGTACACCGCGGAGTCCACCCTCCAGGAGCTGATGTTCGTCGTCGGGCCGACGCTCACGGCGACCGCGGTCGCGCTGGTGAACGCGCGGGCCGCGCTGCTCGGCTGCGGGGTCGTCGCGGTGGCGGGCGCGGTCGGGTTCGGGCTGGCGCTGCGCCGCGCGGGCCTGAACGCACCGGTCCCGGCCGGGCACGGCACCGTACGCCGGAACCCGTTCACGCTGTTCGCCGTCCCCGGGCTGGCCCGGCTGCTGGTCGGCGCGCTGCTGATCGTGGCCGCGCTGAACGCCGTCGACCTCGTGATGGTCGCGTGGAGCCGCAACCGCGGCACCCCGGCGCTCGCGGGCGTGCTCGCCGCCGTGTGGGCGCTCGGGTCGCTGAGCGGCGGGCTGATGTCCGGCCTGTTCACCGGGCCCGCGCACCTCTCGCGGCGGTTCTGCGCGATGGCGGCGGGCCTGGTGCTGATCGTGCCGACGCTGCCGCCGATCCTGCACGGCGGCTCCCCGGTGCTGGTCGGCGCGGTGCTGATGGCCGGGGGAGCGACGATCGCGCCGGCGCTCGCGGCCAACATGTCCCGCGTGGGCGAGATCGCGCCGCCGGACCGCCGCGGCGAGGTCTTCGGCTGGATCGGCACGGCCACCACCGCGGGCGCCGCGATGTCCGGCCCGATGACGGGCTGGCTCGTCGACGGCTTCGGCCCGGCGGCCGGCGCCGCCGGGGGAGCGGGGCTCGCCGTGGTGGCCGCGGTGCTGTCGCTCGGCCGGGCGGTCGCCTCCCGCCGTACGGCACCCCCCGGCGCAGGGTCGTAACTCAGCGTCCCCTACCGGTCGTGTCCTCGCGAAACCCGATGATCGACTCTTGACATGCCTACGTGACGGGGGTCACGCTTGCAGGCAATTCTAGAGGTTCCTTCTAGAAAATTTGAGCACGGGGGCGACCGGACCGGATCTCGCAGAAAGGGCCCGCTATGGGGTTCTCGTACGTGCGTGAACTCGACGAATACCCAACCGGATCACGTCGGATCAAGATCCTCGCCATGGCCGTACTGGCGATCCTCATCGGATCGTACGAAGGCGTGATCGCTCCCGTCGTTCCCTTGCTGGAACACGACCTGCACATGAGCCTGAAGGTCTACGGGCTCATCTCCGGCGTGGCGGTGCTGATGGGCGGCGTCGCCTCGATGGCCGGCGGGCGCCTGGTCGACAACGTCGGCCGGGTGCGCGTTCTCGTACCGCTGATGTTGCTGACCTCGGTATGCGCCTTCGGCATGACGCTCGTGCACAACGAGACACACCTGCTCATCGGCCGTATCGTGCTCGCGTTCGTCGACGGCATGGCGATGGCCGGGACGGCACCGCTCGTACGGGACTTCGCGCCGCGCCTCGGCCGCGCGCAGGCGTTCGGGTTCTGGACGTGGGGTCCGGTAGGCGCGAACTTCATGGCCGCCGCGATAGCCGCGGTGACGCTGCCGCTGTTCGCCGACTCCTGGCGCTCCCAGTTCGTGATCATGGGTGCGATCTCGCTGGTCGTATCCATCGTGATCGCCGTGAACATCGCCGATCTGTCGCCTCGGCTGCGCGCGCAGATCCTGCAGAGCGAGAAGAAGGCGCTGGGCGCCGCGGATGAGCAGAAGCCCATCCGCGCCCGCGCGCTGTTCGGCCACGTGCACATCTGGGCGCACGTCGTCGGCATCTCCCTGTGGCTGATCATCTACATGACGCTCACGCTGCTCGGCCAGGCGATGCTGGTCAGCGTCTTCAACCTCACGGCCGCGAAGGCCTCGTCGATCATGGCCGGCTTCTGGATCCTCGACCTGGCCGTACTGATCATCATCGGCCGGGTCTCCGACAAGCTCCAGCTCCGCAAGCCGTTCTCGCTCGTCGGCACGATCGCCGCGGTGTTCGTGATGATCTACTTCATCTCGCTGATGGGCTACAAGACGGTGCCCACCGGCCAGCTCGTCCTCGCGGGCGCACTGCTCGGTGCGGCGCTGGCCTGCGCGTACGCCCCGTGGATGGCGAACTACTCGGAGAACGCCGAGGACGTGGACCCGCGGCTGCAGGGCACCGCCTGGGGCGTGTTCGGCTTCTTGACCAAGGCCATCGCGTTCGTCGTCCTGCTCGTCGCGCCGTCCGTGGCCGAGCTGGCCGGCTGGCAGACGTGGCTGTACGTCTGCCTTGGCGGACTGATCCTGTACATTCCGGCCATTTTCCTGTTCCGTGGTCCGTGGCGGCGTACCGAGCGCCCGGCCACCGTCGAGCCCGTCGTCGCGGTGACGACCGCCGACGCGGGAGATTGAGGAAGCGCATGACGCAGATGTCCGACGAGGTCCTGAACGCCGTCGAGAACTCGGAGCTCAAACAGATCCGGGACATCGACATCGACGACGTCCTCGACTACGTCCACCGCGACCTGAAGCGCCTGCCGGACTACGACCAGCTCTACCGGCGGTACCTCCGGCAGCGGTGGGACGTCTACGAGCTCGACTTCGCCCAGGACGTGCGCGACTGGAACGAGGGGATGTCCCAGGAGGAGCGCGACGCGTTCGTCGCCATCTCCGCGGGCTTCCACCACGGCGAGCGCCAGGTGGAGGTGGAGCTGCCGGTCTTCATGCTCGGCGGCTCCGAGGAGTCGAAGATCTACATGTCGAGCCAGATCGAGGACGAGGCCCGGCACACGGTCTTCTTCGACCGCTTCTACCGCGAAGTGGTCAAGATGCCCGGCAGCACCGTCCAGGAGGTGCTCGACTCCTCCTTCGAGCACGTCTCGGAGACGTTCGTCGGACCGTTCGGCCTGCTCGCCTACCAGGCCGACGACCTGCGCCGCGACCCCGAGGACCTGGCCGCGCGCGTCCGCTACGGCACGACGTACTTCCTGTGGATCGAGGGCGTGCTCGCGCTGTCGGTCATGAAGATCACGCTCAGCTACTGCCGCAACCGCGGCTTCCTGCCCGGCTACTACACGGGCTTCACCGCGACCTGCCGCGACGAGGCGCGCCACGTCCAGGGCGGCATGCGGTTCCTGCGCGACGCCGTGCAGGACGACCCGGCGATGCTCACCGAGATCCACGACACGCTCCGCACGATCCTGTCGATCAACGGCGCCACGAGCCGGCGGATCGCCCTGGAGTCGCTCGGCTGGTCGCCGGAGGAGGTGCGGCGGCTGATGATCCGCCAGCTCCGGATGAAGCTGGTGGACGTCGGCATCGGCCTCCCGCCGGACATCCAGGCGATGGTCGACCGGATCGAACCCGAACTGGCAGGAGGCTGAGTGTCCCCCGTTACCACCGAGACCGCCGTGGAGTTCTTCGGCCCGGAGTGGGCCGAGCGGGCCCGCGCCGCCGTCGACGCGGGCCCGGACGAGGAACTGCGCGCGACGAAGCTGCCCACGTACTGGGGGTGGATCGACAACGTGCGCGCCACGTACGACGCCTCGTGGGCGCTCGGCGTGACCGACCTGCGCGATGACGGTCCGGTGTACCTGAAGCTGTCGTGGCGCGACGGCACCTGCCACGCCGCCGAGATCGCCGGCGGTGACGTGGACGCCGACTACGTGCTGTCCGGCACGCTCGCAGTGTGGCGCGACCTGCTCGGCGGCGACGACCCCGGGCGGATCGTCATGTACCGCAGGCTGCGCCTCCAGTCGGGCGACGTCCTGCGGTTCTTCCAGGGCATCTACTTCTTCGTCGAATCGCTGGCCGCCGTGGCCCGCGTCCCGGCCGCCCTGCCGTAGCCCGAGACCCGCGAACGCCCCTTCCGGTCATGGAGGGGCGTTCGCGCATCTCCTACGCCGGGCCGCCCCGGCGCCGCGTACGGGTGCCGGCCGACGCGACCACCGTCAGCGCGGACATCACCAGCAGGAACACCAGCGCCCACCGGTAGCCGGTGACCAGGCTGGAGATCGCGTCCGCCGAAACGTCGTGCACGGTGCCGGCGAACACGAACGCGCGCAGGTGCACGGGCAGCGGGCTGGCCACGATCGTCAGCGTCAGCGCCGTGCCCACCACGATGCCGATGTTCTGCATCATCAGCCGGACCGCGTTCACGATTCCGATCCTGGCGTCCGGCACGTCGTGCAGCAGCGCCGTCGTGTTCGACGGGTTGAACGCCCCGGAGCCGATGCCGACCAGCACGAGCCCGACGGCGACCGGCACGTACCGGGTCGGCGCGTTCAGCGTCACCAGCAGCACCGCGATGCCCGCCGTGGTGACGGCGCAGCCGAGCGTGGCGACCGTACGCGCACCGACCCGGCGCAGCCAGAGCCCGCCGGCCATCGACGCCAGCATCGAGACCACCGATAGCGGCAGCACGCGCAGGCCCGCCTCGATGGCGCTCTCCCCGTCCACGGCCTGGAAGAACAGCGGGACGATCAGCACGACCGCGAACCGCGCGAGCGAGTTCAGCAGCGCGGCGCCGACGCCGAACGCCAGCGCCCGCTCGGCGAACAGCCGGAAGTCGAGCACCGGCACGGCCGCACGCCGCTCCACCCACACCAGTACGGGCGTCAGCACGACGAACGCCGCGACGCCGCCGATCACCACGGGGTTGGCCCAGCCGAGCTCGGTCGCCTCGGACAGGCCGATGAGCAGCGCGCACAGGCTCACCACGACGAGCACGTTGCCGGGGAGGTCCATGCGGCGGTCCGGGTCGTCCGGACGCGCCGGGTGCAGCGCCACCGCACCCCAGATCATCCCGGCGACGCCGAGCGGCACGTTGAACCAGAACACCCACTCCCAGCCGAACTGCCCGGCCAGGAACCCGCCGACCGTGGGCCCGATGAGCTGCGCGACGGAGAACGACGCGATGTAGATCCCCATGCCCGTGCCCAGGCTGCGGCGCGGGAACGCCGACGTGACGAGCGCGGCGCTGTTCGTGATGAGCATCGCGGCGCCCGCGGCCTGCACCACGCGCAGCGCCACCAGCCACCACACGCCGGGGGAGAAGCCGAGCGCCAGGCTGGCGAGGGTGTAGACGGCCAGTCCGGCCAGGTACATCTGGCGGCGGCCCATGATGTCGGCGAGCCGTCCGAAGATCACCATGAGCGCGGTGTTGGCGAGCTGGAACGACAGCAGCACCCAGCTCGCGGCCACGGGCGTGGCGTGGAAGTGGCGGACGAGATCGGGGAGGACGACGTTCAGCGCACTGCCGTTCAGCGCGGTCAGCGTGCTGGCCATGCTGACGACGGAGAGGGTGCGCCATGCCTGCCGCATCTGGCGGCGATCGTCGGGCGGGGGGAGGATGTCGGCCGGGGTTCCGTGGGACAGGGCCCGTCCGGCCACTGTGAATGCACCTGCTTTCTCGGAGCTCTATCCTAGAATTTCATTCTATAAATACGTAGGCTGAGCGCAGGTGTCAACGGCTGGAGAAGGAGACGTCGGCATGGCCTTGGATCACAGCCTGATCGGTGTGGCGAGCGAGCCGTACGAACGGTCCTGGACGTCGAAGGACGCGCTGCTGTACGCGGTCGGCGTGGGCGCCGGCCTGGGCGACCCGCTCGAGGAACTGCCGTTCACCACGGAGAACTCCATCGGCGTCACCCAGCAGGTGCTGCCGACGTACGCGGTGCTGCTCGGCCAGGCGCCGCGCGGCTCGAAGCTCGGCGACTTCGACCCGGCCATGCTCGTCCACGCGGAGCAGGCGTTCGAGCTGCACCACCCGCTGCCCGTCGACGGCAAGGTGCGGACGACGTCAAAGGTCACCGGCATCTACGACAAGGGCAAGGGCGCGCTGGTCTCCAGCGAGGCGGTGGCCGTCGACCCGGACACCGGCGACCCGATGATCACCAGCCGCAGCTCGGTGTTCATCCGCGGCGAGGGCGGCTTCGGCGGCGACCGCGGCCCGCGCGACGACTGGGCCAAGCCGGACACCGGCCCGGACTTCCGCGTGACGTACGAGACCCGTCCCGAGCAGGCGCTCGTCTACCGGCTCTCCGGCGACCGCAACCCGCTGCACGCGGACCCGAAGTTCGCCGCCCGCGCCGGCTTCGAGCGGCCCATCCTGCACGGCCTGTGCACGTACGGCGTCACCGGCCGCGCGCTGCTGCACACCCTCGCGGGCTCCGACGCGGCCCGGTTCACCTCGATGTCCGGCCGCTTCAGCAGCCCGGTGCTGCCCGGTGAGTCGCTGACGATCTCGATCTGGCGCACGGGCGCGGGCGAGGCCGTGTTCCAGACGACCAAGGACGACGGCACGGTCGTGCTCGACCGCGGCCGGGCCACTTACAAGGACGCCTGAGCGCGTCGCCTCACTCCGCCGGCTCGTCGCGCAACGGGAGGAGCCGGCGGATGAGGCGTACGGTCGCCTCGGTGATCGCGTCGGCCTCCTTCTTCGAGGAGCACGTGGCGATCTCGCGGCCCGCCTCGCCCATCAGGGACGTCAGCGTGGCCACGGTCATGCGGTCGATGGGGTCGTTGCGGGCGCCGAGCAGCACCGCGTTCTGCCGCACCCATTCGCGCCCGCGGGTGCGCCGCAGCAGCTCGAATCCGGGCGGGCCGTCGCCGTCGAGGAAGAGCTGCGCGAGGTCGCGGCGCTCCCAGGAGCCGCCGAGGAAGGCGCGGGCGCCCGCGACGAACATGTCGATCGGTTCGTCGACGCCCTCGGCGCGCGCCTTGGCCACCGAACTGGCCGCGGCGTCCTCGTGGGCCTGCTGGTGGTCGCGCCAGAGGGCGAGGAACAGCTCGGTCTTGCCGCCGAAGTGGTGGTACAGCGAGCCGACGCTGGAGTTCGCGCGCTCGACCACGTCGGCGACGCTGGCCTCGGTGAAGCCCGCGCGGGTGAACACCTCGCGGGCCGCTTCGAGCAGCACACGGCGCGTCTGCGCGGTGCGGCTCCACTGCCAGGCGTTGCCCCCGGACTTGCCGCCGTTCTTCCCGGCCGCGCGGCCGCTGCCCCTGCCCGCAGGCAGGTCGGTTGCCCTACGTGTCATCGCTGTCTCCGTTCCGGCGCCCCTTGACAGTACAACCCCCACGCCGCACGCTTGAGGAACTTCTTAGAGCGATATTCTAGAAACACTTCAGTGTACGGCGCTGACGCCGTACGTGCACATGTGAAAGGACCGCCTCCATGGTCGACTTTTCCCTCAGCGAGGAAGAGCGTCAGATCCGCGACACCGTCCGCTCCTTCGTGGAGAAGGAGGTCATGCCCCTCGAGGACGAGGTGCTGCGCAACGAGCGGTCCGGCCGCCCCGGCCTCGACCCGGACGTGCTGCGCGACCTGCAGGCCAAGGCGAAGCGGTCGGGGTTCTGGGGGATCAACACGCCGGAGGAGTACGGCGGCATCGCGCTCGGCCCGGTGATGTCGGCGATCATCGCCATCGAGATGGGGCGCACGTTCGTCCCGTTCGGCTTCGGCGGCACCGCCGACAACATCCTGTACGCGGGCAACGAGGAGCAGAAGAAGCGGTACCTCGTGCCCACGATCGAGGGCGAGCGGCGGTCCTGCTTCGCGATCACCGAGCCCGGCGCCGGGTCCGACGCGCGCAACATCAGGACCCGCGCCGTACGCGACGGCGACGACTGGATCATCAACGGCGAGAAGACGTTCATCACCGGCGGCAACGAGGCCGACTTCGTGATGGTCTTCGCCGTCGACGACCCGGAGAAGGGCGCGAACGGCGGCGTCACCTGCTTCCTCGTCGACCGCGACATGGGCTGGAAGTCCGAGCCCATCCCGACCATGGGGGAGTGGGGCCCGGCCGCGCTGGTCTTCGAGGACGTCCGGGTGCCCAAGGAGAACGTGCTCGGCGAGGTCGGGCAGGGCTTCAACCTGGCCATGCAGTGGATCGGCCAGGGGCGGTACATGATCCCCGCGCGGGCGATCGGCTCCGCCGAGCGGATGCTCCAGATGGCCGTCGACTACGCGAAGATCCGCCACTCGATGGGCCACCCGATCGCCGACTACCAGGCCATCCAGTGGCAGATCGCCGACTCGTCGGTGGACATCGAGTCGACGAAGTGGCTCACGCTCTACGCCGCGTGGCAGGTGCAGCAGGGCATGGACGCGCGGCAGGCGTCGTCCATCGCCAAGCTCGACGGCGCGAACATGGCCAACCGGGTCGTCGACCGGGTGCTGCAGATCCACGGCGGCATGGGCTACACCAAGGAACTGCCCATCGAGCGGTGGTACCGGGAACTGCGGCTGCTGCGCATCTTCGAGGGCACCGACGAGATCCAGCGCCGTACGATCGCGCGCAACCTGATCAAGGGGTACGCGCGGCTCGGCGGGATCGGGGAGTGACCGCCCGGCCCGGCGCCCGATGAGCGAGGCCGCCCGAATACCGGCGGACGACGCGTGGCCCGAATGCGACAGCGCGCCGTCCGCCGACACCACCGGATCGGGCGGGGAGTCCGAGCGCGACCGGCTGCGCTACGCGTGGAAGGCGCTGTCGGTCACCAGCCTCGGCATGCTGCTGACCGGGCTGAACAGCAGCACGCTGAACGTCGCCCTCCCGGAGATCGTGCGGCACTTCCACGCGGGGCCGTTCGCCGCGAACTGGGTGCTCCTCGCGTACATGCTGGTCACGTCCGTGTCGCTTGTGGTGTTCGGGCGGGTCGCCGACCTGTTCGGGCGGCGCGGCACCTACCTGGCCGGGTTCGCCGTCTTCACCGCGTCGTCGCTGCTGCTGGGGTTCGCGCCGAACATCGGTGTGCTGATCGTGCTGCGCGTCACGCAGGCGCTCGGCGGCGCGATGATCCTCGCGAACGGTTCGGCGATCATCACGCACGCGTTCCCGGCGTCGCGGTTGAGCCAGGGCATGGGCGCGTACATGGCGGTGATCTCCGTCGGGCAGCTCGTCGGGCCGTCCGTCGGCGGGTTCGTGGCCGGGGTGGCGGGCTGGCAGTGGATCTTCTGGTTCAACGTGCCGATCGGGATCGCGGCCATCGTGTGGGGCGCGGTGTCGCTGCGCCGGGTGCCGGCCGACGGCGGCGAACGGCTGGACGTGCCGGGCATCGTGGTGCTGTGGATCTGGCTGGGCGGGTTGCTGCTCGCGCTGTCCGAAGGGTCGGCGCGGGGGTGGGGCGGGCCGCTGGTGATCGGCGGCGCGGTGGCGTTCGCGGTGGGCCTGCCGGTGTTCTGGTACCTGCAGCGGCGGGCGGCGGCGCCGGTCATCGACCCGCGGCTGTTCGCCGACCGGTCGTTCACGACCGCGAACATCGCGGCCGTGCTCAACACACTGTCGCGGTTCTCGGTGATCCTCCTGGTGGCGCTGTACCTGCAGTCGGCGCGCGGGTACGGGCCCGCCGAGGCCGGGGTGGCGGTGCTGCCCATGCCGGGCGCGATGACCGTGGCGTCGCTGCTGGCCGGAGGGATGTCGCGGCGGTTCGCGCCGCGCGCGGTGGCCGTCGCCGGCTCGGCCGTCGCGACCGCGGGCCTGGTCGTGCTGTACTTCGCCGTGCAGCCGTCGACGCCGTACGTGGTGCTGGTGCCCGCGCTGGTGCTGATCGGCGCCGGCTCGGGCCTGTTCCTCACGGCGAACACGACGGTCATCATGGCCGACGCGCCCCGCGACCGCCTGGGCGTCGTCAACGGCATCCGCCTCATGCTCGTCAACGTCTCGACCATGCTCAGCACGGGCCTCTGCCTGGCGATCGCGGCCTCGGCCCTGGCCCGCGAGGACCGCGGTTTCGTCTACTCCGGCGACATCACCTCGGCCCCCAAGGCCATCGTGAGCGAACTCCTCTCCGGCTACGAACGCGCGATCGTCGTCCTCCTCGCCCTCTCCATCCTCGCCACAATCGCCTCCTACATCAGCCGCCGCGGCGACACCCCGAGCACCCCCTGACCCGCTCATCCCGCAATGCGGTCAAGCTCCCAGGGGCGCAGTTCGCGTACGGCGAGGCGGCGGACGCGGCGTTCGACCTCCAGGAGCCTGCGGGGCGTCGGGCGCCAGCCGCGGACCAGCAGGATCTCCAGAAGCGACCTCACGACCTCGTGCGGCCGCGACCAGAGGTCGGAGCGGCGTACGACCAGCACCTCCCACCCGGCCGCCCGGATCCGCGCCCGGCGCCACAGGTCGTGCTCCCGGTAGTCGTCGGCGGCGTGGTACGTCTCCCCGTCGTACTCGATGCCGACACGGAACCGCCGGTAGCCGAGGTCGAGCAGGAACCGGTGCCCCGGACTCGTGACCCGCACCTGCGGCGCGGGCACCGGAAGCAGCGCATCGGAGACGAGCAGCCGCGTCCAGCTCTCCCCAGGCGACCCCACCCGTACGTCGACCAGCCGTAGCAGCTCCGCGAGCTGCCGCCGCCCCCGCACCCCCGACGGCAGCCGCCCGTACACCGCCCCCATCCGCTCCCGCGTCACCCCCACCCGAGCGAACGCGTCCAACGCCGCCATAGCCGGAAACCGCGGCAGAAACCGCCCACAGTCAACAGCCGTACGCACAGGCGTGGTCAGCGCCACCCCTTGCCGCACCACACTCCCACCCGGCACATCATCAACCTCCCCCCGCACCCCAGCCCCGCAGGGCACCGGGGTTCCCGCCCCCACGATCAACTCAACAGGCCACCGCCCCTCCCGCACCCCCGGCGGCAACACATCAACCCCCCACAACCAAGCCGCCGAAGCCCGACAAACAACAGCCCCCGGCCATTCCCCAAGGGCCCGAACAACCCGCGACCCCAAATCCCCAGTCAGCCGTAATTTCTCCATCCCCCAATCCTGCGCCACCCCGCGATTCCGTGCCGAAACTTATCCACAGCCCACCCTCGCCCCTCTCCTGCGTCGCGTACTTCCCCCGCGGGCCTCGCAGCCCCGCGCCTCCTGCGCCACGTGCCTCCGCCGTGGGCCTCGCAGCCGCGTGCGCCCTGTGCCTCGCGCCTCCTGCGTCGCGTACTTCCCCCGCGGGCCTCGCAGCCCCTCGCTCCTCGCTCCGCGCTTCCTACTCCGCCCCGTGACTCCTGTGCCACGTGCCTCCCCCGCGGGCCTCGCAGCCCCGCACTCCGCGCCCGTGCCCCCGCGCCTTCGCCCCCGCACCCGCCCCATGCCTCCGGCTCCCCCCACTCCGCCCCGGCCCCTGCGCCCCGTGCCGTGCCGTGCGCGAGCACCCCCATGCGCGCACCCGACACCGCGCCCGTCCACCGGTGAGGGAGCAGAGCGGACACCCCTAACTCCAAGCCCAGCCCCAGCATGCACACTCCCTGCTGAGGGGCTGAGGGGCTGAGGGGCTGAGGGGCTGAGGGGCTGAGGGGCTGAGGGGCTGAGGGGCTGAGGGGCTGAGGGGCTGAGGGGCTGAGGGGCTGAGGGGCTGAGGGGCTG
>DASXYG010000083.1:0-49550 GCA_036502625.1 Streptosporangiaceae bacterium
CGGGGGCCTGGGGGTCAAGGTTGCGGTGGTCATGGCGGCGGGGAAACACCCGGACCCATCCCGAACCCGGAAGTTAAGCCCGCCAGCGCCGATGGTACTGCACCCGCCAGGGTGTGGGAGAGTAGGACACCGCCGCACAAAACGTAAATAGTAAAGGCCACCCTCCTGGGTGGCCTTTACTATGTGGTGTAACAACAGCACAGGGCAGCGATCGCTGAGGCGAAAGATCGGATGAGTGGCAGAGATGACTGAGTCGGGGGACCGGGACGCTAACCGGGGCGGAGACGACTCGTCCGACCGGCCACGCAGGCGCGACCCCAACGAACGCCCACGACACGGCGCCGGCCCCCGCCAGCGCGGCGACGGCACCGGCCGCTCCGCCCCGCGCGACAACCGCGCCGGCCGGCCCCAGCGGGACGACCGCGGAACCCGCGGCGGCTCCGACCGCGGCGACCGCCCGTACCGTTCGCGAGACAACAACGGCCCCAACGACGCCCGCCGCTCCTTCAACGACCGCCCCCGCCGCGACGACGGCTCCGGCGAACGACGCTCCTCCAGCGGCCGCGGCGGCGAACGACGCTCCTTCAACGACCGTCCGCGCCGCGACGACACCTCAGGCGACCGTCGCTCCTCGAACGACCGCGGCGGCGACCGCCGCTCGTTCGGTGACCGCCCCCGTCGCGACGACCGCCCCGGCGGCGACCGGCGGTCCTTCGGTGACCGTCCGCGCAGCGATGACCGGCCCGGCGGCGAGCGCCGTTCCTCCAGCGACCGTCCTCGCCGCGACGACCAAGGCGGTGAGCGGCGCTCGTACGGCGACCGGCCCCGTCGCGACGACCGGCCTGGCGGTGACCGCCGTTCCTTTGGCGACCGTCCCCAGGGCGGCGACCGCAGGCCCTCAGGCGACCGCCCGCGGCGTGACGACCGTGGTGGTGACCGCCGTCCGTACGGCGACCGGCCGCGTCGTGACGACCACGGCTCTGGCGACCGGCGGTCGTTCGGTGACCGTCCCCAGGGCGGCGACCGGCGGCCCTCTGGCGACCGTCCGGGGCGTGGCGATCGGCCCAGGTACGACGACCGCGGCGGCGACCGGCCGTCCGGTGGCCGTGGAGATCGCGACCGTCCGGGCCGCGACGAGAACCGCGGCGGAAACCGGCCGTACGGTTCCCGCGGCGCGCGCGACGACCGCCCTTCCGGCAACAGGGGAGGTCGCGACGACCGCCCGGGTGGCGGACGCGGCGGCGACCGGACCTACGGCTCCCGGGGCGCGCGTGATGACCGGCCGCGCCGCGACGAGACGCGCGGCGGCGGGTCGTACGGCGACCGCGGCGGGCGGGGAGACCGTCCGCAGGGCGACCACCGTCCCTTCCGGTCCCGCGACGACGACCGGCGCCCGCAGGGCGACCGTCCGCGCCGCGATGACCGGCCCAGCGGCGACCGCGACCGTCGTCCGTACGGAGACCGCGACGGCCGGCCCGGCGGCGGCGAGCGGCGTTCGTACGGTGACCGTCCGCGCCGTGACGACCGGCCCGGCGACCGCGACCGACGCCCCTATGGGGACCGCGACGAGCGGCATGGCGGTGAGCGGCGTTCGTACGGCGATCGTGCGCGCCGTGATGACCGCGCTGGCGGCGATCGGCCGTACCGGTCGCGTGACGACCGTGTGCGGTCGGACAAGCGCGCCGACCGCTACGCCACCGGCAAGTCCCGGCTGGAGCTGCCTGATGACGTGCTGCCGGGCGACCTCGACGGCTCGGTGCGCGCCCAGTTGCGATCGTTGCCCGAGTCGATCGCCGACAGCGTGGCCCGCCACCTCGTCATGGCGGACCGGATCTTCCCCGAGGACCCGGAGAACGGCTACCGCTACGCAGTGGCCGCGCGGGACATCGCGTCCCGGGTGGCCGCCGTGCGCGCGTTCTGCGGCCTCGCCGCGTACCGCACCGGGCGGTGGGCGGAGGCGCTGTCCGAGCTGCGCGCGGCGCGGCGCATGAGCGGCGAGGAGACGTTCCTGCCGCTGATGGCCGACGCGGAGCGCGGGCTCGGCCGGCCCGAGCGGGCCCTGGAGCTCGCGCGCTCCCCGGAGGCGAACCGGCTCGGCGCCGAGGACCGGATCGAGCTGCGGATCGTGGAGTCGGGCGCGCGCCGCGACCTTGAGCAGTACGACGCCGCAGTGGTAGCGCTGCAGATCCCTGAGTTGAAGGATCCGCAGCGGAAGCCGTGGACCGCGCGGTTGTACTACGCGTACGCCGATGCGCTGCTCGACGCCGAACGTGAGGACGACGCGCGGCTGTGGTTCGCGCGCGCCGCCGAGGCGGACCGCAGTGGCGAGACCGACGCCGATGAGCGGTTCAGCCGGCTCGAAGGCGCAGCGATGTACGACCTCGAGGACGACGAGTACGACGACGACTTCGAGATCGTCGACGCTGCGGACGTTCCCGCCGCGCCGGAGCAGGCCCCGGAGGCCGCCGAGGCGCCGTCAGAGGCGGACGAGCCGGGGGAGCCGTCCGAGGACCCCACCGGTGCCGTGGACGCTTCTGACGCGCCCGATGAGGCGGAGTCCGTGGAGGACGAGGACGCGGCGGACGCCGTGGAGGAGCCGGGCGCGGCCGGGAGCGAGCCGGAGCGGCCCGACACGGAGTAGATCACGGTCGACGAAGCGGCCGGTCCTGGCGGGAGCCGGGGCCGGCCGCTTCGTCATGTCCGGGCCCGGGCCGCGGCTGACGAGACCGCGGGGGCGGCGTCCTGCGGGAGCGCCCTAACCGGGGCCTGACTCGCTTTCGCCCGGGAAGGTGGACAGTCGCTGGCCCAGCGCCAGCGCGGCGGGCTCTCCCGTCAGCCGGTGGGCTCCCGCCTCCCCGAACCAGGACCGGATCGCGGGGGTCAGGTCGGGTGGATTGCGGTGCCTGGTCCACAGGACCAGCGCACCGGGTGCGCACAGGCTGGGCAGCGCTGCCACCGTGGCCCGGATGTCGCTGCCGGTGATGTTGCCGAAGATGCCGCACGCCACCACGATCTGGGCGGGTACCGCGCCGGCGCAGGCGTCGGTGATCCCGGCGTCGGCCTGCAGCACCTCGACGCCGTCGAGCCCGGCCGCCCGCGCCGCCTGCCGTGCGAGCGCGGCGTTGCGCGCGTCCAGCTCGACCAGCCGGGCGCGCGTTCGAGCTCGGCGCGCAGATGGCCCTGCACGAGTCTCCCGCGCCGCGCGAGCGGCCGGTCCCGGTACGCATGCCGCCGAGTTATCCACAACCGGAAATTGAGGGCTGCCGATCCCTTGCGCCGCACGCCAGGCTTGGAACCACACGAACCGGCCAGGCCCGGAGAATCGGAGGAACGGCCATGGAGAACATGGAAACGACCGAGCGGGCGCCGGAGCTCGAGGAGAGCGCGCCTCTTGAGGTCCGGCATCTCAACGGGGTGCATGTCGTCGGCCGCGTCAGCGCGGCGCCCGAGGTGCGCCCTTTACCCGGCGGCGAGCTGGTGGTGTGGCGCATGGCGGTGGAACGCCCCCGGGCGACCGACGCGCCGCGCCGGTCCGACTGGATCGGGTGCACGGCTTCGGAGCAGACGCCGCGGTCCGTCGCGCGTGATCTGCGCGTCGGTGACGTGGCGGAGATCCGCGGTGTGCTGCGCCGGAGGTTCTGGCGGTCGCGCAACGGCCCGATGACGCCCCTGGAGGTGGAGGTGCGCGGCGTCGTGCCGCTCGTCAGACCTGCGCGGCGAACGCCCGCATCACCAGGCCCGTAGGCGGCTTCGGGCCGAACGACGTGGATTTCCGCGGCACCTTCTCACCGTCGGCCGCCACGGCGGTGACGTCGGGCACGCGGAGCGGCGGAAGGATCACCGCCGTGCCGCCCGTCGCTGCGGCGCGCCGGACCGCTTCGGCCGCGTCGTGGTGCACGATCCGCACGGTGCTCTCGTCCTCCTCGATGCCCCACAGCTTCGGGATGACGAACACGTGCAGCACCGACGTGTTGAGGGCGCGCCAGCGGGCGGAGCGCTGCGTCGGCATGGCGGCGCTGACGCTGTCCGGGTCGGGCGCGGTGACGAGCCAGTAGCGGCCGTCCCCGGCGACGAGATACGCGGGGCCGTCCTCGTCGGCTTCGGTGAGGCGGTCGAGCAGCTCGGTGAGGTCGCCGCGCGCCTCGTCCACGGTGAACGCGGTGCGCAGCGCGCGCACGGCCCGTTCGGGAGGGAGGTCGGGGAGCACCCGGTGGATGGCGCCGAGCTTCGGCGGATAGGCCAGCGAATCGACGAGGAGGGTGAGGCCGTAGTCCCAGGGCCCCGCGCCGTGCCCCGCGGCGTGGTGGTGGTCGCGTAGCCGGAGATAGGTGGCGTACCGGTGGTGGCCGTCGGCAATCAGGGCCTGGCGATGCGCCAGATCCGCGGCGATGGCGTCGAGCTCGGCCCGGTCGGTGATGGGCCACAACCGGTGGCGGGTGTGCGCGGAGGTCCATGCTTCGCACAGCGGCGGTCCGGACGCCGCCGTGTCGTCGACCATCGCGCTGGCGGTGCCGCCGCCGTCGTAGAGCAGGAAGATCGGTTCGAGGTTGGCCTGGGTCGCGGTCATCAGCCGCAGCCGGTCCTCGACCGGGCCGGGCAGCACGTTCTCGTGCGGCAGCACCACGCCCGTCTCGGAGCGGCTCAGGCCGATGCCGCCGATGAGCCCGCGCTGGACCGGGAGGAAGGCGCCGTCGGGGCCGGGCTCGGCGTGCTCGTAGACGTACAGCGCGGGGTCGTCGTCGGTGTGGAGCACGCCGTCGGCGAACCAGTCCGCCATCGCCTGGGCGGCACGCCGATACCGGCCAGTTTGGGGGTCGTCAGGGGGAGGGGGCGCGGGGAGGGAGGGGGCGGGGGTGGGGTGGGGGCCCTCGGGGGTGGCTTCGGGGAGGATCAGGCGGACGGCGTTGTGGGGTTCGGCGTCGCGGAGGCGGGCCAGGTCGTCGTCGCTGACCAGGTCGTAGGGCGGGGATACGACGGCGGAGAGGTCGACCGCGTTCGTGTAGCGGGTCGCGCGGAAGGGGGCCAGGAGGAGGCGGTCGGGCTCCGGTGCCGGAGAATCGGACGCGGCATCCTGGTCGGCATACTCGAACGGGGGCTGCTCCACATTGTTGGCAAGCGCATCGAGGGGGACCATGATTCCCGGAACGGCCGGGTCGTCGGCGGTGGAGCCGGCGCGGCAGTACGACACGGGCCTGTTCGATCTGGACGGTGTCGTGTACATCGGGGCGGATCCGGTTCCGTCGGCGGTCGAGGCGCTGCGGGGTGCTCGGGCGGCGGGGATGCGGGTGGCGTTCGTGACGAACAACGCGTCGCGGACCCCTGCGGCGGTCGCGGGGCAGCTAACGCGGTTGGGGGTGCCGGCGGTCGCCGGTGATGTGGTGACGTCCGCGCAGGCGTGCGCGCGGCTGGTTGCGGAGCGGGTGCCGGCGGGGTCGGCGGTGCTGGTGTGCGGGGGCATCGGGTTGCGGCAGGCGCTGCGGGAGCACGGGCTGCGGCCGGTGTCCACGGCCGAGGAGGCGCCGGCGGCGGTCGTGCAGGGTTATGTGCGCGGCATTGAGCACGGGCTGCTGGCCGAGGGGGCGCTTGCGGTGGAGCGGGGGGCGCTGTTCGTGGGCGCCAACGCGGATGCGACGCTGCCGACCGCTCGGGGGCCTGTGCCGGGCAATGGGGCGCTGCTGCGGGTCATCGCCACGGCGACGGGCCGTGAGCCGCTGGTGGCGGGGAAGCCGGAGCCGCCGCTGCACCGGGAGGCGATGCTGCGCACGGGCGCGCGGCGTCCGCTCGTGGTGGGCGACCGGCTGGACACCGATATCGAGGGCGCCACCAACGGCGGGGTGGACAGCATGCTGGTGCTGACCGGGGTGACCCATCCGGCGGACGTGGTGTCCGCGCCGCCGAAGTGGCGGCCGAGCCTGATCGCCGCGGACCTCGGGGGGTTGCTCGTGCCGCATCCGCGGGTGGACGGGGGCGAGGGCGTGGCGACGTGCAGAGAGTGGCGGGCGGCGTACGTCGATGGGCGGCTGGATGTGACGGGCGCGGGTGACGCGTATGACGGGTTGCGGGCGCTGTGCGGGGCGGCGTGGAGTGCGGCGGAGGCGGTGGGGGGCGCGGCGGCGCGTGAGGCGGTGCGGAAGGTGGGGCTGTGAGGCCCCAAATCCCTGGGAACCCCCCTTAACCCCCGATCTACCGAACCTCCTCACGTGCCACAGCCGCCCCCACCGGCCGATCCAGGCCCCACCGCCCGGAAGCACCACAGCCACAGCCACTTGCGCTCGTGACGCCGCACTGTGGTGCGGGAAGCGGGGCGCGGGCCGCGTGGAGTGCGGTGGAGGGTGGCGGGAGCCTCGCGCACCACAGCCACTTGCGCACGTGACATCGCACGGCGGTGCTGGATTCGGGGTGTGGAGTGCGGCGGGTGCGCCGGAAGCATCTCGCGCCACAGCCACTTACGTAGGCGACGCCGCACTGTGGTGCGGGAAGCGGGCGTGGAGTGCGGTGGAGGTGGTGGGTGTGCCGGGTTGCGTCACTTGCGCATGTGACGCCGCACTGTGGTGCGGGGCGCGGGGCGCGTGGAGAGCGCGGTGGTGGGTGGCCCTCACGCACCACAGACACTTACGCACGTGGCATCGCACGGCGGTGCTGGATTCGGGGTGCGGCGGGTGCGCCGGAAGCGTCGCGCACCAAAATCACTGACGCACATGACGTTGTATTTGCGGTGCGGGAAAGCGGGGTGTGGGCCGGGTGGAGGGGGACGGGCGCGGCTGCTGGGCGTGAGGGGCGCGGGGGACCGGCCTGTGAGCGTATGGGCGGCGGGGTTGTGTTCGCCGTGGTTGGGGGCCTGTGTGCGGTGGTGTGGGCTGCCGGGTGGGGGTGCGGGCGGGCTTTGGTGGTGGCCCTGGGGCGAGGGGGCGGGAGGGGTGCGGCTAGAGGAGGTGCGAGGGGTGGGGTTAGAGGAGGTGGCGGAGGCGGAGGAGGTCGGTGACGCTGGCTTCTATTTTGGCTCGGCCGCCTAGCCAGGCCTGGGTGAAGGGGAGGCGGCCGTCCGTAAGGGCCACCAGGTCGTCGCTGGCTAGTTCTATGCGGACCTGTGGGGGGAGCTCGGTGGGTTCGGTGAAGTCGAGGCCGCCGTCGTGGAGGAGCAGGGGGATGTCGACGCCCAGGTCCGTGAGGTGGCAGACGATGAGGCGTTCGACGATGTGCTTGCGGCGTGTCTCCTCGTCGACCTCGTCCAGGCGGCGGGCGATGCTCGCGAGAGCTGACCGGCACTCTTCCTCGGTCGCCACGATGGCGCTCACCCTTCCCGCCGTTCCCGTTACGTCCGGTTCGGTGTCCGGACCGGCCCGGAGCGTAGCGTACGTAACGCCCTTCGGGGATGCGGGGGCGCGGATCGCCGTCCGGCGCGGCGGATGAGCGCGGCATGTCGCCCCCGCCCGGTAGCGTTCATACCGTGCATACCGTGGGTGGACCTATCGACGGCGGGACAGGACGAGCGGGGGCGTGCCTAGCGTGAGCGAGGAGCCAGCGGCCGGGCGTCCGGGCGCGGACGGCGGTGCCGAGGTGGCCGCCGCCTTGGCCCGGCTGGACGAACTGCGCCAGCTCGACGTGTCGGAACACGTCGAGGTGCTCTCCGACGTGCATCGCCGCCTGCACGACGCGCTGGCGGCGCTCGACGGGAACTGAATGCCGAAACAGGGAAAGCGCGCGCGGCTCGACGCGGAGCTGGTCCGCCGGGGGCTCGCGCCGTCACGGGAACGCGCCGCCGGGCTCATCGCCGACGGGCGCGTCCGCGTGGCCGGGAGCCCGGCGACGAAGGCCGCCACGCAGGTCGAGTCCGGCGCCGCGATCGTCGTACGCGACGACGACACCGGCCCCGACTACGTGTCGCGCGGCGGGCACAAGCTCGCGGGCGCGCTGGCCGCGTTCGCCGACCTCCGAGTGGAGGGCCGTACGTGCCTGGACGCCGGGGCGTCCACGGGCGGGTTCACCGACGTGCTGCTGCGCGCCGGCGCCGCCCGCGTCGTGGCCGTCGACGTCGGCTACGGGCAGCTCGCGTGGAGGCTGCGCGAGGACCCCCGGGTGGCGGTGCTCGAACGGGTGAACATCCGCGAGCTGACCCCGGCCGCCGCCGGCACGCCGCCGCCGGACCTGACCGTGGGCGACCTGTCGTTCATCTCGCTGACGCTGGTGCTGCCCGCGCTGGTGCGGTGCACGGCGCCGGGCGCCGACCATGTCCTCATGGTGAAACCGCAGTTCGAGGTGGGCCGCGGCCGGGTGGGCGCGGGCGGTGTCGTCCGCGACGCCGGCCTGCGCGCCGAGGCCGTGCACAAGGTGGCCGGCGCCGCCGCCGAGCTGGGGCTCGGCGCGCGCGGCGTGGTCGCGAGCCCGCTGCCGGGACCGTCCGGCAACGTCGAGTACTTCCTCTGGCTGACCGCCGGCGCCCCGCCGCTGTCGGACGAATCAGTGCAGACCGCCATCGCCGAGGGACCACAGGGGCCGACCGGATGACCGACCCGACAGCAGCGACCACGCCCGGCGGCACGCCCGTTCCGTACGCCCCGGGCGGGCGGAGCGTCCTCCTCGTGGTGCACACGGGGCGCGGCGCCGCGGTGCGCAGCGCCCAGCTCGTCATCGAGCGGCTGAACACCGCGGGCATGACCGTGCGCGTGCTCGACAGCGAGGCCAAGGACCTCGACTGCGCGGAGGTCCGCGTCATGCCGC
Organism: Streptosporangiaceae bacterium; assembly: GCA_036502625.1. Classification (GTDB taxonomy): domain Bacteria; phylum Actinomycetota; class Actinomycetes; order Streptosporangiales; family Streptosporangiaceae; genus DASXYG01. The sequence goes on from DASXYG010000083.1 coordinate 8,719, forward strand.
CCACGCCGGATGCCGCGCGCGGCGCCGAGGCGGTGATCGTCCTCGGCGGCGACGGCACGCTGCTGCGCGCCGCCGAGCTGGCCCGCCCGGTGGGCACGCCGCTGCTCGGCGTGAACCTCGGCCATGTGGGGTTCCTCGCGGAGGCCGAGCGCGAGGACCTCACGGCGACGGTCGACAAGGTCGTCACCCGCGGCTACTCCGTCGAGGAGCGCATGACGCTCGAGGTGACCGTACGGCAGAACGGCAACGTGGTCGGCGCGACGTGGGCGCTGAACGAGGCGTCGGTGGAGAAGGCGTCGCGGCGGCGCATGCTGGAGGTCGTCGCGGAGATCGACGGGCGGCCGCTGTCCCGATGGGGCTGCGATGGTGTGGTGTGCGCCACACCGACCGGTTCGACCGCGTACGCGTTCTCGGCGGGCGGGCCGGTCGTGTGGCCGGAGGTCGCCGCGCTGCTGGTCGTGCCGATCAGCGCGCACGCCCTGTTCAGCCGCCCGCTGGTGGTGTCGCCCGATTCCGCGGTCGCGGTCGAGATCGTCGGCCCGAAGCCGGACGACGAGGTGGACGACCCGGACGACGGCGGTCCCGCGCCGATCGGCGTCGTGTGGTGCGATGGTCGGCGTAGCGTCGATCTGCCGAACGGCGCGCGCGTTGAGGTGCGCCGGGGCGAGCACCCGGTGCGGCTGGCGCGGCTGCACCACGCGCCGTTCACCGACCGGCTGGTGGCGAAGTTCGGGCTGCCGGTGACCGGGTGGCGCGGCCGGCGCTCGTACGACGACGGGCACGGGATGGAGGTCTCCTAACCGATGCGGCCCATGCTGGAGGAGGTCAGGATCCAGGGCCTCGGCGTGATCGACGACGCCGTCCTGGAGCTGTCGCCGGGGTTCACCGTGGTGACCGGCGAGACCGGCGCAGGCAAGACGATGGTGGTGACCGGGCTCGGCCTGCTGTTCGGCGGCCGCGCCGACCCCGCGCGGGTGCGGCCGGGCGCGGAGCGCGCCGCCGTCGAGGGGCGGCTGATCGTCGAGGGCGCGGGGAACGTGGCCGGCCGTGTGGAGGAGGCGGGCGGCGAGATCGACGACGGTGTGCTGATCGTCAACCGGAGCGTGTCGGCGGAGGGCAGGTCGCGCGCGTACGCGGGGGGCCGTTCGGTGCCGGTGGGGCTGCTGTCGTACCTGTCGGAGGAGCTCGTCGCCGTGCACGGCCAGTCCGACCAGCAGCGGCTGCTGCAGGCGGGCCGCCAGCGCGACGCGCTGGACCGCTACGCGGGGGCGAAGCTGGCGAAGCCGCTGGGCCGCTACCAGAAGGCGTACCGCCGCCACCGCGAGGTGCGCGACGAGCTGACCGAGCTGGTCGCGCAGGCGCGGGAGCGGTCGCAGGAGGCCGACATGCTGCGGTTCGGCCTGGAGGAGATCGAGAAGGCCGAGCCGCAGCCGGACGAGGACGTCGAGCTGCGCGCCGAGGAGGAGCGGCTGGGCCACGCCGACGCGTTGCGCAGCGCGTCGGTGACGGCGCACGAGGCGCTGATGGGCGACCCGGCGTCCGACGCCGTGGGCGCCGCCGACGTCGCCGGGCTGCTCGGTGTGGCCCGCCAGGCGCTGGAGGCCGTACGCGACCACGACGATTCGCTGGGGGCGCTGGCCGACCGGCTGGCCGAGGCCGGCTACCTCATCACCGACGCGGCGACGGAGCTCGCGTCGTACTCCGAGTCGGTGGAGGCCGACCCGGAGCGGCTGGCCGCGGTCCAGGAGCGGCGCGCGCAGCTCGGCCAGCTCGTCCGCAAGTACGGCGGCACGGAGGGCACCGCGCGTGAGGTGCTGGCCTGGGCGGAGCGGTCGGCGGCGCGGCTGGGGGAGCTGACCGGCGACGACGAGCGCATCGAGGCGCTGGGCGCGGAGGAGGCGGCGCTCGCCGGGGAGATGACCGAGCTGGCCGATGAGCTGACGGCGATCCGCGAGAAGGCGGCCGTACGGCTGGGCGCGCAGGTCACGGAGGAGCTGACCGCGCTCGCCATGCCGCATGCGGAGGTGACGGTGGCGGTCACGCCGTCGGAGGAGTACGGGCCGCACGGGCGCGACGAGGTGGAGCTGCGGCTGGCCGCCCACCCGGGGGCGCCGCCGCTGCCGCTGCACAAGGGCGCGTCCGGCGGTGAGCTGTCGCGGGTGATGCTGGCCGTCGAGGTGGTGTTCGCCGGCGCCGACCCGGTGCCGACGTTCGTGTTCGACGAGGTCGACGCGGGTGTGGGCGGCAAGGCGGCGGTGGAGATCGGGCGGCGGCTCGCGCGGCTCGCCCACCAGGCGCAGGTGATCGTCGTGACGCACCTGCCGCAGGTTGCCGCGTTCGCCGACCGCCACCTCATGGTGGTCAAGGACGACGGGGGTGTGGTGACGCGCAGCGGCGTGACCAGGCTCGACGACGATGGCCGCCTCCGTGAGCTGTCCCGCATGCTGGCCGGCCTCGAGGACTCCGAGCTGGGCCGCGCCCACGCGGAGGAGCTCCTCGCGTCGGCCGCGGCGGACCGCGTCACCGGAACGTGAGTGCGGGCGGCGCGCCGTACGTTCGCGACGCGCCGTCGTGTCGCCTGTGGAAAACGGGGCCGGGGACACCGTCGTTGCCTATAGGCTCACATTGGCCGGTCAACACGCCGTGAAGTGCGGCGATCGTGTCCGGCATCACGGGCTCTGACAGTCTGACGGGGTGAGCGGGATGAAGTCGGCGTCCTCTCCTGAGGACTCGCCGCCGCGCGAGCGGCAACGGCGTGCGCTGCGCCTGCCCAGGTTGCGCCGCGCCCGTGCCGAGGACGACGGGAGCGTCGTCGGCACCGTGCGGCTCGACCGGCGGACGAAGAACCTGACCAAGCGGCTGAACCCGGGCGACATCGCGGTCATCGACCACGTCGACATCGACCGGGTGAGCGCGGAGGCCCTGCTGAACTGCCAGGCCGGCGCGGTGGTGAACGTCGCGCCGAGCGTCAGCGGCCGCTATCCGAACCTCGGCCCGAAGATCCTCGTCGACGCGGGCATTCCGCTGGTCGACGACGTCGGGCCGGAGGTGTTCGCGAAGCTCGACGAGGGCACGCGGGCGCGGCTCGAAGGCGGCGTCCTCAAGGTGGGCGACGAGATCGTCGCGAAGGGCGTCGAGCAGACCGTCGAGTCCGTCGAGGCCGCGATGACCGAGGCCAGGGCGGGCCTGTCGGTGCAGCTCGAGGCGTTCGCGGCGAACACGATGGAGTACCTCAAGCGCGAGCGCGAGCTGCTCATCGACGGCGTCGGCGTGCCCGACATCGAGACCGACCTGGAGGGGCGCCACGCGCTGATCGTCGTACGCGGCTACCACTACCGCGAGGACCTGGCGACGCTGCGGCCCTACATCCGGGAGTACCGCCCGGTGCTGATCGGCGTCGACGGCGGCGCCGACGCCCTCATCGAGTCGGGCTACACCCCCGACATGATCGTCGGCGACATGGACTCCGTGTCCGACGAGGCGCTGGGCTGCGGCGCCGAGATCGTCGTGCACGCCTACCGCGACGGCCGGGCGCCCGGCCTGAAACGCGTCCACGAGCTGGGCCGCGAGGCCGTCGCCTTCCCCGCGACGGGCACCAGCGAGGACGTCGCGATGCTCCTCGCCGACGACAAGGGCGCCGCGATCATCGTGGCCGTCGGCACCCACAACACCCTGCTGGAGTTCCTCGACAAGGGGCGCTCCGGCATGGCGAGCACGTTCCTCACCCGGCTGCGCGTCGGCAGCAAGCTGGTCGACGCGAAAGGCGTCAGCCGTCTCTACCGCAGCCGCATCTCGGTGTCGTCGCTGCTCCTGCTCGTCTTCGCCACCCTCATCACCCTCGCCGTCGCGTTCGTCTTCTCCCCGGTGGGCGAGCTGTCGCTCACGTACGCCGGGGCCAAGTGGGACGCCTTCATCTTCTGGCTGACCGGACTCTTCTCTTGATCGATTTCCGATACCACCTCGTCTCGATCGTCGCCGTGTTCCTGGCCCTGGCGATCGGCATCGTGCTGGGCACCTCCATGGGCCCGGCCGTCACCAAGACCGTCAAGAGCCACTCCCTGGAGGACCTCAGGTCGGACAACGAGACGCTGCGCGCCGAGCAACGCGAGGCGCAGCGCCAGTCCGACAACGGGAACCAGGTGATCGGCGCCATGTCGCCGCAGATGGTCGCCGGGCAGCTCCGCTCCCAGCGCGTCGTGGTCGTCGAGACGCCCGGCGCGAACGAGGACGCCCGCGACCGCGTCGCCGACCTCGTGCGCAAGGCCGGCGGCATCATCACCGGCCGGATCGTCGTGCAGAACAAGTACCTCGACCCCAGCCAGGACAACGTGATCGACGGCCTCGTCGACCAGCTCCGCCCGTCGCGGCTGCAACTGCCGAAGGGCACGCCGCGCGACCGGGCCGCCGCCGAGCTGGCCGACGCGGTGGTGACGCCGAAGACGTCGCGGGCCGGGCAGGAGGAGACGACCAGCGACACGATCCTCTCCGGTTTCCGCGACGCCGGCTACATCACGACCAGCGGGAACCCGGCGGCGCGCGGCACGCTCGCGATGGTGCTGGCCCCGCAGGCCGCCTACACGGGACCCAACTCCGACTCCAGCAACACGGCGCTGGTGTCGCTGGCCAAGGCGATGGACGCCGGGGGCCGCGGCGCCGTGGTCGGCGGCTCGACCGCGTCCGCCGGAACCGGGGGTATGCTCGCGGCCCTCGCCGAGGACTCCACGGCCGTGGCGAAGGTCTCCACGGTCAACAACATCGACTACACGTCCGGGCAGGTGGTGACGGTGTACGCGCTCGCCGCCGAGAACAAGGGCCGCACCGGCGCGTACGGCACGGGCGCCACCCCGGTGCCGTCGCCCGTGCCGCAGATCCCCGTCCCGGATAAGACGAAGGGGAAGAACTGATGCGCGGACGCGGCCTGCTCTCCTTCGCCCTCGGCGCCGTCGCCGCCCGCGCCGCCTACGCCGCGCTGACCCGCCGCCCGCCCGGCGGCGCGGCGACGTGGACGCGGACGAACCACCGCGGTGAGCCGCTGACCCTGCTCGAGGGCCCGGCCGTGGCCGGCGCGGCGTCCCTGGCGTGCGCGGCCGTGCTCCCGGGGCGGCTGCGCGCCGCCGCGCTGCTCGCCGGGGCCGGCTCCGGCGCCCTCGGCGCGTACGACGACCTGGCCGGCAGCGGCGACTCCCGCGGCTTCCGGGGCCATCTGGGGGCGCTCGCCCGCGGCGAGGTCACCAGCGGCGCCGTGAAGATCCTCGGCATCGGCGCGGCAGGCCTCGCGGCCGCCGCGCTGGCCCGCCCCCGCCCGTCCGTGGTCGACGTGGTCGTCGACGGCGGCGTGATCGCCGGGTCGGCGAACCTGCTGAACCTGTTCGACCTGCGGCCGGGCCGCGCCGTCAAGGTGGCCGCGCTCGCGGGCGCGCCGCTGGCCGTCACGCGCGGCCCCGGCGGCGCCGCCGCGTGCGCCACGCTCGGCGCCGCGGGCGCGCTGCTCGACGAGGACCTCGGCGAGCGCGCCATGCTCGGCGACGCGGGCGCCAACGCGCTCGGCGCGCTGCTCGGCGTCGCCGCCGTGACCGCCCTGCCCCGCCCCGCCCGCGTCGCCGCGCTCGCCGCGATCGCCGGGCTCACCGCGGCCAGCGAGGCCGTCAGCTTCACGAAGGTCATCGAGGCCACCCCGCCGCTGCGCAAGATCGACATGCTCGGCCGGCGGCCGGTCGCGCCCCGCCCGAGCGAGCCGTCCACCGGCGAGGCGGCCGCCGCGGCCCTCGCGCCTTGACGGCTCCGGTGGACGCGCCGGAGAACGGCGACCCGGGCCGTACGACCCCGTCCGGTGGCCGCGTCGCCCGTGGTGTGGCGGGCGCGGCCGTGCTCATCGGCACGGTCACGATCGCGGCGCGCGCCGTCGGCTTCGGCAAGACGCTGGTCTTCGCCCGCACGGTCGAGTCCGGCTGCCTGAGCACCGCCTACTACACGGCCAACCAGATCCCCACGATCCTGTTCGAGATCGTCGCCGGGGGAGCGCTGGCCAGCATGGTCGTGCCCGTCCTGGCCGGTCCGGCGCGGCGCGCGGCGTCCGAGGCCGGGGCCCGCGCCGACGTGTCCCGCATCGCCTCGGCGCTGCTGACCTGGACGATCGTCGGCCTCGTGCCGGTCTCGGTGATCATCGCGGTGCTCGCCCGCCCGCTCATGTCGGTGATGGTCGGCGCGCCGCCCAACTGCGACACCGCCCAGGTCGTCGCGGTCAGCACCCGCATGCTCGTCGTGTTCAGCCCGCAGGTCGTGCTGTACGGCGTGGCGGTCGTGCTGTACGGCGTGCTCCAGGCGCACCGGCGGTTCCTCGGGCCGGCGCTGGCGCCGCTGGTGTCCAGCGTCGTGGTGATCGTCGCGTACCTCATGTTCGTGCCGCTGGCCGACGGCCACCGCGACGACCTCGCGCGCCTGCCGTCGGGCGCGGAGCTTGCCCTGTCGGTCGGCACGACCCTCGGCGTCGTGGCGCTGGTCGTCACGGTGCTCGGCCCGATGGCGCGGCTGCGCACCGGGCTGCGCCCCACGCTGCGGTTCCCGCCGGGCGTCGCCGTCCGGGTGCGGCGGCTCGCGGTCGCGGGCCTGGCCACGCTGCTCGCGCAGCAGGCCGCGATGCTCGTGGTGATCCGGCTGGCCAACGGCGGCGGTGGCGGCGGCGCGCTCGCCGTCTACAACTACGCCTGGGCGCTGTACCAGGTACCGTACGCCGTGCTGGCCGTGCCGATCGCGACCAGCGCGTTCCCCGTGCTGTCCGCGCGCATGAGCGACGGCGACACCCGCGGGTTCGACGCCATGGCCGCCGGCACCACGCGCGCGGTCGTGCTCGTGTCGTGCGCCGCCGCCGGGGTGCTGGCCGCCGTGGCCGTGCCGGTGGCGCGGGTGTTCCTGCTCGGCACGCACAGCACGATCGCGCCCGCCGAGCTGGCCGACGCGATCGTGGCGTTCGCGCCCGGCCTGGTCGGCTACGGCCTGATCGCCCACGCGGGCCGCGCGCTGTACGCCTGCGGGCGCGGCCGCGCGGCGGCGTCCGCGACGGTCGCCGGGTGGCTGGTGGTGATGGCCGCGCAGGCGGCGTTCACGCTCGGCGCGCCGCGCGGCCTCGTGGTGCCCGCGCTCGGCCTCGGCAGCACCGCCGGCATGACGGTCGCCGGGGTGCTGCTGCTCGTCGCGCTCGGCCGCGTGCGGGGCCGCGCCGTGCTGTCCGGGCTCGGCCGTACGCTCGGCGGCGGGCTGCTCGGCGGCGCCGCGGGCTACGCCGCGGGCGCGTGGACGGTCTCCGCGGTGGGGCCGGGCGGGCCCGCCGCGAGCGTCGGCGTCACGGCCCTGGCCGCGGTCGTCGCCGGCGTGGTGTTCGCGGCCGTCGTCGCGGCCGTGGCCCGCCGCGACCTCATGGCCGCGCTGTCCCGCACGCCCTTGCGGCGGCTGCCGGGCGTCCGCGGCGAACGCACGGGGGAGCGCACCGATGGGCAATGACCTGACGGTCTGTTACACGCTGGCCACCAGCGCGGGCGGCGTGGGGCGGCACGTCCGCATGCTGGCCGCGGGGCTGGCCGCGCGCGGCGCCCGCGTACGGGTCTACGGCCCGGCCGCCACCGAGGAGGCGTTCGGGTTCACCGCGGCCGGCGCGGAGTTCACCGCCGTGGAGATCGCCGACCGGCCGCGGCCGTCCGCCGACCTCGCCGCCGTGCGCCGCCTGCGGAGGCTGCTCACCGGCCGCGGCGCCGACCGGCCCAGCGTCGTGCACGCGCACGGGCTGCGCGCCGGCGCGCTGACGTCCCTGGCGCTGGGCAAGCGCGACGGTCGGCTGACCGACGAGCGCCCGCCGCTGGTCGTGACGCTGCACAACGCGCCCGTCACGCCGGGCGGCGGCCCCGGCGCGGGCGGGCGGTTCGCCGCCGTCTACGGCGTGCTGGAGCGGGTCGTGGCGCGCCGCGCCGACCGGGTCCTCGGCGTGTCGCCGGACCTCGTGGACCGCATGCGCGACCGCGGCGCCGCGTCGGTGGGCCGGGCGCTGGTCCCGGCGCCCGAGCTGCCGCTGCCCGCCCACGGCGTGGCCGCGGTCCGCGCCGGCCTCGGCGCCGGCGACCGGCCGATCCTGCTGACCGTCGCCCGGCTGGCACCGCAGAAGGGGCTGGGCACGCTCCTCGACGCGTCCCGCACCTGGGCGGGGCGGCCGGTGCCGCCGCTGGTGCTGATCGCCGGCGACGGCCCGCTGCGCGCCGAGCTCGCCGCGCGGGTCGCGGACGAGGGCCTGCCCGTACGGCTGCTCGGCGACCGCTCCGACGTCGCCGACCTGCTGTCGGTCGCCGACGTCGTGGTGGTGCCGAGCGTGTGGGAGGGGCAGCCGCTGATCGTGCAGGAGGCGCTGCGCGTGGGGCGGCCGATGGTGGCGACCCGGGTGGGCGGCATGCCGTCGATGATCGGCGAGGGCGGCCTGCTCGTGCCGGCGGGCGACGCCGCCGGGCTGGGCCACGCCGTGGCCGAGGTGCTGGACGACCCGGAGCTCGCGGGGCTGCTGGGCGCGAAGGCGCTCGCCCGCGGCCTCACGCTGCCCGGCGAGGACGACGCGGTCGACCACGTCTGCGGCGTCTACGCCGACGCCGCCCGGGTGGCGTCCGGCCGCTGACCGCGTGTTCGCGGCGGCCGTCCACGGGTAGGGGCGGCGCGGACGTGATGCTGTGTTCCATCGGACATGCCGGCACCGGAATCCCGCCGCAGAGGATGCCGTTCCCCTTGTAGGCGGGGCGGTTCAGGACCTCTATACTTGCCTCGCAGACGGAGGGGAGTATCCCTGCGCGGTGGTGTCGTCATCACGGCCTTCGGCCCGGCGCCATCGGCCCGGCAGCAGATTGCCGCGGCGGGAGAGACTTTCGGCGCTTCGACCATGCGACGACGCCGGAGGTACCCGCTCATGAACGTCCACCTGTGGATGTGGCTGCTGGTCCTCGCCGGGCTCGCCATAGTCGTCGTCGCCGACCTCTTCATCGTCGACCGGGGCGCGCCCAAGGCGTTCTCGATGCGCCAGGCCGGGTTCTGGGTGGCGTTCTACGTGGTCCTCGCCGTCATCTTCGGCGGGTCGATGTTCTTCTGGGCCGGCCCCGAGTACGCCGGGCAGTTCTTCGGCGGCTACCTCACCGAGTACAGCCTCAGCGTCGACAACCTCTTCGTGTTCTTCCTGCTGCTGCGGTCCTTCCGCGTCGCCCGCGTCCACCAGCACCGGGTGCTGCTCGTCGGCATCATGATCGCGCTGCTGCTGCGCGGCGTGTTCATCGCGGTCGGCGCGGTCGCGCTGGCCAGGTTCGAGTGGCTGTTCTTCGGCTTCGGCGCCTTCCTCGTCTACACGGCGGTGAAGGTGGCGCGCGAGGGGCCGCCGGGCGCCGACGACGACGAGGACTTCAAGGAGAACGTGCTGCTGCGCTGGGCGCGGCGCGTCCTGCCGACGACCCCCAAGTACGACGGCACCCGGCTGATGACGAAGGTCGACGGCCGCCGCCGGGTCACGCCGATGCTCATCGTCATGATCGCGATCGGCACGACCGACCTGGCGTTCGCGCTCGACTCGATCCCCGCGATCTTCGGGCTCACCCAGGAGGCGTTCATCGTCTTCACCGCCAACGCGTTCGCGCTGATGGGCCTGCGCCAGCTCTACTTCCTGCTCGGCGGGCTGCTGGAGCGGCTCGTCTACATCGGCTACGGGCTGGCCGCCATCCTCGCGTTCATCGGCGTGAAGCTGTTCCTCCAGGCGCTCAACGGCGTCGGGCTGCGCGCGATGCCGGAGATCCCGACGTGGGCGTCGCTGGGGTTCATCGTCGTGGCCATGAGCATCACCGTGGTCGCCAGCGTGCTGAAGACGCGCCGCGACAACAACCGCGCCCGCGTGGGCCGCCCCGCGGACGTGCCGCCCAGCGCCTGAGCCGTACGGGCGCGGGCGTCGAGGAGCCGTCGCGCGGGTCAAACCGCGGTATACGGCCGGTATTGCGCGGGTGATCGACTTCGCGGTATACACCGAGATGTGCGTGATGGGGGCGCGCGCTGTACCCGCGTTCGGCTTGAAGGGGCGGCACGGATGGTGCGTAAACCGATCACGGCACTCGCTGCCGCGACACTGCTGGTCACGGTCGCCGCGTGCGGCTCGCGCGGCGCGGAGGGCGGCTCCGGCGGCGTCTCGGGCGACACGCTGACCGTCGGGGCGTCGATGACGCTCACCGGGTCGCTCGCCCGCGAGGGGCAGCTCACCAAGGAGGGCTACGACCTCTGCGCCGAGAAGGTCAACGCCGCGGGCGGCGTGCCGGTCGGCGGGAAGAAGCTCAAGGTCAAGATCTCCTACCAGGACGACACGTCCAAGCCGGACACCGCCGCGCAGCTCGTCGACCAGTTCAACGACAAGGGCGTCAAGCTGGTGCTCGCGTCGTACGGCTCGCCGAACACCGAGGCGCAGGCGCCCGTCGTGGAGCGCAACGGCCAGGTCATGGTCGACTCCGGCGGCGCCGACGACAAGATCTTCGCCAAGGGCTACAAGCGCACGTTCGCCGTGCTGTCCCCGGCCACCGAGTACGCCGCGTCGATCGTCAAGGCCGTCGACGAGCTCGCGAAGCCGCGCCCGAAGAAGATCGCGTTCCTGTCCGCCGACGACGGGTTCTCCAAGACCGTCACCCAGGGCGGCATGGCGACCGCGCGCAAGCTGGGCTTCACCGTCCTGCCCCCGCAGTACTTCCCCGAGGGCAGCTCCGACGTCTCCTCCGCGCTGAACAAGATCAAGGGCGAGAAGCCGGACGTCGTCATCGGGTCCGTCCACCTCGTCGAGGGCGTCGCGATCATCAAGCAGGCGCACGAGCTCGGCGTGAAGCCGTCCGGCGGGTTCGGCGAGTCCGTCGCGCCGCCCACCCCGGACTTCCCGAAGACGCTCGGGCCGCTGGCCGAGGGCGTCCTCGGGTCCAGCCAGTGGACGGACACCACCAAGGGCAGCGACAAGTACTTCGGCGACGCCAAGAAGTACACCGCGGACGTGCAGAAGCGGTTCGGGCACGCCGCCGACTACCACGACGCCGAGGCCAGCGCCGCGTGCCTGGCCCTCGTGCTCGGCGTGGAGAAGGCGGGCTCCACCGAGCCCGACAAGGTGCGCGCGGCCATCGCCGGGCTGGACACCACGTCGTTCTTCGGCCACATCAAGTTCGACGCGAGCGGCCAGAACAAGTTCAAGCCCATGTCGGTCATCCAGGTCCGCGGCGGCAAGCCGCTGACGGTCTGGCCGAAGGCCGCGTCGGAGACCTCGCTGACCTGGCCCGGAACGGCCAAGTGACGGCGTTCCTCCAGGCCACCCTGTACGGCCTGCTCCAGGGAGGGCTGCTCGCGCTCATCGCGGTCGGCTTCTCCCTGGTGTGGGGCGTGATGAACGTCGTCAACCTGGCGCACGGCGCGTTCGTGGTGCTCGGCGCGTACGTCGCGTGGGAGGCCAGGGACGCGTTCGGCCTCGACCCGTTCCTCGGCATGTTCGTCTCCGCGGCGGTGCTGTTCGCGCTCGGCTACCTGATCCAGCGGCTGATCACGAACCTCGTGGTGAACGCGCCGATCTTCATCACGCTGCTGCTGACCTTCGGGCTCGACCTGCTGATCACGCAGGGCATGAACATCGCGTTCACCGCCAACTACCGCAGCATCGGCACGTCGTACGCGTCCGGCGGCATCGCCCTCGGCGGCGTGCAGCTCCCGGTCGGGCGGCTGCTGGCGTTCGTCGTGGCGCTCGCGGTGACGCTGCTGCTCGTCGCGTTCGTGACGCGCACCCGCACCGGGCTGTCGATCATGGCGACCGGCATGGACCGCGGCGCCGCCCGGCTGATGGGCATCCGCGCCCGGCACATCTACGCGCTCACGTTCGGCATCGCCGCCGGGCTGGCCGGCCTCGCCGGCGCGATGGTCGGCACCGTCGGCACGTTCAACCCCGCCGACGCCGCCCGCTACACCCTCCTGTCGTTCGTCATCGCGGTGCTCGGCGGCCTGGGCAACATGTACGGCGCGCTGGTCGGCGGCGTGCTGCTCGGGCTGGTCGAGGCGTGGGGCGGGCAGTACCTCCCCGGCACGTGGGTCAACGCGATCGCCTTCGGGGTGCTGGTCATCGTCTTGATCGTGCGGCCGACCGGGCTGGTCGGCCGGGCGTTCTACGCCGCGCGGGTGGAGGTCTGATGGCGCCGCTGACCCTGCTGCGCACCGAGCCCGTACGCCGGTGGTCGCCGTGGGCCGGGGGGCTGGTCGCGCTGCTCGCCTGCTTCGGCCTCCAGTCGCTGCTGTTCGTCGGCCAGGAGCGCACGGTCACCACCGTGTTCATGTTCGTCGCGCTCGCGCAGGCGTGGAACCTCATCGGCGGGTTCACCGGCTACGCCTGCTTCGGCCAGGTCGTGTTCTTCGGCATCGGCGGCTACACCACGGCCGTCGTGATGAGCCACCTGCGGCTGAGCTTCTGGCTTGCGCTGCCGCTGGCCGCGCTGCTCGCCGCCGTGTTCGGCATGCTCATCGGGCTGCCGCTGCTGCGGCTGCGCGGCCACTACTTCGCGATCGCCACGCTCGGCGTCGCCGAGGGCATGCGGGAGGTCACCAACAACCTCGGCTGGCTGACCGGCGGCGGGTCCGGCATCACCGTTCCGACCGTCGGCGGCAAGGCCGTCACCGCGTACCTCGGCAACGACGGCTTCTACATCCTGTTCCTGCTGCTCGCCGCCGCCGCGGTGCTGGTGTGCGGGCTGGTCGCGCGCAGCAGGTTCGGGTTCGCGCTGCGCGCCATCAACCAGGACGAGGACGCCGCGGCCGCGGCCGGCGTGAACACCACGCGGGCGAAGGTCCTGGTGTTCGGCCTGGCCGGGTTCCTCACCGGGCTGGTCGGCGCGGCGTACGCGTTCCAGCAGATCACGATCTTCCCGGACCGGCTGTTCGACGTGGAGATCACCGTGCTGATGGTCGTCATGGTGGTGCTCGGCGGCAGCGGCACGGTGCTGGGCCCGGTCGTCGGCGCGGTCGCGCTGCAGTTCCTGTCGGAGTGGCTCCGGCAGAACTACACCGAGGCGCACTCCTTCATCCTCGGCGCGATCGTGATCCTCGCGGTCGTGCTGCTGCCCCAGGGCGCCGTCAACTACGTGCGGGAGGCGTGGCGGAACCGCGAGTTCTCCCTCCTGGCCAACGTCCGGAGGTACCGGCTGTGACCGAGCCCGGGCGGCCGCCGCTGCTCGAGGTCCGCGGCCTGGGGCGGCGCTTCGGCGGCCTCGAGGCCGTGCGCGACGTGTCGTTCCAGGTGCCGCGCGGGCAGACGCTCGGCGTGATCGGCCCCAACGGCGCCGGCAAGTCGACGTTCGTCAACCTCGTCACCGGCCACCTGCGCCCCACGTCCGGAACGGTGCTCGTCGACGGGCACGACATCACCGGCGCGAAGCCGTGGACCGTCGCCCGGCACGGCGTGGCCCGCACCTTCCAGATCGCCAAGCCGTTCCGCGGCATGACCGTGCGCGAGAACGTCGCCGTCGGCGTCCTGTACGGGCCCGGCCGTACGGACTCCAAACGGCGCGCGCTCGCCGACGCCGACGCCCTCCTCGAACGCGTCGGCCTCGCCGACCGGGCGCGCGCCACCCCCGGCGAGCTGGCGGTCGCCGACGCGCGCCGCCTCGAACTGGCCAAGGCGCTCGCCCTGAAGCCGAAGCTGCTGCTGCTCGACGAGGTCATGGCCGGGCTGCGCACCGCCGAGATCGAGCCGAGCCTGGCGCTGATCGGCGAGCTGAAGGCCGAGGGGATGACGATCGTCGTCGTGGAGCACGTCATGAAGGCGATCGTCGCGGTCAGCGACCACGTCCTCGTGCTGAACCAGGGGTCGGTGCTGACCAGCGGCCCGCCCCGCGAGGTGCTGTCGGACCAGCGGGTCATCGAGGCGTACCTCGGGCACAGGTACGCGCGCCGCCACCGCGAGGCCGGGCAGCGCGACACCGGGGGAGACGAGGGCTGATGCTGCTCGACGTGCGCGGCCTGTCCGCCGGCTACGGGCGGGTGCAGGCGCTGTGGGACATCGCCTGCGGTGTCGGGGAGAACGAGATCGTCGCGCTGGTCGGCCCCAACGGCGCCGGCAAGTCGACGCTGCTGCGCGCGCTGTCCGGCATGGTCGGCGTGTGGTCGGGCGAGGTCGCCTTCGACGGCCGCCGCATCGACGGCACGTCCATCGAGCGGATCGCCGACACCGGGCTCGCGCACGTGCCCGAGGGCCGCCGCCTGTTCGCGGGGCTGTCCGTACGCGACAACCTGCGGCTGGGCGCCGGGCGGCGCGGCGACCGCGACCCCGCGCGCGTCCTCGACCTGTTCCCGCGGCTGAAGGAGCGGCTCGGGCAGATCGCGGGCACCCTGTCCGGCGGCGAGCAGCAGATGTGCGCCATCGCCCGCGGCCTCATGGCCGACCCGAAGCTGATGCTGATCGACGAGCTGTCGCTCGGCCTGGCGCCCGTGCTCGTCGACGAGATCATGGCGCGGCTGCCGCAGATCGCCGCGTCCGGCACGTCCGTGCTGCTCGTCGAGCAGGACGTGGACGCCGCGCTCGGCGTCGCGTCCCGCGGCTACGTCCTGGAGACCGGCCACATCGTGCTGTCCGGCGACGCCGACGACCTCCTGGCCGACCCGCGCATGCAGGAGTCCTACCTGGGCATCGCCTGACCGCGCGGAACCCGCGGAATGCGCGGGGCGCGTGTGGTACTGAACATGAACATGGATCAGAACGCGGCCCAGCTCATCGTCAGGTGCCTCGAAGCCGAGGGCGTGGAGTACGTCTTCGGCATCCCCGGCGAGGAGAACATCCACTTCATCGACGCCCTCAGCCAGTCCTCCATCCGCTACGTGCTCGTCCGGCACGAGCAGGGCGCGGCGTTCATGGCCGAGATGTACGGCAGGCTCACCGGGCGGCCCGGCGTGGTGTCCGCGACGCTCGGGCCGGGCGCGATCAACATGCAGCTCGGCGTGGCCGACGCCATGACCAACAGCACGCCGCTGGTCGCGATCTCCGCGCAGGTCGGCCTGGACCGCATCTACAAGGAGTCCCACCAGAGCGTCGACCTGGTGTCCATGTTCCGGCCGATCACGAAGTGGGCGGAGCTCGTGCCCACGCCGGAGGCCGTGCCGGAGATGGTGCGCAAGGCGTTCAAGACCGCGCAGACCGAGCGGCCCGGCGCGGTCTACCTGGCCATCCCCGAGGACGTCGAGTCGGCGCCCGCGCACGGCGCGCCGCTGCCGCTGAACGTCGTACGCCCGCAGGAGCCCGCGCCGTCGCAGCTCGCCCGCGCCGCCGAGGTGCTGGCTGGCGCGCGCAGGCCGATCCTGCTGGCCGGCCACGGCGCGGCGCGCGAGGGGGCGCAGGACGCGCTCGTCGCGTTCGCCGACACCCTCGGCGTCGCCGTGGCGACCACCTTCAACGGCAAGGGCGTCTTCCCCGACGACCACCCGTACGCGCTCGGCGCCGTCGGGTTCATGCGCCACGACTACGTCAACTTCGGCTTCGATGAGGCCGACGTCATCATCGCCGCCGGGTACGAGCTCCAGGAGTTCGACCCCGTGAAGATCAACCCGGACGGCGACAAGAAGATCATCCACATCCACCGGTTCCCCGCCGAGGTCGACGACCACTACCACGTCGAGGTCGGCATCCAGGCGGACATCGGCCGTACGCTCACCGCGCTCGCCGAGGCGGTGCCGCGCCGGTTCGAGCCCGACGGCGAGAAGATCCACGCGCTGCTGGCCGCCGAGCTGACCGACACCTCCGACGCGTTCCCGCTGACCCCCCGCCGGATCGTCGCCGACACCCGGGCCGCGCTGCGCCGCGACGACATCGTGCTGGCCGACACCGGCGCGGTGAAGATGTGGATGGCGCGGCTGTACCCCACGTACGAACCGAACACCGCCGTCGTGTCGAACGGCCTGTCGTCCATGGGCTTCTCGCTGCCCGGCGCCATCGCCGCGAAGCTCGCCCACCCCGAGCGGCGCGTGCTGGCCGCCACCGGCGACGGCGCGTTCCTCATGAACTCCCAGGAGCTGGAGACCGCCGTACGCGAGGGCGTGCCGATCACCGTGCTGGTCTGGCAGGACGACGCGTACGGCCTGATCGACTGGAAGATGGGCCTCGAGCTCGGGCGCAGCTCCGACATCGCGTTCGGCAACCCCGACTTCGTGGCCTACGCCGAGAGCTTCGGCGCCCGCGGCTACCGCGTCACCGCCGCCGGCGAACTGCTGCCGACGCTGGAGCGCGCGCTGGACTCCGGCGAGGTGTCCGTGATCGCCTGCCCGGTCGACTACGCCTCGAACCTCCGGCTGACCGACAAGCTCGGCGAGCTCACCGGCCCCTTCTGAGCCGCACGGGCGCGGGCGCGGGCTACCAGCCGCGCTCGCGCCACTCCGCGAGGTGCGGGCGCTCGGCGCCGAGGGTGGTGTCGCCGCCGTGGCCGGGGTAGACCCACGTGCCGTCGGGGAACACGCCGAAGACGCGCGCCACGATGTCGTCGTACAGGCTGGTGAACAGCTCGGCGTCGCCCCACGTGTTGCCGACGCCGCCGGGGAACAGGCTGTCGCCGGTGAACAGGTGCGGGGTGTCGGCCAGCTCGCCGCCGGCGTCGTAGGCCAGCGCGATGCTGCCCGGCGTGTGGCCGCGCAGGTGCGTCACGGACAGTGTCGCGTCGCCGACGCGGACGGTGCCGCCGTGCTCCACCGGTTCGTCGACCGGGACGGGCAGCGCCTCCGCGTCGCGCGGGTGCGCCGCGACCGGCGCCCCGGTGGCCTCGCGCACGGCGGTGAGGCCCTGCCAGTGGTCCTGGTGGCGGTGGGTCGTGACGATGCGGGTCAGCGTCCGGTCGCCGAGCACCTCGAGCAGCCGCTGCGGCTCGGCCGCGGCGTCGATCAGCAGGACGTCGCCGGTGGCCGTGCACTGGAGGAAGTACGCGTTGTTGTCGTACGGGCCGACCGCCACCTTCGTGATGGTCAGGCCGGGCAGCTCGCGGGTGTCGGGCGCGCCGCCGACGGACACGTCTCCGGTGTAGCTCATGATCGTCATCCTGCCTTGCGTTGGCGGGTGGGCTCAAGACCGGGCGGCTAGGGCCAGCTCGGCGGGTCGGGCAGCGGGCCCGGGGTGCTCGCCAGGCCGCTGCCGGCGGAGCGGCCGACGACCCAGGCGGCAAGCGCCGGGCCGGGCCCGGCCACCTCGGGCGATTCGCCGCCGGCGGCGAATCGCCACTCGCGGCCCGCGGCGGTGTCGCGCAGCACGGCGACCGGCGCCCGGCCGAGGAGCGTCCACCGGTCCGCGGTGTAGTCGAGAATGCGGCCGGCGAACGCGGCCGACCAGTCGCCCGTGGTGTAGCCGGTGCCGAGGTCGACGTGGTGGATCTCCACCTCGCACCACCGCCGCACCAGCGTGAACCAGCCCGCATGGGTGTCGCCGTTGAACGAGCGCACCTCCGCGTCCCACGCCGCGCCGGGCATCGCGCGTGCGGCCTCGGCGAAGCGGCGCGCGGTGCCGCGGAGGTCGGCGAGCTGCTCGGCGGCGCCGCGCGGCGCGCCCTCGGCGATGCCCGCGTCGCGCGCGGCGGCGCTTGCGTACTGCGGGGTCTCCACGCCGGTACGCGCCCAGACCAGCAGGTTCGTCATGCTGTCGGCGCTGCGCGCGAGGTGGGTGATGACATGGCCGCGGGTCCATCCGGGCAGCGCCGACGGCGCGTGCACCCCCGGGTCGTCCAGACCGGACGCCGAGGCGATCAGCCGCTCGGTGGCCGCTTCGACGTCGTCCATGAGCATGTCCACGTCGTGATCCATGCCGCCGACCCTAGCGGGCGCGCGAAAAGGGGAACGGCCGCGGGAGCCGTTCCCCTGTTTCCCCCGGTCAGGCGGCCAGGTTCCGCTCCGCCGTACGGACGTCGAGCGCGTGCACCACGCGCTCCGTGGTCACCTCGTGGACCGTCAGGTCGGCGAGCGCCACGACCAGCAGGCCGACGGCGTCGGCGAACACCAGCCACGTCAGGACGGGACCGGCGAACACCAGCGCGGCGACCAGCGACCAGACCGCGACGACGGCGAGCGCGCCGTGCCCGATCCGCGCGGAGACCCGGCGGTTGAGGATCGCGCCGGCCGCGGCCAGGACCGCGATGGCGGTCGAGACGCCGAAGCCCAGCCACCCCGCGGTGCCCGCGGAGAACGTCAGGGCCGCGACCGCGAGAAAGCCGCCGCCGAGCATGGCGACGACGTCGAGCGCGTAACGTGGACTCAGAGCAGCCATCTTGAGGCACCTCCTCGGCACCACCACCGTGGTGCCGCCTGCGAACCAACGGCAGCGAGTCGGTGCGGGGCGCCACCGGGTGCCGGGGCGGCTCACTGGCCGCCGACCAGATCATCGGCGGCTGTTCCGTACAGCACGCTGACCAGGGGAGCTGTTCCCCGGATCGGTGTGAGCAGTGAGACACCGCACGACCCGCCCCGGGCGTACGGAAGAAAACTGTCGTACCCCCTCGTTAGAGTTTCTGGGCAGGACCCGCATGCGTGATCAACGGCGCACGTGCGCCTGATCAACCGAACACCTGAACCAGCCCACCTCGCCCCAGGGATGACCGTGGCCGACCGCCTCCTCGTGCGTGGAGCACGCGAACACAACCTCCGAGACGTGTCCTTGGACCTCCCAAGGGACGCGATGATCGTCTTCACCGGGCTGTCCGGCTCCGGTAAGTCCAGCCTCGCCTTCGACACGATCTTCGCCGAGGGCCAGCGCCGCTACGTCGAGTCGCTGTCCGCGTACGCACGCCAGTTCCTCGGGCAGATGGACAAGCCGAACGTCGACTTCATCGAGGGCCTGTCCCCGGCGGTGTCGATCGACCAGAAGTCCACCAGCAAGAACCCGCGGTCCACGGTCGGCACGATCACCGAGATCTACGACTACCTCCGGCTGCTCTACGCCCGGGTCGGCAAGCCGCACTGCCCTGTGTGCGGGCGGCCCATCGCCCGGCAGACGCCGCAGCAGATCGTCGACCGCGTCCTGGAGCTCGACGACGGGAGCCGCTTCCAGGTGCTCGCCCCGGTCGTCCGCGGCCGCAAGGGGGAGTACGCGGAGCTGTTCCGCGAGCTGCAGACCAAGGGCTACTCCCGCGCCCGCGTCGACGGCTCGACCGTCCGGCTCGACGACGCGCCCAAGCTGAAGAAGTACGACAAGCACGACATCGACGTCGTGGTCGACCGCCTCAGCGTGAAGGACTCCGCGCGCCGCCGGCTGACCGACTCCGTGGAGACCGCGCTGGGCCTGTCCGGCGGCCTGGTCACCCTCGACTTCGTCGACCTGGCCGAGGACGACCCGCACCGCGAGCGGGTGTTCTCCGAGCACCTCGCCTGCCTCTACGACGACCTGTCGTTCGAGGAGCTCGAACCGCGCTCGTTCTCCTTCAACTCGCCGTACGGCGCGTGCCCCGACTGCACCGGCCTCGGCACGAAGATGGAGGTCGACCCGGAGCTGGTCATCCCCGACCCGGCGAAGACCCTCGGAGAGGGCGCCATCGCCCCGTGGTCCGGCGGCCACATCAGCGACTACTTCCTGCGCCTGCTCAGCGCCCTCGGCGACGCCATGGGCTTCGACCTCAACACGCCGTGGGAGAAGCTGCCCGCCAAGGCGCGCAAGGCGATCCTCGAGGGCCACGAGACGCAGGTCCACGTCCAGTACCGCAACAGGTACGGCCGTCAGCGGTCGTACTACACGCAGTTCGAGGGCGTCCTCGGCTACATCCAGCGGCGCCACTCCGAGGCGGAGAGCGACTCCAGCCGCGAGCGGTTCGAGGGCTTCATGCGCGAGGTGCCGTGCCCGTCGTGCGGCGGCACCCGCCTCAAGCCGGTGACGCTGGCCGTCACGGTCGACGGCATGTCCATCGCCGACATCGCGGGGAAGCCGATCGGCGAGTGCGCGAAGCACCTCATGGCGCTGACCCTCTCCGAGCGCGACCGCCACATCGCCGACGTCGTGCTCAAGGAGATCAACGCCCGCCTCGGCTTCCTGCTCGACGTCGGCCTCGACTACCTCTCGCTGGACCGCGCGTCGGCGACGCTGGCCGGCGGCGAGGCGCAGCGCATCCGGCTGGCCACGCAGATCGGCTCCGGCCTCGTCGGCGTGCTCTACGTCCTGGACGAACCGTCCATCGGCCTGCACCAGCGCGACAACCACCGGCTGCTGGAGACCCTCACCCGCCTGCGCGACATCGGGAACACCCTGATCGTCGTCGAGCACGACGAGGACACCATCCGCGCCGCCGACTGGGTGGTCGACATCGGGCCCGGCGCCGGCGAGGAGGGCGGCGAGATCGTCGTCGCCGGTACCGTCGAGGACCTCCTGTCCAGCGAGCGGTCGCTGACCGGGGCCTACCTCACGGGCCGCCGCGCGATCGAGGTGCCGATGGCCCGCCGCCCCCGGCAGCGCGGCCGCGAGCTGGTCGTGAAGGGCGCCCGCGAGCACAACCTGCACAACGTCGACGTGGCGTTCCCGCTCGGCTGCTTCGTCGCCGTCACCGGCGTGTCGGGTTCGGGCAAGTCCACCCTGGTCAACGACATCCTCTACACCTCGATGGCCAAGGAGCTGAACGGCGCGCGCAAGGTGCCGGGCAAGCACACCCGCATCAACGGCATGCAGCACCTCGACAAGGTCGTCCACGTCGACCAGAGCCCCATCGGCCGCACACCGCGCTCCAACCCGGCCACCTACACCGGCGTGTTCGACAACGTCAGGAAGCTGTTCGCGGAGACCACCGAGGCGAAGATCCGCGGCTACCAGCCCGGCCGGTTCTCGTTCAACGTCAAGGGCGGGCGCTGCGAGGCCTGCGCCGGAGACGGCACCATCAAGATCGAGATGCAGTTCCTGCCGGACGTCTACGTCCCCTGCGAGGTCTGCCACGGCGCCCGCTACAACCGGGAGACCCTGGAGGTCCACTACAAGGGCAAGACCATCGCCGAGGTGCTGGACATGCCGATCGAGGAGGGGCTGGAGTTCTTCGAGGCGGTGCCGAAGATCAAGCGCCACCTCCAGACCCTGTCCGACGTCGGCCTCGGCTACGTCCGGCTCGGCCAGCCCGCGACGACCCTGTCCGGCGGCGAGGCGCAGCGCGTGAAGCTCGCCTCCGAGCTGCAGCGCCGCTCCACCGGCCGTACGGCGTACGTCCTCGACGAACCCACCACCGGCCTGCACTTCGAGGACATCAGCAAGCTCCTCGGCGTGCTCGGCCGCCTGGTCGACAACGGCAACTCGGTGATCGTCATCGAGCACAACCTGGACGTCATCAAGACCGCCGACTGGGTCATCGACATGGGCCCCGAGGGCGGGTCGCGCGGCGGCCAGGTCGTCGCCACCGGCACACCCGAGCAGGTCGCGAAGGTCGACGCCAGCTACACCGGGCAGTTCCTCGCCAAGATCCTCCACTGACACGGCCGCCCGCGCGGCGGCGGCCGCGCGCGTGCCTCAGGGCGTGCGCGCGACGCCGCCGACGATCCAGACCCGCTCGGGGCCCGGCCGCGTCGGCCGGTCCGGCCGCCACTGCGTGACGTACGTCAGGCCGGGGTCGACGAGCTCGCAGCCGTCGAAGAAGCCGAGCACGTCCTCGCGGGTGCGGCGGGCGTGGCCGCTGCGGT
This sequence comes from Streptosporangiaceae bacterium, assembly GCA_036502625.1. Taxonomy (GTDB): domain Bacteria; phylum Actinomycetota; class Actinomycetes; order Streptosporangiales; family Streptosporangiaceae; genus DASXYG01. The sequence goes on from DASXYG010000083.1 coordinate 30,388, forward strand.
GGAGGAACCCGCGGTAGACCTCCTCGGCCTGCTCGATCGCCGCCGGGTTGTGCTCGTACACCACGTGCGACACCGCGATGTGGCTGCCCGGCGGAAGCGCGTCGCGCAGCCGGGCGACCACCTCGAACGGCCGGTCGTCGTCCGACACGAAGTGCAGGATCGCCACGAGCAGCAGCGCGATCGGCCGGTCGAAGTCGAGGTGCGCGCGCACCTCGGGCAGGTCCGTGACCGGCTGCGCGCCGAGCAGGTCGGCGTGCACGACGACGGTCCGCGGGTCCTTGGCCAGCAGCGCGCGTGCGTGCGCGAGCACCACCGCGTCGTTGTCGACGTAGACGACCCGGGAGTCCGGCGCCTGCTCCTGCGCCACGTGGTGCACGTTGTTCCGCGTGGGCAGGCCGGTGCCGATGTCCAGGAACTGGCGGATGCCCGCCTCGCCGGCGAGGTAGCGCACGGCGCGGCCGAGGAACGCGCGGTTCTCACGCGCGATCGTCGCGATCTCCGGCGCGGCCGCCAGCAGCGTGTCTGCGGCGGCCCGGTCAGCGGCGAAGTTATCCTTCCCGCCGAGGTAGTAGTCGTACATGCGGGCGATGCTGGGGATGCGCGCGTCGACCCCGATGGGCACTTCCCTGCCATCCTCGACCATGACGGCCACCTCCTCCGGTACCGCGCCGTGTGTCCGATTGGCTCAGGGAACTCTAGCGGGCCGGTGACCGCGGGCGCCCCGGCAGCGACCCGGTGCGGGCGCCCGGCCATGCTGCGCTACATTGCGTAGTACTACTTGACGTAAGGGGATCAGATGGACGACGGGGCAGGCGTGCGCGAGGACACCGGGCACCCGGCGGGGCCGGCCCGCCGCAACGTGATCGCCGGCGCGGGGGCCGCGGGGGTGGGCGCGCTCGGGGTGATCGCGCTGGCCGGGTGCGGCGCGGGCGGCGGCACGAAGCCGGAGCCGTCGGTGCCGGCCAGGCTCAAGGGCAAGGTCATCGCGAAGACCTCGGACGTCCCGGTCGGCGGCGGCACGATCCTCACCGACGACAAGATCGTGGTCACGCAGCCGGCGAAGGGCGACTTCAAGGCGTTCACCGCCGTGTGCACCCACCAGGGCTGCACGGTCGGCGACGTCCAGAAGGGCGTCATCCAGTGCCCCTGCCACGGCAGCGAGTTCTCGGCGAAGGACGGCTCGGTCAAGCAGGGCCCGGCGAGCCGGCCGCTGGCCGAGTTCACGGTCAAGGTCGTCGGCGACGGGATCACCGTTTCCTGAGCCGTACGGGGAAAGTCCGCCCGATCGCCTACCGAGCACTCGTTGCTGGCTGTAACCTCTCGACTCCGAAGTGTGTCGAAGACCCGGGGGGCAGCGAGATGTCGACACCACCAATGGCGCGGGCTGACGTGCCGAACGACGTACTGGCGGCCTTCCACGAGATCGACGGCCGCCTGCCCGAGGGCTTCCGCACCCAGGTCGTCGACCACGAGATCGTCGTCAGCCACGTGCCCGACGGCGACCACGAGTCGATCGTCTCCTGGGTGATGAAGCAGGTCAGCCGCTACGCCGAGCAGGATCTGCACTGCTCGGCGCGGCGCGGCCTCGTCGTACCGGGCGGGCGCTACGTCCCCGACTGCACGATCGCCCCGGTCGGCCACTTCCGCGGCCACGCGGCGTGGGCGCCCGCCGACGGCGTCTCCATGGTCGTCGAGGTGGCCTCCGGCGTGGCCGACCACGACCGGCTGCGGAAGCCGTACGGCTACGCCGCCGCCGGCATACCGCTGTACCTGCTGATCGACCGCACGGCGCACGAGGTCGTGCTGTACGGCAAGCCCGACGGCGAGGCGTACCACGCCCAGCTCCGCGAGCCGTTCGGCCGCGACGTCGAGCTGCCCGCGCCGTTCTCCTTCGCGCTCAGCACCACGGAGTTCCGCTGAGCGCAGCCGGGGGTGTCACCGGCAGTGGATAGGGTTGTGGTGTGGCTGATCCGGCGACCTACCGGCCCGCGCCCGGTTCGATCCCCGAGTCCCCCGGGGTCTACAAGTTCCGTGACGACTCGGGCCGCGTCATCTACGTGGGCAAGGCGAAGACCCTCCGCGCCCGGCTGAACTCCTACTTCACCGACTTCGCCGGCCTGCACCCGCGCACGCAGACGATGGTGAGCACCGCCGCGAGCGTCGAGTGGACCGTCGTCGGCACCGAGGTCGAGGCGCTCCAGCTCGAATACTCCTGGATCAAGCAGTACGACCCGCGCTTCAACGTCAAGTACCGCGACGACAAGAGCTATCCGTACCTCGCGGTCACGCTCAACGAGGACTACCCGCGCGTCATGGTGATGCGCGGCGCCAAGCGCAAGGGCGTGCGCTACTTCGGGCCGTACTCCCACGCCTGGGCCATCCGCGAGACCGTCGACCTGCTGCTGCGCGTCTTCCCGGTCCGTACGTGCTCGGCCGGGGTGTTCCGGCGGTCCCACCAGATCGGCCGGCCCTGCCTGCTCGGCTACATCGGGAAGTGCTCGGCGCCGTGCGTCGACCGCGTCTCCGCCGACGAGCACCGCGCCCTGGTCGACGACTTCTGCGACTTCATGAGCGGCGACACGGGGAAGTTCATCCGCCGCCTGGAGCGCGCCATGAAGGCCGCGGCCGGCGAGGAGGAGTACGAACGCGCCGCCCGCCTCCGCGACGACATCCAGGCCCTCCAGCGCGCCCTGGAGAAGCAGGCCGTCGTGCTCGCCGACAGCACCGACTGCGACGTCATCGCCTTCGCCGAAGACCAGCTCGAGGCCGCCGTGCAACTGTTCAACGTGCGCGGCGGGCGCATCCGCGGCCAGCGCGGCTGGGTGATCGACAAGGTGGAGGACGTCACCACCGGCGACCTCGTCGAGCAGTTCGTCGCGCAGGTCTACGGCGCCGAGGCCGACGCGCCCGCGGCGGTGTCCGTGCCGCGCGAGATCCTCGTCCCCGAGCTGCCGCCGGAGCCCGAGGCCGTCACCGAGTGGCTGTGCGAGCGGCGCGACGGCCGCCGCGTCGACCTCCGCGTGCCGCGCAGGGGCGACAAGAAGGCGCTGATGGAGACCGTCGCGCGCAACGCCCAGCAGGCGCTCGCGCTGCACAAGACGCGCCGCGCCAGCGACCTCACCACCCGCAGCCGCGCCCTCCAGGAGATCCAGGAGGCGCTCGACCTCGACGACGCGCCGCTGCGCATCGAGTGCTACGACGTGTCCCACATCCAGGGCAGCAACGTCGTCGCGTCCATGGTCGTCGCCGAGGACGGCCTGGCCCGCAAGAGCGAGTACCGCAGGTTCTCCATCAAGACCGTCGAGGGCCAGGACGACGTCCGCTCCATCCACGAGGTCATCACCCGCAGGTTCCGCCGCTACCTCGCCGAGCGCGACGACACCCCCGACCCCGGCACCGGCGGCGACGCCGGCGACCCCCTGACGCCCCCGGTGGTCGGCGGCCGCGCCGACGCCGTGTCGTGGGTGGGCGCCGACGACCCCGAGGGCGACCCCGCGGGCCGCGGCCAGCCGATCGACCCGGAGACCGGCCGCCCCCGCAAGTTCGCCTACCCGCCCAACCTCGTCGTCGTCGACGGCGGCCCGCCGCAGGTCGCGGCCGCGCAGCGGGCGCTCGACGAGCTCGGCATCGACGACGTCGCGGTGTGCGGTCTCGCCAAGCGGCTGGAGGAGGTCTGGCTGCCCGGCGAGGACGAACCGGTCATCATGCCGCGCACGAGCGAGGGCCTCTACCTGCTGCAACGCGTCCGCGACGAGGCGCACCGCTTCGCGATCACCTACCATCGCGCCAAGAGGTCCAAGGGCATGACCGTCAGCGAGCTCGACGCCGTGCCCGGCCTCGGCCCCGCGCGCCGCGCCGCGCTGCTGAAGCACTTCGGCTCGGTGAAGAGGCTGCGCGCCGCGCGCGTGGAGGAGATCGCCGAGGTGTCCGGCATCGGGCAGGGCACCGCGGAGACCATTGCCGCGGCCCTGCAGACGGGGGCGGGCGGCGGCACCGACGACTCGACGGGGGCGGGAACATGAGCGGTGGAGGCGAAGCGGGGCGGCTGCGCCCCGGCGCCGCGGCCGCCGGCGGCCAGGCGGAAGCCGCGCCGGAGATCGTGGTGGTCAGCGGCATGTCCGGCGCCGGCCGGAGCACGGCCGCGAAGTCCCTGGAGGACCTCGGCTGGTACGTCGTGGACAACCTGCCGCCCGGCCTGCTGTCCACCATGGTCGACCTGGCCGAGCGTGCGCACGGCGGCGTGCCGCGCATCGCCGTGGTGGTCGACGTCCGCAGCCGCGCGTTCACCAGCGACCTCCAGACCACCCTCGCGGAGATCGCCGCGCGCGGCCCGCGCCCGCGCGTCGTGTTCCTCGAGGCCAGCGACGACATCCTGGTCACCCGCTTCGAGGGCGTCCGCAGGCCGCACCCGCTCCAGGGCGACGGCCGGGTCGTCGACGGCATCGCCGCCGAACGCGAGCTGCTGCGCGGCCTGCGCGGCGAGGCCGACCTCATCATCGACACCTCGCAGCTCAACGTGCACGAGCTGCGCGCGAAGATCCACGGCTTCTTCGGCGGCGGCGCCGGCCCGCGGCTGCGCGCCTCGATCGTGTCGTTCGGCTACAAGTACGGCATGCCCGTCGACGCCGACCTCGTCGTCGACTGCCGCTTCCTGCCCAACCCCCACTGGGTGCCGGAGCTGCGCCCCCAGTCGGGCCTCGACGCGCCCGTACGCGACTACGTCCTCGGCCAGCCCGCCGCGCGGAAGTTCACCGACCTCTACATCGAGGTGCTGCGGCTGCTCATCGAGGGCTACGAGCGCGAGGGCAAGCACTACGTCACGCTGGCCGTCGGCTGCACCGGCGGGCGCCACCGCAGCGTCGCGATGGCCGAGCAGCTCGGCGCGCGGCTGCGCGACGAGGACGTCGACGTACAGGTCGTCCACCGCGACGTCGAGCGCGACTGACCGCGGTGCTATCCGCGCTATCCGAGAGGAGCCGGCCACGGCAACCAGTACGGGTCCCCGCGTAGTGGCGCTCGGCGGGGGGCACGGCCTGCACGCGTCCCTGACGGCGCTGCGGCAGGTCACCGAGCGGCTCACCGCCGTCGTCACCGTCGCCGACAACGGCGGGTCCAGCGGCCGGCTGCGCGAGGAGTTCGGCGTGCTGCCACCCGGCGACCTCCGCATGGCGCTCGCCGCCCTCTGCGGCGACGACGACTGGGGCCGCACCTGGAGCCGCGTCGTCCAGCACCGCTTCGTCAGCGACGGCGAGCTCGGCGGCCACGCCCTGGGCAACCTGCTGATCGTCGGCCTGTGGAACCTCCTCGGCGACACGGTCACCGGCCTCGACTGGGTCGGCAGGCTGCTGGGCGCGCAGGGCCGCGTGCTGCCCATGTCGTCCGTACCGCTGGACATCCTGGCCCACGTCGAGGGCGCCGACCCGGCCCGCCCGTACGACGTGACGACCGTGCGCGGCCAGGCCGACTGCGCGACGACACCGGGCCGGGTGCGCGACATCTCGCTGATCCCGGACGACCCGCCGGCCTGCCCGGAGGCGGTCACCGCGATCCGCGAGGCCGACTGGGTGGTGTTCGGGCCGGGATCGTGGTTCACCAGCGTCCTGCCGCACCTCATGGTGCCGGAACTGGCGAGTGCGCTGCTGGAGACCCGCGCGCGGCGTATCGTCGCGCTCAACCTGGCTCCGCAGCCGGGGGAGACCGACGGCTTCTCCCCGGAGAAGCACCTGGAGGTGCTGCGCGCCCACGCGCCCGACCTCCACGTCGACGTGGTTCTCGCCGACGGCTCGGCCGACAGTACGGTACCGGTGGAATCGGAGCGGTCGCTGGAACGGGCCGCGAAGGTGCTGGGCGGTGAACTGGTGCGCGCACGCGTGGGGATGGACGATGGAACGCCCCGGCATGATCCGGCGCGCCTGTCGGACGCCTATGCCGCCATATTCGGGACGGGTGCGGGGGCACCCACGGGGGATCGATGAGGGGGAGTACGAACGTATGGCGATGACCGGTGTGGTGAAGGACGAGTTGAGCAGGCTCACCATCCTGAAGCCGTGCTGTAGGAAGGCCGAGGTGTCCACGCTGCTGCGGTTCGCCGGCGGCCTGCATATTGTGAGCGGCCGGATCGTGATCGAGGCCGAGCTCGACTCCGGGGCCGCCGCACGGCGGCTCCGCAAGGACATCGCGGAGGTGTTCGGCCACGAGTCCGACCTTGTGGTGCTGGCCCCCAGCGGGCTGCGCAAGGGGAACCGCTACGTGGTGCGGGTCTACAAGGACGGTGAGAGCCTGGCCCGGCAGACGGGCCTGATCGACAACCAGGGCCGTCCCGTACGCGGTCTGCCCCGGCATGTCGTCGCGGGCGGGAGCTGCGACTCGGAGTCGGCGTGGCGGGGCGCGTTCCTGGCGCACGGCTCGCTCACCGAGCCGGGCAGGTCCATGTCGCTCGAGGTCACCTGCCCGGGCCCGGAGGCGGCGCTGGCGCTGGTCGGCTGCGCGCGGCGGCTGAAGATCACCGCGAAGGCCCGCGAGGTGCGCGGCGTCGACCGGGTCGTCGTCCGCGACGGCGACGCGATCGCCGCGCTGCTGACCCGCCTCGGCGCGCACGACAGCGTGCTGGCGTGGGAGGAGCGGCGCATGCGCCGCGAGGTGCGGGCCACCGCGAACCGCCTCGCCAACTTCGACGACGCGAACCTCCGCAGGTCCGCGCGCGCCGCCGTGGCCGCGGGCGCGCGCGTCGAGCGCGCCATGGAGATCCTCGCCGACGACGCGCCGGAGCACCTGATCGCCGCGGGCCGCCTCCGCCTGGAGCACAAGCAGGCGAGCCTGGAGGAGCTCGGCCAGATGGCCGAGCCGCCGCTGACCAAGGACGCCATCGCCGGCCGCATCCGGCGGCTGCTCGCCATGGCCGACAAGCGCGCCGTCGACGTCGGCATCCCCGGCACCGAGGCCAACCTCACCGCCGACATGATGTAGCCGCACGCCCCGTGGCGGACGCCCTCACACCCCCCGCACATCGGGGCGGGCGTCCGCCACAACCGCGCCCGGCACGCCCTTCGGCACGCCCGTGTCCGGCACGTTCTCCGCCACAACCGCGCCCGGCACGTCCGCGGGCGGGTCGTCGGCCCGCGCGGCGACGATCGCGCGGGTGATCACCCGGGAGTTGTGCACGAAGTCGGCGAAGCGTGAGACGGCGAACGCCCACAGCAGGCCGCCGGCCGCGCACGCCAGCGCCACCTGCGCGGCCTCGGTGTCCCGGTGCACGGCCGTCACGACGTACGACGCCAGCAGGATCGGCGGTGTCGCGCCGAACAGCACCGGGGCGTACCAGTCGGCGCGGAACGGCCGCACGATGCCGCCGTCCGGCGACGCCGCGCCGCGGTGCAGCGCGCGCTCCGAGCCGCCGCGCCCGCCGTCGAGCATCCGCACGAAGTACTCCCACTCCAGCAGCCGCCGCCCGGCCAGCCGCCGCAGGCGGGGCGCCACGTCGACGGCCAGGTACGCGGCGATCTTGAACGTCTGGATGGACTGGTCCATCCACAGCAGCCACAGGAAGCTGGAGATCGCGGCCAGCCCCGCCAGGACGTACGTCGCGCTGCCGATGAGCGTCAGGCCGGTGCCGACCGCCGCGAGCTCCAGCGCGACGAGCGCGTTCATCAGGGAGATCCGGGTCGTGATCTCCTGCCGTAACGTGTGCACCTCGGCCGCGTCGACGTCGACCAGATCCATGCGGGCCTCCCCGGGGCGGCGACACCACCAGTGAACGCCGCGCCGGCTACCCCGTCCATGTCATTCGCCGCGGGCCCGGCGGCGCTCCTGCTCCTGCTCGTAGAGCATCTGGTCGAACTCGTCCGGGTCGAGGCGGCGGGTGCCGCCCGGGCCGGGGCCCGTCTGCGGGGGCGGCGGGGCGTGCTCCCGCGGCGGCATCGGACCGGGCGGCCCGGCGGGAACCGGGGGGCCGGGCGGCGGCCCGTAGCCGGGGCCCGGCCGCGCGGCCGGGCCGTACGCGGACGGCGGGCCGTACGCCGGGGCGGGCCCGGCCATGCCGGCCGGCGGCGGGAACGCGCCGCCGGGACCGGGACCGTACGGGCCGGGCCCGGAGTACGGGCCGGGGGCCGGGTAGCCGGGGCGCGGCCCGCCGGACATGGCGCGCGCCGCGCGCGACCTGCCGAACAGCACGGCCGTCATCGCCAGCAGGAACACCAGCACGAGCGCGCCGCCCCACAGGCCGAGGGTCGTGCCGTCCTCGACGTAGACCCGCAGGACGTCGCCCAGGTGGTCCGGGCGCAGCAGCGCGGCCAGGACGGCCGTGACCGAGCCGTGCGTGCGGCCGGCGATCGTGATGGCGCCGCGCAGGAAGTCGGCGATGAAGTAGCCGGGCACGGACAGCAGCGTGTACAGCACCGGCACGCCCCAGGACGTCGGCCGCACGATCCACGCGCTCAGCCCCACGGGGATGGCGAACGCGAGGATCACCATTTCGTACGGCAGCCCGAACGCGCCGATGCCGGCGCACAGCGCGACCGCCACGACCCAGCCGAAGAACCCGGCGAGCAGGCCCGTGCCGAGTCCGCGGCCGGGGATGGGCGGTGCGCTGTACATGACGTCTCCGTTTGCTGTGCGCGCGGGCGTACAGGCCGATGGTGCCACTTCACGCGCGTTCGCGCGCGGGTGCAGCCGTACCAGGCCAAATTGGTCTATACCATTTGCCCGTCCCGGCGCGCGCGTGTCCCCCGCGGACGATAGGGTCGGAACCGGTAGGCGACAAGACATGCCCGGCCCTCCTGACCTCCGACAGCGCAGTTGCGGTGGAGCGCCGGTACGAGCACGAGGAGATGACGTGACCATCCGCGTAGGCGTCAACGGCTTCGGCCGGATCGGACGCAACTTCTGGCGCGCCGCCAACGCGTCCGGCGGTGACATCGACATCGTCGCGTTCAACGACCTCGGCGACGTGCAGACCATGGCGCACCTGCTGAAGAACGACAGCGTCGTGGGCCGCCTCGCCCAGGACGTCCGCGCCACCTCCGACGGCATCGAGGTCGGCGGCACGACGATCCGCGGCTTCGCCGAGCGCGACCCCGCCAACCTCCCCTGGGGCGACCTCGGCGTCGACGTCGTCGTCGAGTCCACCGGCTTCTTCACCGACGCCAACAAGGCGAAGGCGCACATCGACGGCGGCGCCAAGAAGGTCATCATCTCCGCCCCGGCGAAGAACGACGACCTCACCGTCGTGCTCGGCGTCAACGACGACCAGTACGACCCGGCGAAGCACAACGTGATCTCCAACGCGTCCTGCACCACCAACTGCCTCGCGCCGCTGGTGAAGGTGCTCAACGACGCGTTCGGCGTCGAGCGCGGCCTGATGACCACCATCCACGCCTACACCCAGGACCAGAACCTCCAGGACGGCCCGCACAAGGACCTCCGCCGCGCCCGCGCGGCCGCGGTCAACATCGTGCCGACGTCCTCCGGCGCCGCCGCGGCCATCGGCGCGGTGCTGCCCGAGCTCAACGGCAAACTCGACGGCTACGCCATGCGCGTCCCCGTGCCGGACGGCTCCGCCACCGACCTCACCGCCACCCTGCGCGCCACCCCGTCGGCCGACGAGGTCAACGCCGCGTACAAGGCAGCCGCCGAGGGCGCGCTGAAGGGCTACCTCACCTACAGCGACGAGCCGCTGGTCTCCTCCGACATCGTCGGCGACCCGGCGTCCTGCGTCTTCGACTCCGGCCTGACCAAGGTCATCGGCGACCAGGTCAAGGTCGTCGGCTGGTACGACAACGAGTGGGGCTACTCCAACCGGATCGCCGACCTCGTCCGCCTCGTCGGCGCCGGCCTGTAGCACGCGTACCAGCGACCACCGAAGGGCAACAATTGCGGACCATCGACGATCTGGACGTCGCGGGCCGGCGGGTGCTGGTCCGCGCGGACCTGAACGTCCCCCTGGACGGCTCGCGCATCACCGACGACGGGCGGATCCGGGCCAGCGTGCCCACGATCCGCCGGCTGGCCGAGCGCGGCGCGCGGGTGATCGTGTGCGCCCACCTCGGCCGGCCCAAGGGGGCGCCCGACCCGGCGTACTCCCTGGCCCCGGTCGCCGGGCGGCTGTCGGAGCTGCTCGGCCGCCCGGTCGCCTTCGCCGGTGACACCGTCGGCGACAGCGCGCGCGACGCCGTCTCCGGCCTCGCCGACGGCGACGTCGTCCTGCTGGAGAACCTCCGGTTCAACCCGGGGGAGACCAGCAAGGACGACGCCGAGCGCGGCGCGTTCGCCCGCGAGCTCGCCGCCCTCGCCGAGCTCTACGTCGGCGACGGCTTCGGCGCCGTCCACCGCAAGCACGCCTCGGTCTACGACGTCCCCGCCCTCCTGCCGCACGCCGCGGGCGGGCTGGTCAAGGCCGAGACCGACGTCCTGCGCGCGCTCACCGCGAACCCGTCACGCCCGTACGTCGTGGTGCTCGGCGGCGCCAAGGTGTCGGACAAGCTCGGCGTGATCGCCAACCTGCTCACCACCGTCGACCGCCTGGTCATCGGCGGCGGCATGGCGTACACCTTCCTCAAGGCCCAGGGCCACGAGGTGGGCGGCTCGCTGCTGGAGGCCGACCAGCTCGACCGCGTGCGCGGCTTCCTCGCCGACGCGCGGGCGCGCGGCGTCGAGATCGTCCTCCCGGTCGACATCCTCGCCGCCGAGAAGTTCGCCGCCGACTCGCCGTACGCCACGGTCGACGCCACGGCCATCCCCGCCGACCGCATGGGGCTGGACATCGGGCCGCGCAGCCGCGAGCTGTTCGCGTCCAAGATCGCCGACGCCCGTACGGCCTTCTGGAACGGCCCGATGGGCGTGTTCGAGTTCCCCGCGTTCGCCGAGGGCACCCGCGCGGTCGCGCAGGCCCTGGTGGACAGCGAGGCGTTCACGGTCGTCGGCGGCGGCGACTCCGCGGCCGCCGTCCGCGCGCTCGGCCTCCCGGAGGACGGCTTCTCCCACATCTCCACCGGCGGCGGCGCCAGCCTGGAGTTCCTCGAGGGCAAGACGCTTCCCGGCCTCGCCGCCCTCGAAGACGGGGAGTCCTGATGGCGCTGCTGAAGAAGAACGGGCCGAAGCGCCCCGAGGGCCGGATGCCGCTCATCGCCGGCAACTGGAAGATGAACAACAACCACCTCGAGGCGATCGCGCTGGTGCAGAAGCTGGCGTTCACCCTCAACGAGGAGGACTTCGCCGCGACCGAGGTGGCCGTGCTGCCGCCGTTCATCGCGCTGCGCAGCGTCCAGACCCTCGTCGGGGCGGACAAGCTGCGGATCGCGTACGGCGCGCAGGACGTCTCCTCCCACCCCAAGGGCGCCTACACCGGCGAGGTGTCCGCCGCGATGCTGGCGAAGCTCGGCTGCGCCTACACCCTCGTCGGCCACTCCGAGCGGCGTGAATATCATCACGAGGACGACGCCGTGGTCAACGCCAAGGCGAAGCAGGCGTACGCCAACGACGTCGTGCCGCTGATCTGCGTCGGCGAGGGCCTGGAGGTCCGGAAGGCCGGCGGCCAGGTGGCGCACTGCCTGGGGCAGATCACCGGCGCGTTCGACGGCATCCCCGCCGACCAGGCCCAGCGCGCGGTCGTCGCGTACGAACCCGTGTGGGCGATCGGCACCGGCGAGGTCGCCACCCCGGACGACGCGCAGGAGGTCTGCGCGGCCGTCCGGAACCGGCTCGTGGAGCTGTATCCCGCCGCGGACGGCCCCGATGTGGCGTCAGCCGTGCGTATCCTGTACGGAGGGTCGGTCAAGTCGGATAACATCGCTGGGATCATGGTGCAGCCCGACGTCGACGGTGCCCTGGTAGGCGGCGCGAGTCTCGATGCGGGTGAATTCGTGAAGATCTGCAGGTATCGCGAGACGGCGTCCTAAAATCTAGACGAACCCCCAGACGACGGTGGGGGTCCGTGTGCGGAGTGAGGCAAAGCAGTGATCATCGGAACCTCGATCGTCCTGATCGTCGCGAGCGCGCTCATGGTGCTGCTCGTGCTGCTCCACAAGGGCAAGGGCGGTGGTCTGTCCGACCTGTTCGGCGGCGGCGTCACCTCGTCGCTCGGCGGGTCGTCGGTCGTGGAGCGCAACCTCGACCGGCTCACCATCGGCACGGGCATCCTCTGGTTCGTGTGCATCGTGGCCCTCGGCCTGCTCATGAAGTGACGAGCGGCGCGTTCCGGGTGGGGGAGCCTCCCGCTCGCGGTGAGGCCGAGGATCGAAAGCGAGGAGTGAGTTCGTGGGTAGTGGAAGCGCCATCCGGGGGAGCCGCGTCGGTGCGGGCCCCATGGGAGAGGCCGAGCGCGGAGACTCCGCGCCGCGCGTAGACGTGTCGTTCTGGTGCGCGAACATGCACGAGGTCCGGCCGAGTTTCGCCAGCGACGCGGCCGTCCCCGAGACGTGGGACTGCCCGCGCTGCGGCTTCCCCGCCGGCCAGGACCGGGACAACCCGCCCGCCGCGCCGCGCACCGAGCCCTACAAGACGCACCTCGCGTACGTCAAGGAGCGCCGTAACGACACCGACGGCGAGGCCATCCTCACCGAGGCCCTGGCCAAGCTCCGCGAGGAGCGCGCCGCCTTCGAGTCCCTCCGGGGCTGACCGGGCGGCCCGCCCCCGCGTCCATCGCGTGGGTGCCGCGCATCCGGGGAAGCCCCCGTGCGTGCCGCACCCACGCGATCGGCATGTCCGGCCCCGTCAGTCGTCGTCGCCGGACGCCGTACGGTTCGCCAGCAGCGCCCCCGACGCCGCGTCGATCCTCACCTCGTGCTTCGTACCCGAGGTGTCGGTGACGTCGCTCTCCCAGACCGTCGTGCCGCGGTGGTCGTCGAGGTTCAGCTCGGTGATCTTCCCGTCGCGCACGGCCGCGCGCGCCTTCGCCGCGGCGGCGCGGTAGTCGATCTTCGCGGCCCGCACCCGCTGCCGGTGCTCCGCGTGCTTCGCGGCGGACTCCCGCTTCACGTGCGACGCGCCGACGGAGCCGTCCCGGGTGTGCACGTCGATCGCGTGCTCGGTGCCGTCCGCCGCGACGACCTCCGTCTCCCAGACGGTGCCGTTCTCCTCCAGCTCGATCGACACGAGCGTGCCGCCCGGCACCCGCCCGGCGGCGGTGGCGCCGGCCTTCTCCAGCGTCGCCGGCGCCCGCATCTCCGCCTGCGGCGTACGCGCGCCCGGGCCGCTCGACGCCGGGCCCGCGGGGGTCCGCGCCGCCGAGGCGGACGCCGTGGGGGAGGTGCCGCCGCCGCAGGCGCCGAGCGCCAGCACGGCCGCCGCACCGAGCGCGGCCGGCGCCGCGAACCGCGCCGCCGAATTCCGGTCGAACATTTCTCTGATGGTCGCCATGAATCCATCCTGCCCGGATTCTCCGGCCATCCGTACGCGCGATTTCCCGTACGTACGGGCAGGTCATGGCGCGTTAACCCGGAATGCGCGGCGATTTCCCCGGTCGCGGCCGCCCATGCGCGGACCCGGTGATCCGCCGCGTGCGGGCGCCTTTACCGACGCTTATCGCGGCGATATCGGGCGGCTAATTCCCCGCCCGACTACGATCGCCTCATGCCACGCTGGACCTGCCCCGCGTGCGACCGGGAGTTCGCCCGCGCCCGCCAGTCCCACTTCTGCGTCCCCGGCTGCACGGTCGAGGAGACCTTCGCCGGGCGCCCGCCCGTGCAGCGCGAGATCTACGACGCGGTCGTCGCGTACCTGACGTCCCTCGGCCCCGTGCACGACGACGCCGTGCGGGTGGGCGTGTTCCTGAAGTCCGACCGGAAGATCGCCGAGCTGCGGCCCCGGGTGCGCTGGCTGTCGCTGTTCCTCGCGCTCCCGCGCCGCCTCGACGACCCGCGCGTCTCGCGGGTGATGGACGGCGCGGGCGACCGGGTCTTCCACGACATCCGGCTGTACACCCCGGACGACGTGGACGACCCGCTGCGCGCGTGGCTCACCGAGGCCTACGACTACGCCACCGACTAGGGCACCCGCCTAGATGCGGCGCCCCTCCGTCATGCCGGGCGGTAGCTGGGCGGCCGCGGCGCGGTCGATGAGGAACAGCGTCGACTGGCGCCCGCGCGCGCCCGCGGCGGGCACCTGGAACGTGCCGGCCTCGTCCGACAGCGCCATGCGCACGGCCGCGGCCTTGCCCTCGCCGGACGCGATGATCCACACCTCGCGGGCCGCGCGGATCGCCGGGAACGTCAGCGACAGGCGCGTGGGCGGCGGCTTCGGTGCGCCCCGCACGGCCACGACCGAGCGGTCCTCCTCGTACAGCGCGGGCATCCCCGGGAACAGCGACGCCACGTGCGCGTCCGGGCCGATGCCCAGCATCAGCACGTCGAACGACGGCACCGGGCCGTGGTCCTCCGGGCGGGCGGCGGCGCGCAGCTCGCGGGCGTAGCGCTCCGCGGCGCCCTCGGGTCCGGTGTCCGGGCCGTCGGACGCGGGCATCGCGTGGATGCGCGACCGGTCGACGCTCACGTGGTCCAGCAGCGCCGCGCGGGCGGCCGTCTCGTTGCGCTCGGGGTCGCCGTCGGGCACGTAGCGCTCGTCGCCCCACCAGATGTCCAGCCGGCGCCAGTCGACGGCGTCGCGCGCCGGCGCGGCGGCCATCTGCGCCAGCACACGGGTGCCGATGCCGCCGCCGGTCAGCACCACCGACGCGCCGCCGCGCGCCGCCTGGACGTCCACGAGCCGGGTGACCAGGCGCGCCGCCACCGCCTTCGCCAGCAGGCTCTCGTCGCGGTGGGCGATGACGGTCGGCGTCGCGCCCGGGTTCACGCGGTCACCTCTTCCTGGTCGTGCATCGCGACCAGGGACTCGGCGTAGATCTCGTCGGGGTCGAGGCGGCGCAGCTCCTCGGCCAGCAGCTCGCTGGTGGACCTGCGGTGCAGCGCGACCGTACGGTCCGGGTCGCCGGGCCGCGACAGCGTGGCCACCCGGCCGTCCGTGCGGGACAGGCCGATCTCGCCGTCCTCGGTGCGCAGCCGTACGTCGGTCACGCCGGGGCCGTCGGTGACCTCGCGGGTCATCGGCACGCCGAGGCGCGAGCCCAGCCACGCGGCCAGGAGGTCGCCGCTGGCGTTGTCCTTCGCGGCGCCGACCGCGCCGCCGGTGATCTCGGCGTACGGCTGGTCGAGGGTGGCGGCGAGCAGGGTGCGCCACGGGGTGAGGCGGGTCCAGGCGAAGTCGGTGTCGCCCGGACGGTACGCCTCGGCGCGCCCGGCCAGCTTCGTCACCGGGGTGCGGGACGCGGCGATGTCGGTGATGCGCCGGGCGGCGACCTTACCGAGCGGGTCGCGGCCGGGCGTCTCCGGGCCGGGCCCGGTCCACCACGCCACCACCGGGGTGTCGCTGAGCAGCAGCGGCGTGACGACGGAGTCGGCGTGCTTGCCGAGGTCGCCGTACAGCCGCAGCAGCAGCGTCTCGCCGGGGCCGGACTCGCCGATGCGCAGCTCGGCGTCCAGCCGCGGCTCGGCCTTGCCGTCGCGGGCGATCACCACGAGCACGCGGCTCGGGTGCTCGCGCGCGGCCTGCTCGGCGGCGCGCACGGCGTCGTACTGCTCGGCCTCGTCCGTGATGATCATCAAGGTGAGCACCATGCCGACGGCGGGCCCGCCGAGCCGGTGCCGCGCCTGCGTCAGCGTGGCGTCGATCTTCGACGTGGTCGTGTCGGTGAGATGAATCGTCATCAGTGGCCCTTCTACAGCCGTCGCCAGGTGCGTCCGTCGCGGGCCATGAGCTCGTCGGCCGACGGCGGGCCCCACGTGCCCGCGCGGTACGCCTCGGGGCGGCCGTGGGACTCCCAGTAGTCCTCGAACGGGTCGAGGATCCGCCACGACAGCTCGACCTCGTCCTGCCGGGGGAACAGCGGCGGATCGCCGATGAGGACGTCGAGCAGGAGCCGTTCGTAGGCCTCCGGGCTGTCCTCGGTGAACGACTCGCCGTACGCGAAGTCCATGTTGACGTCGCGCACCTCCATGGACGTGCCGGGCACCTTCGCGCCGAACCGCACGGTCACGCCTTCGTCCGGCTGCACCCGGATGACCAGGGCGTTCTGCCCGAGCTCCTGGGTGTCGGTCTGCTGGAACGGCAGGTGCGGCGCGCGCTGGAACACCAGCGCCACCTCCGTCACCCGGCGGCCGAGCCGCTTGCCGGTGCGCAGGTAGAACGGCACGCCCGCCCAGCGGCGGGTGTCGACCTCGAGCTTGACGGCGGCGTACGTGTCGGTGACGGAGTTCTTCGGGATGCCGTCCTCGTCGAGGTAGCCCTTGACCTTCTCGCCGCCCTGCCAGCCGCCGGCGTACTGGCCGCGCGCGCTGCCCACGCCCAGGTCGTCCGGCAGCTTCACGGCGGAGAGGATCTTGGACTTCTCGGCGCGCAGCGAGCTGGCGTCGAACGACACCGGCTCCTCCATGGCGGTCAGCGCCAGGAGCTGCAGCAGGTGGTTCTGGATGACGTCGCGGGCCGCGCCGATGCCGTCGTAGTAGCCCGCGCGGCCGCCGATGCCGATGTCCTCGGCCATGGTGATCTGCACGTGGTCGACGTAGTTGCGGTTCCACAGCGGCTCGAACAGCTCGTTGGCGAACCGCAGCGCCATGATGTTCTGGACGGTCTCCTTGCCGAGGTAGTGGTCGATCCGGAAGATCGACTCCTCGGGGAACACCTCGTGGACGACGTCGTTCAGCTCGCGCGCGCTCTCCAGGTCGTGGCCGAACGGCTTCTCGATGACGACCCGGCGCCAGCTCCCCTCCTGCGGGTTGGACAGCCCGGAGGTCTTGAGCTGCTCCACGACGCCGGGGAAGAACTTCGGCGGCACCGAGAGGTAGAAGGCGTAGTTGCCGCCGGTGCCGCGGTTCTTGTCCAGCTCCTTGACGGTCGCGGCGAGCCGCTCGAAGGACGCGTCGTCGCCGAACTCGCCCGGCACGAACCGCATGCCGTCCATGAGCTGGTTCCAGACGTCCTCGCGGAACGGTGTCCGCGAGTGGGCCTTCACGGCGTCGTGCGCGACCTGCGCGAAGTCCTCGTCCGCCCAGTCGCGGCGGGCGAACCCGACGAGGCCGAACCCGGGCGGCAGCAGCCCCCGGTTGGCCAGGTCGTAGATGGCCGGGAGCAGCTTCTTGCGGGCGAGGTCGCCGGTGACGCCGAACAGCACGAGCACGCACGGGCCGGCGACGCGGGGCAGCCGCCGGTCGCGCGGATCGCGCAGCGGGTTGGCCGCCGCGACCTCGATCTCGGATATCGGATGGGCCATGGTCAGCCTCTCATCGTGCGGCGGTCAGGACCTGGGCAAGACCACGCGCGCGGTCCCGTAGGTGCAGGCGGACGGTCGGGCGGTTGCGGCCGCTCAGCGCGCCCATGTCGCCCAGCGCCTGCGCCGTCTGGAGACGGCCCAGGGTGTACGGGCGTCCGGGCACCTGGAGGTCGTCCGGCACGGCGCCGGTGACCTGGAGGAACACGCCGCGCTGCGGGCCGCCCTTGTGGTACTGGCCGGTGGAGTGCAGGAAGCGCGGGCCCCAGCCGAACGTGACGGGGTGGACGGTGCGGGCGGCGAGGATCTCCCGCAGCCGCGCGGCCTCGGGCTCGCCGATGCGGTCGAGGTACGCCATGACCGCGAGGTAGCCGGAGTCGGGGATCGCGGCGAGCAGGGCGTCGATGACGCCGCCGAGGTCGCCGGCGCCGGACAGCAGCTCCGGCGGGCCGTACACCTCGACGTCGCCGTCGGTGAGCACCGGTTCGTCGGTGGTCAGCGGGCCGTCGCCGGCGGAGGCGAGCAGCTTCGTCGTGTTGTCCTTGGACTCCTGGACGTTCGGCTGGTCGAACGGGTCGATGCCGAGCAGCCGCCCGGCGACCGCCGTGGCGTACTCCCAGACGAGGAACTGCGCGCCGAGCGGACCGGACACCACGGTGTCGGTCGCCGTGCCGTCGCCACCCAGGGTCACGCGGTGGGCGTCGGGCGCGGCGCGGAAGCCGTCGGCCATCGGGCTTTCCACGACGACGGGCAGCAGCCCGCGGCCCTGCTTGCCGGTGGACTCCGCGATGAGCTGCTCCGCCCAGTCGCCGAAGCCGCTGATGCCGGAGCCTGCGTCGGCGATGAGGATCTTGTCGTGGCCGGCGTCGACGGCGTAGCCGCCGAGCGCGGCGCCGAGCAGCAGCGCCGGGTTCGCGGCGGTGCCCGCGGCCAGGGACGGCGCGACCGCGGCCGCGTCGTCGAGCAGCGCGGCCACGTTCACCCCGGCCAGCGCGGACGGCACCAGGCCGAACGCGGTCAGCGCGCTGTAGCGGCCGCCGACGTTCGGGTCGGCGAGCACGACCTCGTAGCCGGCCTCGCGCGCGATGGTGTCCAGCGGCGAGCCCGGGTCGGTGACCGCGACGATGCGCCGCGCGATGTCGTCGTCGGACAGGCCGACCTCGCGGAAGGCCTGTTCGTAGATGCGCCGGTGGCTGTCGGTCTCGACGGTGCCGCCGCTCTTGCTCGACACGACGAGGACGGTGCGCAGCGGGCGGTCCTTCAGCGCCCGGCGCACCTGCTCGGCGTCGGTGGTGTCGAGCACGGTGAGGTCGACGCCCGCGGTCGCCGTGATCACCTCGGGCGCCAGCGACGACCCGCCCATGCCGGCCAGCACGACGTGGTCGAGCCCGGCGTCGCGCACCCGCGCCACCAGGGCGTCGAGCTGCGGCAGCAGTTCCCGCGAGGAGCGCGGCAGGTTCAGCCAGCCCAGCCGGATCTCCGCCTCCGCCTGCGCGTCCGGGCCCCACAGGGTGGGGTCGCCGGCGGCGAGCTTGGCCGGGACGCCGTCGTCGGTCAGCGCCTTGGCCGCGGCCGCGGCGGCCTCCGCCGCTGGGCCGTCCACCCGTACGGACACCCCCGCGGCGGAGGACTCGAGCGCGCTCACCGGCCGCCGCCCTTCGCGCGCAGCTCCGCCTCGACGGATCCCAGCAGTTCGTTCCACGACGTCTCGAACTTCTCCACGCCCTCATCTTCGAGGACCTTGACGACGTCGTCATAGGACACGCCGAGCGCGCCCAGATCGTCGAGCACCTTCCGCGACTCGGAGTAGGTGCCGCGTACGGAGTCGCCGTCCGGGTGGCCGTGGTCGGCGGCGGCGCGCAGCGTGGCCTCCACGTCCTCATGCGGATTGATCGCCCACTGCCAGCCCTCC
>DASXYG010000084.1:0-31676 GCA_036502625.1 Streptosporangiaceae bacterium
CCGGGCGGGACCGGGGCGTCAGCGGCGACAACACGCGCACGCGCCACAGACCCGGAACGGGGTCGGGCACGAGGTACGCGTGGTGATCATGGCACGGGATTCTGCCACATCCGGCAGCGCACCGTGACCGCAACCCACCCACGAGCCGTCCCGGCCACTGCCGGCCCGGCCAATGCCCCGGCCCGGCACGGGAGAGCCTTAGCCCGCCAGCGATTCGAGACGGGCCAGCAGGTGCGGCGCGTACGGCTCCTGTTCCGGCCGCATGAGGACGCTGCGGAGGATGTGGGCGCCGTCGGTGTCCGCGCGGATCCCCGGGTGGCGGCGGGTGAAGTCGGCGGCAGTGACGCGCAACGTACTGAGGAAGACCGGGTCGTCGACGGCGGCCATCCCGTCCGCGAGGATCTTCTCGCTGGCCGCGTCGATCTCGGAGTACGCGCCGCGCGCCGGGAAGTACGCCACGATGTCCAGCTCGGGCGGCTGGTAGAGCTCCAGGGCGGCCGACCCCTCCACGCCCGACGCGAACGCCACGGCGGCGCGGCGCCCGGCGGCCAGCACCTGCCCGAGGCCGTCGCCGGTGGGCGGCAGCAGCTCGAACGTCAGCCACAGCGCCGCCGCGGACGCACCGGCGCGCGAGCACTCCAGGCTGATCTCCCCGAGGTGCAGCTCGTCGGACGTGAAGTACGTGTACGGCGAGTCGTGCGCGTAGAAGCGGCCCACCGCGGGGTCGGCGAACAGCACGGCGCCGCAGCCGTACGGCTGGAGCCCGTGCTTGTGCGGGTCCACCACCACGGAGTCGCATCCCGCGATGGCCGCCCACGGCTCGGCGGCGATGCCCTCCGTACCGGCGACCAGCGTGAAGAACCCGCCGTACGCCGCGTCCACGTGCACCCGTACGCCGTGGCGCCGGGCGACCGGCAGCACCTCGTGCACCGGGTCGACGGCGCCGAGCCCGGTGGTGCCCGTCGTGACGACGACCGTGCCGACCCGCCCGGTGGCCAGCAGCGCGTCGAGCGCCCCGACGTCCATGCGCCCCCGGTCGTCCACGGCCACCGGATGGCCCTCGACGCCGAGCACGTGGCACATCCGCGCGTGCGTGTAGTGGCTCTCCGTGCTGTACGCGACGCCCCTGCCGGGGTGGGACTCCCGGGCGACGAACAGCGCCTCCAGGTTCGCGATCGTGCCGGAGCTGGTCAGGTGGCCGAGGTGGCGGGCGAACCCGAACATGTCCGCGAGCCGCGCGACGGCGGACTTCTCCATCGCGGCCGTCGCCGGGCCGCCGTCGAGCGCGTGGTTGTTGGGGTTGACCAGCATGGCCGCGACGTAGCCGACGACCGCGGCCGGGTGCGGCGGCTTCAGCATCTGCCCGGCGTAGCGCGGGTGGAAGAACGGGTAGTTGTCGGTGAGCCGCTCGGTCAGCGCGGCGAACGCGGCCGCGAACGCGTCGTCGTCCACCCGCAGCGCCGGGTGCGGGTCGTACGGGCCGTACGTCTCCTGCCAGCGCTCGACGGCGGTCACCGCGCGCTCGAGCCAGTACCTGAGGTCCACGCGTGTCCCCTCCTTCGCCCGTACGCCAGGATGTCCACGGGCCGTGTCCGGCCACCAGACCATTGGACACCGGCCGGATCGGACCACCCGGGCCCGGGTAGGTAGAACCCGTTCCACGGCACACGTTCTGTGGGGGACGCATGACACAGCCGACCGGACCCGACCCCGATCACGACGCGCGCGAGCGTGTGGTCGGCGCGGCGCTCGCGGAGCTCGACCTCGACGAGAAGACCGCGATCGTCGCGGGCGCCGACATGTGGGCGCTGCCCGCGCTGCCCCGCGTGGGCCTGCGCGCGGTGCTGATGTCGGACGGGCCGGTGGGCGTACGCGGCAGGACGTGGGGGCGCGGCGACCCGTCCGCGCAGCTCCCGAGCCCGACGGCGCTGGCCGCCACCTGGGACCCGGAGCTCGCGCGGCGCGCGGGCAACCTGCTGGCGCAGGAGGCGCGGCGCAAGGGCGTGCACGTCCTGCTGGCGCCGACGGTGAACCTGCACCGCAGCCCGCGCGGCGGCCGCCACTTCGAGTGCTACTCCGAGGACCCGCTGCTGACCGCCGAGATCGGCACGGCGTACGTCCAGGGCGTCCAGGACGGCGGGGTCGCGGCCACCGTGAAGCACTTCGTGGCCAACGACTCCGAGACCGACCGGCACACCGTGAACGTGGTCGCGGACGAGCGGACGCTGCGCGAGATCTACCTGGCGCCGTTCGAGGCGATCGTCGCGGACGCGCGCCCGTGGGCGGTGATGGCCGCGTACAACGGGGTCAACGGGTTCTCCATGACGGAGAACGCGCCGCTGCTGCGCGGCGTGCTCGCCGAGGAGTGGGGGTTCGACGGCGCGGTGGTCTCCGACTGGACGGCCGCGCGCGACACGGTGCGCGCCGCGCTCGGCGGCACCGACATCGCGATGCCCGGCCCGCGCACCGTCTACGGCAAGCGCCTGGCCGGGGCCGTACGCTCCGGCGAGGTGCCGGAACGGGTCGTGGACGAGATGGCCAGGCGGGTGCTGCGGCTCGCCGCGCGGGTGGGCGCGCTGGACGGCGCGCCGGTCATGGTGGCGCCCGGCGACTGGCCGCCGCTGCTGGACGAGGACGACGTCACGCGGGAGGTCGCCGCGCGGTCGATCGTGTGCGTCCGCAATGACGGCACGCTCCCGATCGCGGACGACGTGCGCCGGGTGGCGCTGATCGGCGCGGCCGCCGCGCAGCCCCGTACGGGCGGCGGCGGGAGCGCGCAGGTGTTCCCGTCGGTGCTGGTGTCGCCGCTCGACGGGCTGCGCGCCGTGCTCGGCGACGCCACGGAGCTGACGTACACGGTGGGCGCCGACCCGGCGGTCATCCTCCCCCCGGCGGGTGCGGCGTTCACGCTGCGGGCGGTGTTCCGGTCCGCGTCCGGCGGCGTGCTCACCGAGGTGCCGCTGCCCGACGGCACGGCGCGCTGGCTGGGCGGGCTGCCGGACGGGCTGCGCATGCGCGACATCGCCGCCGTGGAGATCACCGGCGCGTTCACGCCCGAGGCCGGCGGCGCGCACGCGTTCGGCGTACGCGGGGCGGGCCGGTTCACGCTGCGGGTGGGCGGCGAGGTCGTGTTCGACGGGCCGCTGCGCCCCGAGGGCACGGGCGTGCTGGAGACGCTGATCGCGCCGCCGGAGCACCGGGTGGGCGTGGAGCTGGAGGCGGGGCGGCCGGTCGACGTGGTGCTGCGGTACGAGCCCGGCGGCGAACGTACGCCCCTGCCCGCGGTGTCGTTCACGCTCGGCCACCGGGAGCCGCTCGCGGACGCGGACACGCTGATCGCCGAGGCCGTACGCGCCGCCGCCGAGGCGGACGTCGCGGTCGTGGTGGTGGCCACGACCGAGGAGGTCGAGTCCGAGGGGGTGGACCGGGCGTCGCTGCGGCTGCCGGGCCGCCAGGACGAACTGGTCGCCCGGGTCGCCGCCGCGAACCCGCGGACCGTGGTCGTGGTGAACGCCGGGTCGCCGGTGCTGATGCCGTGGCGCGATGACGTCGCGGCGGCGCTGCTGGCCTGGTTCCCCGGCCAGCAGGGCGGCGCGGCGATCGCGGACGTCCTGGTCGGACTGTCCGAGCCGACCGGGCGGCTGCCCACCACGTGGCCGGCCGAGGAGAAGGACGCGCCGGTCCTTGACGTCACGCCCACCGACGGGGAGCTGCGGTACTCCGAGGGTGTGCTGATCGGCTACCGGGGTTGGCTCGGCACGGCCACCCCGCCGGCGTACTGGTTCGGCCACGGCCTGGGGTACACGACCTGGGCGTACGAGTCCGTCGAGGTGCTGCCGCCGGAGCCTCAGCACGCCGTGCACAGCCTGGGGACGGCCCGCGTGCGGCTGAGCAACAGCGGTGACCGCGCCGGCCGCGAGGTCGTACAGGTGTACCTGTCCGCCGGGGCGCCCGGCGGGCCGCGCCGCGCCGCGCGGTGGCTGGCCGGGTTCGCCGGCGTCGAGGCCCAGCCGGGCGAGACCGTCGAGGTGGACGTCCCGCTGCCGCGCCGCGCCGTCGAGGTGTGGGCGGAACACGGCTGGCGGCAGGTCCCCGGCCCGTACACCGTGGCGGCCGGGCGGCACGCCGGCGACACCCGGGTCACCACGGCGCTGGTCAGTTAGGTCCGCTCACCACGGATAGGGGCAACTGCTGACGTCCGGCACCCCCGGAACCTCCTGGTCGTTCCCGCCGGTGGTCGCGAAGACCGCGCTGACCATCACCAGCTTGTTCCCGGAGTCGTCATCGGTGACCAGCCAGTTGTAGACCCCGGACGCGGGCACCGCCTTGGCCACCGCCGCCGCTCCTCGCCGCGTCAGTGGACGCCGCGCGCGGCCAGCAGGTCGCGTACGGCCGTGTGCGGCAGGGCGGGGACCGGGTTGCCATGGAGGTCGGTGGTGTCCGTGGCCGCGACGAGGGCGTTCAGGACGGACTCCTCGACGGCCTCGGCGACCGCCGCGGAGAACGGGTCCATGCGCCGCCACGGGACGAACCGGAGCGTCTCGTAGTCGTCGTCCGTCGCCGCGCCCTCGGGGAACCCGGCGGTGAGCGCGCCCGGGTTCGCGGTGGAGAACGCCAGGAAGATGTCGCCGGAGAAGTGGCTCCCGCTGGTGCCCGTACGGGCCAGGCCGATCGGCACGCGCCGGGCCAGCGCGGCGCACTGCCCGGACAGCAGCGGCGCGTCCGTCCCCACCACCACGATCACGGACCCGGCCCCGCCCGGCGCAGTGCCGTCCGCGGGCGCGGGCGCGAGTTCGCGTCCCGCCGGTACGCCCGCGATCACCAGCTCCGGGCGCGACCCGAAGTTGGCCTGCGCGAAGGCGCCCACCGTGTACGCGGACGTGCCGTACGGGACCGTGCGCGACGACGTGCCCGAGCCGCCCTTGAAGCCGTAGCAGACCATGCCGGTGCCGCCGCCCACCGAGCCCTCGGCGACCGGCCCCGACGCTGCGGCGTCCAGCGCGGCGCCGGCGTGGGCGGGCCGGACGTGGTCGCCGTTGATGTCGTTCAGCCGCCCGTCCCACGTCTCCGCCACCACGGGCAGCAGCCACCGCTCCGCGAGCGCGGGATGGGCGCGCACCACCCAGTCGATGACCCCGCGGTGCACGGTGCCCACCGCGTGGGTGTTGGTGATCGCGACCGGCATGTCAAGCGCGCCGCTCTCGCTGATCCACGTCGTGCCGGTCATCTCGCCGTTGCCGTTCATCGAGTGCCAGCCGGCCGCGCACGCGGTGCCCACGCCGGCGTGCCCGCGCGGCAGGATCGCGGTCACGCCCGTACGGACCCCGGCGCCCGCGTCGACCAGCGTCGTGTAGCCGACCTCCACGCCCGGCACGTCGGTGAGCGCGTTCCACCGCCCGGGGGTGCCGTCGAGCGGAATGCCCAGGTCGCGGGCGCGAATGTGGCTCACTCGGTGCCTCCGGTCGCACGGTCGGGGGTGAGGCCGGCGCAGCCGGTGGCCGCGCGGGCGAAGCTGAGCAGCAGGTCCAGCGCGCGCTCCGGCGGCAGCGACGGGTTGCGCGCCACGATGTGCAGCCCGTACGCGTCCTCGAGCGCGACCATGTTCGCGGCGGTGTCGAGCAGCGGCTCGGCGAGCGCGAAGTGCCCCTGCGCCCGCCCCACCTCGAAGATCCCGGCGTACATCGCGACCTGCCGGTCGTACAGGCTCTGCGCGAGCGCCGCGTAGACGGGCTCGCCGCGCGCCGCCGACGCGAACTCGTACAGCACCACGGCGAGCTCGTCCTCCGGGCCGTCGGGCAGGCCGCGGCGCGCGGAGGCGACCAGCTTGTCGCGCGCGTCCTCGATCTCGGCGGCGGCGGTGACGCGCTCGGCGAAGAACCGGTCGCCGGCCGCCTTGTAGACCTGCTGGAGCAGGTCGGTGAGGTCGCGGAAGTAGTAGTGGACGGAGCCGCGCGCCACCCCGGCCGCGTCGGCGATGTCGGCGACGCGGAGCTGCGGGAGGCCGCGCCTGCCGATGGCCTCGGTGGCGGCGTGCACCATCTGCCGCCGCCTGGCGACCTGGTTCCGTGGGCGCGCCATGCCCCCAATGTTTGACGCGTACGCCGAATAACGCAAGGACCAAGACTGTGGCCTTGACAGGTACGCGGCACTCGTTTTGTCTGTGGTGCCAAAGAACCCGTAAGGGGGGCGCCATGTCCGAGCGTCTGTCCGCAGCCTCCGCCCATGAGCCCACCGCGTACGCGCAGGACCTCGCCCGGTCGCTGACGCTGCGCGAGAACGTCATGATCACGCTGTCCTCGGTGACGCCGGCGTCCAGCGTGTTCATCATCGTCCCCGCGGTGATCGCGGGCATCGGCGGCGCGTCCGCGCTGGCCTTCGCGGTGGCCGCGATCGCCGGGATCTTCATGGCGTACTGCTACTCGGAGCTGGCGAGCGCGTTCCCGGTGACCGGCGGCGAGTACGCGTTCGCGGCGCGCACCCTCGGCCGCGCGACCGGGTTCGCGCTGTTCACGCTGACGCTGATCGGCACGGTCCTCATCCTCGGCGTGATCGCCCTCGGCACCGGCGACTACCTCGGCGTCGCGTGGCCGGCGCTGTCCGGCAAGGCCGTGGGCGTGGTCGTCCTGCTGGTCACGACGGTGATCGCGATCCTGAACATCCGCACGAACGCCTGGGTCACCGGGATCTTCCTGGCCATCGAGCTGATCGCGGTGGCCGTACTGGCGGTCCTCGGCCTGACGCATATCTCGCAGCCGGTGTCCACGCTGTGGACGCCGCAGACGTCCGGGCACGGCGGCGTGCTGACGGCCGTGTCGTGGGGGCTGGTGTCGTCGTTCACCGCGACGGCGCTGTTCGCGTACAACGGCTACGGCACGGCGGTGTACTTCTCCGAGGAGACGCGCCGCGCCACCCGCATGATCGGCAAGGCGATCATGGTCTCGCTGGCGGTGACCGTGGCCGCGGAGCTGATCCCGCTGGTGTTCGTGCTGCTCGGCACGCCCAGCCTGCCCCGGCTGCTGGCCTCGCCCACGCCGATGAACTACTTCCTGCTGGCCCGCGGCGGGCGCGTGGTGAACGTCCTGGTGAGCCTCGGCATCGCGCTGGCGATCTTCAACGCGGTGATCGCGATCATGCTGCAGGCCGGGCGGCTGCTGTTCGCGTCAGCACGCGACCGTTCGTGGCCGGACGCCGTCGGCGACCCGCTGGCCCGCGTCCACCCCCGGCTGCGCACACCCGTCCTGGCCACGCTGGTCGCCGGGCTGGGGTCCGCGATCGTCGCCTGGTTCGTGCCGCTGAAGGTGCTGATCATCGCGACCGGCGCGAACGTCACGCTGATCTACCTGCTCGTCGGGCTGTCCGCGCTGGTCGGCCGGGCCCGCGGGCGCACCGCGCGCGCGGAGTACCGGATGCCCGCGTGGCCGCTCGCGCCCGTGCTCGTACTGGCGATCATGGCGTACGTCATCTACCAGTCGCTGGTCTCCGACTGGGTCCCGATGGCCGTCTCGCTGGGCATCCTCGCCGTCGGATACGCCTATTACGCCGTCTACCTGCGCCCGCGCCGCGCCGACCGGTGGACGCTGCCCGATCCCGTACGGGACGAGGACGACGGCGCCTAGAGGACGTCGTAGAGGGCGACCAGCGCCGGGACGATCACGGCGGCGGCCAGCCACGGGGACGCGGGCCTGCGGTCGACGATGCGGCGTGCGGCGCCGATGCCGACCGCGGCGATCAGCACGGACACGATGAGCAGCGGGAGGTGGGTGCCGGGCGAGTGGAAGTCGGTCAGCGACGCCACGAAGGACGAGACGCCGAGCAGGACGGCGAGCGTCAGGCCCGCGCCCGCCCAGCGCACGGGCTCCGGCACGCGGCCGCCCGCCAGTGCCCGCCGCCGCTCCGGTGCGTCCATGGGGCCCGAGTATCCCGGCGGTGTACGGGCGGCGGGCGGTGATCGCGCGCGCTGTGATCAGCGCGACACGCGGGGCGGGTCAGCGCTGCTGGTTGAGGGTGACCGGGACGCCCTTCTTCAGCGTGCGGCTCACCGTGCACAGCTTCTCCACGGCCCGGTCGACCGCCGTGGCCAGGGCGGCGCGCTGCTCGTCGTCCAGCGCGGACGTGTCGACGTCGAGGTCGACGGTGACCGAGGCGAACTCGTGCGCGTCCTCGGACTCCTTCGTACGGTCGGCGCGCACCTGGAACCCGGCGTCCTCGCCCACCCGCCGCACGACCAGGCTGTCGCTGGTCACGCCGACGCACGCGGCTACCGCGGCGAGCAGCAGCTCACCCGGGGTGAACACGCCCTCGGCGGTCTCCGGACCGACCAGGGCACGGGCGCCGCGCGGGTTGGTCGCCTCGAACGTACGGGTACCGGTACGGGTGACCTCGACGGGTGTGGAAGACATCGGAACCTCTCCGTTGTTGTCGATCTGGCGGCCACACCCGTAACGGCAGGTCGCGGCCTGTTGTTCCGATCGAGGTTCGGAGTGGTGATGTCCAGCGAAGTGTCCGGTGACGTGGGCCTGCGGCGCAGTCTCTCGCTGCGCGATCTGATCGTTTACGGCCTGCTGTTCATCGGGCCGACGGCGCCGATGGGCGTGTTCGGCGTGCTGGACGCCAAGAGCGGCGGCGCCACGGCTCTGGTGTTCGTCGTGGCCACGATCGCGATGGGCTTCACGGCCTGGTCGTACGCCCGCATGGCGTCCGCGGTGCCGAAGGCCGGCTCGGTGTTCGCGTACGCGAGCGCGGGGCTCGGACGCGGCGCCGGGTTCTTCGCCGGGTGGATGATCGCCCTCGACTACCTGTTCATCCCGAGCATGGCCGCGCTGTTCACCGGCGTGGCCACGCACGCCCTGGTGTCCGCGATCCCGATCTGGCTGGCCACCGGCGTCGCCGTGGTGATCATCACCGGCCTGAACCTCGCGGGCGTACGGCTCGCCGCCGTGGTGGGCCTGGTCATGCTGGTCATCGAGATCGTCGTACTGGCGGTGTTCATGATCGCCGCGGTGGTGGTGCTCGTCCACGACGGCCCGGACCGCGCGTGGCTGTCGCCGCTGGTCGGCACGGGCGGGTTCTCGTTCACCGCGGTGATCGGCGCGGTGTCGGTCGCGGTGCTGTCGTTCCTCGGCTTCGACGCGATCGCCAGCTTCGCCGAGGAGAACACCGGCTCACCGCGCCAGGTGGGCCGCGCGCTGCTGTTCTGCCTGGCGCTCGCGGGCGTGCTGTTCGTGGCCCAGACGTACTTGGGCGACCTGCTCACCCGCGTCAGCCCCGCCACCCTGGCCGCCCACCCCGCCGACCAGGGCGCCGCGTTCTACACGATGCTGCACGACGCGATCGGCGGCTGGTTCGGCGACATCGTCACCGCGATGAAGGCGGTCGGCCCGGTCTTCTCCGCCCTGGTCGCCCAGGCCGCCGTGAGCCGCCTGATGTACGGCATGGCCCGCGACGGCCAGTTGCCCCGCCTCCTGTCCCGCGTCAGCCCCCGCACCCGCATCCCCTCGGCCGCGGTACTGGTGTCCGCGGTCGCGACGATGCTGATCGCCATAGCCGCCGCCATCCGCTCGGACGGCCTGGACGTCCTGTCATCCCTGGTCACGGTAGGCGCCCTAACCGGCTTCCTGTTCCTGCACGCCTCGGTGATCGGCTATTTCGTGGTGGGCAGACGGGCCTCGGCAGGCGGCCGCCGGGTGGCGTACACGCTGGTCCCGGTCGCCGGCGCCGCCATCATCATCCCGGTCCTGATCCTGGCCAGCCCCCTGGCCTTGGAGGTAGCCGGCGCCTGGCTGGTGATCGGGGTGGCGGCGTTCCTCGTGCGGGTCACCCACGACAGGCGCACACGGGAACCGGCTGGTGAGGCGGCTTCGTAGCCGCGCCCCTTGACACCCCCACCGCACGAGGCGCGGCGCGGTCCCGGCGTACGGGGCTGGGCGCTGGCCTCCTCCCCCGCCACCGCGCTCCACGGGGATTGTGTCCGTGGAGCGTGACGCCACGGGGGTGCGGGGTGCGGCCAGGAAAAGGCCGCGCTGCGCGCGACTGTGTTTCCGCGTCCTTGGTTGGGCGTGCTCGTGGTTGGGCCGCGGGGCTGCGCTCTTGCCTGGCGCGGTTGGGTGGGGTTCTCGCGGAGCCTGTCCGGCCGGAGTCTGGCGGGACAAGGGCGTCAGCCTCGCGGCCCCGCTAAGAACCCGTGGCACTGAGGTCGCGGGAAATCAGTCGCGCGCAGCGCGGCCTTTACCGTGCGGAACCGGGGCACGCCCGGAGAACAGGGCGCAGCCCCGGAAAAGCAAGGCCGCGCTGCGCGCGACTGTGTTTTCGCGACCTTGGTTGAGGGTTCTCGGGGTTGGGCCGCGAGGCTGACGCTCTTGCCTCGCCCGGTTTGGCGCGGCTCTCGCGGAACCGGTTCGACCGGAGTCTGGCTGGACAAGGGCGCAGCCTCGCGGCCCCGCTAAGAACCCGTGGCACTGAGGGCGCGGGAAATCAGTCGCGCGCAGCGCGGCCTTTGGCGTACGCGTCCGGGCCAGGCCTCCGGGATCGCGAGCCCCGCGCCCCGCACCCGGGCGGAGTTCACGGAGGCCAGGGGAGGCCAGCCCGGGGAGGTGAGCCCGGGGGGTTGGGGGCGGCCCTGAGAACAAGGCCGCGCTACGCGCGACAGTGCTTCCGCGACCTTGGTTGCGCGTCCTCATAGTTGGGCCGCGAGGCTGCCGCTCTTGCCTCGTCTGCCCAGGTGCGGCGCTCTCGCGGAGCCCGTCCCCGTCGGAACCGTACCGAGGCAGGCCGGTCAAGGGCGTCAGCCTCGCGGCCCAGCAAAGAACCCGTGGCACTGAGAACGCGGAAAATCAGTCGCGCGCAGCGCGGCCTTCGCCGTACGGAACCGCGCCAAGCCCCCAGGCTGCCGCGCCCCGCGAGCCTCACCCCGAGCGCTGCCCCAGAGCGCGGCTCTCGCGGAGCCCGCCCCGCCGGAACCGGGCCGAGGCAGGCCGGTCAAAGGCGACAGCCCCCGCGGCCCCGCTAAGAACCCGTGGCACTGAGGTCGCGGGAAATCAGTCGCGCGCAGCGCGGCCTTCGCCGTACGGAACCGGGTCAAGCCCCCCGGGGGGCTGCCGCTCGCGACAAGCCGGGGCGGGACTAGGCCGGGGCCATGATCGAGATCAGGTCGTAGGCGACATGGGAGGCGGCTATCGCGGTGATCTCCGCGTGGTCGTACGCGGGGGCTACCTCCACCACGTCCGCGCCGACGATGTCGCAGTCTCGGAGGCCGCGGAGGATGGCCAGGAGTTCGCGGCTTGTCAGGCCGCCCGCCTCGGGGGTGCCCGTTCCGGGGGCGTGGGCGGGGTCGAGGACGTCGATGTCGACCGAGATGTAGACCGGGGCGTCGGCTACGCGCTCGCGCAGGCCCGCCACGACCTCGGGGACCCCGCGGTCCTGGACGTCCATGGACGTCACGATGCCGAAGCCCATGCGGAGGTCGTCCACCAGGTCGTCGGGGCCGTACAGGGGGCCGCGGGTGCCGACGTGCGCGACGTGGTCCGTACGCAGCAGGTTCTCCTCCCACGCGCGGCGGAACGGGGTGCCGTGGGTGGTGGGGGCGCCGAAGTACGTGTCCCAGGTGTCCAGGTGGGCGTCGAAGTGGAGCAGCGCTACGGGGCCGCGGCGTGTGGCGACGGCGCGCAGCAGGGCGAGCGCGATCGTGTGGTCGCCGCCCAGGGTGACGAGCCTGGCGCCGGCGTCCATCAGCTCCCCGGCGCCCGCCTCGATCGCGGCCAGCGCCTCGGTGATGTCGAACGGGTTGCACGCGATGTCGCCGCAGTCGGCGACCTGCTGCGCGGCGAACGGCGACACGTCGAGGCCCGGGTGGTACGGCCTCAGCAGGCGGCTGCCCTCGCGGATCGCCGCAGGTCCGAAGCGCGCGCCGGGCCGGTAGGACACCCCGGAGTCGAACGGCACCCCCACCACGGCGATGTCGCACGATCCGACCTCGTCGAGCCGGGGCAGCCGCGCGTACGTGGCGGGGCCGGCGAACCGCGGGACCAGCGACGAGTCGGTCGGGCCGACCGGGCGATCTGTGGACATGCGCGCTCCTTCGTTCCGCCTCCGCGTCAGGTGATCACGGTAGGCGGTCCGGGCGTACGGCGCCTTGTCCACCGCGGCTATGTCGACGCCGGGGCCGCACCCGATTGGCGCAGGAAATAATGGATCACCATGCAACGTCATGCATACTGAATCATCACCCCCGATTCGTACGAGGAACCCCGCTGATGGACATCTCCTGGGAGACGCCGCTCCACCCCGGCGGCATGGCCACCCTGGCGACCACCGAACCGGCCGATGCCGCCGACGACGTGACGGCCGCCGCCGACGCGATCCTCCGCGCCTACCGCGACGGCGACGACGCGGCGTACCTCGCGGCGTTCGCCCCCGACGCGACCTTCGTCCTCCCCGGCGAGCCCCGCCGCCTCGACGCCGCCGACGCGTACCGCGCACGCCTGCGCACCCTCCGCGTCCGCCACGGCTACCGGGTGCTCGCCGCCACCTCGGCGAACCGCCATGTCCGCCGGTACGGCGACACCGCCGTGCTCACCCACGACCTGCGCACGACCGCCACCGCCGACGGCGCCACCCGCACCACCGACGAGCGCGAGACGATCGTGTTCGCGTACGACACGTACGGCTTCCGCGTCGCCGTCCACCTGCACCGCTCCCCGCTCCAGGCCTGACACGATGGCGGCGTGGACGTGCGCCGTGTCGTTGACCTCACCCAGCCCGTCAGCACGGGATCGCCGGTCTACCCCGGCGACCCCGAGGTGCGCGTCGACGCGGCGGCCACCATCGGGGCCGACGGCGTGAACATCTCCCGCCTCGCCCTCGGCTCGCATTCCGGGACGCACGTCGACGCGCCCTTCCACGTCCGCGGCGACGGCGCGAGCCTCGACGACCTCGACCCCGGCCTCTTCACCGGTACGGGCGTGATCGCGGACGTCACCGGCCGCGCCGCCCGGCAGCCCATCGGATGGGCCGACCTCGCCCCGGTCGCCGCGAGGCTCGGACCGGGACGCGTCCTGCTGATCCGTACGGGATGGGACCGGCACTGGGGCGCCCCCGCGTACGCCGACCACCCGCACCTCGAACCCGAGGCCGTCCGCCGGGTCCTCGACCTGGGCGTACGCACGATCGGCATCGACGCCGAGAGCGTCGACCCGGCGAGCCCCGACGCGCACGGCCTGCCCGTCCACCACGTGGTGGCCGCGGCGGGCGGCGTCATCGCGGAGAACCTGGCGAACCTCGGCGCCGTCGACTTCCCCGACCCGCTGATCACGCTGCTGCCGCTGCGCATCACGGACGGCGACGGGTCGCCCGTACGCGCCGCCGCGCTGGAGATCGCGCCGTAGCGTCAGGCCGTGCCGAGGCGCTGCAGGATCAGGCTGGTGGAGCGGCCGGGCACGAACGGCACCTCGTACGGCTTCGCGCCCATCCGCTCGGCGCCGATGCGGCGCTGCTCGGCGAAGCGGTCGCCCTGGGTGTAGGCGAGGACCGAGGGGCGCAGCGGCGCGAGCAGGTCGGCGTACGCCAACGCGGAGTTGACGTCCGGGTCGCCGTGCACCAGGAAGACGCCGTCGACGGCCTTGAGCGCGGCCAGCACCTCGGCGCGCTCCTCGTCAGGGACGACGGGCCGCTCGGCGCCCTTCCACGCGCGGACGCGTGCGTCGTCCTCCACGCCCACGACCAGCGCCGCGCCCGCCTCGCGCGCGGCCGTGAGGAACCGGACGTGGCCGACGTGCATCAGGTCGAACACGCCCGTGACGAGCACCGGGCGCTCGTCGGTGGCCGGTCGGGCGTACCAGGTCAGTGACAGGCTGCCGGTGGGCCGCGGGTGAAGATCTCGCACGGCATTCAGCGTACTGAGCCGTACGAGTGCGCGATCTGCCGGGTTCGCCGCGTCAGGAGGCCCACCCCGTTTCGGCCAGCCGTTTCAGCCGGTCCAGCGTGGCCTCGATGCCGGCCGCGTTGCGCTCCGGCCAGCCCATCCACTCGTACACGCGCGCGCTCGTCCGCGTGTAGTCGAACGTCTCGGTCACCCGCGTGCCCCCGCCCGGCAGCTCGGCGAGCTCGTACCGCCAGATGTGCCGCGCGAAGTGCCGCCACGCGATGCGCCGTCCCTCGCTGAACTCCACGACCCGCACGGGCACCGCGTACGGCAGCCCAAGGCGCATCCGCATGCCGAACCGCGCCCCCAGCCGCAGCCGCCGCGGCCCCGCGATCACCGCCTTGACGGAGTCCGACCCATCGAACCGCGGATGCTGCCGAGGATCAGCAAGCAACTCAAAGACCGCGGCCGCAGGCACCCCAATCTCCACACTCCGAGAAACCAGTCCGTCCACAGGAGCCGCCATTACCCGATAGTAACCCCGCCCCGCACGGGTTCCGCGGGTGCCGCAACCCCTCCCCCGAACTCCCCGGGCGCTGCCCGAATCCCGCCCCGCACCCGCGCCACGGGGGCTCTGGCCCAACGCGCACGCCAAAGGCCGCGCTACGCGCGACTGATTTCCCGCGCCCTCAGTCCCACGGGTTCTCAGCGGGGCCGACGCCCTTGACCGCCCTGCCTCGGCCCGGTTCTGGCGGTGCGGGCTCCGCGAAGGCCACACCCAACCGGGCCAGGCAAGAGCGACAGCCCCGCGGCCCAACCACGAGCACGCCCAACCAAGGCCGCGGAAACACAGTCGCGCGCAGCGCGGCCTTTCCCCGGGGCCACACGCCCCCGAACCCCGTCCCCCGGACCGCGCCACGGGGCCGCACCCCGCCCTCCAGGCCCGCCTCCGTGACCTCCGCCCGGATCCCAGGCACGCGGTCGCGGGGCCTGGCCCGGACGCGCACGCCAAAGGCCGCGCTCCGCGCGACTGACTTCCCGCGACCTCAGTGCCACGAGTTCTCAGCGGGCCCGCGAGGCTGCCGCCCTTATCCAGCCCGGCCCCGGCGGGACAGGCTCCGCGAAAGCCACACCCAACCGGGCCAGGCAAGAGCGACAGCCCCGCGGCCCAACCACGAGCACGCCCAACCAAGGCCGCGGAAACACAGTCGCGCGCAGCGCGGCCTTTTCCCCGGGCCACGCTCCCCCGAACCCCGCCTCGCGCGTCAGAACTCCGGGTTGGACGGGATCCACCAGTCGGTGCCGCGTGCTGTGGTGACGTACTCGGGCCAGCGGTAGTCGACCGGGGCGGTGAAATCGGCGGGCAGAAGCGGACCCGGGCCACCCTCGCGGCGTTCGTCGAACTCCCGCCGCGCCGCCTCCAGCGCCCCGGGGTCGCGCATCAGGTCGAGCAGCGTTCCGGCGATGGTCTTGGCGGCGCAGGTCACGGTGGGGTCGATGGTCTCGGGGATGCCGCCCATGGCGTTCATGGCCCACGCCGGGTGCGGGCGGCCGTCCGGGGCGGGGGCCAGGGCGGGGCGGGCGATGTACAGCCGGACGGTGGGCGCGTACCAGGTCATCTCGACGTAGTCGTCGGACGTCCAGTTGTGCTGGCTCGGCGGGATCACCTGGCGCAGCCCGGCCTCGGCCTCGCGCGGCTCGATCAGCCGCTCGCACTCGGCCAGCAGTGGCCTCTCCGTACGCGGCAGGCCCAGGTTCTCCCGGATCCGGTTGGCGACCTCGACCGCTTCCGGGCCGTACGCCGGCGGCCCGACCTGCTCCAGGTTCCGGTACGTGAGCTCGGCCATCGCGTGGTTCGCGAGCCCGGGGCGGTTCCGCGCGACCCACCGGGTGCGCAGGTCGCAATGGGCCGTACGGGCGGCGGCCTCGGCGTTGGCGTCCAGCACCCGGGTGACCTGCTCGGCGGTCTCGATGTCGGGGCAGCGCCAGGAGTACTGGACCTGCGCGATGCCGGCGGGCAGGTTGTCGGCGGTGGCCTGGCCGGCGGTGAGCACGGCCTCGCTGAGCGACCAGCCGCCGAACGCCGGGGCCATGGCGTCCTGCGTGGTCTTGGAGAGCTGGAGCATCGTGGTCAGCGCCGCGTCGGCGCCGGGCGCGCGGGCCGCCGAGTGCGACGCCGGGATGGGGCTCTCCGGCGCGGCGACGCCCCAGGTGTGCGGCTCGTCGCAGGTGAAGGTGTAGATGCGGCTGTAGTACGCGCCGCAGTGGGTGTCCCAGCGGACCGTGTTGCACAGCGGCAGCATGTAGAACGGGTGGAAGCTGATGATCGCGTCCACGTTGTCGTAGTAGCCGTGCAGGCCGTGGACGACCTTCGAGCCCTGCACCTTCTCGGCGGGCTCGCCGGTGTAGCGGATGGTGCCGCCGATGCCGTGCCGCGTCATCGCGTGCTTGGCGGCGAGCACCGCGCCGAGCGTGCCGAGGCCGAGGGCGGAATGCGGGTCGGTGTGGCCGGGCGCGAACCGGCTGAGCCCGTCGCGCGGCCCGCGTTCGGTGGACGCCGCCTGGCAGTTGCCCGGCACCGCGTCGTACTCCGCGTACGTCAGCAGCGTCGGCCCGTCGCCGTTGGACCACGTCGCGGAGAACGCGGTCGGCATGCCGCCGCTGCCCTCCTCGACCGCGAACCCCTCACGCCGCAGCAGGTCGGCGTACCACGCGGCGGAGCGGTACTCCCGCCACGCCGGCTCGGCGAAGTCCCAGATCTCCCGGTGCCACCGGGAGAGGTCCGCGCGGCGCCCGTCGACGTACGACCACGCGTCGGCTTTCGCCGGATCCGTCTTGTCCGTGCCCGCCATGCCCATCCTGTCCCTGTCGTCGCCATTGACCGGTCGGCGGCAGTATTTCAGGAGGTCATCGCGGACTTCTGCGCGGGTGGCGGGGGCTCATAGCTCCGCGCGGCGCGGCGGATCGGCGCCCGGACGCGTGCAGGTGATCGCGGCCGCGCGGCAGGCGCGCTCCAGCAGCCCGGCGAGCGTGTCCGCGCCGATCTCCGGCAGCCGCCCGCCCAGGAGTCCGGCGTCCGACGCGCCGCTGAGCAGGGCGGACGTGAACGCGTCGCCGGCGCCCACGGTGTCGGCGATGTCGACGCGCGGCGCGGGCACGTGCGGCGCGGCGCCGGCGGTGACGGCGCGCGCACCGTCGGGCCCGAACGTCACCACGACGAGCGACGGCCCGAGCGCGAGCCACGACCTGGCCACGTCAACGGGGTCGCGGTCGCGGTACAGCCAGGCCAGGTCGTCGGAGCTGGCCCGTACGAGGTCGGCGCGCGCGACCATCGCGGCCACCCCGGGGCGCGCGTCCTCCGGGTCGCCCTGGAGGTCGGGCCGGCAGTTGGGGTCGTAGCTGATGGTCGCGTGCGGACGCGCGGCGTCCATCATGCGGGCGACCGTGGCCGCGCCGGGCGGGAGGAAGGTCGCGATCGAGCCGGCGTGCACGCAGGCGG
Source organism: Streptosporangiaceae bacterium (assembly GCA_036502625.1). Classification (GTDB taxonomy): domain Bacteria; phylum Actinomycetota; class Actinomycetes; order Streptosporangiales; family Streptosporangiaceae; genus DASXYG01. The sequence goes on from DASXYG010000084.1 coordinate 17,355, forward strand.
TGTCCGCGCCGATGCGCACGTCCGGCGGATCCCAGACGAGGTCGAACCGGTACGTCGCACCCCGGTCGGCGCCGAGCATCGCGGTCGCCGTACTGGTCGGGGAGCCGTCCCGGTGCCCGTCCGACATGCGAACGCCGTTCGCGGCGAGATGCCGCTCGATCTGGTCACCGTACGAGTCACGCCCGATCCGCGTAACGAGCTCGGCAGTCTCCCCCAGCCGCGCCAGCCCGAGCGCTACGTTGGCCGGACTCCCGCCGGGATAAGCGCCAAGCGTCCCGCCGTCCGCCCGAACGACCACGTCGATCAGCGCCTCACCGATCACCACGAACATCGAAGTCATCGCCGCCGATCCTCGCACGCACCCGCCAAGGGCGCACCGAGGACGGCGGCGCGCGGGCTCGGTAGCATCACCGCATGGCCATCAGACTTGAGAACGTTGGCATCGCCGTTCGCGACCTCGAAGCAACGATCGCCTTCTTCACCGACCTCGGTCTCACGGTCCTCGGCCGCGACACGGTCAGTGGCGAGTGGACCGACACCGCCGTCGGCCTTGATGGCAACCACGCCAACATCGCGATGCTGCAGACGCCGGACGGTCACGGTCGCCTTGAGCTCTTCGAATACATCCACCCCGAGGCGATCGAGTCGGAGCCCACTCGTCCCAACGAGATCGGCATGCACCGCGTCGCCTTCTCAGTCGACGACATCGACAACGCCCTTGAGATAGCCGCGAGGCACGGCTGCCGTCCGCTTCGCGGCGTGGCCACCTATCAGGACATCTACAAGCTCACGTACCTCCGCGGTCCCAGCGGGATCCTCGTGATGCTCGCCGAAGAGCTGAAGAAGAAATGACGCCGACCGGCTGCTGAACCCGCCACGAGGCCGCCCCACGTCGCGAGCCAGGCTCCGGAGGGGCGGCCGTACGCGCGGTCAGTTCGGGAGTTCGAGGGTGCCGTCTACCCGGCGGGGTACGTCGGACGGGCCGTCGCGCAGCTCCGGAGGCAGGACACTCTGCGGGGCGTCTTGCCACGTCAAAGGGCGGAGGAAGCGGCGCATGGCGGTGGTGCCTACCGAGGTGTGCAGGGGGTTGGTCGTTGCGGGCCAGGGGCCGCCGTGGTTTTGGGTCCAGGAGACGGCTACGCCTGTGGGGTAGCCGTTGAAGATGACCCTTCCGGCGCGGCCGCTCAGGCGCTCGGACAGCTTCGCGGGGAGGTCGGTGTCGGCGGTGCCGGTGTGGACGGTGGCGGTCAGGGCGCCGTCGAGGCCGTCGATGGCGGCGAAGAGCTCGTCCTCGGACCCGTACGCGGCCAGTACGGTCGTCGGGCCGAAGCACTCCTCGAGGTCGGCCTCCCCCAGCCCGGCCGCGGTGGTGGCGAACAGGACGGCGGTCGCGGCGGTGGGGCCCGCGTCGGCTGCGGCGCCCGGCGCGGCGGCGACGGCCTCAACGCCCGGGGTGTCGCGCAGCTTGCGCACACCCGTCTGGAACGCGTCGCGGATGCCGGTGTTGAGCATCCAGTTCGTGCCCATCTCCCCGACCAGCTCGGTCATCGCGGCGCGCAACCGGTCGCCGGCCGGGCCCTGCGGCAGGAACACCAGGCCCGGCTTGGTGCAGAACTGCCCGACGCCCTGCGTGAACGAGCCCGCGAGGCCCTTCGCGATCTCCTCGGCGCGCTCCTCGGCGGCGGCCGGCGTGATGACCAGCGGGTTCAGGCTGCCCAGCTCGCCGTAGAACGGGATCGGGTCGGGCCGCGACGACGCGATGTCGAACAGCGCCCGCCCGCCCCGCAGCGAACCCGTGAACCCGACGGCCCGGATCGCCGGGTTCCGTACGAGCGCCGCGCCCGCCTGCACGCCGTGGACCAGCTCGATCGTGCCCTCAGGCGCCCCGGACGTGCGGGCGCCCTCGGCCAGCGCCTCGTACGCGACCTGCGACGTGGCCGGGTGCGACGGGTGGGCCTTCACCACGACGGGGCACCCGGCGGCCAGCGCCGACGCGGTGTCGCCGCCGGGCACGGAGAACGCCAGCGGGAAGTTGCTGGCGCCGAACACGGCCACCGGCCCCAGCGGCACGAGCATGCGCCTGAGGTCGGGGCGCGGGCCCATCGGGGTGTCGCCCGGGTGGTCGATGGTGGCCTCGAGGTAGCCGCCGTCGTCGAGGGCGTCGGCGAACGTACGGATCTGGAAGCACGTACGGGTCAGCTCGCCGCCGAGCCGCCCCTCGCCGAGCGCGCTCTCCCGGTCGGCGAGACGGACCAGGTCGTCGCGGCGTCCTTCGAGGGCGTCGGCCATCGCGCGCAGCATGCGGGCGCGCCCGGCCCGCCCGAGCGCGTCGAGCCCGGCGGCCGCGTCAGCGGCGCGGCGGCAGGCCGCGTCGACCTCCTCGGCGCTGCTCTCCCGCGCGACCTCTTCGACCGCCCGTCCCGTACGCGCGTCCACACTCATCACGGCCGTCACGCCGCGTCACCCCTTACGGAAGAAAGCCAGAAGGTGTACCCAACATCGCACATCGCGGAGATCGCGGGCGGGATCACCCCGTACGGAGGCGGGCCGACACCGCTCTCCGCGGCGCCGGCCCGCCGGGGTTCGCTCTCCGCCCGGCCGTGCGCTCGGCCCGATACACCTACGCCTACCCGCCGAAACCCGCGCGGCCGGCCCCCGAGACCGGATCGAGACCCGGTGGGGCGAGCATGCGATTCACCGACGACTACCGGGAGCGACCATGGCCGAGGAACTGAACACATTACGCGACACCGACAACGGACCGAAGCCGGAGGACGGCACCCAGGCGGGCGTGCCCCAGGACCCCGAGACCACCATGGTCGGCGACGCCGAGGACACCGAGGACGGCCACGGCCCGGTCGCCCTGCTGGCCGCGCTGTTCAAGAAGAAGATCGCGCCCGGCGACGTCCTGAAGGCCTGCCGGTCGCAGCTCGGCCAGGGCGAGCACCCCCCGGGCTCCAACCACAACAAGTTCTCCACCTGGTACGGCATCGGCGACGGCCCGTGGTGCGACATGTTCCAGGCCTGGTGCGACGACCAGGCGGGCGGCGACGGCTGGCTCAAGCAGGCGGGCCGCTTCGCCTACACCCCGTCACACGCCCAGTTCTTCCGCGGCAGGAACCGCTGGGGCCGTAAGCCGCGCGTCGGCGCGCTCGCCTTCTACGCCTGGGACGGCCGCAAGGAGGTCTCCGCGATCGAGCACATCGAGCGCGTCGAGGCCGTCAACTCCGACGGCAGCTTCTACGCCATCGGCGGCAACGTCTCCAACTCGGTGCGCCGTACGCGCCGGGCGATGAGCTTCGTCGTCGGCTTCGGCTACCCGCCGTACAACGGCGCCGTGCCGCGCCCGGACGGCAACGCGTTCCCGGGCCGCATGCTCCAGCTCGCCAGCCCGTTCCAGACGGGCGCGGACGTCACGTTCGTCCAGCGGCACCTCAACTCCAAGGCGAACGCCGGCCTGGAGGTCGACGGCCAGTACGGACCGAAGACCGCCGCGGCCGTACGCGCCTACCAGCAGGCGCACCACCTCGAGGTGGACGGCGTGGTCGGCCCGAAGACCTGGGCGGCGCTGGCCTCCTGATCTTTCCCCGCGCCCACCGCGTCCGGTATCAATTCACCTGATGACCGAAACCGCGTACGACCCCCTCATCAGCGACATCGCCGCGTACGTCGCGGACACCGCCGTCGACGGCGGCCTGGCCCGCATGACCGCGCGCGCGAGCGTCACTGACGCGCTCGGCTGCGGGTTCCTGGCGCTGCGGTTCCCCGAGTGCGCGAAGCTGCTCGGGCCCGTGGTGCCGGGGACGGTGGTGCCCGGCGGCGTCCCGGTGCCCGGCACCCCGTACGTCCTCGACCCGGTGAAGGCGGCCTTCGACATCGGCACCATGATCCGCTGGCTGGACTTCAACGACACCTGGCTGGCCGCCGAGTGGGGCCACCCGTCGGACAACCTGGGCGCGGTCCTGGCCGCCGCCGCGTACGCCTCCACGCGCGGCGAACGGCCGCTGACCATGGACGACGTGCTCACCGCGACGATCAAGGCGCACGAGATCCAGGGTGTCCTCGCGCTGGAGAACCCCTTCAACCGGCGCGGCCTGGACCACGTGCTGCTCGTCCGGGTGGCGTCCGCCGCGGTCGCGACCCACCTCCTCGGCGGCGACCGCACCCAGGTCGCGGACGCCGTGACGCACGCCTTCCTGGACGGCGGGGCGCTGCGCGCGTACCGCCACGCGCCGAACACCGGGCCGCGCAAGTCGTGGGCCGCGGGCGACGCGACCAGCCGGGGCGTACGGCTGGCCCTGCTGGTCCTCGACGGTGAGATGGGCTACCCGACGGCGCTGTCCACCCCGGTCTGGGGCTTCCAGGACGTCGTGCTCGGCGGCGCCGAACTGGTCGTACGCCGCCCGTTCGGCTCGTACGTCATGGAGAACGTGCTGTTCAAGATCTCCTACCCGGCGGAGTTCCACGCGCAGACGGCGCTGGAGGCCGCCGTACGGCTGCACCCCGAGGTCGCCGGGCGGCTCGGCGAGGTCGCGCGGATCGAGATCGCCACCCACGAGTCGGCGGTCCGGATCATCGACAAGACCGGCCCGCTGCACAACCCGGCCGACCGCGACCACTGCATGCAGTACATCGTCGCGACCGGCCTCATCCACGGCACGCTCACCGCCGACCACTACGAGGACGCCGCGGCCGCCGACCCGCGCGTCGACGAGCTGCGCGCGAAGACCGTGATCACCGAGGAGCCGCGCTACTCGCGCGACTACCTCGACCCGGACAAGCGCTCGATCGCCAGCGCCGTCCGCGTACGGTTCGCCGACGGCACGGCTACCGAGCCGGTCGAGGTCGCGTACCCGCTCGGCCACCGGATGCGCCGCGGCGAGGGGCTCCCCCTGCTAGAGGAGAAGTTCCGCGCGAACGTCGCCACGCGCTTCCCCCGCCGCCGCGCCCAGGAGATCGCCGAGCGCTGCGCCGACCACGCGGCCTTCGCCCGTACGACCGTCCCCGAGTTCCTGGAGCTGCTCGCCGGCTAGGCGCCGACCGCCGCCGGGCCGAACGTGAACCCGGGGTCGACCTGCGCGGTGAGGTCGGCGCCCGCGGCCCGGTTCGCCCACGCCCGCGCGTTCTTGACGTGGAACTCCACGGCCTGGCGGCCGAACTTCGCCCAGTCCTGCTCGCGGGCGTCAACCGCCTCGCGCAGCCGGCCGAGCGCCGTACGGTTCGCCGGCTCCAGGTCGCCGAGGCCGAACGGGCGGCCCTGCTCCAGCGCGCGGACGGCCGCCGAGTGCTCGAACCAGACGAGCAGGTCGTCGTGGACCTCGGCGGACAGGAACCCGACGTCGGCCGGGCCGGTGACCTTGTTGCCGACGACCGCGATGGCCACGTCGTGCTCGGCCGCGTAGTCGCGGTACTGGCGGTAGACGCCGACGCCCTTACGGGTGGGCTCGGCGACGAGGAACGTGAGGTCGAACCGGGTGAACAGGCCGGACGCGAACGAGTCGGCGCCGGCGGTCATGTCCACCACGACGTACTCGCCCGGCCCGTCGACCAGGTGGTTCAGGTAGAGCTCGACCGCGCCGACCTTCGAGTGGTAGCAGGCCACGCCGAGGTCCTCGTCGGCGAACGGGCCGGTGGCCATGAGGGCGACGCCGCCGACCGTACGGGCGAGGCGCGCGTGCAGCGGGTCGTCGCCGCCGGGCTTGACCAGCCGGGATCCGCGTCCGGGGGGCGTGGTCTTGACCATGTCGGCGGCGCTCGGCACGCGCGGGTTGTCGCCGCGCAGGTACTCCTTGATCTCGGTGAGGTGGCCGCCCATGGCGGGCAGCGCGGCGGCCTCGTCGTCGGCGAGGCCGAGGGCCGCGCCGAGGTGCTGGTTGATGTCGGCGTCGATGGCGACGACCGGCCGACCGGCCGCCGCGAGGGACCGGGCGAACAGCGCGGACAGCGTCGTCTTGCCGCTGCCGCCCTTCCCGACGAAAGCGATCTTCATCGTTGGATACCCTTCGTTGCTCGTGAAAACGAAAACGGTAACCATCATCGCAGACGGCGGCGGTATTGCCGCGCACTATTGCGGTTAACGGGCGGGCGCTCGTACGTGTGTCGGCATGACACATGTACAACGATGGGGAAGCGTGGTCCGACCACCATTGACAACAAGATCGGCCAGGCGGAGATTCATGGCCAACCAAACGGGGGTTTGCCGCTTCGTCCTAAGGGAGCCCGATGGCCGACCAACCTGTCACCGACACCGCGATCATCCGCGGCCAGAGACGCCGCGCGGTGCTCGCCAGCACGGTGGGCACCACGATCGAGTGGTATGACTTCTTCCTCTACGGGACGACCGCGGCGCTGGTCTTCCCGAAACTGTTCTTCCCCGACTCCTCGCCGTTCGCGGGCATCCTCCTGTCGTTCGGCACGCAGTTCGTCGGATTCGCGGCCCGGCCGATCGGCGCCGCGATCTTCGGCCACTACGGCGACAAGATCGGCCGCAAGTCGATGCTCGTCGCCACCTTGATGATCATGGGGATCGGCACGTTCCTGATCGGCGTGATCCCCGGCTTCGCCACCATCGGCGTCGCCGCGCCCATCCTGCTGACGGTCATGCGGCTCGCCCAGGGCATCGGCGTCGGCGGCGAGTGGGGCGGCTCGGTGCTGATGTCCATGGAGTGGGGCGTGCAGAAGCGCCGCGGGCTGATGGCGAGCTGGCCGCAGCTCGGCGTGCCCATCGGCCTGTTGCTGTCCACGGCCATCTTCAAGCTGTTCTCGTCCGCCTCGGGCGACGCGTTCATGAGCTGGGGCTGGCGGGTGCCGTTCCTGCTCAGCGCCGTCCTGGTGGGCATCGGCTTGTACGTACGGCTGCGCGTGCTGGAGAGCCCGGCGTTCGCCGAGGTCAAGAAGCAGCAGAAGGTCGTACGCCAGCCGCTGTGGGAGGCGCTGCGCCGCCACCCGCGCGAGGTGATCCTCACCGCGCTCGTCCGTATGTCGGAGCAGGCGCCGTTCTACCTGTTCATCACGTTCGTCCTGACGTACGGCACCGAGCACCTCAAGATGGAGCGCGGCTCCCTGCTGAACGCCACCCTGGTAGCCGCGGCGATCGGACTGATCACGGTGCCGCTGTTCGGCCACCTGTCCGACCGCTTCGGCCGCAAGCTCATCTACGGCATCGGCACGGTCGGCACGGCGCTGTTCGCGTTCCCGTACTTCGGGCTGCTCGACACCAAGAGCCTGGGCCTGGTGTTCATCGCGGTCATCGTGTCGCTGGTCTTCCACGACATCCAGTACGGCCCGCAGGCCGCGCTGATCGCCGAGTCGTTCGGCACGGACGTCCGCTACAGCGGCGCCGGTCTCGGCTACCAGCTAGCCTCGGTCATCGCCGGCGGCCCGGCCCCCCTCATCGCCGCCGCCATCCTCAGCTCCACCGGCTCCTCCACCTGGATCAGCGTCTACATCATCGGCTGCGCCGTCCTAACGCTGATCGCCCTGGTCCTCCTCCCCAAGCGAGCCGCCGCCGACGACTCCCACTACGACACCGCAGCCGAACGCGGCCAGGTAGCCGTCCTCCCCGACGACCCAGCCGCCTCCACCACGTAACCCCATCTCCCCCCGGGCGGGGCCGCCCCCGCGGCCCCGCCCCCACTCGCGCCCCGCGCCCCCGCCTGTCCCCGGGGCCTCGCCTCGACCCGCGCCTCGCGGCCCCACCCCGCACAACAAAGGCCGCGCTCCGACTACTCATCGCGAGCGCCAGGCTCGTGCCCCCAACCCTCGCGCCAAAGGCCGCGCTCCGCGCGACAGACTTCCCGCGCCCTCACTACAGCGGCTCCTCAGCGAAGCCGCGAAGCTAACGCCCTAAACCAGCCCGGCCCCGGCAACTCATCCCGAGCGGGCTCATAGCCCCAGCCCACGCCCAAAGGCCGCGCTCCGCGCGACTGATTACCCGCGCCCTCAGTCCAGCGAATCCTCAGCGAGGCCGCGAAGCTAACGCCCTAAACCAGCCCCATCCCGACCGGACGGGCTCCGCGACCCTCACCCCAACCAAGAGCGACAGCCCCGCGGCCCAACCCCCAACACGCCCAACCAAGAACGCGGAAAACACAGTCGCGCGCAGCGCGGCCTTTCTATACGAAGCGCCACCTCCCCCGGGAAGCGCCACCTCCCCGCGCAAGACGCCGCCTCCCCCGCCAGCGCCACCTCCCCGTGCGAGACGCCGCCTCCCCCGCGAAGCGCGTCCTCCCACCAGGCGCGGCACCCCCAGCAAGGCACAGCCTCCCTGGGGAAGCGCGGTGCTCCCCGCGCGAGCGCGGCCTCCTCCTCACTCGTGTCTCGCACGAACCTCGGGCGAGACCGGGGGCAGGAGGGAGCCGGGCGCCACCACACCCCAGAACCGCCCCCGCCACCCGCACACCACGAGCGACAGCCCCGCGGCCCAACCCCCAACACGCCCAACCAAGAACGCGGAAAACACAGTCGCGCGCAGCGCGGCCTTTCTACGCGAAGCGCCACCTCCCCCTGGCGAGGCCAGCGCCAGAGCGAGCCCCGGGAGCGAAAGTGGAGGCGACGGACGGGGGCAAGGCAGGGTGTGGGGACGGGCGGGGCACGAGGCGGGGCAAGGCGCGGGGACGGGCGGCCCGCCTTACGCCCCCACCACATGGAATGTCGCCGCGGCGCCCGTCAGGCTGGCGTCCGCGCCCAGTACCGCGGGTACCACCGGCACCCTACGTACGAACTCCAGCCCCGCCAGCTCATCGAGCGCCGCATGCAGTGGCTCGAACAGGAGCGTGCCGGCCTCGGCGAAGCCGCCGCCTACCGTGACCCTCTCGACGTCGGTCACCGCCAGCGCGCCGATGATGGCCATTGCCAGGCCCCGGGCCGCGCGGTCGAACGCCGCCACCGCGGGCGCGACGCCGCGGCGCGCGTCGGCGGCCAGTGCGCGTCCGTCGGGGGTGCCCTCCGGGCGCCAGCCGAGCTCCCGCGCGTAACGGACGGCCGCGGTGCCGGACGCGACCGTTTCCGCGCAGCCGCGCGCGCCGCACGGGCAGACCTGGCCGCCCGGCTCCACGATGATGTGGCCGATGTGGCCGGCGTTCCCGGTCGCGCCGAGCAGTGGGCGGCCGTCGACCACCACGCCGCCGCCCACCCCCGTGGACGTCACGATGCCGATGCTGGAGCGCGCCTCGCGCGCGGCGCCGAGCCAGAACTCCGCCATCGCCATGGCCACGCCGTCGTTGATCATCGAGATGTCGGCGTCCGGGTTGCGTTCGGCGATCTCGTCGGCCAGCGGGAAGTCGTGCCAGCCGTCGAGGTTCACCGGCGACAGGCGGCCCGGCGCGGCGAACGGACCGGCCGCGGCCACCCCGATGCGGTGGTCGCCGCCGTGCCCCCGGCAGCGGGCGATCAGCTCGTGCACCCGGTCGGCCAGTACGCGCCCGGGTGTCGTACGGCCGCTGGGCAGCGTGAACGGCCCCGCGGTGTACCGCCCCTCCGCGTCGACGACCGCCGCCGCGATCTTCGTACCGCCGATGTCCACCGCGGTCACGGCGGTTGAATTGTCGGCTCCGCCAACGGCTGGCCCGGTCACACGTCACCCCCGAGCGACGGCGGTACGAAGAACCCCTCGGCGATCAGCGACCGCAGCACCTCCGGCGCGCTCTTGCGCAGGTCGTCGCCCGACTCCCCGGTCAGCTCCGCGATCGCCGCGAGCAGCGGCCCGACCGGCAGGCTCCCGTCGCACACCCCGGCCAGCGCGGCCGTCACCGTGTCGACCGCGCGCGCACGCCGCAGGCCGCCGCCCTGGCGCAGCACGATCCGCTCCGGATCCGTGAACCCGGGCGGCCCGTGGTACTCCTGCACCACGCCGGGCGCCGTACGCAACGTGGCCGCCAGGAGCTCCGCGTCGCCCATCCGATGGGCGTCGCCGATCCCGGCCAGCACATCCGTGACGTACGCGCCCACCGGCTCCTCCACCTGGTGGATCAGCTCCTCCACGCGGACCACCGGGTCGGGCGCCCCCGACGCGTGCAGCGTGATCCACCCGAAGCCCACGCCCTCGACGTCGTTGGCCGCGAACCAGGCCAGCCACTCCTCGTACAGCTCCCGGTAGCGCGGCGTGCCGGTCTCGACGGAGTCGCGCAGCCACAGCTCGACGTACTCGGCCGGGTCGCGGACGTCGCGCTGCACCACCCAGCCGTCACACCCCGTACGCGCCAGCCACCCGCCCACCCGGTCGCGCCAGTCGTCGCCGCGGACGTGCAGCCAGTTGCCGAGCAGGTGGCACCGGCCGCCGGGGTTGAGGTGGGCCGGCGCGCGCTCCACCAGCGCGCGGCACACCTCGTCGCCGGGCAGCCCCGACTCGCGGTACGTGTAACGGCCGTTCGGGCCGACGACGAACGGCGGGTTCGACACGACGAGGTCGAACCGCTCCTCCCGGACCGGCTCGAACAGCGAGCCGTGCCGCGTCTCGACGTTCGCCACCTCGGACAGCGCGAAGCTCAGCCGGGCGAGGTCGAGCGCGCGGCGGTTGACGTCGGTCGCGGTGATCGCCCCCGTACGCGACGCCAGGTGCAGCGCCTGGACACCGCATCCGGTGCCGAGGTCGAGCGCGCTGTCCACCGGTTCGCGGTGCACGATCCGGGCCAGGCTCGCGGACGCGCCGCCGGTGCCGACGACGTGGTCGGCCGCGGGCGGCGCGTCGCCGGGCCGCGCGACCGGGTCCGACGCGATGTAGCCGCCGTGGCCGCCGGCCTCCGGCTCCCACGGCTGGATCCGTACGGCGGCCCGCACCTGGTCGCCGCAGTGCACGAGCAGCCCGGTGTCCAGCAGCGCATCGGCGGCGGGATCGCCGTACGCCGCGCGCACCGGCGCGGTGTCCACCGGGATCTGCAGCCACCACAGACGGATCGCGGTGCTCAGCGGGTCGCCATCGGCGGTCAGCGGCAGCGCGGGCACGATCTCCTCGCGCGCCAGCGCACCGCCGGCCACGGCGCCCAGCCGGTCGCGGACGCCGGCGACCGTGTAGCCGGCGTCGAGCAGCGACGCGCGCAGCCGCGCTGTGAGGTCGAGGTCATCACCACCGGCGGGGCCGGCAATCCAACTGATGTCAGGCACGTCCCACATCCTGCACCGGCGGCGGCACCGAACGGGACATGTCAAGATCGTCGTCAGCGCGATTGACCAGTGATGACTTCCCGGACCTATTGGGATCCCCGACTTGGAACTCTATGCTTGGCAGACGCGTCACTGCCGGTAGGCGTACAACGGAGGTGCCGATGCCCGGCTCGGAGAGCAACATGTCGGAGTACGCCCGCATCGCGGGCGAGATCCGCGGCAAGATCGACAAGGGGATCTACGCGCCCGGCGCACCCGTGCCGTCCCGGCAGGAGATCATCGAACGCTGGAAGGTCTCCGACACGACCGCCCGCAACGTGATCAACCAGCTCGCCGCCGAGGGCCTGGTCACCTCGCGGCGCGGGCGCGGCACCTTCGTCCGCAAGCGCCCCACCCGCACCCAGGTGCCCCCGCGGATGTACCGCCTCGGCGAGGGCCCCACGCCGGACGAGTCGTTCCACCACGTGCTCGCGCTGACCGTCACCGGCGACGAGGCGCCGTCCGAGCGGATCGCCGTCGACCTCGGCGTCAAGCCCGGCGACGCGGTGATCGTGCGCCACGCCGTGCTCGCCAACGCCGAGGACGAGCAGCCCATACTCCTGCGTACCAGCTTCCTGCCGAAGGGCCTCGCCGAGGGCACCCCGCTGGCCGACCCGCGCCCGCTCACCGCCGACTGGATCACCGCGCTGCAGAAGGCCGGCGACCGCGAGGTGATGTCGGTGACCGAGCACACCCGCGTACGCAGCGCCACCCACACCGAGGCGCGCCAGCTCAACCTCAACGACAACGCGCCGGTGATCATCCGCCACGCGGTGACATACGACGCGCAGCGCCGCCCCCTTGAGCACACCCGCTACATCTGGCCCGCCCACGCCGTCGAGACCCTCGACTACTACACGACCCACCCCTGACCCACCGCTCACCGCACCTCCCTGCGGCGCAGCAGCACCCCGCTCGCCACGACGGCGACCAGCAGGTACGCCGCCACCGCCAGCGCCGCGCGGCCCCCGCCCGCCACCGAATGCGTGCTGACGGCGGCCACCAGCGACCCCGCGTTCCCGCCCGGCAGCACCACGCGCGCCGCGGGCACCAGCGACAACGGCGCCTCCACCACGAGCGGCCACGCGACGCCGAGCCCGGCGGGCAGCGCCACGCCGCGGCACGCGTAGCCGGTGAGCGCGCCGAGCACCGTCCACATCTCCAGGATCAGCCACCCGGCCGCAGCACCCCGGGTGAGCGCGCCCGGCGGCGGCCACGTCAGCGGTTCGCGCCCGGCCGACGCGACGGCCGCCGACGCCACGGCGCCCACCGCGAACATGGCGAGCACCAGCACGAGGACGACCACCCCGAGCGCGGCCACCTTCCCGGCCAGCACGTTCACCCGTGACGGCCGCTGGATCAGCGTCGTCTTCAGCGTCGCCCAGCCGTACTCGCCGCCCGCGCTGACCGCCCCGAGCACGAACGCGACGGCCCCCACGGGCAGCGCGTCCATCGCGATCGCGTTCCCCACGAGCCGCCCCGGCAGGACCGCCGCCCGCCCACCCGGGGCCACGCCCGCGAGGTAGCCCCCGTACGGCACGGCGTACCGGACACTCAGCATGATCACGACGCCCGCGAGCAGCAGCAGCCACACGCCCCTGTGTTTGCGCAGCTTCAGCAGCTCGGCGGAGAAACTACCCTCCACGCCCGCCCCCGCCGGCCTCGGAGAGCACCCGCACGCCCGCTTCCCCTCCGGGCTCGCACGTGCCCTCCGAGGCGGCCCGCCCCCCGGCGCCCCCCGTCATCTCCGCCACCACGCGGCCGTTCGCGAGGACCGCGACCCGGTCGCAGGCCGCGAACCCGGTAGCCGGGTCGCCGGTCACCAGGACCGCGCACCCGCCCGCGACCAGCTCCCTGAGCAGCGCGTCCAGCCGGCCGCACGCGTCGGCGTCCAGGTCGCGCCACGGTTCGTCGAGCACCAGCAGGTCCGGGTTCTTCAGCAGCGCCGCGGCCACGCCGAGCAGCCGCCGCGGCCCCGCGCCGTACGCGGCGTACCTGACGCGGGCCCGGTCCGTGAGGCCCACGGCGGCGAGCGCGGCGTCCGCCTGGCTGTGCGGGATGTGCGCGTACCGCGCCACCACCCGCAGGTTGTCCCGGCCGGAGAGGTACGGGTAGAACGCCGGCGCCCCGACGAGCGCGCCGATCCGCGCCAGCCCGTCCGGATGGCCCGGCGGGCACCCCGCGACCACCGCCGTGCCGTACGTGGGCCGCGTCAGCCCGAGCAGCATCCGCAGCATGGTGGTCTTCCCGGCGCCGCGCGGCCCCGCGAACCCGAGCACCTCGCCCCCGCGCACGCCGATCGCCACGCGGTCGACGGCGGGGACCCCGCCGTACAGCTTCGTCAGGTTCGCGGTGCGCACCAGCATGCCCCAACGGTGACGCGCCGCGCCCGGCCGCGCGTCCCCCGCGCACCGGCTTCGCGGCTACGTCGCCCGGCGCACGCGCACACCTTTTCCGTACGGCGTCCGCGGTACGCCCGACGGCCCCCCGACCCCCCACCCTGCGCAGATACCGGAAGCCCGCGAATGGCGGCGCGAACAATTTCGATCTTGCGTGCCGGATCGGGTTGCGCCGCGTACGTACGGCCGCAAGACTCCCGGCAAGGGTGGGGAACATTGACGTTCAGGCGGTGAGGTTTGTGGACCCGTCGGCTGTTTCCGTATTGACGAGCCTCGTGACCGGAGTGCTCGGCGGCGCGGCGGGGGAAGCCGGAAAACAGGCGTGGCAGAGGTTGACCCGGCTCGTACGCGGCCGGTTCGACCGCGACGATCCCACGACGCGCGCCCTCGAGCAGGTCGACCTCGTGTCGGGCGACCAGCAGATGGTGGAGGCGGTCGGCGGCATCCTCGCGCAGCGGCTGTCCGACTCCGCCCAGCGCGACCAGCGCTTCTCCGACGAGCTCGCGGCGTGGATGGGCGAGGCCGCGCGGGTGGTCAACGCCGGCGGCGAGGGCGACGTCTCCAGCACGATCAGCGACAGCACGATCAACGGCCCGGTGATCCAGGGCCGCGACTTCGGCACGGTCAACCTGGGTACGCCCCCGCCGGAGCACGACTGACGGCCCATCCGGATGCCCGGGTGTTTGATCCCGAAAACGTGAGATTCGCCCGGTTCGTGGTCGACAGGGGCATAGCGGGGCGGGGCTTACGGTTGGTAGTGGCGCGCCGGTCGCGGGGGGCGACC
>DASXYG010000085.1:0-66278 GCA_036502625.1 Streptosporangiaceae bacterium
GCGCCACCCCGGAAACCCCGCGCCACCCCGGAAACCCCGCGCCACCCCGGAAACCCCGCGCCACCCCGGGAACCCCGCGCCACCCCGGGAACCCCGCGCCACCCCGGGAACCCCGCGCCACCCCGGGAACCCCGCGCCACCCCGGGAACCCCGCGCCACCTACGCGCGGAGCGCGTGGTGGCGAGGGTCGGGATAGGGCCCTGGCGTGATGGGAGGGTGCGGCTCTGAGTGCGGCTTCGGGGCGGAGGTGGTTGCGGTGGTACGCGGGGGTGGGCTCCGCGGGGAGGTTAGGGGTGGTGGGCGTGGCCACGGAGGATCAAGGCGGTGGGGGAACTTAGGACTCGGAGGGCCTGGCGGGGGTCGGAGGGGTAGAGGGCCAGGTCGGCTTGGGCGCCTTCCTCCAGGGACGGGTGGTTGAGCCATGGGCGGGCTTTCCAGGTGGCGCTGGAGAGGGCCTCCAGGACGGGGAGGCCTGCCTTGGTGAGTTCGGCTACCTCGTTGGCTATGAGGCCGTGGGGGAGGGTGCCGCCGGCGTCCGTGCCGGCGTAGATGGGGATTCCGGCCTCGTACGCGGACCGTACGGTCTGGTGGCGGCGGGTGTGGAGGGCGCGCATGTGCTTGGCGTAGACGGGGAACTTGGCTTCGGCGGCTTCCGCGATGTCGGGGAACGTGGCGATGTTGATCAAGGTGGGGACGATGGCCACGTTGTTCGCCGCGCAGGACGCGATGGTGGCGTCGGTGAGGCCCGTGGCGTGCTCGATGCAGTCGATGCCCGCGGCGATGAGGTCGGGCAGGCACTCCTCCCCGAAGCAGTGCGCGGTCACCCTGGCGCCCTCGGCGTGGGCGGCGGCGATCGCCTGGTCGAGGGCGGCGCGGGGCCAGCAGGGGGTGAGGTCGCCCTCCGTACGGTCGATCCAGTCGCCGACCAGCTTGACCCAGCCGTCGCCGCGGCGCGCCTCGGTCACGACCTGCGCGGTGAGGTCGGCCGGCTCGACCTCCTCGGCTACGTCGCGGATGTAGCGGCGCGGGCGGGCGATGTGCCGGCCCGCGCGGATGACGCGCGGCAGGTCCGTACGGTCGTCGACCCAGCGGGTGTCCACCGGGGAGCCGGCGTCGCGGATCAGCAGCGTGCCCGCGTCGCGGTCGGTGACGGCCTGCCGCTCGGCGGTGGCGGCGTCGACCGGGCCGTGCGCGCCGAGGCCCACATGGCAGTGGGCGTCGACCAGGCCGGGCAGCGCCCACCCGTCGAGCACGGTCGTGTCGCCGGCCGCACCGGACGGCGCGGTGTACGTGACCCGCCCGCCGACGACCCACAGCCCGTCGCGGACGTCGTCGGGCCCGGCCAGCACCGGGCCGCGCACGCGGAGCACGCTCATCGGGCCCCCTCCGTACGGGTCTCGGCGGTCACCCACGCCAGGTAGTCGGGATTCCCCCCGGCGACGGGCACCGCGACGATCTCCGGCACGTCGTACGGATGCGCGGCGCGCACGTGGGCGACCAGGTCGTCGAGGCGGTCGGCGGCGGTCTTGCACACGAGGAGCCACTCCTCGTCGGTCCGCACCGCCCCCTCCCAGCGGTAGCTGCTCGTGATCGGCCCGCTGACCTGGGCACACGCGGCAAGGCGCGCGGCCACGACCGATTCCGCCAGGGACGCCGCGCCGGCGCGGCTCCCGGCGGTGACCTCCACCCGTACGTGCTCCGTCATCAAGCCCCTCCCCTTGCGCGTCCTTCTCCCGATCCGGTTGTCCACAGGCGCGGCCGGGCATGGCCCTGCGAACCCCGGGTCAACCCTAAGATGTTGCGGACACGAGCGTTTGGAGCAGCAGGTGAGCGTGCGCACGAACGAAACCGCCGAGACGATCAGCCGGTTCCGGCTGGAGAACGGGCTGCGCCTGATCGTGGCCCCGGCCACCAGCCCGGGAATCGCGGCCGTCAACCTTTGGTACGGCGTGGGGTCACGCCACGAGGCGCCCGGCCGCACCGGCTTCGCGCACCTCTTCGAGCATCTGATGTTCGAGGGCAGCGCGAACGTCGCCGAGGGCGAGCACTTCAAGATCGTCGAGGGGCTCGGCGGCGCGATCAACGCGTCCACCTGGACCGAGCGCACCAACTACTTCGACACGGTCCCCGAACACGGTCTCGACGTCGTGCTGTGGCTCGAGGCCGACCGGCTGGCCACCCTGCGCGAGGGCGTCACCCAAGCCGTGCTGGACAACCAGCGCGACGTGGTGAAGAACGAGAAGCGCCAGCGCTACGACAACGTGCCGTACGGCACGGCAAGCGAGCGCCTGCTCGCCGCCGTCTACCCGCCGGGCCACCCGTACCACCACCCCACGATCGGCTCCATGGCCGACCTCGACGCCGCGACCCTGTCCGACGTCATGGCCTTCCACGACCAGCAGTACGGGCCCGACAACGCGGTGCTCACCGTCGTGAGCGGCCTCGACCCCGAGGACGTCCGCGCGCGGGTGGAGAGGTTCTTCGGCCCGATCCCGCGCCGCGCCGAGGTGCCGCCCACGCCCGACCCCGGGCTCGGCGACCGCATGACCGAGGCGGTCTCGGAGACCGTCACCGGCGACGTGCCGCAGCCGGCGGTGTTCATGGCGTACCGGGTCGGCGCGCTCGGCACCCGGGAGCACGACGTGGCGAGCCTGGCGGCGGCGCTGCTCGGCAGCGGCGAGGGCAGCCGCATGTACCGCAGGCTCGTCGTCGAGCGGCAGGTCGCCGCCGATGACGACGAGATGGCCAGCGTCATGCCGTTCCGCTACACCCCGGGCATGGTGATGATCGGCGTGCTCGCGCGCGACGGCATCAGCGGCGACCAACTGGAGGACGAGATCACCAAGGAGGTCGCGGCGCTGGCCTCCGGGGTCGACGCGGCCGAGGTGGAGCGGGCGCGCGCCGTCCTCGAGCGCGACCACGTGCGCTCCATCGCCTCGCCCACCGGCTATGCGAACACCCTGAGCATGTACACCCAGCTCTTCGACGACCCGGGGCTGGCCCGCACGTGGCCGCGCCGCCTCGACGACATCACCGCCGGGGAAGTGGCCGCGTTCGCCGCGGACGCCCTCGTCGACACCAACCGCGTCGTGCTGCGCTACGTCCCCGCCGGCGAGCAGGCCGAGCAGGCCGAGCAGGAGGAAGCCTGACCATGACCGTGGACAACCTCGCGCCGCGCCCGCCGCTCGCCGACGCCACGCCGTACCACTTCCCCGCCGTGCACCGCAGCGCGGTCGGGGCCGGCCGGGTCGTCGCCGTCGACCTGCCCGGCCACCCGCTCGTCGCCCTGCGCCTGGTGCACGACGCGGGCGCCGCGTCCGAGCCGCTCGACGCCGCCGGCGTGGCCCAGCTCACCGCCGAGAGCCTCCGCGGCGGCGAGCACGGCGACGGCGAGCTGGTGCCCGAGCTGGAGCGCCACGGCGCCGTCTGGAACTCCTCCGCGTCCTGGGACTCCTTCGTCACCGGCATCGACGTCCCGGTCAACCGGCTGGCCGACGCCACCGAGCTGCTGGCCCGCACGGTCCGGCACCCCGCGCTGCGCCCCGACGACGTCACGCGCCGCCGCGACCAGCTCGTCGAGCAGCTCCGCATCGAGGCCGCCTGGCCGGACGCCCTGGCCGCGCGGATGGTCGGCGGCGAGCTCTACACCGGCCGGTTCTCCGTGCCCCGTTCGGGCACGCCGGACCTCCTCGCCAAGGTCACACCCGATGTCGTGGCGGCGTTCCACGCCGAGCGCGTCGCCACCGCGCCCGGCACGCTGGTCGTCGTCGGCGACCTCGGCCGCATCGACGCGGAGGCGCTGGCCGGCGACGTGTTCTCCGGCTGCGCCGCCTCCCCGGCCGCGGTGGGCGCCGACGCGGGCCCGGCCGCCGAGCCGACCCCGCGCATCGTGGTGGTCGACCGCCCGGGTTCGGTGCAGTCGGCGCTGATGCTGGCCCACCGCGCCCCGGCGCGCGCCGCCGCCGACGTACCGCTGATCTACGCCGTGAGCGACGTCCTCGGCGGCATGTTCACCTCGCGGCTGAGCCTGGAGCTGCGCGAGCGCCGCGGCTATACGTACGGCGTGAACTCCAGGTTCGAGCTGCGCCGCGACGGCGGCGTGTTCGCCACGGCCTGCCAGGTCGCCACCGGCGACACGGCCGACGCCGTGACGGTGACGGTCGCCGAGACCCGCAGGCTGATCGCCGACGGCATCGACGACGCCGAGCTCGACGCCGTGCGCACCCACAACGTCTCCGGCATGCCGGTCACCTACGCCACGCCGCAGGCCATCGCCGAGGCGTTGGTCAACATCGTGGTGTACGACCTGCCCGACGACCACGTGGACCGCATGCGCGCCGGCTACGAGGCGCTGACCCGCGACTCGATGCGCGAGGCGGCCGCCGCCTACCTCCACCCGGACGACCTGGTGGCGATCGTCGTGGGCGACGCCTCCGAGGTGGCCCCCGGTCTCGAGGCCGGCGGCCTCGGCCCGGTGCGCGTACGACAGGCCTGAGACACGATCAAGGCGCGGGAATCACCGGTCGTTCGGCCGTTGATTCCCGCGCCTTAATTGTGCCGTCACCCGTTGCGGTGTTCCGCCTCGGATTCCGCGGCTGATTCGTCGTCCGGGGGGTCGATGGCGTGGTCGGCGCCGCTTTCCAGGGCGTCCTTGACGCGTTCCAAATTGCTCTCGATCGCCGCGTCGGCGACTTCCGCGAGCTCCGGGTCGTCGCCCAGGAGGTGGACGGCGTCCTCCACCTTGGCGACCTGCGCGGCTACCAGATCCTCGGGGAGGTCCTGGTGCCGCTCCTTGGCGCGTTCGAGGCGTTCACGGCCCTCGTCCTGTTCCATGCGGGCCCCCATTCTGGGCAGTGCCGCCTTATTTTTATCAGAGGACGAATTACGTCGCTAATGCCCGCGTGCGGCCAGGTGGCGGGCCATCGTACGGACCGCGGTGGTGCGGACGGTGAGGGTGGTTCCGTCGGTGTTCAGCGCGAGCTCGCACGCGAGATCGGTCAACTGCGCGACGTTCCGCAAATGGGTGCCGCCGCACGGCAGCCCGGCGCGGCCCTCGGGCAGCGCGCACGTCCAGTACCTGCGGTCGGTCAGCAGCGGGCCCGAGCGGTCGATCATCACCGGCGCCCCGGTGGCCCGCCAGCCGCCGAGCCGGTCGTTGACGCGCGCGGTGATCTCCGGGAGCGCGGCGTCGAGGCCGTCGGCGGAGAACCCCTTCTTCCGCAGCGACTTCCCGATGCGGTACTTGTCGACGCTGGAGTCCTCGTGGATCGCCGACGACGTGATCGCGAGCTGGTCGAAGTCGGGGTGGCGGAGGGAGTCCGTACGGACGTCCTTGGTCCAGCGGTGGGCGAGCGCGGCGTTGAGGGCCAGCGCCACGAGGTGGCACCCGGTGTGGCCGGCGGACAGGGCGTCGCGGCGTTCGGGGTCGACCCGCAGCTCGGCGAGGGCGCCGATGGCCGGGCCCGGCTCGGGCACGACGTGCATGACCTGCCAGGCCCAGCCGTCGTCGCCGCGCTTCGCGGGGATGTCGGAGCCGACGTGGAGCTCGCCGCCGTCGATGGGGCGCGCCGCGGTCACGCAGTCGACCACGGGATGGGTGACGCCGTCGGCGCGCAGTTCGCCGTGGTCGCCGGGCTGGTCGGGCCAGGTGTGGTCCAGCGGATGGAACGGTGTGGCCTCGGTGACCACCCCGACGCGTCCTTTCGCGAGCGGGACGGTGGCGACCACCGGCGAGCGGCCGTCGACCGCGCCGTCCGGAAAGGTCACGACGGTCGATGTCACAACAGCTACGGTCATGTTTTCCCCCCGAGTTCTTCATCGGACCCGGGTCGTCGAGCCGTGCTCTGCTACGCGGCGAGCGGATTCCCGAGACGGGCCCTAGCCGGACAATACATCTAAGTGATCACGACGCCGGGTGGCCACGCGCGATCATCTTCGGCGGGAGGCGCCGTCAGCCCACCACTCCGCCGACGGCCAGGCCGACGAGGTACGTCGCGGCGACGGCCAGCGCGGCGAACAGGAACTGGCGCGCCGCGCCGCGCCACACGGGCCGGCCGGTGAGGCCCGCGACCGCGCCGCCGCCGACCAGCGCGGTGGCCGCGCCGATGCCGAGCGAGACCGGCAGCACGGCGTAGCCGAGGAGGTACGGCAGCAGCGGCAGCACGGCGCCGACGGCGAAGCAGACGAACGAGAACCCGGCGGCCGTCCACGGCGAGGGCAGGTCGTCGTGCGCGACGCCGAGCTCCTCGCGGACGTGGACGTCGAGCGCCTGCTCGGGGCGGTGGGAGATCTGCTCGGCGACCTGGTACGCGAGGTCGGCGTCGACCCCGCGCGCGTGGAGGACCTCGGCGAGCTCACGCGCCTCGCCCTCGGGGTTGCGGGCGAGCTCGCGCCGCTCGATGTCGACCTCGGCGTTGATCAGTTCGTTCTGGCTCTTGACGGAGATGTACTCCCCCGCCGCCATGGAGAAGGCGCCGGCGGCCAGGCCCGCGAGGCCGGTCAGCACGATGGTGCGCGCGGCGCCACCGCCGCCGCCGACCCCGGCGATCAGCGCGACGTTGGTGACCAGGCCGTCCATCGCGCCGAACACCGCCGGGCGCAGCCAGCCGCCGGAAACGTCGCGATGGCTGTGCCCGTGGGCCTCGGCCGAGATGGTCACGCCGGTGTCGGCAGATGCCACGTGTGCTCTCCCCCAGTAGATGCGTCGCGCCGTACACGTAACGCGGCTCCCGGGCCTATTAATCCAAATACCGAATGCCGCCGCAAACAAGGCAAGGCTTCGCTATTACGGACACCGAATGACGGCGCACGCGAATGGGGCGGCGAATTGCACACGCCATTCACGCCGCCCCGCCCGCCCCGCCCGCCCCGGACCGCCCCCGTGGACGATCACGATCAAGGGGTTTCATCTTCCACGTGATGGGACTAGATTCCACATGGTCGTATCCCCGGCACGGAGGGCAGGACATGACCACCGTCGTAGAGAGCGTGTTCACCTGGGCGGCGCCGCCACTGAAGTTCGGCGAGGGCGCCCTGGACGAGATCGGAGGCGACGCGCGCGCCCTCGGCATGACGCGGTGCCTGGTGCTCACCGACGCCGGTGTGGCGCGTACGGGCATCCCCGACCGGGTCCGCGACCGGGTGCGCGCCGCCGGGATCTCCTGCGAGGTCTACGACGAGGTGGTCGTCGAGCCCACCGACGTGAGCATCGCGGACGCCGTCTCCTGGGCGCGCCACGGCGGCTGGGACGGGTTCGTGGCGGTCGGCGGCGGCTCGGTGATCGACACGGCGAAGGCCGTGAACCTGCTGACCACCCAGCCCGGCGAGCTGACCGACTACATCGTGCCGCCGCTGGGCGCGGGGCGGACGCCGGCCGCGCCGCTGTGCCCGCTGATCGCCGTGCCCACAACGGCGGGCACCGGCTCGGAGTCGACCACGATCTGCGTCGTCGACCTGCTGTCGCTGCACCTCAAGGCGGGCGTCAGCCATGCCGCGCTGCGCCCGTCCATGGCGGTCGTCGACCCGACGATGACGTACTCGCTGCCGCCGGAGGTGACCGCGTCCAGCGGCATGGACGTGCTGTGCCACGCGGTCGAGAGCTACACGGCGAAGCCGTTCAACGCCAAGCCCAAGGCCGAGGACCCCGCCAAGCGCCCGGCGTTCTGCGGCAGCAACCCCATCAGCGACCACTGGTGCGAGAAGGCGATCGAGCTGGTGGCGGCCGGGCTGCGCCGCGCGGTGGCCGACGGCGGCGACCGCGAGGCGCGTTACACCATGGCGCTGGCCTCGACGTACGCCGGGACCGGCTTCGGCAACGCGGGCACCCACCTGCCGCACGCCAACGCGTACCCGATCGCCGGCGCGGTGCGCGACTACCGCGCCGACGGCTATCCGGAGATGCCGATGGTGCCGCACGGGCAGGCGGTCTCGGCGACCGCGCCCGCGGTGTTCCGCTGGACGTACGAGGCCGATCCCGTACGGCACCAGCGGGTCGCGTCGCTGCTCACCGGCTCGGTCGTGACGGCCGCCGACGGGCCGGGCGTGGTGGCCGAGGCGATGGACGCGCTGTGCCGCGACATCGGGATGCCGAAGGGCCTGCGCGCGTTCGGCTACGACGAGCGCGACGTCCCGGTGCTGGTGGACGGCACGCTGAAGCAGACGCGCCAGATGGGCGTGGTGCCGCGCCGGGTCGACCGCGCCGCGCTCGAAGGGATCTTCACCGCGTCCCTGTGACCGCCGCACGGAACCCATTATCTAGTATTTCGGTCGGAATACTCTATGAGCGCGTCCCCCACCCCCGAGGAGGCCCGCGTGACCTCGACCACGGGAACCACCGAACCCGTCGCGTCGCGCCGCGACGTACGAACCGTCATCGTGTCCAGCCTGGTCGGCACCACCGTCGAGTGGTACGACTTCTTCCTCTACAGCACGGCCGCCGGGCTGGTGTTCAACAAGCTGTTCTTCCCGGTCGCCGACCCCGCGACCGGGAGCCTGCTGGCGTTCGCGACGTTCGCCGTCGGGTTCGTCGCGCGGCCGCTCGGCGGCATCCTGTTCGGGCACATCGGCGACCGCGTCGGCCGCAAGCGCACGCTCGTCGCCACCATGATCATCATGGGCCTGTCGACGTTCTGCATCGGCCTGCTGCCCACGTACGACCAGGTCGGGCTCCTCGCGCCGGCGCTGCTCGTGGCGCTGCGGGTGCTCCAGGGCATCGCGATCGGCGGCGAGTGGGGCGGCGCGGTGCTGATGGCCGTCGAGTACGCGCCGCCGAACCGCCGCGGCCTGTACGGGAGCTGGCCGCAGGTGGGGCTGGCCATCGGGCTGGCGCTCGGCACCGGCCTGTTCGGCATCCTCGGCGCGGTGCTCGACGACGCGAACTTCGCCGCGTACGGCTGGCGGATCGGGTTCTTCGCCAGCATCGCGCTGGTCGCCGTCGGGCTCGTCGTACGGCTGAAGGTGTACGAGACGCCGGCGTTCCGGCGGCTGCGCGACCTGGAGGGCCGGGCGCGCATGCCGTTCATGGAGATGCTCCGCGACCGGCGCGGGCGGCGCAACACCGGGCTCGGGCTGCTGTCACGGTGGGCCGAGGGGGTGGCGTTCAACGCGTGGGCGGTGTTCTCGATCTCCTACACGACCGAGACGCTGCACCTCGCGAAGTCCACGATCCTCGTCGCGGTGACCGCGGCGGCGGTGCTGCTCGGCGTGGCGCTGCCGTTCTCCGGGCACCTGGCCGACCGGTTCGGCGCGCGGCGGATGTTCGCGATCGGGTCGATCGTGCTGGCGGTGCTGGTCGTGCCGGCGTTCGCGGGGCTGGGCACCGGGCGCACGTGGCTGGTGGCGCTGGTGCTGCTCGTCGGGCTGGGGCTGGCGTACCCGCTGATGTACGGGCCGCAGGCGATCCTGTACGCCTCGCTGTTCCCGACGCGCGTGCGCTACACGGGCATGTCGTTCGTCTACCAGTTCTCCGGGGTGTACGCCTCCGGGCTGACGCCGCTGATCCTGACGGCGCTGCTCGCCGGGGCGCACGGCTCGCCGTGGACGGCGTGCGCGTACGTGGTGGTGGCCGCGGTGGTCAGCGCGGTGGCCACGCTGGCGATCCGCAAGCGCGACCTGTTCCTCACGTAGCGGGGGTGCGCGCGGCGGCCTGGGCGGCGGTGATCACGGCGACGGTGAACACGTCGTCGGCGGAGCAGCCGCGCGAGAGGTCGTTCATGGGGGCGGTGAGGCCTTGGAGCAGCGGTCCGAGGGCCACCGCCCCCGCGAGGCGCTCGGTGATCTTGTAGCCGATGTTGCCGGCCGCGAGGTCGGGGAAGATCAGCGTGTTCGCCCGCCCGGCGACCGGGGATCCGGACGCCTTGGCCTGGCCGACGGCCTCGACGACGGCCGCGTCGAACTGCAGCTCGCCGTCCACGCGCAGGTCGGGGCGCGCGGCGCGGACGCGCTCGGTGGCCCGGCGCACGCGGTCGACGTGCGGGTGGGCGGCGCTGCCGTACGTGCTGAACGACAGCAGCGCGACGACCGGGTCGCCGCCGGTGAGGTCCGCGTACGTGCCGGCGGTGGCGATGGCGACGTCCGCGAGCTGCGCCTCGTCCGGTTCGGGCAGCACGGCGCAGTCGCCGTACGCGAGGACCCGGCCGTCCGGGAGCGCCATCAGGAAGCTGCTGCTCAGCGTGGAGATGCCGGGCCGCAGGCCGAGAACGCGCAGGGCGGCGCGGAGCACGTCGCCGGTGGGGCGCGCGGCCCCGCCGACGCAGGCGTCCGCGTACCCGAGCCGTACGGCCGCAGCCCCCAGGTACAGCGGATCAGAAACCCGCTCCACGACCACGCTCGGCGGCCCACCGCCGTCCCGTACGGCCCCGGCCAGCACCTCGCGCACCTCCCGATCCGCCGCGAGCTCCCGGACCCGCCACACGGGCACACCCGCCGCGCCCGCCGCCCCGTCCCCGCCGAAGCCCCCGATCAGGACGGGCCGTACGGGCGTGTCCGCGGCGAGCCGTGCGGCGGCGGCGATCACCCGGGGGTCGTCGCCGTCGGGGAGCACGACGCGGATCGCCGCGCCGTCCAGCGCGGAGATCCAGCGGCGGAGGAGGTCGGGGGGCATGGCGGTCCTCTCGGCGGCGCGGCGGGGCACACGCCCGGCCACGCACCGCGGGGGGTGCGGTGCGTGGCCGGGCGCGGCAGGACGGGGGTTACATCTGGGCGTTGAGGTGGGCGTACTTCTCCAGGTAGCGGACCGGGGGGTGGAGGGCGTCGCGGCGGAAGGGCTCGCCCAGCTCGGACGGGTCGGCCATGACCTCCAGGACCGTGGGGCGGTTCGAGGCGATGGCCGAGCGGAGGGCGTCCTGGATGTCGGTGTCCTTGTCCACCGTGACGCCCTCGGCGCCCATCGAGCGGGCCACCCCGGCGAAGCTGGGGTTCTCCAGGTTGGTGCCGACGTACCGGTCGTTGTAGTAGTCGATCTGGTTCTTCTTCTCCGCACCCCACTGGGTGTTGTTCCAGACGACGGCCACGACCGGGATGTCCTCACGTACGGCGGTCATCACCTCGGCGAGGCTCATGCCCCAGGCGCCGTCGCCGACGTACGCGACGACCGGCTTGTCCGGCGCGGCGAGCTTCGCGCCGAGCGCGGTGGGATAGGAGTAGCCGCAGTTCCCGAAGGTCATCGCGGCGAGGAAGTGCCGCGGCTCCTCGAAGTGCAGGTAGCTGTTGGAGACCGAGCAGACGTTGCCGATGTCGGTGGTGACGATCGCGTCGGCGGGCATGGCGTCGCGCAGCAGCGACAGGGCGCGGCGCGGGCTGATCGGCGAGCCGGTCTTCGCGGACATGCCGTCGAGCTCGTCCGCCCAGGCCTTGCGCTCGTCGGCGATGCGCGCGACGACGTCCGTACGGCGCGGCCGGTCGGCCTGGTTCTCGCGCAGCACGCCGAGGAGCATGCGCGCGGTGGCGCCCGCGTCGCCGCAGATGCCGAGCTGGACCTTCTTGGTCAGGCCGAGCGTGCGGTGGTCGGCGTCGACCTGGATGACGGTGGCGTCCGTGGGCCAGTAGTCGATGCCGTGCTGCGGGAGCGTGCCGAACGGGTTGATGCGGGTGCCGAGCGCGAGCACCACGTCGGCCTGGCTGATGAGCTTCATCGCGGCCTTGGAGCCCTGGTAGCCGAGCGGGCCGACGGCGAGCTCGTGGCTCGCGGGGAACGCGTCGTTGTGCAGGTACGAGCAGGCGACGGGGGCGGTCAGGTACTCCGCGAGCGCCCGCACGTCGCCGGTGGCGTTGCCCTGGACGACGCCGCCGCCGGCGAGGATCACCGGGTTCCGCGCGCCGGCGAGCAGCTCGGCGGCGCGGCGCACCTGCTCGGGGTCGCCCGCGCCCGGCGCGACGTCCAGCGACGGGTACACGTCGTACTCCGCCTCGCCGTAGAAGTAGTCGCGCGGTATGTCGATCTGCACGGGGCCGTGCTCGGCCTTGGCGAGGTAGAACGCGCGGCGGGTGAGCTCGGTCATCCGCTCGGACCGGTTGACCTGCACCTGCCACTTGGTGATCTTGGAGAAGATCGGCAGTTGCTCGGTCTCCTGGAAGCCGCCGAGGCCGGTGCCCATGCTGCCCGCGGACGGCGTGACGACCACCATCGGGGTGTGCGCCCAGTACGCGGCGGCCACGGCGGTGACGAAGTTCGTGATGCCGGGGCCGTTCTGCGCGGTGACCGCGGTCGGCCGCCCGGTCACGCGGGCGTAGCCGTCGGCCATGTGCGCGGCGTTCTGCTCGTGCGCGACCGGGAGGAACCGGATGCCGGCGTCATTGAACAGGTCGAGGGCGTCCATGAACGCCGAGCCCACGATGCCCGGGACGAGCGTGACCCCCTCGGCGACCAGTTGCTCGACGAACGCCTCGCTGGCGGTCATCTTCGTCGGCATGCGTACACCTCCACGGCTTCCATAATCTGGGATTGTCTTCCAAACTCGAACTTAGGAGCGCGGACGGGCCCTGTCAATGGCCGTAAGATGCTTCCAGCATGTGGAAGGGAGAGGGGTAAATGACGGTGGCGAAGGAGTCCGGTGAGACGGGACGGATCGCCGGGACGCAGGCGATCTCGCGGGCGTTCGCGGTCCTGCACCTGTTCCGCGACCACGTCGGCGAGCCGGGCGGCGACCGCGCCGGCGAGCTGGGCGTGGGCGCGGTCGCGCGCGAGCTCGGGCTGACGCTCAGCACGGCGCACCGGATGATCCGCGCGCTGGTCGCGGAGGGCTACCTGGCGCAGAGCCCGCGCAGCGAGCGCTACTACCTGGGCACGGCGGCGTTCCTGCTCGGCCAGGCGGCGCAGCGCAACCTGGGCCTGGAGGCGGTCAGGCCGGTGCTGGAGAAGCTGGGCGCGGACACCGGGGAGTCGGTCAACCTGGGCATGCTCGACGGCGGCCACGCGGTGATCGTGCAGCGCGTCGAGTCCTCGCAGCCGCTGCGGTTCAGCCAGTCCCCCGGCACCCGGCTCACGCTGTACGCCACGTCCATGGGCAAGGTGTTCCTGGCGTTCAACACCGACCTCGGCGCGTACCTCGCCGACCTCGGCCCGAAACTGGACCGGCTGACCCCCAAGACGCACGGCTCCGCGCGGTCGCTGCGCGGCGACCTCAAGGCCATCCGCGAGCGCGGCTGGTCCACCGACGACGAGGAGTCCATCCTCGGCGTGCGCTGCGTCGGCGCGCCGGTGCTCGACGCCGAGGGCAAGGCGCGCGCGGCCATCGCCGTCCAGGCGCCGGCGGTCCGCATGCCGGACGCCCGGTACGACGAATTGGGCCCGCTGGTCGTGGCGGCCGCGGACGCGATCGCGCCGCTGCTCCCCGCGGGCCACGCCATCTGATCCGCTCAGGGCAGCCGGGCGCGCAGCGCCTCGCCGACCTCGCCGGGCATGTCGATCACCGTGGCGCCGGCCTCGGTGAGCGCGCGGACCTTCGACTCCCCCGTGCCGCGCCCGGCCGACACGATGGCCCCCGCGTGGCCCATGCGCCGTCCGGGGGGCGCCGTGCGCCCGGCGATCAGCGCGACGACCGGCTTGGACATGCCGGCGACGTACGCGGCGGCGTCCTCTTCCATGGCGCCGCCGATCTCGCCGACCAGCACGACGGCGCGGGTGCGCGGGTCGCCGTCCAGGATCTCCAGGGCGTCGCGCGTCGTCGTGCCGAGCACGGGGTCGCCGCCGACGCCGAGGAACGCCGACTGCCCGAAGCCGCCCCGCCGTACGTTCAGCGACATCAGCGTGCCGAGGCTGCCGCTGCGCGAGACCACGCCGACGTCGCCGGGCGCGAAGATCGTGTCGACGAAGCCCGGCATGATGCCCACCGACGCCTCCCCCGGCACGACCAGCCCGGCGGTGTTCGGGCCGAGCACCCGGGCGCCCGTCTCGCGCGCGGCGGCCAGCACCTCCATGACGTCCTGGTACGGCACGTGCTCGGTGAGGAACACCAGGCCGCGTACCCCGGCGGCGATCGCGTCGAGCGCGGCGTCGCGGGCCGCGAGCGGCGGCACGAACAGCACGGACACGTCGAGCGCGTGCTCCTTCGCGGCGGCCACCGCGGAGTCGTACACGGGCACGCCCTCGACCGTGCCGCCGCCCTTGCCCGGGGTGGCGCCGGCCACGACGCGGGTGCCGCAGCCCATCATCGCGTTCGTCCAGAACCGGCCCTGCTTCCCGGTGATGCCCTGGACCAGGACCGTGTCCGTGCCGGTGACCAGCATCAGCGCACCTCCGCGCAGGCGTTGACGGCGGCCGCGACCGCCGCGCCCATGTCGTCGTACGGGTCGAGGCCCAGGCGGTCGCGGACCAACGCGATGGCGTCGTCCTCGCCGGTGCCGTGGATGGTGAAGAACACCGGGACGTCCGGGCGCAGCTCCTCCAGGGCGGCCACGACGCCGCCGGCCATGACGTCCGTACGGGCGAACGCGCCGCAGAAGTTGACCAGCAGGCTGCGGACCCGCGGGTTGCCGAGCACGACGCGCAGCGCCGGCACGGCCTTGGTGTAGGCGTCGCCGCCGATCTCGCAGAAGTTCGCGGGCCGGCCGCCGTGGTGGTTGACGGCGTCGAGGGTCTGCATGGTGAGGCCGGCGCCGTTGGCGAGCACGCCGACCTCGCCGTCGAGCTCGATGTAGACCAGCCCGGCGGCGCGCGCCTCGCGTTCCAGGTCGGTGCCGTACGGCGCGGGCGCGGGCAGGTCCGGGTGGCGCGGCACGGCGCCGGGGTCGATGGTGATCTTGGCGTCCAGCGCGACCGGGCCGCCGGGGGTGAGCGCGAGCGGGTTGACCTCGGCCAGCTCGGCGTCGTTGGCCCGGTACGCGCCGTACAGGGCGACGAGCGCCGCACCCACCGCCGCCCGGTCCGCCGCGGCGATCCCGGCCCGCGCCGCCAGGCCCTCGGCCGCCTCTTGGGTGAGGCCCGTACGGATGTCGACGGGGAGACGCGCCATGCCGTCCGGCGCGCCGCCGGACGCCTCCTCCACCTCCATGCCGCCGGCGGTCGAGCAGAGGGCGAGGGGGCCCTTGGTCTCCGGGTCGTTGAGGACGGCCGCGTACAGTTCCGCGGTGATCTCGATCCGGCGCTCCACCAGGACCTCGGCGCAGGTGGCGCCGGCCAGGTCGGCGCCCAGGAGGCGGGCGGCGGCCGCGCGCGCCTCGTCCGGGGTGGCGGCGGGGAGGATGGCGCCGGCCTTGCCGCGGCGGCCCGACGGCACCTGGGCCTTGATCATGACGGGGGCGGCGAGCCGCGCCGCGATCGCGTACGCGTCGTCGGCCGTGGCCGCGACCGCGCCGTCGGGGACCGTGAGCCCGGCGCCGGCGAGGAGCCGCTTGCCCTGGTGTTCCAGCAGGTCCATCGCGCTCACCTCCCGTACGCCGCGTGGTAGCCGCCGAACAGGTCGGCCTCGGCGGGTTCGCGCGGCGGGATGACCCGGGCCAGCCGGGTGTAGTTGAGGAAGTGCCGGTACGACAGGTTGTCGCTGGTGCTGTTGCCCGCCCAGGTGCCGGCGCCCATGGTGAGCGTGAAGCCGAGGCCGTTGTCGAACGAGCCGCCCGTGCCGAGGCAGTGCGCCTGGTTGACCAGCACCCGGGCCACCTTCAGCCGGTCGGCGACGTGGCGGGCGCGCGCCTCGTCGCGGGTGTGGATGCCGCACGAGTGGCCGGCGCCGCAGAAGTCGAGGATGTGCTGGATGCGGTCCAGGCAGGCGTCGAGGTCGGCGAAGCGGTAGACGGCGAGCACCACGGACAGCTTCTCGCCGCTGAACGGGTGGTCCGGGCCGTAGCCGTCCTCCTCCACCATGAGGAACCGCGCCGCGCGTGCCGCGTCCGGCAGGCCGGCGAGGTCGGCGATGACGGCGGGCGCCTGCGCGGTGACCGCGCCGCTGAGCCGCCCGTCCGGCCACATGACCTTGGCGAGCCGGTCCTTCTCGTCGGCGGTGAGCAGGTAGCCGCCCTCGGCGCGCAGCGCGTCCATCGCGGCGTCGTAGACCGCGTCGTGGAGGTGCACGGAGTTCTCCGAGGAGCAGCTCGTGGCGTAGTCGAAGGTCTTGCTGACGCGGATCTTCGCGGCGGCGTCGGCGAGGTCGGCGTCCGCGTCGACGATGACGGGCGCGTTGCCGGCGCCGACGCCGATCGCCGGGGTGCCGCTGGTGTACGCGGCGCGCACGTTGCGCTGGGAGCCGGTCACCACGACCATGTCGGCGCGGTCCATCAGCTCGGTGGTGCGCGCCTTGGACGGCGCCCGCACGTACTGCACGAGGTCGCGCGGCGCGCCGACCTTGTCCAGCTCGCGGTGGATGTAGTCGACGAGCAGGGCGCAGGTCGTCGCGCCCTTCGGCGACGGCGCGAGGATCACCGCGTTGCGGCCCTTGAGGATCATCATCGCCTTGTTGGCCGGGGTGGCGGACGGGTTGGTCGACGGGCACACGGCGGCCACGACGCCCATCGGCTTGGCGTACGTGGTGACGCCGGTCGCCGGGTCGTCGTCGATCACGCCCACCGACGGCGCGCCGGTGAGGTCGCGCAGCGTGCCGAAGGTCTTGCGGCGGTTCTTGGCGATCTTGTCGCCGACCTCGCCGAGCCCGGTGTCGCGCACCGCGAGCTCGGCCAGCTCACGCGCGCGTCCCGGCTCGTAGATGGCCCACGCGACCGCGGTGACGACGTCGTCAACGCGTGCCTGGTCGTATCCCTCGAAGATCGCCTGCGCTGTTCGCGCCCGATCGATCAGCTCGTCGATCCCGGTGGCTGCGGGCGGGCCTGCGGGCATGGCGCGCTCCTTCCCGTCCTCGCGGATTTCACATCGTGGTAATACCTCCCATTTCACGGACGTACCGGACCTGCGTCAACACGGTGACCCACGTGTGCTCGGTCACGTACACGCATTGACAGAGGTTGGGCGGACTTCTACCGTCATGTGAAATTTTCTTCCACAAGGTGGAAGGTGGCGAGCCCGATGGCTCCGCACGACCGCGTTCCCCCCGCTCCGTCGACCACCGCTACCGCGACCCCGCCCCGCCTCCCGCTGCGCACCGAGCTGTTCGGCCGGGTGCGCGGCCGCATCCTGCTGCTGCTCTGCGCGATGTACTTCATCACCTACGTCGATCGGGTGAACATCTCGACGGCGGCCCCGTTCCTGCAGTCCGAGCTGCACCTGTCGAACACGCAGCTCGGCATGGTGCTCTCCGCGTTCTCCGTGCCGTACGCGTTCTTCCAGCTCTTCGGCGGCTGGATCGCCGACCGGTTCGGGCCCCGGCGCGTGCTCGCCGTGGTCGGCCTGGTCTGGGGGCTGGCCACGATCGCGACCGGCTTCTCGGTCGGCCTGGTCAGCCTGTTCGCCGCCCGACTCGCGCTGGGCTTCGGCGAGGGCGCGTCCTTCCCGACCGCGACCCACGCGATGGCCCGCTGGCTGCCCGCGGACCGGCGCGGCTTCGGCCAGGGCATCACGCACGCGTTCTCCCGGTTCGGGAACGCGCTCGCGCCGCTCGGCGTGGCCGCGCTGATCGCGGCGTGGAGCTGGCGCGCCTCGTTCTGGCTGATCGGCGTCGTCAGCCTGGTCTGGCTCGTGGGCTGGATCTGGTACTTCCGCGACAGCCCCGCGGACCATCCGGGGGTGGGCGAGCGCGAGCGCGCCGAGGTGCCCGCGCCGCCGCGCGTCCAGCGTCCGCCGGTGCCGTGGCCCGCGCTGCTGCGCCGTGTGCTGCCGGTGACCGCGGTGGACTTCTGCTACGGCTGGACGCTGTGGGTCTACCTGACGTGGATCCCGTCGTTCTTCAAGCACGCGTACGGCCTCGACCTGGCGGACTTCGCGCTGTTCACCACGCTCGTGCTGATCGCGGGCGTGGCCGGCGACCTCGGCGGCGGGATGATCACCGACGCGCTGCTGCGGCGCACCGGCAACCTGCGCTTCGCCCGCCGGTCGGTCCTGGTGACGGGGCTGCTCGGCTCGTTCGCGTTCATCGTGCCGACGCTGTTCGTGCACGGTGTGGCCGTCGTGACGGTGTGCCTGGCGCTGGCGTTCTTCCTGCTGGAGACCACCAACTCGGTGCTGTGGTCGGTGCCGATGGACCTGGCGCCGGACCACGCGGGCACCGCGAGCGGCCTGATGAACACCGGCTTCGGCGCGGCGGGCATCGTGTCGCCGTTCGTGTTCGGCCTGCTGATCGACGCCACCGGGAGCTGGCAGGTGCCGTTCGCGGTCTCCGCGGCGCTCCTGCTGGTCGGCGCGCTGCTCGCGCTGCGCCTGGATCCGACCCGCCGGATCACCGGCTGACCGGCGTGCGCGTCACAGGTCGGCCGGGAGCTTCGTGGTGGGGCCCGTACGGGCGTCGGCCAGTTGCGCGCCCGTCACGCCGAAGGCGGCGCTGAGGTCGGCGTCGGCGAGGTCGGCGCCGAGCAGGCTGGCGCCGGCCATGCGGGCGCCGTCGAACGTGGTGCCGTGCAGCTTGGCGCGGGACAGGAACGCGCCGTCGAGCGCCGCGTCGTCGAGGGTCGCGCCGTGCAGGTCGGACTCGGCGAGCGTGGCGCCTTCGAGGCGGGTGCCGTGCAGGACGGCGGCGCGCAGGCTGGCGTTGGCGATGCGCGCCTCGCGGAGGTCGGCGCCGGTGAGGTCGGCGTCGTCGAGGCGCGCGGCGGACAGGTCGGCGCGCGGCATGTGCGCCTCCCACAGCCGGGCGCCGCGCAGGTCGGCGTGGCCGATCTCGGCCCCGGTGAGGTCGGCGCCGGAGAGGTCGGCGTGGTGCAGCTCGGCGCCGAACAGGACCGCGCCGACCAGCCGCGCCTCGGACAGCTCCGCGCCGGCGAGCCGGGTGTCGGACAGGTCGATCGGCTCGGCCTCGCCCCGCCGCGGCCGCCGGGCCAGGACGGCGAGCGCCGCGCGGACGTCGCCGGGCGGGCGCTCGTAGTCGTCCTCACCGGCGTCGGCGCCGCGGGCCGGGGCGTGCTCGCGGACGAGCGCGGTCAGCGTACGGACCACCATGTCGTGGCTCGGCGGCGCGTCGGCGAGCAGTGTGCCGAGCGCGTGGACGCCGCCCACGCGCACCGTGACGTCGGGCGACCCGAGCAGGCCGACGGCGACGGCGTACGCGTCGGCGGCCTGGCGGCGGCGCATGAGCCGCAGCGCCTCGTTGCCGATGCCGAGCGCGGCGGCCAGCCCCGCCGCCGCGCCGGACGCCGCGACCACCCGGCCGAGCGCGCGCATTCCCGCCATTTACCGCGCCCCCGTGCGCACGGCCGCATCCTTGCCCATCACGCTCAGATCGTAGTCGGCACCGCGCTCCGGTCACTCGGCCGAGGCGGGGTACCGGCGGCGCCACAGGTAGGCGAGCAGCACGGCGGCCAGGACGACCAGGCTGAACACGAACTCGATCCGCTTGGACGGCAGGAACGCCATCGCGATGATCACCGCGGCCATGGCCGCGATCGTCACGTAGCTGACGTACGGGAACCCCCACATGCGCAGCCGCAGCGCGTCCGGGTCGGTGCGCTCCAGGCGCCGCCGCATGCGCACCTGGGACAGGCAGATCAGCAGGTACACCAGCAGCGCGGCCGTGCCGTAGGAGTTGATCAGGAACGCGAACACGCCGTCAGGGGAGAAGAACGCCATCGCGACCGAGACGTAGCCGGCGACCGTGGCCAGCAGGATCGCGCGTACGGGCACGCCGCGGCGGTTCACCCGGGTGAAGCCGCGCGGCGCGTCGCCGTGGCCGGTCAGCGCGAACAGGATGCGCGACGCGGTGTACAGCCCGGAGTTCAGCGCGGACAGCACCGCCACCAGGATGATCACCTGCATGATCGTGCCCGCGGCCGGGATGCCGAGCGCGCCGAGCGTCGTGACGTACGGCTGGTCGCGCACGCCCGCGCTCGCCCACGGGCTGACCGCGACGACCACGAACACCGAGCCGACGTAGAACAGCAGCACGCGGAGGATGACGGAGTTGGTGGCGCGGGCCACCGCCCGGCGCGGCTCGGCGGACTCCGCGGCGGCGATCGTGACGATCTCCGCGCCGGTGAAGAACCCGACGCACGGCACGACGGCGGCCAGCACGGCGCCCACGCCGAACGGCGAGAACCCGCCGTTGTTGGTCAGGTTGGCGACCCCGGCGTGCGCGTGCGGCCACGCCCCGGTGATCCACAGGACGCCGAGCACGATGAACGCGACGATCGCGAACACCTTGATCGAGGCGAACCAGTACTCGAACTCGCCGTACGACCGCACCGAGATCAGGTTCGTCGCGGTGAGCAGCAGCATCAGCGCCAGGGCCAGCGCCCACACGGGCACCGAGGGCACCCAGCTACTGATGATCTTGGCGCCGGCCTGCGCCTCGACCGCCACCACGATGACCCAGAAGTACCAGTACAGCCACCCGATGCTGAAGCCCGCCCAGTTGCCGAGCGACATCCGCGCGTACTCGTAGAACGCGCCGACCGCCGGGCGGGCCACCGCCATCTCGCCGAGCATCCGCATGACGAGCACCGCGAGGACCCCGGCGAGCAGGAACGACACGAGCGCGGCCGGGCCGGTCGAGTTGATCACCACGCCGCTGCCGACGAACAGGCCGGCGCCGATCACGCCGCCGATCGCGATCAGCGACATGTGCCGCCGTTTGAGGCCGGTCTGCAAGCCGCTCTGGACGGCGTCCGGCTCCTCAGTTGTCGCCACGGGGTCCTCCGGAGGGTGATTTCCTATTACATTAGTATGGATTAACCGGCGCCACGCAGCCAGGATTCCGCGGAGGTGAGCACATGGTCGAGGTCGTCGACGAGCTCGCCCAGTACGGCGCGGTCGGCCACCAGCGGCGGGGCGATCATGATCATGGTGGCGCCCCGGTCGTCCGGCCGGGTGATCAGCCCGGCCTCCCGCATCGCCGCCGGGAGCACCCGGCGCAGCAGCCCGGCGGACTGCTCGTCGTCCAGCTCCCGGCCCGTCTCGCGGTCGGCCATCAGCTCGATCGCGTAGAAGTAGCCGGTGCCGCGCACCTCGCGGACGACCGGGTGCCGGTCGTACAGCTCGTCCAGCCCGGCGCGGAGCACGGGGCCGAGCTCGGCGACGCTGTCCACGACGCGCTCGTTGCGCAGCGCGGTCAGGTTGGCGACCGCGACCGCGGTGGACACCGGGTGGCCGCCCCAGGTGGCGCCGTGCGTGAACGTGCCGCCGGGCGAGTCGTGCAGGGCGTCGAGCAGCGGGCGGCGCAGGATGACCCCGCCCAGCGGCGCGTAGCCGGAGGTCGCGCCCTTCGCGAACGTGATCATGTCGGGCACCACGCCCGCCCACTCCGAGCCCGTCCAGGCGCCGAGGCGGCCGAACGCGTTGATCACCTCGTCCGCGACGAGCAGGATGCCGTACCGGTCGCAGATGGCGCGCAGCTCGCGCCAGTAGCCGTCCGGCGGCACCAGCGCGCCGCGCGCGTTCTGCACGGGCTCGGCGAACAGCGCGGCGATCGTCTCCGGCCCCTCCTCCTCGATGGCCGCCTCGATGGCCCGCACGCTCGGCAGGTCCGCCGCCGTGCCGCCCTCGGGCACCCGCTCCCCCAGCGTGTTCGGCACGTGCCGTACCCCCGGCATGAGCGGGCCGAACGGCGCGCGGTACTTCTCGATCCCGGTGACGGCCAGCGCCCCGAGCGTGGTGCCGTGGTACGCCATGTCCCGCGCGATGATCTTCGTGCGCTCCGGCCGCCCCAGCGCGTGGTGGTACTGCCGGGCGAACTTCACCGCCGACTCCACCGCCTCGGAGCCGGAGTTGACGAAGAACACCGACTCCAGGTCGCCGGGGGCCAGCTCCGCGATGAGCGTCGCGGCCTCCACGGCGGGCGGGTGCGCGCTGCCCCAGTTCGTCGCGTACGGCAGCGTCTCCATCTGCTTGGTCGCCGCGGCCACGATGTCGGACCTGCCGTGGCCGATGTTCACGCAGAACAGCCCGGCCAGGCCGTCCAGGAAGCGGCGCCCGGCATCGTCGTACAGGTGGCAGCCCTCACCGCGGACGATCACCGGAAGGTCCGGCGCGCGCCAGGCCTCGCCGCGGGTGAAGTGCGGCGCGAGATGCCGTCGGGCCAGGTCGCGCAGGTCGGCTGCCATCGTCTGCCTCCTCGTGGGTCGAAGATCGTGGGCGCAAGCATCTCCGCGTACGGGCCGGCCGCAAAGGTCCAGAACGGCCGCGATCCGGAGGTGCCAGCACGAAACGCGACGTCATGTGGAATTTACTTCCACATATTGACCAGGAAACTGGACTCGGACGAGACTGCGGATTCCGTACGACGGATGGATCCAGCCGACCGGAGGCGCACGTGACGAACACACTGCTGTCCGTGGACCGCGCCGCGGACGAACCGCTCTACCGCCAGGTGCGCCGGGCGCTCGAACACGGCATCGCGGTCGGCTCGCTGGACCCGGAGGCGCCGCTCCCGTCGTCGCGCTGGCTGGCCCGCGAGCTCGGCCTGTCCCGCAACACGATCAACGCGGCGTACCAGGAGCTGCAGGCCGACGGCTACATCGAGAGCCGCCCGCGCAGCGGCCTGTTCGTCAACCGGGAGATGCGCCCGCGCACGTCGTCGGCGCCGCGCCCGCACCCCGAGCCCGCCCGGTACGACTGGTCGGCGCGGCTGCGCCCCCGTACGGACGCCGGCCTGCCGCACATCGAGAAGCAGCCGGGCTGGGCGGAGCTGCCGTACCCGTTCGTGGCCGGGCAGGTCGACCCCGGCCAGTTCCCCGCCGGGCCGTGGCTGCGGGCGCTGCGCGCGGCGCTGTCCGGCCCGCACGCGCACGCCAGCCTGCGCGACGGCGTGGCCGACGACGATCCGCTGCTGGTCGAGATGCTGTGCCGCTACGTCCTGCCCAGCCGCGGCATCGAGGCCGGCCCGGACGAGGTGCTGCTCACCCTCGGCTCCCAGCACGGCCTCTACCTCGTCGCGCAGGCGCTGCTCGCGCCGGGCAGCGTCACCGCCGTGGAGGACCCCGGCTACCTCGACGCGCGGCACATCTTCGTCCGGGCCGGCGCGCGCGTACGGCCGCTGCCGGTCGACGGGTCAGGCGTGGTGCCGCCGGACGACCTCGCGGGCACGGACCTGCTGTACCTCACGCCGAGCCACCACCACCCGACGAACGTGACGCTCTCCGTGGGGCGGCGCCGTACGCTGCTGCGGCAGGTGGCGGCCGGCGACACGATCATCGTCGAGGACGACTACGACAGCGAGTTCCGCTACCGCGGCAGCCCGAGCCCGGCGCTGAAGGCGCTCGACGACACCGGGCGCGTCGTCTACCTGGGCACGTTCTCGAAGTTCCTGGCGCCGGGGCTGCGGCTCGGCTTCCTGGTGGCCGACCGCGCGCTGGTCGCCGAGCTGCGCGACCTCCGCCGCTACATGCTGCGCCACCCGCCCGGCCACACGCAGCGCGCGATGGCGCTGTTCATCTCCTCCGGCGACTACCGCCGCACCGTGCGCCGCCACCGGCTGCACCTGCGGCGCAAGTGGGAGACGATCGCCGCGTCCGCGAACGCCGACTTCGGCTGGCCGGTCGCCGCGCCGCCCGGCGGCGTCAGCCTGTGGGTCACCGGGCCGCCGAACCTGGACGCGCCGGCGCTGGCCCGTACGGCGCTGCGACACGGCATCGCGCTGGACCGCGGCGACGTGCTGTTCTGCGCCGCCGACCCGCCGCGCAACCACTTCCGCCTCGGCTTCGGCGCCATCCCGCACGCCGCCATCGCGCCCGGGATCCGCCTGCTCTCCACGCTGATCCCGGGCGCGCTGCGGTGATCACGTACGGCTGTAGACCACCTCGCCGCCGATGACCGTGGCGTCCACGCGCACGGCGTCCAGATCGGCCGACTCCTCCGTTGGATCGGCGGACAGCACGGCGATGTCGGCGTACTTCCCGGGTTCCAGCGTGCCCTTGCGGTCCTCCTCGAAGCCGAGGCGCGCGGCGTCGGAGGTGTAGCCGCGCAACGCGGCCTCGCCGTCCACGGCCTGCTCGGCGCCCAGCACCCGGCCGTCGCGCGTGCGCCGGGTCACCGCGGCGCGGATGCCCTCCAGCGGCGGTATCGGCGTGATCGGGCAGTCGGAGTGCAGGCCGAACGGGATGCCGCGGCGGCGCGCGGCGGCCAGCGGGCTGATCCGCGCGCCCCGCTCGGGCCCGAGGAACAGGTCGCGGTGGCGGTCGCCCCAGTAGTAGACGTGCTTGACGAAGAACGACGGGTGGACGCCGAGCGCGGCGATCGCGTCGAGCTGGTCGTCGCGTACGGCCTGGCAGTGCTCGACGCGGTGCCTGCGGTCCTCGCCGCGGCCCATGCCGACGTGCGCGTACGCGTCG
The DNA here is from genome assembly GCA_036502625.1 of Streptosporangiaceae bacterium. Lineage (GTDB taxonomy): Bacteria > Actinomycetota > Actinomycetes > Streptosporangiales > Streptosporangiaceae > DASXYG01. The sequence goes on from DASXYG010000085.1 coordinate 24,292, forward strand.
AGGATCGCCTGGATGCCGGCGTCGCCGTTGCCGTGGATGCCGATGTGCCAGCCCGCCTCGTGCAGCGCGCCGACCATGCGGTTCAGCTCGTCCTGGTCGTGCAGCAGGATGCCGCGCTCGCCGGGCGCGCAGTGGTAGTCGGCGGCCAGCGCGCCCGTCAGGCCCTGGATGGAGCCGTCCGCGATGATCTTCACGGAGCCCAGCCTGAACCGGTCGTCGCCCAGCCCGTGCACCGCCGCCTCCAGCGGCGACAGCCGGCCGGACGTCAGCTCGCGGAACACCCGGTGGAAGAGGAACCCGTAGACGCGCGTACGGAACCGGCCGTCGCCGATCACCGACCGGTACGCGCCGATGTCCGCGGCGCCGCCGTACATGCCGATGCCGGTGTCGTGCACGGTCGTCACGCCGTGTTCGAGGAACGCCGCGCCCGCGCGTTCCAGCGCGCCCTCGAGCTCCTCCGGGCCGGGGCTGCCGATCACCTCCTGCGCGCCGAACGTCGCGGTCTCGGCCAGCACGCCGGTGAGCTCGCCCCGGTCGTCGCGGCCGTACCTGCCGCCGGGCGGGTCCGGGGTGTCCCGGTCGACGCCCATCAGCCGCAGCGCCGCCGAGTTCGCCACGGCGAGGTGCCCGGAGACGTGTTTGAGCAGCACGGGGTGGTCCGGCGACACCGGGTCCAGGTCGGCGCGCGTGGGGTGGCGGCCCTCGCGCAGCAGCGTGTCGTCGTACCGGTAGCCCTGGACCCACTCCCCCGGCGGCGTGTCGCGCACCGCCGCGCGGACCCGCTCGACGATGTCGCCGATCGCGTCGTTGGGCGGCGTACCCGCGTCGACCTGCGCGTTCAGCGTCATGCCGAACATGATCGGGTGGTTGTGGGTCTCGATGAACCCGGGCACGGCCACGCCGCCGCGCAGGTCGCGCACGTCGGTGCGCGGCCCGGCGAGGGCCAGCGCCGCGCGGTCGTCGCCGACTTCCACGATCCGTCCGCCGCGTGCGGCCAGTGCGGTCGCGCGGGTGCGGGCGCCGCCGAGCGTGCGCACGGTGCCGCCGTACAGCACCAGGTCGGCCGCGTACGCGGGGTCGGCGTCGCGTGGCAGGTCGGTCACGGTCACTCCTTACGTACGGGGGGACGAGGACGTGGCGGTCGGTCGGCGGCGGATGATCGGGCGCACCTCATCGTCGGACGCGGCGCCGAGCATCCGGCGCACCGGGTCCACGGTGAACGTGACGACCGCGTTGACCACCAGGACGATCAGCCCGATGTTGATCCCGGCCAGCTCGGTGAGGCCGAACGCCTGGAGGCCGAGCCCGAGGACCAGGCCGACGATGATGCCCGCGCAGATGGCCGTCTTCGTGGTGCGGCGGCTGAACAGCGTGGCCAGCCAGGCGGGCACGATCTGCGCGGCCACGACGTACGCGAACGTCAGGATGTTCAGCATCAGCCCCTGGAGCGTCACCGCGAGCAGGGCGGACACCAGCAGGAACGCCACGATGCAGACCCCGACCGAGCGGCGCTGCCGGTCCTGGCGCATGTTCGGCACGATGTTGCGGCTGATGATCGCGCCGAAGCCCAGCGACAGCACGGCCAGCAGCAGGAAGCCGGACAGCGCGGCGGCGCCGGCGGCCAGCCCCACCAGCCACGGGCTGCCCACCGCGTGGGTCGCGGCGGTGAACGCCAGGTTCGGGTCGGACACCTTCAGCTCGGCGAGCGCGTAGTACGACGCGAGCACCAGCGGCGGGTACATCAGCATGTACAGCGGCTGTGCGATGAACGTCCGCTTGATCGTGCGCTCCGAGCGGGCCGCGACGACCAGCGTGAAGCCGGAGACGCCCAGGTAGAACGTGGGCGCCTGGAGCAGGATCGTGGACAGCGCGTACACCAGCGGCTTCCCCGACATCGTCACGGTCGCGCCGCCCGCCACCGCGCCGTCGAACAGCTTCCCGACACCGCCGATCGACACGGCCGCCACGATGCCGACCACGACGATCGCCGCGAACATGACGAGGTCCTTGAGGATCGACACCATCGCGGGCGCCCGCAACCCGGTGATCAGCACGTACGCCAGCGCGATCGCCACCGACAGCACCACCGTGCCGGCCGCGCCGATGTGGAAGCCGAGGGCGGCGAGCGCCACCTGCAGCCCGGCGAACTGGTACTGCGCCCACGGGATCATGTAGCCGATCGCGGCGATCGACGCGAGGATCTCCAGCGTCCGGCTGCGGTAGTGGGAGCGCAGCACGTCCGGCATGGTCATCGCGTCGTACCGCTTGCCGGCGCGCCACAGCAGCGGGCCGACGAAGTAGCCGATCGGGTACGCCAGCAGGATGTAGCCGAGGAACCAGACGCCGTAGCTGGCGCCCTCGGCGTAGATGCCGCCGGGGAAGGCGATCATCGCGCCGATGCTGTAGATCTCGCCGACGGACAGGAAGAACAGCAGGAACCCGGAGAACGCCCGGCCGCCCACGAGGTACTGGCCGATGTCCACCTGCCGCACGCCGAACTTCGCGCCGAGCGCGAGGGCCAGCGACGCCGCGATGATCAGTACGAAGACCGTGATGTCCATGGCTACTCCTGGTCCTCGTCGGCATCGGCGTCGGCGGGGGTGCCGTCGAAGAACCGCCAGGTGATCCACAGGCAGAGGCTGGTCAGCGGGAACCAGCAGAACATCCAGAAGAACAGCAGCGGGACGCCCAGCACGCGGACGCCGGTGTCCGCGAGGAACGGCAGCACCACGAGGATGGCCGCGAAGGGGACGCCAAGACCGGTCACGATGGCGCCGACGCGTCGCGTCATGTCCGCCTCCACTGGTCGCCGACGATGATCGACTCATCGTGGCCAGCCGGGTGCCGTACGCGGAAGATCCAGTTCGGGCCGGACCCGATGGGGCCAGCTACCCTTGGAGACGTATCTCGTCCGAAATGGAAGCGAGGCATCCCGTGGGTGAGCGCCCGGTCCGTATCGCGAACTTCTCCGGCTACTTCGGCGACCGCTCCACCGCGTTCGACGAGGCCATGGGCGGCGACGACATCGACGTCCTCATCGGGGACTACCTGGCCGAGTTCACCTTGGCCGCGCTGTCCGCACGGCACCGCGACGACCCCTCCAAGGGCTACGTCTCCTACTTCCTGGACCAACTGCGCCCGCACGCCGCCGCCGTCGCCGACCGCGGCCTGAAGATCGTCGTCAACGCGGGCGGCTTCCACCCGGCCGGGCTCGCCGCCGCCGTACGGGAGCTGGCCGCCCAGCAGGGCGCCGACCTGCGGGTGGCGCACGTCGAGGGCGACAACGTGCTCCCCCGCCTCGCCGAGCTGCGCGCCGCCGGCCACGCCATGGAGAACCTCGACACGAGCGCGCCGCTGTCCGACTGGGGGTACGACCCGATCGCGGCGAACGCGTACCTCGGCGGCTGGGGCATCACGGCCGCGCTCGCCGACGGCGCCGACGTCGTCATCTGCGGGCGGGTCACCGACGCGTCGCTGACCTCAGGCGTGGCCGCCTGGTGGCATGGCTGGACCCCGACCTCGTGGAACGAGCTGGCCGGCGCGGTCACCGCCGGCCACATCATCGAGTGCGGCCCGCACGCCACCGGCGGCAACTTCTCCGGCTTCACCGAGATCCCCGGCATGGTGGCGCCCGGCTTCCCGATCGGCGAGGTGGCCGCCGACGGCAGCAGCGTGATCACCAAGCACGCGCGCGACGGCGGCGCGGTCACCGTCGACACCGTCACCGCGCAGATCATGTACGAGATCCAGGGCACCCGCTACCTCAACCCCGACGTCACCGTGCACCTCGACACGGTCGAGCTGAGCCAGGCGGGCCCGGACCGGGTCCAGGTGTCCCCGGTCGCCGGCACACCGCCGCCGCCGACCACGAAGGTCGCCGTGTTCGCGCCCATCGGCTGGCAGATCGTCACCACCGCGTACGTCACCGGCCTCGACGTGGACGCGAAGGCCGAGCTGCTGCGCGAGCAGGCGCGCATGCTGCTGCCGGACGTGGACGAGCTGGACGTCACGCGGCTCGGCACCGCGGCCGCCGACCCGGACGGCCAGTGGGCCGCGACCGTGCCCGTACGGATCATGGGCGCGTCGCGGGAGCGCGCGCCGCTCGCGCGGTTCGCCGCGGCCATCAGCGGGCTGTTCCTGTGCAGCATCCCCGGCTTCTACCTGGACTCCGGCGCCGGCCAGCCGACCAGCCCGCGTCCGCGCGTCGACTACTGGCCGGCACTGCTGCCGATGTCCGCGGTCCCGCACACCGCGGTCATGGACGACGGCCGCCGCGTCGCGATCGCGCCTCCGTCCGTGACCGAGGCGCCCAGCCAACCCGTCCACCCGGAGCCCGCCGCGCCGCCGGTCGCGCCCGGGTCCACGCGGCGGGGTCCGCTCGGCACGCTCGCGCACGCGCGCAGCGGCGACAAGGGCGGCAACAGCAACGTCGGCATCTGGGTGCCGGACGAGCGCGCCTGGCCGTGGCTGCGCGACACGCTCAGCACGGACGAGCTGAAGCGGCTGATCCCGGAGACCAAGGACCTCGACGTCGTCCGGCACGAGTTCCCGCACCTGCGCGCCGTCCACTTCGTGCTGCGCGGCCTCCTCGGCACCGGCGGTTCGAGCAACCTCCGCGTCGACCCCATCGGCAAGGCCATCGGCGAGTACATCCGCGCCCGCCACGTCGACATCCCCACCGACCTGCTCTGACGCGACCCGGTGCGTCGGCGGCGGCCGCGCCCGGCTCACGCTCAGCGTGATACGGGCTGCGGCTGCCGTACGGCGGTGGTGGCGGCCGCCGCGGCGCCCACGATGGTCAGCACGGCCAGCGCCGTGTACGCCGCGGGATATCCGCCCGCCAGGTCCGCGACCAGCGCGCCGCCGCCGGGCGCCAGCGCCGTCACGGCCGTGATGGGCGCGGCGAACACCCCGTTGACGCGGCCGAACGCGGCCGTGCCCCAGCGGTCGGACACCGCCGTGGCCTGCAACAGCGTGTACACACCGCGCGCCGCGCCCGCCAGCACGGCCACGCCGAGCAGCACGGCCACCGGGCCGGGCAGCACCCCGAGCACCACGACCGTGCCCGCGGCGACCACGAGGACGATGACCGTACGGGCGCGCGGCGACGTGCGCCGGGCGATCGGCACGTAGAACGTCCGCCCGAGCACCTGCCCGGCCCCGCACAGCCCGAGCCCCACCGCGGCCAGGTGCGTGCCGAGGCCGCGCGCGGTCAGCAGCGGCACCAGGTTCACCGTCGCCGCGTACATCCCGAACGCGCCGACCGCCATGGCCGCGCTCAGCACGACGAACGCGCGGCTGCGCAGCACCACCCGGGCGTGCGCGGCCCGCTCGGCACCCGCCGCCTCCGCGCCCCCGGCGTCCGTACGGTCGCGGCCCGGCCACGGCACCTTCAGGAACACCGCGTGCAGCGGCAGCGTGACGACCCCGAGCACGCAGGCCAGCACGACGTACACGCCGCGCCAGGACATGTGGTCGAGCAGCGTCGCCACCAGCGGCGCGAACACCGTGCTCGCGAACCCGCCGACCAGCGTCAGCGTGGTCAGCGCGCGCACGCGCCGCGCGCCGTACCAGCCGGTCAGCGCGGCGAACGCGGGCGGGTACAGCAGCGCCGCCTGCGCCAGCCCGGCCAGCACCCACGCGGCGTAGAACAGCGGCAGGTTGGGCGCGGCCGCCACGGCCAGCGTCCCCAGCACGCCCAGCACGGAGCCGGTCGTCATGACGGCGCGCGGCCCGCGCGCGTCGATCAGCCGGCCGACCACGATGCCCGCGAGCGCCGCCGTCACCGCCCCGGTGGAGAACGCGCCCATCGCGACGGCGTTCGACCAGCCGGTGTCCCGGCTGACGGAGGACACCACCACGGGGAACGCGTAGTAGAGCGCACCCCAGCTCGTGATCTCGGTGACGCAGAGCGCGACCAGCGCCCGGCGTGCCCGATCGGGGCGGCCGGTCAGCGGTGCAGGGTGTAGCGGATGGGCAGGTGCTTCAGGCCGCCGACGAACACCGTCTGCACGTGTTCCGGCTCGCCGTCGAGCTCGATCGACTCCAGCCGCGGCAGCAACTCGCGGAAGAACGACCTGGCCTCCATGCGGGCGAGCGCGGCGCCCAGGCAGTAGTGGATGCCGTGGCCGAACGCCAGGTGGCGGTTGGGATCGCGGCCGACGTCGAAGGTGAACGGGTCGTCGAAGACCTCCTCGTCGCGGTTCGCCGACGGGTAGCACAGCAGCGCGGAGTCGCCCGCGCGGATCGTGGTGCCGTGCAGGTCGTAGTCCTCCGTGGCGGTGCGCATGAACTCCATGACGGGCGTGACCCAGCGGATCATCTCGTCCGTCGCGGTGGTCATGAGCTTGGCGTCCGGGCCGTCGGCGGCCAGCGCGCCGCGCAGCCGGTCGAGCTGGTCGGGGTGGTCCAGCAGCGCGTGCATGCCGCCGGCGATGGTGGAGCTGGTGGTGTCGTGCCCGGCGGTCGCGACGATCACGTAGTACGACGCGGTGTCGAGGTCGGACAGCGGCTCGCCGTCGACCACCGCGTTGGCGATCGCGGACGCGAGGTCGTCGGTCGGCGTGGCGCGGCGGTCGGCGGTGATCTGCTGGAAGTACGCGAAGAAGTCCAGCAGGACGGCGATCCGCTCCTCGTCGGTCTCGCCGCGCTGCCGCTCGGGGTCGGCGCCGCCGAACAGCTCCTGGGTCAGCGACAGCATCCGCGGGAAGTCGCTCTCCGGCAGGCCGAGCAGCGACAGGATGACGTACAGCGGGTAGTGCACGGCGATATCCGACGCGAAGTCGCAGCTCCCTCCGAGCTCCGCCATCCGCTCGACGTAGCGGCGCGCCAGCTCGTCGATGCGGATCTGGAGCCTGCGCATCGCCCGCGGGGAGAACCAGTTGGCCCCGATGGCGCGCTGCGCCTTGTGGTCGGGGTCGTCCATGTGGATCAGCGTGCGCAGGTTGCCGCCGTTGTCGCGCATGAACTGCTCGGCCACGTCCGGCATCAGCAGCGGGCGCGGCGCGTTCAGGAAGATCTCGTGGTTGCGCTCGATCTCCATGATGTCGGCGTGCTTGGTGATCGCCCAGAACGGCCGGAAGTCCGGCGCCTCGACCCGGTGCACCGGATCCTCACGGCGCAGCACGGTCGTGGCGGCGTGGTAGCGGAGCGGATCGGCGTACGCGGCGGCGTCGACCAGCGCCAGGCCCGCCTCGTCCACCGGCATCGTCATCGTCATGCGAACCCCTTAAACCGAACCCGATTCGGTGACGCCATTCGACACCGGCGACCCGCCCGCTGGCAAACCGTACGCGCCGCGGCCGGTCAGCCGGCCGCGTCGAGCAGGTGGCGGCGCAGCGCGGCCCGGCGGAGCTTCCCCGACGGCGTCTTCGGCAGCGAGCCGGGCGGCAGCACGCGGACGACGTACGGCCGGGCGCCGACCTGCGCGGTCACCCGGGACGTCACCTCGTCGCCGATGCGCCGCGCGGCCTCCGGGTCGTCGGCCTGGCGCGACTCGACGGCCACCGCGAACCGGTCGCGTCCGGCGTGGTCGTCCAGCCGTACGGCCGCGGTGTTCCCGGCGCGCACGCCCTCGACCTCGGCGGCGGCCCGCTCCACGTCGGTGGGGTAGATGTTGCGGCCGCCCATGATGATGACGTCCTTGCGGCGGCCGCACACCACGACCTCGCCGCCGACCAGGTAGCCCTCGTCGCCGGTGTCGAGCCAGCCGTCGGCGTCCTTGGTCGCGACCGGGCCGTCCATGGTGAGGTAGCCGGGCGAGATGCTGGCGCCGCGCAGCCGCAGCAGGCCGACCTCGCGCTCGCCGAGCGGCTCGCCGTCCTCGCCGGTGACGGCCACCTCGATGCCCGGAACCGGCGGGCCCAGCAGCGGGAACGCGCGGGCGTCCGGCCGGTCGGCGGCGACCGGGGTGGCGCGGTGGCGCAGCTCTAGGTCGTCGGGGTCGATGTGGTCGACCACCATGCCGCGGCCCAGCGGCGCGAACGCCACGCCCAGCGTCGCCTCGGCCATGCCGTACGCGCAGAACACCGCGCCGGGCGACATGCCGAACCGCTCCGCGGCGTCGCAGAACGTCCGGATGGCCGCCGGGTCGATGGGCTCCGCGCCGTTCAGCGCCAGCCGCAGCGTGGACAGGTCGTACGTGCCGTCCGCGACGTGGGCGAGGCGGCGGCCGATGATGGCGTACGCGAAGTTGGGCGCGGCGGTGACCGTGCCGCCGTAGCGGGTGATCAGCTCCGGCCAGGTCAGCGGGCCGCCGAGGAACTCCACCGGGGTGACCTTCACCAGCTCGATGCCGAGCATCATCGGCACGATCAGGAACCCGACCATGCCCATGTCGTGGAACAGCGGCAGCCACGACACCATGACGTCGGTCTCCGGGACGAGCCCGGCGGCGATCTCCATCGCCTGGAAGTTCGCCCACAGGTTGCCGTGCGTGATCCGTACGGCCTTCGGCTCGGCGGTGGAGCCGCTGGTGAGCTGGAGCAGCGCGGTGTCGTCCTCGCCGAGCGGCACCGGGGTGAAGTCCGGCGCGTCGTCGTCGAGTCCGTCGAATCCGGAGACCGTGACGCCGTGGTCGCGCAGGACGTCGGCGATCGGCTCGAACGGCGGGCCGAGCAGCACCCGCCGCGCGCCGATCATGGCGAGCACGCGCACCGTGTCGTCCGCCCAGGTGGCGAGGTCCGTACGGGCGGTGGGCTGGTGGAGCATCGTGATCGAGCCCCCGGCGAGCCAGACCGCCTGCACGCCCGGCGCGATGATCTCCGGGTCGCCGGCGAGCAGCGCGACCGCGTCGCCGCGCGCGACACCGGCGGCGCGCAGCGCGGCGGCCATGCCCCGCGCCCTGTGGTGCACCTCCCCCCAGGTGCGGCGGATGGGGGCGGCGGGCTCACCGGTGGTGATGCCCTTCTCTGAGACGCCCGCGGTGGCCAGCAGCTTCTCCATGACTCGACTCACGGGCGCAAGCGTACGCACACGCCCCGGTCCCGTCAGCTCGAATGGGTTGGACAATTCGTCTAAAAGGACAGCCTGTTCCAGGGGTACCATTCATCCGCGCCACCGGATGGGTGTGGGTGTGGGCGGGTGGAGCTTGGAGGTCGATCGTGTTCACGCTGACCGGCGAGTCGGGCGTTGTCTACCAGGTGGAGGACGTACCGTTCAACGCCGCGGACGGCCCCGCGAGGCTGCACCAATGCCACGACCCCAACGGCCGTGAGCGGATCGCCAAGCTCTACGCAACGCCGGTCACCGACCCGCGCGCGGCCGAGGGCGTCCGCACGGCGGCGACCCGGGGCGACGCCACGCTCCCCCAGATCGACGGCGGCACGGCGGGCGAGACGCCCGAGACCTCGATCAACTTCCCCATCGACGTCCTGTCCGACGGGCCCGGCGTGATCGGCGTGGTCCTGCCCGCCGTCCCCCGCCCGTTCCTGTACGACGACGGCAGGCCGCGCACGTTCGACGGCCTGTCCTCGGCCGCGGCCAACCCGCCCGCGTCGGCGTACCGCGCCGCGGTGATGATCCAGGTCGGCGAGATCCTCGCCGTGCTGGAGGAGGCGGAGCTGGTGCACGGCGACGTCTCGCCGTGGAACGTGCTCTGGCGCGCCGACGTGCCCCACGCGTACCTCTTCGGCTGCGACGGCCTGGCCCAGCCCGGCCCCGGCGCCGCGGCCGACCGCGCCTACACCGACCCGCGCCTGGCCGCGGGCCGCGTCACCGCGCCCGACACGTACAGCGACCGCTACGCCCTGGCCGTGCTCATGTACCGCGGCCTGCTGCTCAACCCGGACGCACCCGCCCTCACCGGCGGCGCCTGGCAGCCGCCCACGGGCCTGCCCGGCGACCTCGACCCGCGGATGCGCGACCTGTTCGACCACGCGTTCGGCGACCCCGACGCCACCGACGCCCGCCCGACCGCGGCGCAGTGGCGCGACACGCTGCGCGGCGTGTTCCTCAACCCGGACGGCAGCTACAACGCCGAGGCCGTCGCCGTACTCGACCGCTACGTGCAGCGGTTCCGCGACGCGGCCGCGCCCCCGACCGGCGCGCCCGGCGGCCCACCGCCCGGCACCGCGGTCCTGCCCGCGTTCGGCGCGGCGGCGATGGGCCCGGGTCCCGGCGGGCCCGGCCCCGGCGGTCCCGGTCCGGGTGGTCCCGGTCCCGGCGGCTACGGTCCCCCAGGCGGCTACGGCCCCGGCGGCCCCGGTTTCGGCCCAGGCGGCCCGCCGCCGAAGCGGGGCATGTCGCCGGCGCTGCTCATCACCATCATCGCCGTGCCGGTCGTGGTGGTCGGCCTGCTCATCGCCGGCGTCGTCGTGTGGGGCACGATGCAGCACCGCGCCGCCGTCGCGCTCGCCACCTCCACCCCGAGCGACCCGTACGCCAGCCCGACCGATCCGTACGCCACCCCCACCGACCCGTACGCCACCCCCACCGACCCGTACACCACGCCCACCGACTCCTATCCCACCTACACACCGGCGCCCGACCCCACCACCCCGTACGACCCTCCCTCGACGTACTCGCCGCCGGAGGAGCACTACGGGGCCATCGCGGTGGCCAGTGACGGCAGGGTGGGCAAGTCGTGGGACTACTCCTCGTCGAGCACCGCCGAGTCGCGGGCGATGAGCGAGTGCGCCCGCTCGACGTGCAAGGTCCTCACGTCGTTCGTCAACAGTTGCGGCGCCGTCGCCTACAACCCCGCCACCAACAGGTACTGGGGCGGCCACGGCGACACCAAGGGCGAGGCCGAGAGCAACGCCATCGGCAACGCCGGCGGCGGCCACTGGATCGCCTGGGTCTGCACGACCCGCTAGCGCCCGGTCAGGTCAGGCCTCCGCGGCCAGGATGTCGACGGTGCCCGCCGCGCCGTCCACGCGGAGCCGGTCGCCGTCGGTGATGCGCATCGTGGCGTTTCCGCAGCCCACCACCGCCGGTATGCCGAGCTCGCGGGCGACGATCGCGGCGTGCGACAGCGGCGCCCCGATGTCCGTGACGACGGCGGCGGCGCGCGGGAACAGCGGGGTCCACCCGATGTTCGTCACGGTCGTCACCAGGATGTCGCCCTCGGCGAGCCGGCCGCCGTCGGACACGTCGCCGATGACCCGCGCGACCCCCTCCACCACGCCCGCCGCGCCGGGGAACCCGGTCACGGTGGCGGACGCGGGCCGCGTGGCGTGCGCGTCGTACAGGTCGGCGCGGCGGTCCGGGTCGGCGGCCCAGCGGAACGGGTCGAACCGGCCGCGGATCAGCGTCGGGTACGGCGGCAGCGCACGGTAGCGCTCGTACGTGGCCCGCCGTACGCCCACCTTCCCCAGCGCGGACTCCGCACCGCCGAGCACGTCCACGACCTCGTCGATGGACAGGAAGAACAGGTCGTCGCCGCGGCCGGTCAGCTCCCCGGCGCGGCGTACGACGTCGCGCAGCACCCAGAAGCAGCGCACCACCTCCGAGCGCACCTCCTCGCGCCCGCGCGCCGCGTTCGCCCAGCGGTCGAGCCGCGCGCGCGTGGCGGCCGCCTTGCGGGGATAGCGTGCGTCGAACCGGCGCCACGCGGCCGCGCGCGCCTCCTCCTGGCGGGCGAGCAGCGCGCCGGTGCCGCGCGTGCCGGACCGTACGCCCGCGAGCTGCCGGTCCAGCCACTCCGGGTCCTCGGCGGGGCGCGGCAGCGACACCTCGAACTCGTCGGGACCCCGGTGCCCGTACGTACGGGCGAAGGCCGCGCGGTCGATCTCCCCGGCCGCCAGCTCCTCCAGCGCCCGCAGTGGGCCGAGGCTGGCCAGCCCGCCGCCGCCGGCCAACCCGGTGAACAGCGCGTTCGCGTCCGCGTCGCCCACCATGGCGCGCAGCTTCTTGCGGACGGTGACCAGCGCGGCGCCGTCCTGCCGGCCGGCCGCGGACAGCATCCGCGAGCACAGGTGGAAGTACGGCTCGATCTCCGCCCGCCACAGCCGGACGAGCCCGGCGGCATCGGCCGCGGCGACGCGGCCGCGCAGGTCGGCGCAGCGGTCCGGGCCGGCGGCGACGAACGCGGCGATGTGCTTCTTGTCCGCGCGCACGGTGCGGAGCGTGCGGATCGCGACCGGGGTGATGCCGCGCAGCACCCGCCACCGCGACAGCGGCACCCGCGGGATCGTCACGCCGTCCGGCAGCCGCCCGAACACCTCCTCGGTGAGGTCGACGAACCGCGCCATGCTGACGCCGACGGTCGCGGCGAGGGTGTAGGAGAGGCTGAGGTTCATGTAGAAGCGCCCGCCGACGCTGCCGTACGCCCGGTAGCCGGGCAGCGACGCGGTCGCCATGGCCTCCCCCATGAACGCCTTGACCAGCGACCACGTGCAGGGCGTCATCACGCTGGGGATCGCCTCGCCGAGGTTCGCGTTCGTCCAGAGGTAGTCGCCGGCGAGGCTGTCGTTCCAGGTCTCGTACGCGGTGGCGGATGCGGTGACCGGCCGCGCCTGGACGACGTACGTGGCGCCGTCCTGCCGCGCCCACTCGACATCCATCGGCGTCCCGTACAGCTCCTCGATACGCTCCCCAATGCGAGCCAGCTCACCGGCCGCGGCATCATCGAGCACGGCCACGCGCCGAAGCTCCTCCGGCACCGGAACCTCGCGAGTGCCGTCCGGTGTGCGCACGGTCATCACGGCCTTGTCCGCCGTACGCCGCTCCGCGACCTCCCACGCCCCGCCGTCCCGCCGCGTGAGCGCCACGGAGTCCGGCGTCACCTGCCCCCCGACCACCGCCTCGCCGAGCCCCCACGACGCGTTCACCACCGTACGATCACGCGCCCCGGTAGCCGGGTCCGCGGTGAACAGAACCCCCGCGGCGTCCGCGTCCACCAGCTCCTGCACCACGACCGCAAGCGTCACATCCCCCTGCGCCACCCCGTTCCGCTCCCGATAAGCGATCGCCCGCGCGTTCCAGAGCGAGGCCCAGCACCGCCGCACGGCCTCGACCACCGCATCCGCACCCCGCACATTCAGAAAACTGTCCTGCTGCCCCGCGAACGACATCCCCGGCAGATCCTCCGCCGTAGCCGACGACCGCACCGCCACGGCCACTGCCCCAAGCTCCCCGTACGCGGAGCGGATCGCGGCCGCGATCTCCGGGGGGATCGGCGCCTCGGCGAACAGGTGCGCGATGCGGGGGGCGGCCTCGGGGCCGCGCTCCCCCACCTCCGCCAGGATCGCGTCCTGGAGGGCGCCCGCGGTGAAGCGGCGGTAGGCCTCCGTGGTGACGTGGAAACCGGGCGGCACGGGGAGCCCGGCGGCGGCGAGGCGGGCCAGGGACGCGCCCTTGCCGCCGAGCTCGGCCAGGCCGGCGCCCGTACGGACGGCGAGGGGGGCGACGAGGGGTGCCGCGGATGTGGTCATCGCGATGTGCTCTTTCCGGCGCGTGCGGGCGGGGTGAGGACGGCGGCCAGCTTGCGTTCGGCCAGGTCGAGAGCCGCGTCGAGGAACCGGGTGGTGGCCTCGGCGACGGCCGCGGTGGGCGCGGGGGCGCCGCGCGCGGGGGCGAGCGCGCGGTCGATCGTCTCGGCGAGGAGCCCGGCCATCTCCTCGTCGGGCCGCGCCATGTCGCCGCGCAGCCACGGCGTGAAGAAGAACCCGGTGAACGTGGATCCGACGATGGTCAGCAGCGCATCGGCCTCGAGGTCGTCACGTACGGCCCCCGCACGCCGCAGCTCATCCAGATACCCCCGCAACGCCTCGACCGCCGCCCTGTCCTCGCCACCGGAGCCGCGCCCCGCGCCCGAGCGCGTCGGCGCCCCGCCGTGCTGGTCGTGCGCGAGTTTGCCGATCACGTCGAGGTCGCGTACGAGGACGGCGCGCAGCAACGGCCGCCGGGTGAGCGCCGCGGCCAGCGCGCGGATCAGCGCGCGCGGTGTACGCCCCCCGGCCTCGGCGGCGAGCCGGTCGCGTGCGTCGGTCAGCAGCAGGACGCGCTCGCGCCGGAGCAGCGCCACGAACAGCGCGTCGCGGCTCTTCCAGTGCAGGTAGACGGTGCCCTTCGCGATGCCGGCGCGGCGCGCGATGTCGTCGATGGTCGTCTTCCCGTAGCCCAGCCGCACGATCAGCGCGGCGGCGGCGTCGAGGATCCGCCCCGCGCGCTCGTCCCGCTCCTCCGGCACCCCCCGCGCCACACCGCCCCCAAGTTTGACTGAATCATCGAATTTGGTCATCACGTCACGAGGCAAGCTACGCCCGGCCCCGGTACGGGTCAAGCGGATAATCGGCGGCATGGGCGAGACGATGCGCGCGTGGGTGGTGGACGTACCGGGCCCGATGGCCACGAACCCGTTGCGGATGACCGAGCTCCCGGTGCCCGAACCGGCCCCCGGCGAGGTGCTGGTCCGCGTCGAGGTGTGCGCCGTGTGCCGTACGGACCTGCACCTCGCGGAGGGCGACCTCCCGCCGCACCGCCCCCGTACGGTGCCCGGCCACGAGGTGGTCGGGCGGGTGGCGGCGCGCGGCGACGGCGCGCGTACGGACCTCGCGGTGGGCGACCGGGTGGGCGTCGCGTGGCTGCGCCACACCTGCGGCGTCTGCCGCTACTGCCGCCGCGGCGCGGAGAACCTCTGCCCCGAGTCGCGCTACACCGGCTGGGACGCCGACGGCGGCTTCGCCGAGTTCACCACCGCGCCCGCGGACTACGTCTACCGGCTCCCGGACGGCGACCCGGCGCGGCTGGCCCCGCTGCTGTGCGCGGGCATCATCGGCTACCGCGCCCTCGACCAGGCGGAGCTGCCGCCCGGCGGCCGCCTCGGGGTGTACGGGTTCGGCGCGTCCGCGCACCTCACCGCGCAGGTCGCGCTGGCACGCGGCGCCACCGTCCACGTCCTGACGCGGGCCGCGGCCGCGCGTGAGCTGGCACTGGAGCTCGGCGCGGCGTCGGCGAACGGCGCGTACGACATGCCGCCCGAGCCGCTGGACTCCGCGATCCTGTTCGCCCCGGTCGGCGACCTCGTGCCGCCGGCGCTTGAGGCGCTCGACGCGGGCGGAACGCTGGCGATCGCGGGCATCCACCTCACGGACGTGCCGCCGCTGAACTACGAGCGGCACCTGTTCCGCGAGCGGCGCCTGCGCAGCGTCACCGCGAACACCCGTGCGGACGGCCGCGCCCTGCTGGACCTGGACGCCGCGCGTCCGCTGGCGGTGACCACCACGGCGTACCCGTTCACCGCCGCCGACCAGGCCCTCGCCGACCTCGCCGCGGATCGCGTGAACGGCGCGGCGGTCCTCCGCGTGAGCTGACCCGGGGCGCGGCGCCTACTTGCGCTGCTTCTTCTCCCGGATGCGCATGGAGACGTGGATCGGGGTGCCCTCGAATGGGAAGTCCTCGCGGAGGCGCCGCTCGATGAACCGGCGGTACGCGGGCTCGAGGAACCCCGTGGTGAACAGGATGAAGTGCGGCGGGCGGGTGCCCGCCTGCGTGGCGAACAGCACCTTCGGCTGCTTGCCGCTGCGCACGGGCGGCGGCTTCGCGGCGATCTGCTCGTTCAGCCAGGCGTTCAGCCGCCCGGTGGGGATGCGGCGGTCCCAGTTCTCCAGCGCCGTCTCCAGCGCCGGGACCAGCTTCTCGACGTGGCGGCCGGTGCGGGCGGAGATGTTCACCCGCGGCGCCCAGCTCACCCGGAAGAGCTGCCGGTCGATCTCGCGCTCGAGGTCGTCGTGGCGGTCCTCGTCGAGCCGGTCCCACTTGTTGAACACCAGCACCAGCCCGCGCCCGGACTCCGCGACCATCGTGATGATCCGGAGGTCCTGCTCGGCCAGCGCCTCGCTCGCGTCGATCAGCACGACCGCGACCTCGCTGCGCTGCAGCGCGCCCTGGGTGCGCATCGAGGCGTAGTAGTCGGCGCCCTGGAGCTCGCGGAACCGCCGCCTGATTCCGGCGGTGTCGACGAAGCGCCAGGTGACGCCGCCGAGGTCGATCAGTTCGTCGACCGGGTCGCGGGTGGTGCCCGCGACGTCGTCGACCACCACGCGGGACTCCCCCGCCAGCTTGTTCAGCAGGCTGGACTTCCCGACGTTGGGACGGCCGAGCAGCGCGATGCGGCGCGGGCCGCCCTCGACGTCGAACCGTTCCGCGGGCGCCTCGGGCAGCGCGGCGAGCACCTCGTCGAGGAGGTCGCCGCTGCCGCGCCCGTGCACGGCGCTGACGGCGTACGGCTCGCCGACGCCCAGCGACCACAGGGCCGCGGCGTCGGCCTCGCCGCGCCGGTCGTCGACCTTGTTGGCGGCCAGCACCACCGGCTTGCCGGACCGGCGCAGGATGTCGGCCACGGCCTCGTCGGCGTCGGTGGCGCCCACGGTGGCGTCGACCACGAAGAGGATCACGTCGGCCGCCTGCACGGCCAACCGCGCCTGGTCGGCGACCTGGGCGGCGAGGCCGTCGGAGGAGGGGACCCAGCCGCCGGTGTCGACGACGGTGAAGGACCTGCCGCTCCACGACGCGTCGTACGCGACCCGGTCGCGGGTGACGCCCGGTACGTCCTCGACCACCGCCTCGCGGCGGCCGAGAATGCGGTTGACCAGCGTTGACTTGCCGACGTTGGGACGACCGACGACCGCGAGGACGGGCAGCACGGGGGCTGCCTCGTCATCGACCCCGATCGCGTCGTCGTACGCCGGGTCGTCCAGGGTGGGCTCGTTCATCAGGCCGGAACCCGCTCCTTGACCAGGTGCAGGACCTCGTCGATCACGTCGTCGAGGCCCATGTCCGTCGAGTCGATCAGTACGGCGTCGGCGGCCTTCGCGGACTGCGCCGCGTCGAGCCGGTCGCGGCGGGCCATCTCGGCCTCGTTCGCGTCGACCGACACGCGCTCGGCGTTGCGGTCGCCCGTACGGCGCCGGGCCCGCGCCTCGGCGCTGGCCGTCAGGTAGACCTTCACGGGTGCGTCCGGGGCCACGACGGTGCCGATGTCGCGGCCCTCGACGACGATTCCCGCGCCGCGGTCGCACGCGGCGCCGGCGATCTCCCGCTGCCGCGCGATCAGCCAGGCCCGGATCTCGGGCACGGAGCTCACCGCGCTGACGGAGTTGGTGACCTCCCGGCTTCGGATGGGCCGGGAGACATCGGTTCCGTCGACCGCCACGGTCGGCGCTCCGGGATCGGTACCGATCTCAAGGCCGGGCTCCCCCGCGCGGGCCGCGATCGCGGCCGGGTCGGCGAGGTCCACGTCATGCGTGATCATCCACCACGTGGTGGCCCGGTACATCGCTCCGGTATCGAGATAGGCGAAGCCGAGCGCCCGAGCGACTCCACGGGCCGCGCTGGACTTGCCCGACCCTGACGGACCGTCAACGGCGATGACGGTTCCGGTGTGCTCTGGCGTGCTCACGCCCTGCCTTCCCCTCCGGGGTTCACATCACATCCATCGCGGGTCGGCCATCACCCGTTACCCGCACATCCATCCGCAGCACAGGCTACCGTTCCGCGGCCGTCCTCGCGCCCGCGGCCGCCGGGCGTACGGGCGTCAGTGCACGTTGAAACCCTGCTCGCGCAGCGCGGCCGCCAGGGTCGCGGCGGACTCGGGGCGTACGGAGAGCTGGACCAGGGCGGCGGGCAGCCCCGGGGAGTGCTCCAGGGCGACGTCCTCGATGTTGACGGCGGCCTCGCCCGCCGCGGCGAAGATGCGGGCCAGCTCGCCCGGTTTGTCGCCGATGACGACCGGGACGACCGCGAACTCGCGCTGCGGGCCGCCGTGCTTGCCGGGGATGCGGCCGCGGCCGGTGTTGCCGCGGCGCAGGAGGTCGGCGACGCCGTCGGCGGCGCCGGGCGCCGCGTCGTCCATCTCGCGCAGCCGCAGGGCGGTCGCGGACAGGTCGCCGGCGACCGCTTCGAGGATGTCGGCCACCGGGCCGGCGTTGTTGCCGAGGATGCCCATCCACAGCGCCGGGTCGCTGCCGGCGATGCGCGTCACGTCGCGTACGCCCTGCCCGGCCAGGCCGAGCGCCACCTCGGGGGCGTCCACCAGGCGCGCGGCCACGGCGGCCGACGTGACGTGCGGCGCGTGGGAGACCAGCGCCACCGCGCGGTCGTGCGCCGCCGCGTCGACCTCCACGGCGTTCGCCCCGCACAGCTCGATGAGCGCGCGTACGCAGGCCAGGGCGTCGGCGCCGGTCTTGCCGGTCGGGCAGACCGCCCACGGGCGGCCCAGGAAGAGGTCGGCGCGCGCGGCGGCCGGGCCCGAGGTCTCCCGGCCGGCCAGCGGGTGACCGGGCACGTACGCGCCGAGGTCGCAGCCGTGTTCCTCGGCGGCGAGCAGCGGGCGCACCTTCACGCTCGCGACGTCGGTGCAGAAGCGGGCGACGCCGCGGCGCTGGATGTTCGCCACGGTGGCGGCCACGTGGTCCGGCGGCACGGCCACCACGGCGAGGTCGACCGGCTCGGAGTCGTTCCACGGGCGCCCGGCGCCGAGGTCGGCGGCGAGCGCCACGGACGCCGGGTCGCGGTCGCTGAGCAGCACGTCCACGCCCTGGGCGCGCAGGGCCAAGGCCACGGACGTACCGATCAGGCCGGTGCCCGCGACGCCCACGGAGTGCGGCTCAGCGCCCATCGATCCGCCTTCTCCCGTGCGTTTACTGTGCGATGTCCAGCCGGAGCGCCTGCGCGCCGCGGAGGTAGACGTGGTGCAGCTCCGAGCGCGGCCGCTCGGTCTCCACGTGGGCCATCAGCCGGACGACCCGGGGCAGGGCGTCCGGCACGGCGATCTCCGACGCGCACATCAGCGGCACGTCGGTGAACCCGAGCTTCCTGGCCGCCAGCGCGGGGAACGCCGACGTGAGGTCGGGCGTCGCGGTGAACAGGACGCTGATGACGTCGTCGGTGGTGAGGCCGTTGCGCGTCATGACCTCGTTGACCAGCTCGGTCGTCGCCGCGAGCAGTTCGTCACGCTCGTCGGCGTCGATCTGCACCGCACCCCGGATCGCCCGGACCGCCACAGAGCCCTCCCATGATCACAAACGTTGGTGTCCGCCCAGGCTAGCCGATTGCGGCTAAAGGCCCACGGTCCGGTAGAGCTCGCCGATCTCGGTGTTGGTGAGCGTGCGTGACGTGCCCGGCTTGAGGTTGCCGAGCTTCACCGGGCCGAAGTCCGTACGGACCAGGCGGCGTACGGGGTGGCCGACCTCCGCCAGGAGGCGGCGCACGATGTGCTTGCGGCCCTCGTGCAGGGTCACCGCCACCAGGACCCGGCTGCCCGCCTGCTCGACGACCTTGAAGTGGTCCACCTTGACCAGGCCGTCGTCGAGCTCGACGCCCTCGCGCAGCCGCTTGCCGAGGCCGTGCTTCACCGGGCCGGGGACGTCCGCGACGTAGGTCTTCAGGACGTTGTACTTCGGGTGGGTCAGCCGGTGGGCCAGCTCGCCGTCGTTGGTGAGCAGCAGCAGGCCCTCGGTCTCGTAGTCGAGGCGGCCGACGTGGAACAGCCGCTCCGTGGTGTCGCCCACGAAGTCGGCCACCGTACGGCGGCCCCGGTCGTCGGACATCGTGGACACGACCTTCACCGGCTTGTTCAGCGCGATGTACACCTGGCCCGGCTGGGTCGGCAGCCGCATGCCGTCGACCCGGATGATCTGCCGCGCGGGGTCCACGCGCGCGCCGAACCTGCGCACCACCTGGCCGTCCACCTCGACGCGGCCCTCGCCGATGAGGTCTTCGCAGTGGCGGCGGCTGCCCACGCCCGCGGCGGCCATCACCTTCTGCAGGCGCTCGCCGTCGGGTGGGTCGTTGAGGTCGTCGCGCTCGCCGGGCGGGAAGTCGAAGTCGTCGTCAGAATCGCGTCTGGTCACCGGTGGTCTCTTCGAGGCTCTCTAGGTCGTCGGGCAGGAACGGGGAGAGGTCGGGCAGTTCGTCGAGGTCGCGCAGGCCGAGCCGCTCCAGGAAGTAGCCGGTGGTGCGGTACAGGTGCGCACCGGTCTCGGGTTCGGCGCCGGCCTCCTCGACCAGCCCGCGCAGCACGAGCGTACGCATGACGCCGTCGCAGTTGACACCGCGCACGGCCGAGGCGCGCGCCCGGCTGACCGGTTGACGGTACGCCACAACGGCCAGTGTCTCCAACGCGGCCTGCGTCAGCTTCACCTCCTGGCCGTCGCGGACGAACCGCTCGACCACCCCGGCGTACGCGTCGCGGGTGTAGTAGCGCCAGCCGCCGGCGACCTCGCGCAGGTCGAAGCCGCGGCCGTCGGCGGTGTAGGCCTCCGACAGCCCCCACAGCGCGCGCTCGACGTCGTCGACCGGGCGCTCGACGACCTGGGCGAGCATCGTCGCGGGCACCGGTTCGTCGATGACCATGAGGATCGCCTCCAGCGCGGCCCGCAGGTCGGTCACGGGCTCCTCGGGCACGTCCGCGCTCACGTGTCGTCGTCCTCCTTCGTCTCGCCGGCGGGGCCGCCGTCGTAGTCGTCGCCGACGTCGAGCTCGGCTTCGTCGTCGCCGGTCCAGGTGACGTGCAGCTCGCCGAGCGGCGCGTCCTGCTCGAACGCCACCGCGGCCGTGCGGTACATCTCGAGCAGCGCCAGGAACCGCGCGACGACCTCGTAGTTGCCCGCGCAGTCGGCCACCAGGACGCGGAACGTGGCCCGGCCGAGGCCGCGAAGACGGTCGGCCAGGATCTCCGCCTGCTCGCGTACGTTCGCCAGCGGCTGGTGGATGTGCGTGACCTCGACGGCGGGCGGCTCGCGCGGCGTGAACACCCGCGCGGCCATCCGCGCGAACTGGTCGGGGCCGATGCCGAGCAGCACGTCGGGCAGCAGCTCGGCGAACTTCGGCTCCATCGGCACGATCCGCGGGAAGCGCCGCGACTCTTCGGCCAGCCGGCCGGCGAAGACGGACGCGACCTCCTTGTACGCCTTGTACTGGAGCAGCCGGGCGAACAGCAGGTCGCGCGCCTCCAGCAGCGCGAGGTCCTCCTCGTCCTCGACCTCGGCGGACGGCAGGAGCCGCGCGGCCTTGAGGTCGAGGAGGGTGGCCGCGACGAGCAGGAAGTGGCTGGTCTGGTCGAGGTCCCAGGCGGGCCCGTTGGCCTTGATGTAGGCGATGAACTCGTCGGTGACCCGCGACAGCGACACCTCGGTGATGTCCAGCTTGTGCTTGGCGATGAGGCCGAGCAGGAGGTCGAACGGGCCCTCGAAGTTGTCGAGGTGGACCTCGAACCCGCCGGAGCCCGCGCCGGAGTCCCCTGCGGCGCCGGGTTCGGCGGCGGTCGGGGGAAGGTCGGGGGAGGCTGTGTCGGTCACCGTCTCCAACCGTAGTCCAAACACGCCGCCGCCCCCGCCACACGCGGGGTGCGGCGGGGGCGGCGGGTGAGGGGGTCCGGGAAGGTCAGACGCCGGCGTCGTCCAGCGCGCCGGCCCACAGCTCCAGGCCCGCGTCGACCTGGGACTCGTTGACGACCAGCGGCGGGATCATGCGCACGACGTTGCCGTACGCACCGCAGGTGAGCAGCAGCAACCCGCGCGCGGCCGCCGCCGCGTGCGCGCGGGTCGCCGCTGCCGCGTCGGGCGAGCCGTCGGAGGTGACGAACTCGCTCGCGCGCATGAGGCCGAGGCCGCGCACGTCGCCGATGCCGGAGCGGCTCGCGGCGATCGAGCGCAGGCCGTCGGCGAGCCGGTCGCCCATCCGCGCGGAGTTCTCGACCAGCTTCTCGTCACGGATGACGTCGAGCGTGGCGAGCGCGGCGGCGCACGCGACGGCGTTGCCGCCGTACGTGCCGCCCTGCGAGCCCGGCCACGCCTTCTCCATGATGTCGGCGCGGGCCGCGATGCCCGACAGCGGCATGCCGCTGGCCAGGCCCTTCGCGATGATCTGGACGTCCGGGCGCACACCGAAGTGGTCATGGCCCCAGAACTTGCCGGTGCGGCCGAAGCCGGTCTGCACCTCGTCGAGGATCAGCAGGATGCCGTGCGCGTCGGCGCGCTCGCGCAGGCCCTGGAGGAACTCGGTGGTGGCCGGGACGTAGCCGCCCTCGCCGAGCACCGGCTCGACGATGAACGCGGCCGTGTCGGCGGGCGCGGTGACGGTGGCGAGCAGGTAGTCGAGCTCCTTCAGCGCGAACTCGGTGGCCTGCTTCTCGTCCCAGCCGTAGTGGAACGCGAACGGGAACGGCGCGACCGCGACGCCCGGCATCATCGGCCCGATGCCGGCGCGGGTCTTCACGCCGGACGTGGTGAGCGCGCCCGCGCCCATCGTCCGGCCGTGGAAGCCGCCCTGGAACGCGACGATGTTCTGCCGCCCGGTGGCCTGGCGGGCCAGCCGTACGGACGCCTCGACGGCCTCGCTGCCGGAGTTGACGAAGAACAGCGAGTCGAGGCCCTCGGGCAGCACGGTGCCGAGCTTGTCGGCCAGCTCGAGCAGGCGGCGGTGCATGACCGTCGTGTACTGCCCGTGGATCAGGTTGCCCGCCTGCTCCTGGATGGCCGCGACGACCCGCGGGTGGCAGTGGCCCGTGGAGGTGACCCCGATGCCGGCGGTGAAGTCGAGGTAGCGGCGGTCGTCCTCGTCGTACAGGTACACGCCCTCGCCTCGGGCGGCCAGGACGGGGGTCGCCTGCTTCAGCAGTGGTGACAACCGGGCCATCGCGAACTCTCCTCGTCTGATTGTCGACAATCTATGGAGAGCGTGCCACGTCCGGACGCCGCGGGCAACCCCGCCGGGCCGAATCGCATTGGCAATGCTCGGCTGACTACTTAGAGTATTCGCATGGACACAAAGCGAATTCGGTACGCCGCCGCGCTCACCGTGCTCTCGGCCGGCGCGCTGCTCCCGATCGCGGCACCGGCCGGCGCCGCCGCCCGCCCCGATGCCGACTGCACCAAGGGCCAGTACTGCGGCTGGGACCAGCCCGGATACACGGCGTCCAGCCCGTACGGAACCGAGGGCGGCCTGGCGCCGCGCGGCTACTGCCGGCCCACGCTCACCGGCATCCGCTCGCTGATCAACAACACCGCGTACACGATCACGTTCTGGGAGAACAGCAACTGTTCCGGCACGCACCGCGCGGTGCCCGCCGGCGGAGCCGTCCCCAACCTGGGCTTCCTCGCCAGCGGCATCTCCTGACGCCGCCGCGGCACACGGGTGGCCGGGGCCCGCGACGGACCCCGGCCACCCGTACGTACGCGTCCTTACGCCGAGGCGCGCACCGCCTCCGCGATCGCGTCCGCGATCACCTGGATCTCCTCCTCGGTGATCGTGAACGGCGGGGAGATCTGGATGATGTTCCCCTCGGCGATCTTGCGCAGCAGCACGCCGTTGGCGAACGCGTGCCGCTCCACCTTGTTCGCCAGGTCGCCGTCGCGCAGCACGACCGCGCCGAGAAGGCCGGTGCCCGCGCGCACCTCGGTGACGCCGTCGAGGTCGGCCAGCGGGCGCAGCGCCGCGGCCAGCGGCTCCTCAAGCGACGCGACCCGCGCGACCAGGCCCTCGCGCTCGATGATGTCGAGGTTGGCCATCGCGGCCGCGCACACGGCGGCGTGCCCGGCGTACGTCACGCCGTGCTTGAACAGCACGTCGCCGCCGTCGGCCCAGAACGGCTCGGCGACCGCCGCCGTGGTGACGACGCCGCCGAGCGGCAGGTAGCCGGACGTGACGCCCTTCGCGAACGTCAGCATGTCCGGCTCCAGGCCGAACCGCTCCGAGGCGAACCAGTGGCCCAGCCGCCCGAACCCGGTGATGACCTCGTCGGCGACGAACAGCACGCCGTTCTCCCGGCACAGCCGGCGCACCTCGTGGAGGTACTCCTCGCCGGGGAAGACCACGCCACCGGTGCCGATCACCGGCTCGCAGAAGAACGCCGCGATCCGCTCGGCGCCGACGTCGGCGAACGTCTTCTCCACCAGGTGCCAGTCGTCCGCGGACGTGCGGACGATGTCCTGGTCGAGCTCGCCGTAGCCGACCCGGTTGGCGGCCAGCCAGCCCAGCGCCGTGCCGTAGCCGTGCAGGCCGTGGTAGGCGCGGTCGCGGGACACGATGACGTGCCGGTCCGGGTTCCCGGTGGCCGTCCAGTAGCGCCGGGCCAGCTTCGCCGCCGTGTCGATCGCGTCGCTGCCGCCGGACCCGAGGAACACCTTGGCGTCGTCGCCGAGCGGCGCCAGCGCGGCGACCCGGTCGCAGACCTCGATCGCCGGACGGTTGGCGTACCTGTCGAACGTCTGGTACGTCTCCAGCTTCCGCATCTGCGCGGCGACGGCGTCCGCGACCTCGGTCCGCCCGTGGCCGATGTTGGCGTACCAGAGGCTGGCCGTGGCGTCGAGCAGCCGGTGCCCGTCCTCGGTCCAGATGTACACGCCCTCGGCGCGGTCGATCACGGTCTCGTCGTTCTTCACCCGCGACATGAGCGCCTGCGGATGCCAGAAGTGGTTGTCCGTCATGTTCCTCACTTTGACAAGTGGTGGGGCCGCCGTCACGAACCGGGGCCGGATTCCGCGTCCGCCGCCGGCGCACGGGACGCCGCGCGCTGCGCCGTCAGCCGCCGCGCCCGCGGCGCCACGACCTGGTACAGCACGAGGATCGCGACGAGGCTGACCAGGCTCAGGCCGAGCTGCGAGCGCGAGTCGTCGTCGACGAACCACATGGACGCCAGCACCGCGACCATGACGACCAGCGCGACAATGCCGAGCCACGGGTGCAGCCACATCCGCAGCTTCAGCCGCTCCGGCGCCTCGCGCTCCAGCTTGCCGCGCATGCGCAACTGCGACAGCGCGATCATCCCGTACACGAACAGCGCGATCGCGCCGGCCGAGTTGATGATGAAGTAGAAGATCTTGTCCGGCGAGACGTAGTTCATCACCACGGCGACGTAGCCGACGACGGTGCTGAGCAGGATCGCCTTCCACGGCACGCCGCGCCGCGAGGTGTCGCCGATCCAGTTCGGCGCCCAGCCGTGCCGCCGCAGCGCGAACAGCATGCGCGACGCGGAGTACAGGCCGGAGTTCAGTACGGAGACCGCCGCCGTCAGCACGACGACGTTCATGACCTGCTCGGCCGCCGGGAGCCCGAACCGGCCGAACGCGGCCGCGAACGGGCTGGTCTCGGACGGGATCTGCGCCCACGGCGTGATCATGACGAGCAGCGCCACCGAGCCGACGTAGAAGAGCAGCACGCGCCAGACGACGGTGTTGGTCGCCTTGGCGACGGCACGCCCCGGGTCCGCCTTGGTCTCCGCGGCGGCCATCGTGACGATCTCCGCGCCGAAGTAGGAGAAGATCACGAGCACGACGCCGTGGATGACGGAGAACCCGCCTTTGGCGAAGAAGCCGTCCTGCGCGATGTTGCCCACGGAGAAGTGCGCGTGCGGCCACAGGCCGAGCACGAACAGGGCACCGACCACGAGGAACACCACGATCGTGGTGACCTTGATGGACGCCAGCCAGAACTCGGTCTCGCCGAAGCTCCGCGACGAGATGAGGTTGGTGCCGGTCAGCACCAGCATGAGGATGAGCGCGAAGATCCAGGACGGCAGGCCCGTCCACGCGCTGAGGATCTTGCCGCCGGCGACGGCCTCGAAGGCCACGACGCCGACCCAGTAGTACCAGTACAGCCAGCCGACGGTGAAGCCCGCCCAGTCGCCGAGCGACTCACGGGCGTACTCCATGAACGACCCGAGCGCCGGGCGCGCGCTGGCCATCTCGCCCAGCATCCGCATGACGATGACGACGATCGCGCCGCCGATGACGTACGAGACCACGGCGGACGGGCCCGCCGTGTGGATGACGGCGCCGCTGCCGATGAACAGGCTCGCGCCGATGATGCCGCCGAGCGCGATCATCGTCAGGTGGCGCTGCCGCAGCCCCCTGCGGAGCCCCGTGGCGCCGGTCGCGGCGACGTCCTCTCCGGACGTCTCCTGGTGATCCTGCATGAAATCCTCCTCCGCGGCCGATCGGCCACGTCAACGAGAGGAAGCCTGGAGATCACCGGGCAACGGTGTCAACAATCCGCCAATTACATCTCGAATGCCGGAATATCGTTCGCCTGAGCGATTAACGCCGACGACAGCGCGCGCACGGCCGGATGCCCGGCGGCACCATCCCGCACCGCAAGCTGAATCCTCCGCGTAACCGGCTCCCCCGCCACACCCACGACACACGGCCCGCCCCCGTACGGCGCGTCTCCGCGCGGGGTGCCTCCGTGCGAGCCGCCCTCGTGCGGCGCATCCCTGGGCGGGGCGGCCACGTGCGGCGCATCCCCGGGCGGGCCGCCTCCGTGCGGGGCCGCGATGCGGGGGACCAGGGCGACGCCGAGGCCCGCCTCGACGAGGGCCATGATCACGGCGTAGTCGTTGCTGGCGAAGTCGACGCGCGGGGCGAAGCCGGCGCGCGCGCAGGCGCGGTCGAGCGCGCCGCGCCCGGCGGTGTCGCTGTACGTCGCCACCCAGGTCGCGTCCGCGAGCGCGGCCAGCGGCACCGGGCCGTCGCCGTACGGGTGGTCCGGCGGGAGCAGCATCACGAACGGCTCCTCGAACAGCGTCGACAGCGTGATCCCCGGGGCGCGCAGCGGGGACAGCAGGCCGTACGCGTGGACCAGCGCGACATCCGTCTCGTGCCCGGCCAGGGCACCGAAGCTGTCGTCCGGCTCCCGCTCGTCCATGATGATCCGCAGCTCCGGATGCGCGGCACGGCAGCGCGCCACCGCCCCGGGCACCAGGTTGCGCGCCGCCGTGGGGAACGCCGAGAGCCGCACCGGCCCGGACACCGACCCCGCGAGCGCCGCCAGCTCCGCCCGCGCCCGCTCCGCGTCCGCGAGCAGCCGGTCCGCGTGCTCCGCCAGGAGCCGCCCCGCGTCCGTGAGCCGCAACCGCCGCCCCTGCCGTACGAACAGCACGCTCCCGGCCTCCCGCTGCAGAAGCGCGAGCTGCTGCGAGACCGCCGACGGCGACAACGTCAACGCCTCCGCCGCGGCCGTAACCGTCCCCAGCCGAGCCAGCTCCCGCAACATCCGCAGCCGATGCAGATCAAACATGAAGCAGAACTTAACGTCCATTCCACAAATTGTCGCTAGACCACACCATTCTCAGCCCCCCACCGTGGCCTCATGACCTCACCCCCACCCACCCCTCCAGCCCAAGCCAAGCCCCGCGACGCACCCACCCCCGCAGAGCCGCCCACCCCGACTCCACGGGCCGCAACGCAATACGGGTCGGGGCGGCGCCCCACCGCACCCTCCCCCACAGAGCCACCCGGGGCACCGCCCGCCGCAACGCGGCACGGGGCAGGGCCGGGCCGCACGCCACCCCCCGCAGCGCGGCTCGGGCCGGGACCGCTCCCCACACCACCCCCCGCAACGCACGGAGCGGGGCTGCCCGCCCCCACGCCACCCGCCCCAACGCAGCTCGGTACGGGACCGCTCCTCACACCACCCCCCGCAACGCAATACGGGGCGGGACCGCGGTCCGCCGCACCCTCCCCCACAGAGCCGCCCGGGGCGCCACCCCCCGCAACGCAGCACGGTGCGGGGCCGCTCCTCACATCACCCGCCGCAACACGGCACGGGGTGGGGCCGGGGCCGGGCCACCCCGCGCGTCTGGCGGCCGTGCGGGACCGGATGTGGGAACGGGGGCTGGGGGCGCTCGTGGTGGTGGGGCCCGAGGATGTGTATTACCTGACCGGGCTGGATTATCAGGGGTACTTCGCGTTCACCGCGCTGCTGGTCACCCTGGACGGGCCGCCGGTCCTGGTGACCCGGGCGATGGAGGCCCCCACGGTGCGGGACCAGGCTCCGGGGTGTGCGCACGTGCCGTACGGCGACGGGGACGACCCGGCCGCCGCGCTCCTCGGGGCGATCCGCGAGCGCGTCGCCGGTGGCACACGCGCGGGGCTGGAGCAGGCGTCCATGTTCTTCCCGCCCGCGGTCGCGGCGCGGCTGCGGCGGGCGCGTACGGGGCCGCGCTGGCGGGACGCCTCCGGCCTGGTCGCGGGGGTGCGCGCGGTGAAGTCGCCGGAGGAGGTCGGGCACACACGCGCCGCCGCCGCGCTGTCGGACCACGCGCTCGCGGCCGGGATCGCCGCCGTGCGCAGGGGCGCGCCCCAGACAGCGGTCGCCGCGGAGGTGTACGCCGCCATGATCTCCGGCGGCGGCGAGCCCCCCGGCTTCGCCCCCCTCATCCGCCCCCTCGCCCTCCTCCCCCAGGAACACGTCACCTGGTGGCACCCGCCCGGCCCGCCCCCCGCGGCGGCACCCCCCGCCACCGCGGCCCCGTCAGACCCGGCACCCCCGGCGGACCGCGGCCTCTTCTTCGAGCTCTCCGCCTCCGTACGCCACTACCACGCCCCCCTGAGCCGCACCGTGTACCTCGGCCGCCCTCCGGACGGTGCCGTACGCGCGCACGCCGCCGCCGCGGCCGGGCTCGCCGCGATCGAGAACGCGCTGCGGCCCGGCGTCCCCATGTCGGCCGTGTACGACGCCTGGCGCGCCGCGGTCGACGCGGTCTGCCCGCAGGGCGGTGCCACCCCCCGCCACCACTGCGGCTACCTCGTCGGCATCGGGTTCCCCCCGAGCTGGACCGGCGGCACGGTGCGCGGGATGCGGCCCGGGGACGACACCCCCGTCGAGGCCGGGATGACGTTCCACGCCCTGTCCTGGGTCCAGCGCCCCGCCGGGCACGTCATGTCCGACACCCTCCTCGCCACCCCCGAGGGCGGCGTATCGCTGACCGCCACACCGCGCGACCTGATCGTGGTCGCGCCGGCCTCCACCTCATGAGAAGGACACCCATGCGCATCACCGGAATCCGCGCCACCCCCGTCGCCGTGCCGTTCCGCCGCGACGAGACCTGGGCGTACGGGCGCCGCCGCGGGCTGATCAGCGTGCTCGTCGAGGTCGACACGGACGAGGGCGTCACGGGCATCGGCGAGGCGGCGGCGTACCCGGCCGCCCCGATCGTCGAGACGACGCTGCGCTCGATCGAGCCGCTGGTCGTCGGCGAGGACCCGTTCACGATCGAACGCCTGCTCAAGCGGGTCGACGTCGTCGGAACCTGGCACCACATGCGCGCGCAGAGCCCGGCGCTGGCCGCCGTGGAGTGCGCGTGCTGGGACATCATCGGGAAGGTCTGCGGCCAGCCGCTGGTGAACCTGTTCGGCGGCCGGTTCCACGACGCCGTCGAGTACTTCTGGTACGTCAGCGGCGACACCGCGGACGACCTCGCCACCGTCACCCGCCAGGGCGTCGAGGACGGCTACCGCACCTTCTACCTCAAGGTCGGCTCCCCGGACCCGGCCACGGACCTCGAACGGGTGGCCGCCGTACGCGTCGCCGCCGGCGCGTCCGCGCGCATCCGCGTGGACGCGAACGAGGCGTGGTCGCCCGGCACCGCGGTCCGCGCCATCCGCGACCTCGCGGCGTACGGCATCGAGCTGGTGGAGCAGCCCACCTCCGGGCGCAACCTCGCGGAGATGGCCTACGTCCGCGGCCGCGTGGACGTGCCGCTGCTGGCCAACGAGGCGTCCTGGACGCGGTACGACCAGCTCCAGGTCATCCGCCAGGACGCCGCCGACGTGATCTCCGTGGACAACCAGATGGACGGCGGCCTGCTGAACCTCAAGCGCGCCGCCGGGCTGTGCGAGGCGGCCGGGCTGCCCGTGCTGAAGCACAGCCTCGGCGAGCTCGGCGTCGCGCAGACCGCCGGGCTGCACGTGCTCGCCGCCACCCCGAACGTGCTGCACGCCAGCCAGGGGTACGGCTCGCTGCTGTCCGACGACGTGCTCGCCGAGCCGCTGGTGTACGACCACGGGAGGCTCACGCCGCCGTACGGCCCCGGCCTCGGCGTCGCGCTGGACCGCGACAAGGTGGCGCGCTACGCCGAGCTGTACGCCACGGCCGCCGCGGGCTTCGCCTTCCACGACCCGCGCGCGCTCGCCCCGTCGCCGGCGCTGCCCCGCTGCTAGGTCGTACGGGTCAGGAGTCCGGTTCCGCGTCGGCGTGGGTCTCCAGGCGGTCCACCGCGTCGGACATGTGGGTGTCGATCAGCGCGAGCAGCTTGTCCTCCGCGCCGGCGCGGATCGCCGCGATGATCGCGCCGTGCTCGTCGGCCAGCTCCGCGGGCGTGGGGTACTTCCGCTCCAGCGCCGTCATGCAGATGCGGGTCTCGACGAGCAGGGTGCCGCTCATGCGGCGCAGCCGCCCGCTGCCGGACTCCGCCACGAACAGCTCGTGGAAGCGCAGGTCGGCGTCTGACAGCGCCTTGCGGTCGCGGCGCTTGGCGGCCTTGACCATCTCGGCGTGCACCTCGCCGAGCCGCTCCGCCGTGCCCTCGGGGTCGCGGCGGAGGATGAGCCGCGCGGCCGCCGCCTCGACGGCCGCCCGCGCGACGTAGATGTCAAGGAAGTCGTCGGCGCCGAGCTCGATGACGAACAGCCCGCGATGCAGCTCGCTGCGCAGCAGGCCCTCCTGGACCAGCCGCTGCATGGCCTCGCGCAGGGGGCCGCGGCTGACGTTGAGCTGCGCGGCCAGCGCCGCCTCGCCCATCTGCGTGCCGGGCGGCAGCGTGCCCTCCATGATCGCGCGCCGCAGCAACCCGGCGATGACGCTCGCGGTGGACTGCCGGCTCACCGGGTCCAGCGTCAGCCCCTCAGGCATCTCCACGGCCACGTTCCTTCCTCCACCGTCTTCACTTGTCGTGCCATTCTCGCCGACCGGCCGCCGTGTTCACGACGACCGGCCACGTCAGGTCACGGTCGCGTAGCCGTGCCCTGCTCCACCTCGGCACGGAAACCGTCACGGAACAGCTTCCCGAGGCCGTCGCGCGGGCGGGTCGCCCCGGCGAGCCGCAGGCCCTCCCAGATGCTCACCTGGTTGGCCGTGAGCACCGGCTTGCCGAGCGCCTTCTCCAGGTCGTCGAGCCAGGCCACGGAGTGCAGCGCCGTGTCGGGCAGCAGGACGGCCTCGGCGTCGGCGTGGTCGCCGGACTCCGCCAGCCGCAGGACGTCCTCGCGGCCGAGCAGCCCGACGTCGCCGGCGAGCAGGATGTCCGCCTCGATCGTCTGGACGACCTCCACCCCGGCGTCCGCCATGAACGCCGTGAACAGCGCCGCGACGTCCGGCGGGTAGGTCGCCGCGACGGCCACGCGCCGCAGCCCCAGCGCCCGCGCCGCGCGCGCGAACGCCACGGACGTGCTGGTCGCCGGCCGCCCCGCCGCCTCGGCGAGCGCCGCGACCTGGCGGTGCGCGCCGTCCCATCCGTGCACGAAGCTGCCGCTCGTACAGGCCCAGACGACGACGTCGGCGTCCGGGATGTCGCGCGCGCCGTCGGCGAGCGCGTCGGCCTCGCCCCACTTCAGGAGCTGTTCCACCACGTGCGCGTCGGACTCCATGCGCGTGTGGACGAGCGGGAGGTCGACATCGCCGAGCATCTCCGCGGCGCGCGGGTAGTCGTCCTCGGCCGAGTGGCCCGGGTAGAGGAACCCGACCGAAACCCGTGCCTCCCCCATCAGAGCCGCCGGTACGCGAACGACTCGCCGAGCGCGCCCGCGCGCCAGAGGTCCTGGCAGGCGTCGGCGAACCGCTCGAGCCCCTCGACCACCGTGCCGAAGACGTTGCCGGGCACGAAGCCGTAGTCGGGGTTCAGCAGCAGGTTGTTCCGCTCGTAGAACACCGCGAGGTCGACGACCTCGTCGTGGGCGTACGGATCGCTGTCGGCGGAGTACCCGTGCGACTTGGTCGCGATGATCGACCGGTCGAACCAGAACGCCGTCACGTCACCGGGGATCGGCGTGATCGTGGAGTTCTCCCGGCCCGGGTTCTCCCCCGGCGCGGGCACGAACGTGTAGACCTCGTTGCGCGCGTACTTGCCGTGGAAGGCGTCGCCCTCGAACGGCAGCGCGTTCCACACGATCTCGCAGGTCTTCGGCGCCAGGTCGTCGAGCAGCTTGACCCGGCAGCTCACGTCCCGCTTGGTGAGCGCGATCTCGATGAACCGATCCACTGAAGTCCCTTCGAACGATGGTTTTGTCAACAATCTACTGATCGGCGTCCGACGTCAAGCGGAAGAGGCTCTGGCGGTTGTCCGCCGCGGTCGAGCGGATGCCCAGACGCTGCAGCGCGGCCCAGATCGTCACCTGGTTCGCGGTCAGCACGGGCTTGCCGAGCGCCTGCTCCAGCGGCTCGATGAGGTCGTACGTCGGGAGGTTCGTACAGCTCAGGAACAGCGCGTCCGCCTTGTCGTCGTCGGCGCCGAGCGCGAGGTCCCAGACGTCCTTGTACGGCACCTTCCAGATGTAGCTGCTCAGGCCCAGGTGAGCGCTGTTGACCACGGAACGGTCACACTCCGCGAGGAAGTCGTGCAGCCGTTCGGTGACGGTCGGGAGGTACGGCGTGGCGATGGCGATGTTCTGGATGCCGAGCGCGTCGAGCGCCTCCACCAAGGCGCCGGACGTCGTGGCCGCGTCGGGGGCCCCGGCCCCGATCATCGCGGCCTGGAGCTCCCACTCACCGGTGCGCCCCTTGACGAAGCTGCCGGATGTGCAGGCGTACACGACGACCTGCGGCTCGGCCGTCAGCACGTCGCGCGTCGCGCGACGGACCGCCTCGCGCTCGCTGACCTGCTCGGCCATCTCCACGGTGACGTGCATTTCCAGATAGGGAGTACGCGTGATGTGCAGCGTGGCGCCGGGCAGCGCCCACCGCCACAACTCCCAGTCGAGCGCGAAGTCGAACGGCGCGACGACCCCTATTCCAAGCTGCGGCTCGATGACGCTGAGCTCGGGCGGGCACGGGCTGTTCACCTGACGTCACTCATGGGCGGGATGCTCCTACTTTCCTAATCAAGTTTTGTTGACAATCCTACGAACGAACTTTAGAGTCCTCTGACCAGGAAGTCATTCGGATATCGGCGAAACGGGTTGGTAAAGCACGGTGACGTTGATGCCAGTAGTGCCCACGGTCGCGGTGCTTCACGCTCCGACGCAAGCCCCACGATTGCAAAAAGTTGAGCAGACGGCCAGTGTACGTTTCACCACTGCCGACAAGTTGCACGATGCGCTACGGGGCGCCGACGTTCTCCTCGCGTGGGATTTCCAGTCCAATGCGCTCAAGGACGCCTGGCCCGCCGCCGACAGCCTCAAGTGGGTCCACGTGGCCGCCGCCGGGGTGGACAAGTTCCTGTTCCCCGAGCTGATCGCCAGCGACACGGTCGTCACCAACTCCCGCGGCGTCTTCGACGACGCCATGGCCGAGTGGGTGCTGGGCACCGTGCTGGCGTTCGCCAAGGACCTCCCGCACACCCTCGACCTCCAGCGCCGCCACGAGTGGAAGCACCGCGAGAGCGAGCGCATCGCCGGGCGTACGGCCCTGGTCGTCGGCGCCGGCTCGATCGGCCGCGCCTGCGCGCGCCTGCTGACCGCCGCCGGCCTGCGCGTACGCGGCGTCGGGCGCACCGCGCGCCCCGGCGACGCCGACTTCGCCGACATCGTGGCCACCACCGACCTCGACGACGTGCTCGGCGAGGCCGACTACGTCGTGGTCACGGCGCCGCTCACCGAGCAGACGAACCGGCTGTTCGACGCCGGGCGGCTGCGCCTGATGAAGCCCACGGCGCGGCTGATCAACGTCGGGCGCGGCCCGATCGTCGTCGGCGACGACCTGGTCGAGGCGCTGCGCGCGGGCGTGATCGCCGGCGCCGCGCTCGACGTCTTCGAGGAGGAGCCGCTGCCCGCCGGATCCCCCATGTGGGACACTCCGGGCCTGCTGGTCTCCCCGCACATGAGCGGCGACTACATCGGCTGGCTCGACACCCTGGCCGACCTGTTCACCGAGAACTTCGAGCGCTGGATGGCGGGGAAGCAGTTGCGCAACCTCGTCGACAAGGGCCTCGGATACGTGCCCGCCGCCCCGGCGGGCGACCGTACGTGACACAACTCAAGAAGAGGTGACGTCCGTGGCGGAGACGCCGCTCAGCGCGACCGAGATGGTCGCGGCGTTCCGTGCAGGTGAGCTTTCCCCCGTCGAGGCGGCGCGGGACACCCTGGACCGCATCGCCGAGGTCGACCACACGGTCAACGCGTTCTGCCTGGTGGACGAGGGGTCGGCGCTGGAGGCGGCGCGGGCGTCCGAGGCCCGCTGGCAGGCGGGCACACCGGCGGGGCCGCTCGACGGCGTGCCGGTGTCGATCAAGGACATGTTCCTGACCCGCGGCTGGCCCACGCTGCGCGGCTCCCGCACCGTCGACCCCGGCCAGAAGTGGGA
This sequence comes from Streptosporangiaceae bacterium, assembly GCA_036502625.1. Taxonomy (GTDB): domain Bacteria; phylum Actinomycetota; class Actinomycetes; order Streptosporangiales; family Streptosporangiaceae; genus DASXYG01. Next base: position 58,465 of record DASXYG010000085.1, read on the forward strand.
CGCCGACGCCCCCGTCGTGGCGCGGCTCAAGGAGGGCGGCGCGGTACCGGTCGGCAAGACGACCCTCCCCGAGCTGGCCTGGAAGGGGGTCACCGACAACCCGCTGACCGGCGTCACCCGCAACCCGTGGGACACCTCGACCACCGCGGGCGGGTCCAGCGGCGGCAGCGCGGCGGCGGTCGCGCTCGGCATGGCGCCCATCTCCGTGGGCTCCGACGGCGGCGGCTCTGTGCGCATCCCGGGGGCGTTCACCGGTACGTTCGCGATGAAGCCCACGTACGGCGTCATCCCGCTGTTCCCGGCCAGCCCGTTCGGCACGCTGTCCCACGCCGGGCCGATGACCTGGACGGTCGACGACGCCGCGCGGCTGATGGACGTCATCGCCCGGCCCGACTCCCGCGACTGGTCGGCGCTGCCGCCGCCCGTACGGCCGTTCACCGAGGCGATCGGCGACGGCGTCGCGGGCCTGCGGATCGCGTTCAGCCCCGACTTCGGCTACGTCAAGGTCGACCCGGAGGTCGCGGCCGCCGTGGCGCGGGCCGTCGAGGCGTTCACCGAGCTCGGGGCGCACGTCGAGCAGGTCGACCCGCCGATCACCGACCCGATCGACGCGTTCAAGGTGCTCTGGTACTCCGCCGCGGCGATGTCCCTGTCGGGCGTGGCGCCGGAGAAGCACGGGCTCATGGACGCGGGGCTCCGGGAGATCGCCGCGGCCGGCGCGGCGTACACCGCGGCCGACTACCTGGAGGCCACGGCCGTGCGCATGGACCTCGGCGTCAAGATGGGCGCCTTCCACGACACGTACGACCTGCTGCTCACGCCGACGCTGCCGATCCCGGCGTTCACCGCCGGGCAGGAGGTGCCGGACGGCTGGAACGACCCGCGCTGGATGAGCTGGACCCCGTTCACCTACCCGTTCAACATGACGCAACAGCCCGCGGCGACGGTGCCGTGCGGCTTCACGTCGGCCGGGCTGCCGATCGGCCTGCAGGTCATCGGCGCGCGGCACGCCGACGCGCGGGTGATGGCCGCCTGCCAGGCCTTCGCCACCGCGCGCTCCTGGTACGGCAAGCGGCCGTCGCCGGAGGCCGCGACGGCCTGATCCGTCCGCGTCACACGCCCCGCTATGTGCGCTCTGTCGGCGCATATTCGCGGGGCGTGTTCATTTGTATTGCCACCCGCCGCTAAAGCTCAGAAGAAGCTCAAATCCCGACTGTGGATTCGCGCACGCGTGATATCACGAGCGTGCGGTTTGACACCCAGGTCAGGGCCTCTCTAGATTCCAGAAGATTCTGACGCGGGCATTCCGCCTCAATCTCAGAAGGAGACGCCCCATGACGGACAATGGGCTGCAACGGCGCGACTTCCTGCGCAACGTGGGATTCGGGGCACTGGCGCTCGGCGCCGGTCCCGTCCTGCTCGGCGCGTGCTCGACCACGAACCCCGGCGAGGTCAAGAAGGGGGGCGGCACGCTCGACAAGATCAAGAAGCAGGGCTACATCAACGTCGGCATCGCCGGCGAGGAGCCGTTCGGCTTCGTCGACAAGTCCGGCAAGCTGACCGGCGAGGCGCCCGCGCTGGCGAAGGTCATCTTCGCCGAGCTCGGCATCAAGCAGGTCAAGCCGATCCAGGTGAAGTTCGAGGGCCTGATCCCCGGCCTGCAGGCCGGCCAGTTCGACGCCACGGCCGCGGGCATGTCGATCCTCCCCGACCGCTGCAAGAAGGTCACCTTCGCCAACCCGGACTACAAGACGCTCACCGCGTTCCTGGTGCCCAAGGGCAACCCGAAGCACATCATGAAGTTCGAGGACATCGCGAAGGACTCCAGCCTCACGCTCGGCGTGATGAGCGGCGCCGTCGAGGGCGACTTCGCGAAGAAGCTCGGCGTCAAGGCGTCCCAGATCAAGACGTTCCCTGACCCCCCGTCCGGCTTCGACGGCCTCACCGCCAAGCGCGTCGACGCCATCGCGCTGACCGGGTTCTCGCTGCGCAGCCTGCTGTCCAAGCACGCCGGCGCGCCATTCGAGGTGACCAAGCAGTTCGCGCCCGTGATCAATGGGCAGCAGCAGGTGAGTGCCGGCGGATTCGCGTTCCGCAATGCCGACACCGACCTCGTCGCCGCGTTCAACACCAAGCTCGAGGCGGCGAAGAAGGACGGCACTTTGCTGAAGACGCTGAAGCCGTTCGGATTCACCGAAGAGGAAATGCCCGGGTCCCTCACGGCGAAGCAGCTCTGCAACATGAAGATGTGACCCGGCGATGTTCTCGGAAATCTCCGAACGGATGCCGCAGCTCCTCAGCGGCTCCTGGATCACCGTCCAGCTCACGGTGTACTCCGCCGCGGTGGGCATCGTCATCGCGCTGATCTTCGGGCTGATGGGCACGTCCTCGCACGCCTGGGCGCGGACCGTGTCGCGCGTGTACGTGGAGATCTTCCGCGGACTCGCCGTGCTGATCATCATGTACTGGTTCTTCTACTCGCTGCCGCTGCTCGGCTTCCGGCTCGAACCCATGGTCGCGGGCGTCGCCGCGCTCGGCCTCAACGCCGGCGCGTACGGCGCGGAGGTCGTGCGCGGGGCGGTCCTCGCGGTGCCGAAGGCGCAGTACGAGGCGACCATCGCGCTGAACTTCTCCACCGCGCAGCGGCTGCGGCGGGTGATCATCCCGCAGGCATGGGCGGCGATGATCCCGCCGCTGACGAACCTGCTGATCCAGTTGCTGAAGGGCACCGCGCTGGTGTCGCTGATCACGATCGTCGACCTGTCCAAGGTCGCCGACAACTGGCGCGGCAACTCCGGCAACAGCGCCCTCTCGTACGGCACGAGCCTGGTGTTCTACTTCGTGATCGCGCAGGTCTTCGTGCTGCTCATGCGGTGGCTGGAGCGCCGGGCCAACCGGAAGCTCGGCCGGACCGCCGCGCCGCGCCGGCCGCGGCTCGACGCGCTGACACAGCCGCGCATGCCGGGTGGAGGGATCGGATGAGCGGCATCTCCTGGGACTGGCACTACACCGGCCAGATCCTGCCCGACCTGATCATCGCGCTGTTCCAGTACACGATCGTCGTCACGGTGCTGGCGTTCGTGCTGGCGCTGGTGGTCGGCATGGTGTTCGCGCTGCTGATGCGCGCGCCCAACGTCGTGGTGCGGCAGGTCGTGCGGTGGATCATGGAGTTCATCCGCAGCACGCCGCCGCTGGTGCAGCTCTTCTTCGTGTTCTACGTGCTGCCGCAGCTCGGCCTGACGCTCGACGCGGTGACCTGCGGTGTGCTCACGCTGGGCATCCACTACGCGACGTACACCTCCGAGGTGTACCGCGCGGGCATCGAGGACGTGCCGCGCGGCCAGTGGGAGGCGGCCACCGCGCTCAGCCTGTCCACCCGGCGCACGTGGACCAGCGTGATCCTCCCGCAGGCGATTCCGAAGGTGATCCCGGCGCAGGGCAACAACCTGATCTCGCTGTTGAAGGACGTCCCGATCCTGGTCTCCATCGCGGTTCCCGAGCTGCTGTTCCAGGCGTTCAGCGCGGGCAACAAGACGCTGTCCTACCTGGAACCGCTCACCGTCGCCGGGGTACTGTTCCTTGCCGTCAGCATCCCGGCCTCCATTCTCGTACGACGCCTGGAGCGACGTTTTGGACACTGAGACCGACACGGAGACGACGCGCGACGCGGATGGCACGATCATCCACTTCGACAAGGTCGTGAAGCGGTTCGGCGACAACGTCGTGCTGCGCGAGCTCGACATGTCCGTGCGCCCCGGCGAGCACGTCACGCTGATCGGGCCGAGCGGCTCGGGCAAGACCACGATCCTGCGGCTGCTGATGACGCTGGAGCGCGCCAACGGCGGCACGATCTGGGTCGACGGCGAGCCCCTGTCGCACATGCGGCGCGGCGACACCCTGGTCACCGCCGACGAGAAGCACCTCCGCGAGGCGCGCAAGAAGATCGGCATGGTGTTCCAGCAGTTCAACCTGTTCCCGAACATGAGCGTGCTGCGCAACGTCACCGAGGCGCCGGTCACCGTGCTGGGCAAGGGCCGCGAGGAGGCCGCCGTACGCGGCCGCGAACTGCTCGACATGGTGGGCCTGGCCGACAAGGTCGACGCGCACCCCACGCAGCTCTCCGGCGGGCAGCAGCAGCGCGTGGCCATCGCCCGCGCGCTGGCCATGGAGCCGAAGGTGCTGCTCCTCGACGAGGTCACCTCGGCCCTCGACCCGGAGCTCGTGGCCGGTGTGCTCGGCGTGCTCCGCGAGATCGCCCGTACGACCGACATCACGCTGCTGTGCGTCACCCACGAGATGGGCTTCGCCCGCGACGTCTCGCACCGCGTCATGATGTTCGACCAGGGCCAGATCGTCGAGCAGGGCGACCCGGAGAAGATCTTCACCGACCCCGACCACGACCGCACGAAGGCCTTCTTGAAGGCGGTCCTCGAAGAGCGCTAGACCGCGACGCGGTCGACGTCCGCGGCGAGCCCGTGGTCATGGTGGTGCGGCACCGTCCGCCCGTTCCGGTTCCGCGGGCGGACGGTGCCGGGTCTCCTTAGATGGACAGGCGGTCGGCCAGCGCGTCGCGGTGGTGCTCGACGCCGCCGAGGAACAGCTCGCTCGCCTTCGCCCGCTTGAAGTACAGGTGGGCGTCGTGTTCCCAGGTGAAGCCGATGCCGCCGTGCATCTGGATGCACTCGGCCGCGACGTGGAAGAACGCCTCCGACGCGTACGCCTTCACCAGCGACGCGACCACCGGGAGCTCCTCGTCGTCCTGCGCCACCGCCCACGCCGCGTACGTGATGGCGGACCTGGCCGACTCGACCTCCATCAGCAGGTCGGCGCAGCGGTGCTTGAGCGCCTCGAAGCTGCCGAGCGCGCGGCCGAACTGGTGCCGCAGCTTGAGGTAGTCAAGCGTCATGTCCAGCGCGCGCTGCGCGCCGCCGAGCTGCTCGGCGCCCAGCGCCACCGCGGCGACGTTCAGCGTGTGGTCGAGCGTCGCGGCGCCCGCGCCCTCGGTGCCGACGAGCCGCGCCGGGGTGGCCGCGAACTCCAGCCGCGCCATGCCGCGCGTCTGGTCGAGGGTGGCCAGCGGCGTACGGGTCAGCCCGGACGCGCCCGCCTCCACGGCGAACAGCGACAGCCCCGCCGGGGTGCGGCCGACGACCAGCAGCAGGTCGGCGGTGTGCCCGGCGAGCACGAAGTTCTTGTGCCCGTCCAGCACCCAGCCGTCGTCGGACTGCTTGGCGCCCAGGGTCGTGGCGTCGGTGTCCCAGCTCCCGTCGTCCTCGGTGAACGCGAGCGTGGCGACGGTCTCCCCCGCCGCGATGCCCGGCAGGAGGTCGCGCTTGGCCTGGTCGTCGCCGCTGGCCAGCAGGGCGTTGGCGGCCAGGATCGCGCTGGCGAGGTACGGCCCGCCGTACAGCACGGCGCCCAGCTCCTCCAAGACGATCGCCTGCTCGACGAACGTGAACCCGGCGCCGCCGTACTCCTCGGGGATCGCCATGCCCGGCAGGCCGAGCTGCTGCGCGGCCTGCGTCCACACCGCCGCGTCGTAGCCGGACTCGGTGTCCATCAGCGCGCGGGCACGGGCGACCGGCGCCTTGTCGTCGCAGAAGCGGCGCACCGCGTCGCGCAGTTCCCGCTGTTCCTCGCTCACGGCCAACTTCATGCCCGTGCCTCCTGTTCGATTCGTGACGCCGGTGTCGGCTGTGCGGTGGTGACGACGAGCGCGTCGAGCGCCTCGACCCGGTCGCCGCTGATCCACAGCGGGTTCACCTCGATGGCCTCCAGCCGGCCGTCGAGACGTGCGGCCGCGTCGCCGATCGCGGTGATCGCCGCGGCGACGCGGTCGAGGTCGGCGGCCTCCGTGCCGCGCGCCCCGGTGAGCAGGGCCGCGCCGCGCAGCTCGCCGAGCATCCGGCGGACCTCGGCGTGGTCGACGGGCAGGACGCGCAGGCTGGTGTCGCGCATGATCTCCACCCACACGCCGCCGAGCCCCACGGTGAGGACCTGGCCGAACGTCGGGTCGGTGGTGACGCCGACGAGCAGCTCCACGCCGTCGCCGCGCATCGGGGTGATCAGCACGCCGTCCACGTGCGCGTCCGGCACCTTGCGCCCGGCGTCGCGGACCCGCGCGTACGCGGCGCGCACGTCGTCGGCGGTGGCGAGGTTCAGCGCGACGCCGCCGATGTCGGACTTGTGGGTGATCTGCGCGGAGCAGATCTTCATCGCGACCGGCATCCCCAGCCGCTCGGCCGCGCGTACGGCCGCGTCGGCGGAGTCGACGAGCTCGCCCGGCACGACCGGCGCACCGGCCGCGCTGAGCAGGTCGCGCGCGGCCGCCTCGGACCACGGGCCTTCGGCGAACGCGGTGGCGGCGTGCCGGCCGGACGGGGCGGGCGCCGCCAGGACGTCCGGCCTGCGGTGGGCGCCGCCCTCGATCCAGCGCAGCGCGTGGCCGATCGCGCGCAGCCCCAGGTCGATGCCGCCGAGCAGGTGCATGCCGTGCTTGGACATCATCTCCCGCTGGTACGGGCTGACGTCCGTGCAGGTGGTGCCGATCGGGATGATCGGTATCGGCGATGACGCGAACCGCTGCTCCATCCAGTCGAGCCGCTCCTCCAGCAGCCCGGCCATCGCCTCCGGCGGCTGCTGCTCGGGCAGCGTCATGCCCATGAACAGCACGAAGTCGAGGTTCGGGTCGTCGGCGGCCGCGTCGAGCGCGTGGTCGATCGCGGTGAGCGCGCCCGTACGGGCGTTCGCCAGCACGTAGCCGGTGACGTCCAGCGGGTTGCGCGCGTTGGCGAACGGCGGGAGGAACGGGTCGATCTTCTCCGCCGTCTCCGGCGCGAAGTCGGGGATCGCCAGGTCCTCGCGGTGCGCGCCGTCGGCGATGATGTCGCACGCGCCGCCGGACGCGGTGAGCACGCCCATGCGGCGCCCGGCGGGGTGCCGGCAGTAGCCGAGCAGCGCGCCGGTGGACAGCAGCTCCTCCAGGCTGTTCACCCGGATGACGTTCATCTGCCGCAGCGCCGCGTCGACCACCGCGTCGTCGCCGGCGACCGCGCCGGTATGCGCGAGCGCCGACTTCTGCCCCTCGGGGCTGGCCCCGACCTTCAGCGCGACGATCGGCTTCCCGGCGGCGGCCGCGCGGTCGGCGGCGCGCGCGAACTCCGCTGGGTTCGCGATCTGCTCCAGGAACAGGCAGATGACCTTGGTGTTGTCGTCCTCGACCAGGTAGTTGATCACGTCCGTGGAGGTGATCATCGCCTCGTTGCCCATGGACGCGAGCAGGCTCACGCCGATCGCGCGCGACCGCGAGAACTGCAGCACCGCCGTGGCCAGCGCGCCGCTCTGCAGCACGATGCCCACCGGCCCGGCCTCCAGCGGCGGCGGCACGGTCAGCCCGAACGGCGCCGACCGGGTGTGCGCGTTGAGGAAGCCGAGCGTGTTCGGGCCGAGCAGCGTGACGCCGCGCGCCGCGGCGTGCCCGATCAGGTGCTCCTGCAGCCCCTCGCCCTCGCCGCCGACCTCCCGGTAGCCGGACGCCAGCACGATGGCGTTGCGGATGCCGGCGTCGGCCGCGTCGTCGATGACCTGCTCGACCGCGCGGGTGGGCGCCAGGATGTACGCGAGGTCGACCGGTTCGTCGAGGTCCCGCAGGTTCGGCACGACCGGGCGGCCGAACGCCGTCTCGTGCTTGGGGTGGACGGGGATCAGCGGCCCGTCGAATCCGGACACGCCGCAGCTCGTCACGATGTTCCGCGCCCACCCGGAGTTGTCGGAGGCGCCCACCATGGCGATGCTGCGCGGCGCGAAGAACTCGG
>DASXYG010000086.1:0-12285 GCA_036502625.1 Streptosporangiaceae bacterium
ACCGGAGACCGGTCACGGGACGACGCCGCTGATCCGTACGGTCAGACCGTCGACTGGACCGGGATGGAGCGGGAGATCACGGTGTTGGCGGGCGGTGTGCCGTCCGCCGGGCCGGCGTCGAGGATGCCCGTGTCGAGCAGCGCGAACTCCGAGGCGACGCCGGCGATGTCCTTCCCGAGGAAGTTGACGGCCGCGCGTACGCGCTCGGGGTCGGCCCCCGTCTCGGCCGCCCACCGCATGACCTCCGCCATCGCGAACAGGTAGCCGATCGTGCGGCCGGCCAGGACCATGTGCTCCTGCCGCAGGTCACGGTCGAGGAACTGCAGGTCGGGCTGGTGTGCCCGGACGGCGGCCGCGGTCAGCGGCCACTCGGCCAGGAAGGCGCCGAGGCTTTTGCCCTCGGTACGCGCCAGGCAGTACTCCGCGAGCTGTTGGCTCAGCAGGTCGTTGGAGCCGTCGAAGATCGTGAAGACCCGGGCGTCCAGGAACGCCTGCGCGGAGATGTTCGTGGGGGAGTCGCAGCGGTAGCCCTCGCCGCCCACGAGCTGCTGGTAGTGGTGGGCCGAGCTGAGCATCCGCTCGGTCGCGACGGTCTTGATCGCCTGCACGGCCGGGAACGACGCGAGCATGTCGCCCTTCATGTCCAGCCGGGTCTGGAGATGGTGGTTCAGCGCCTCGCAGATGGTGTACGACGTGTCGATCGCGGCGAGGCGGTAGCGGGCGAACCGGATCGCCGACAGCGGCGCCGGGCCGATCTGCCGGCCATCGGCGTACGCGTGGGCCTCGCGGCTGATGCGGCGCAGGAAACCGCAGCCCATCGCCGCCATCATCGCCCGCGAGGCCATCAGCATCTCGACCATGGGCTGGAGCTTGCGGCCGTGGGTCGGGATTCTGCGGTACGCGGGGACGACCGCGTCGATCTCGTTGAGCCCGTAGTCGATCACCTTCAGGCCGAGCGGTTCGTACCGTTCCGCGGTGCGGAAACCCTCGCTGCGCTTGACGATGAAGTAGCCGTACTCACGCCGCGGCCGGTCGTCGTTCTTGGCGCTGACCAGCCACCAGTCGGCGGAGAGGCTGAACGCCTGCCAGTGCTTGCGGCCACGGATGTGGTAGCCGCCGTCGGCCTCCTCCCACGTGGTGGTCATGCCGGACATCGCCGACCCGCAGCCGGGCTCGGTCGAGGCGAATCCGGCGATCATCGGGTCGCCGCCGGAGAACTGCGGCAGCACCTCCCGCTTGGCCTCCTCGGTGGCGTACAGCGCGATGGGCCGCAGGGCCACGCTGGTCACGATCGTGGTGAACATGCCGAGAGGCAGATGCCATTCCGACAACGTTTCCACGACGCGGCACATTTCGCTATGGCTGTCGCGCCCGCCGTACGCGCGGGGGATGGTGGGAAGCAATACGCCGCTGCGGACGCACAGCGCCCAGTCGTCCCCGGGCAGGTTCTCCTGCGGATATGTCGCCGAATCGAACTTGGGTGCGATTTCTTCGATGCCGGACATGAAATCGTCCGTCGATAGTGACGGAAGATGCTCGCCCATGGTCTCCGTTCTCACAGGTTGGATTGTCGTCCCGAAACCGGAGGCACGGGACGGCAATGAACGGATCTAATGTCTAACACGGCGAAGGAGCTACCGCGCGACCCCCCTCGAAATCACCGTCACCCGGGAGACGGCGTTCACTGCTTTATCGTGAATATGTACTCCACAAAATGCAAGACGACTTGACCTGCAAATATCTCAGTCGGTGATCATTTTACGGACGGACCGAAACCGGCTCGGGGTCGGGGTGTCAGTGGATGGCGGGCTCCGGAATCTCGCCGCCGGCGGCGAGGAAGTCGAAGTCGCAGCCCTGGTCGGCCTGGGTGATGTGCTGGGCGAAGAGGCGGCCGTAGCCGCGGGGGTACGGCGCCGGGCGGGGGGCCAGGGCGGCGCGGCGGCGTGCGAGTTCGGGCTCGTCGACCAGGAGGTCGAGGCGGCGGGACGGGACGTCCAGGCGGATGGGGTCACCGTCGCGGACCAGGGCCAGGGGGCCGCCGACGTGGGCCTCGGGGGCGACGTGCAGGACGCACGTTCCGTAGCTGGTGCCGCTCATCCGGGCGTCGGAGATGCGCACCATGTCGCGGACGCCTTCGCGCAGCAGCTTCTTCGGGATCGGCAGCATGCCCCACTCCGGCATGCCGGGGCCGCCGAGCGGGCCGGCGTGCCGCAGCACCAGGACCGAGTCCGCGGTGACGTCCAGGTCGTCGGCGTCGATGCGCGCGGCCAGGTCGTCGTAGTCGTCGAAGACCACCGCCGGGCCGGTGTGCGTGAGCAGCGCCGGGTCGGCGGCGGCGTGCTTGATCACGCAGCCGTCCGGGGCCAGCGAGCCCCGCAGCACGGCCAGGCCGCCCTCGGGGAACAGCGGCCGGTCGGCCGTACGGATCACCGCGTCGTCGTGGACGGGCGCGCCGGCGATGTTCTCCCCGAGCGTGCGGCCGTTCACCGTCGGCGCGTCCAGGTTCAGCAGGCCGCGGTCGCCGAGGCGGGCGAGCAGGCCGGGCAGGCCGCCCGCGTCGTAGAAGTCGGCCATGAGGTGGGCGCCGGACGGGCGGATGTCGGCGAGCACCGGCACCCGGCGGGCCAGCGTGTCGAACCGGTCGAGGTCCAGCGGGACCCCGGCGCGGCCGGCCATCGCGATCAGGTGGATCACGGAGTTCGTCGACCCGCTCAGCGCCAGCACCGTGGTGACCGCGTTGTCGAACGCCTCGGCGGTCAGCACGCCGCGCGGCCGTACGTCGTGCCACACCATCTCCACGGCGCGGCGTCCGGTGGCCGCGGCCATCCGGGCGTGCGGGGCGTACGCGGCGGGGATGGACGACGCGCCGGGCAGCGTCAGGCCCAGCGCCTCGGCGGCGGCCGTCATGGTGGACGCGGTGCCCATGGTCATGCAGTGGCCGGGGGAGCGGGCGATGCCGTCCTCGATGCCCCGCCATTCGCAGTCGCCGATCTCCCCGGCGCGCCTGGCGTCCCAGTACTTCCAGGCGTCCGAGCCGCTGCCCAGCACCTCGCGGCCCCAGCGGCCGGGCAGCATCGGCCCGGCGGGCAGGAAGATCGCCGGGATGTCCATGCTGGTGGCGCCCATCACCAGGCCGGGCGTGGTCTTGTCGCAGCCGCCCATCAGCACGGCGCCGTCGACCGGGTACGAGCGCAGCAGCTCCTCGGCCTCCATGGCGAGGAAGTTCCGGTACAGCATCGTGGTGGGCTTCTGGAACTGCTCGCCCAGCGACATCGCGGGCAACTCGACGGGGAAGCCGCCCGCCTGGAGGACGCCGCGCTTGACCTGCTCGGCGCGCTCGCGGAAGTGGGTGTGGCACGTGTTGAGGTCGCTCCACGTGTTGACGACCGCGATGACGGGCTTCCCCGCGTAGTCCTCCGGTCCGAAGCCCATCTGCTTGGCCCGCGACCGGTGGCCGAAGGACCGCAGGTCGTCCGGGCCGAACCAGCGGTGGCTGCGCAGTTCCTCGGGGGATCGCTCGCTCATCACGCCTCCTCGGGTGCTGGGTGGATCGTTCCATACGGGCCGCGATGCCGGTATATGTGGCGGCATGACGGTGGACGCGGAAGTACTCGAACTGCTCGGCCGGGCCAGTACGGCGACGATCAGTACGCAACTGTTCGCGCGCGGCCTGCGCAACGTGTACCTGGCCGGGGTCCGGCCGCTGAACCCGGACCGCGCGCGGTTCGCCGGCGAGGCGTACACGCTGCGCTACATCCCGGCCCGGGAGGACCTGGACCGCCTGGAGGTCTTCCAAGACTACGACCACCCGCAGCGCCGCGCGATCGAGGCGGTGCCGCCGGGCCAGGTGCTGGTCATGGACTGCAGGGGCGACGCGCACGCCGCGTCCGCCGGGCACATCCTGGCCACCCGGCTGGCCGTACGGGGCGCGGCGGCGCTGGTCACCGACGGTGCGCTGCGGGACAGCCCGGAGATCGCCCGGCTGGACCTCCCGGCGTTCAGCGCGGGCGTCTCGGCCACGACGAACCTGGCCCGGCACCACGCCGTGGACGCGCAGGTGCCCATCGGCTGCGCCGGGGTGCCGGTGTACCCGGGCGACGTGCTGGTCGGCGACGCCGAGGGGGTGGTGTGCGTACCGCGCGAGCTGGCCGCGGAGATCGCGGGGCCGGCCGCCGAGCAGGAACGGTTGGAGGAGTTCGTCCTCGGCGAGATCCAGGGCGGCGCGCCGCTGAGGGGCACGTACCCGCCGGACGCGGAGACCCGGGCGCGGTACGAGCGGGGTGGATGAGGGGGCGGGGCGGCGTGCGCGGGCGGCGGTTGCGGGGGCTTCAGGGGGTCGGGCGGATGCGGCCGCGGGCGACGAGCTCGATCGTGACGAGGATGGCGATCGCCTCGACCGCCAGCAGCGCGATCAGGACGAAGAGCTGCACCGCGCCCGCGGCCAGCGGTGACGCGCCGCCGAGGAGCATGCCGACGAACGCGCCGGGCAGCGTGACGAGCCCGACCGTACGGGTCTGGTCCAGGGCGGGGATCAAGGCGGTCGCGGCGGCCGGGCGGCAGATCTCCACGGCGGCGTCGCGGTCGGGCAGGCCGACGGACAGCGCCGCCTCCACCTCGCCGCGCCGCTGCCGCAACTCGTCCACGGCGCGCCGTCCGGACAGCGCGGTCGCGGTCAGCGCACCCCCGATGAGGATGCCGGAGATCGGGATCAGCACGATGCCCCGCGGTGGCACGAGCCCGGTGAGGAGTAGAATCGCGATCACCGGCCCGGCCCCCGCGGCGATGGGCACCGCCGCCCACCAAGCGGACCGGTCGCGGGTGACGCGCCGCCCCGCCGTACGAGCCGCCACGGTATACATCACCAGGATGAACGCCCCGACGAGCGGCCCGTACCTGATGATCCACGCGATGATCAGCGACACCACACCAAGCTGAAGCAGCGCGCGGCCCCCAGAGCCGACCACCGCCCACCCGTAGCCCAGCTTCCCCAGCGCCGCGACCGCGGCCGCGGCCACGAGCAGGAAGCCCATCACAATGCCGAGCGTGGGCGTCACGGGGAGCAGCGTGGACGCACGCACAACACCCGCGACCACGATCATGAGCCGACCTTAAGCCCATGGCTCGGGAGGGGGGTGCTGGTGTCTGGTCTCGCGGTCGCCGGGAGGGGCCGCAGGGTTGTGGCTCCGCGGGGGCGGGTTGTGGGGATGGGGCGGGGTTGCGGGCGGCGATCGGGCCGGGGTGTGTGAGGGCAAAGGCCGCGCTGCGCGCGACAGATTTCCCGCGCCCAAGGCCGGCGTCCAGGTTGGGCCGCGGGCTATCGCTCACAGCCCAGCGGACCGCCACCGGCCCGTCCCGGGATGCCCTCGCTGAGAGTCCGCTCGGTGCTCGGGGGTCTGGGTGTGGGGAGGGGAGGATCGCCGCCGCATCCCCGGGGTTCTGGGTCGGACGGGGGCGTGGCCGGTCGGGATCGCTGCGTTATGTGTGCAGCCCGTGGCCTCGCTGAGAAGGTGCCGAGCTGAGGTCGCGGGGGGGGGTGCTGTCGCGCGGAGCGCGGCCTTTGGCGGTTGCGTTTCTGGGAGTGCGAGGACCCGGGGAGATGCCCGGGTCAGGCTGGTTAAGGGCGTCAGCTTCGCGGCTCCGCTGAGGAGACGTGGCACTGAGGGCGCGGGGGTCTGTCGCGCGGAGCGCGGCCTTTGGTGGTTGCGTTTCCGGGAGTGCGGGCTACCGGGGGGATGCCCGGATTGGGGCTGATTAAGGGCGTCAGCCTCGCGGCCCCGCTGAGGGGACGTGGCACTGAGGGCGCGGGGGGTCTGTCGCGCGGAGCGCGGCGTTTGGGGGGTGCGCTTCGGGAGCCCTGGACGGGCGGGGTTGCGGGGGCGTACGGGCGGGGCTGGGAGCGCGTACGGGAGGGAGCGGGGGCCGGGTTAGAGGACGGAGATGTGGACGTGGTCGAAGTGGTTGGCCGTGATGCTGCCGCGGTCTTCCATGGGGTCCCAGCCGCCGCCGGCGCGGATGTCCCAGATGCGTTGTTTCCAGATGATGTATTTCACGCCTAGCTTTGAGGCGTTCGTGATGGCGTACTGGGCGACCTTGTCGCCGTGGGCCTGGGCGGCGGGGGAGGGCATTTTGCCGCCGGTGCTCTCCATGAAGTCGCAGGCGGTGCCGGTGCCGTGGTCCTGGTCGCCGGCGCGGAAGCAGCCGATCGTGGGGAACGGGCCGAAACGCTGGTCGATGATCGTGCGTACGTTGCGCATGCGGGGCGTGACGTGGTCGCCGACCAGGGGGGACTTGCCCTTCGGCGCGCCGTCGGGGCGGCTGGACGGGGTCTGCGGCTTGTACTTCGCCAGCAGCTTCTGCACCTGGGTGCGCCGCTTGTTCAGCCGGGTGATCAGCTTGCGTACGCTGCCGATCTTGCCGGTGGCGGTGCGCTTGGCGGTCTGCGCGCGGTCGGCCATGCCGGTGAGGTCGTGGACGCGCTGGCCGTTGCCGCGCGCGAGGTGCTCGATGACGGCGACGTCGCGCATCATGGAGTCGGCGTTGCCGCTGAACATCATCGGCAGCGGGTTCTCCCCGGCGAACGATCCGGACATCGGGCCGTCGCTGGTGTACGAAACCGCGGCCAGCCGGCGTACCTTCAGCAGCGCGCCCCGGAGGTCGCGGTTGAGCCTCGTCGACTGCCGCTCGGCCTTCCTGGCGGCGCTGCGGGCGTCGTCGAGCGCGGCGATGTTCCCCCGGTATTGCTTCGACAGGCTCTTCGCCTGCTTCTCCAGCTTGGCGAGCTCCTTCTTGGACGGGTCGGCCGGCGCGGCCAGCGGCGCGGCGGGCGCGCGGTGCGGTACGGCGCGCGGCGCGGCGCTCGCGGGCGCGGGTACGAGGAAGGCCGTGGCCGTCAGCGCGGCGACGGCGGCGGCGAGCCTGCGGCGGCCTCCGCCGGGTGTGCGCGGCGCGTCGCCTGCGATCGGGCCGCGCGGTGGGCGGCCGGGCGCATGGCGGCCGGTGCCGGACCGGTGAGCGTCTTCCATCCTGCTCTCCTCTCCGCCCGTTGACCTGACCCGTGGACCCTGATCGCGGGTCCACCCCCGGAGCAGAGTAATCCAAGATCGCGTAAGGTCCGGCCAAAATGCGCATCTGGTGCGGGACGGAATGGGGGCGGAGGCGCTAGGCGTACAGCCAGTCGACGTGCCGGTAGTCGTCCACGGCGCGGGTGGTGAGCAGCTCGTTGCGCAGCAGCCGGCCGACCCCGTCGACGTGCCAGATCTCACCCCACGTACGCGCGGACGTCTGGACCCGGGCCGTACGGGGCGCGCGGGCGTCCTGGAAGGCGCGCAGGGTCGCGTCCCAGTCCGTACGGCCGTCCGGCGCGGCGTGCTTCCCGGCCTGGGCGGCGATCGTGTGCGCGTCCTCGATCGCCTGGCAGGCGCCCTGCGCGAGGTACTGGAGCATCGGGTGGGCGGCGTCGCCGGTGAGCACCATGCGGCCGCGGATCCAGTTCGGCGTGGGCGCCCTGTCGTACATCGGCCACCAGCGGTCCCGCCACAGCGCGCCGAGCGCGTCGCGTACGGGGCCCGCGCAGTGGGCGAACGCGGCGTCCAGCTCCTCCGGGCCGCCCCAGTCGGCCTCGCCGCGCAGGAACGCCGGGCTGCGGAACACCGCGACCTGGTTGAACACCTCGCCGCGGCGCAGCGAGTACTGCACCAGGTGGCAGCCTGGACCGATCCAGGCGACCACGTCGTCGTGCGCGACGTCGGTGGCGATGTCGGCGACCGGCACCGCGCCCCGGTACGCGACGTAGCCGGACGGCACCGGGTCGTCGGCGACCACGGAACCGCGCAGCGCCGAGCCGAGGCCGTCGGCGCCGAGCACGACCTCGCTGGTGTGCGCGGTGCCGTCGGCGCAGTGCGCACGGCCGTCCGGGTCGACGCGTTCCACCTTGCGGCCGTTCTCCAGCGCCACGCCCGCCGTACGGCAGGCGTCGAGGAGGATGCGGTGCAGGTCGCTGCGGTGCGCGACGACGTACGGCGCGCCGTAGCGTGCGCGGAAGCCGGCGCCGAGCTCCAGGGAGGTGAGCTCGCCGCCGGTCACCGCGTCGCGCAGCACCAGCCGCCTGGGCAGCACGCCGATGTCGACGATCGCGTCGAGCAGGCCCCACTCGGCGAGCACGCGTGTGGCGTTCGGCGCGAGCTGGAGACCGGCGCCGACCTCGCCGAACTCGGCCGACTGTTCGTACAGGCGTACCGCGTGCCCGGACGTCGCCAGCGCGTACGCGGCGCTCAGCCCGCCGATCCCGCCGCCGACGACCAGGACGTCGGCGCTCGTGGCGCCGTTCCCCGTCACAGCCATTTCCCGAGGTCCGGCAGGGCGCCATCGGACACGGTCACGTCGTCGGCGCCGCGGCCGGTCAGCCAGCGGGCCAGGCCGGTGGTCCGGCCGATCACCCGCGCGGGGTCGGGGCCGTCGACGATCCACAGGCGGTCGCGGTCGGCGGCGGCCAGGACCATGGGGGGCTCCGTGCGCCGGTCGGTGATCTCGGACACCAGGCGGTCGGCCGCAGGCGCGGGGATGTCCGCGAAGCCGACGCCCGCGGCCAGGTCCACGGCGTGGATCCAGGCCTCCCGTGTGCGCATCCACGGCACCTCGGACGCGGGCACCGTACGGCCCTGCGCGGTGACCACCTCGGCCGACCACGCCTCGTCGGGGAGCGCGGCGAGGTCCGCGCGCAGCGCCGCGTCGGCGTCACGGGACAGCGCGCGCAGCTCTCGCGGCGGCAGCGCGGCGCCCTGCTCGATCTCCGCGTTACGGGCGTCGGCGGAGGCGTACATCGGGGTCCGCTCGCCCGTACGCGCCCAGTGCGCCAGCCGCCGCAGCGCCTCCGCGTTGTACGCGACGTGCGCGACGAGGTGCCCGAGCGTCCACCCGGGCAGCGTGCACGGCCGGGCGAACGCGTCGTCGCCGAGCGTGCCGAGCGCCCGGTGGAAGGCGTCACCGCCGTCGGCGGCCCAGGTCAGGGCGTCGGCCGGGGCGGTCATGCCGATGCCTCCGGGCGGGCGGTGTTCACCAGCTCGCCGAGGCCGGCGATGCGGGTGACGACCTTCGAGCCGTCGGTGAGGTAGCGCGGCGGCTTGCGGGCGTGGCCGACGCCGCCGGGGGTGCCGGTCGCGATGACGTCGCCGGGGCGCAGCGTGAGGATGCCGGAGATGTACGACACCAGGGTCACCGGGTCGAACACCAGGTCGGCGGTGTCCGCGCGCTGCATGACCTCGCCGTCGACCTCGCAGGTCATCTCCATGCTCGCCGGGGTCTCGTCGGGGGTGACGAGGACCGGTCCGAGGGGCGTGGTGCCCTCGAACGTCTTGCCCTGGAGCCACTGCTTGGTGCGGTTCTGGAAGTCGCGCGCGGTGACGTCGTTGAGCACGGAGTAGCCGGCGATGGCGGCGCGCGCGGTTCCGGCGTCGGCGTGGCGGACCGGCGCGCCGATGACAACGGCGAGCTCGGCCTCCCAGTCGACGGCGGTCGACCCGGCCGGGAGGGTGATGTCGTCGTACGGGCCGATCAGCGCCTCGGTGTACTTCGCGAACAGGGTGGGGTACTCGGGCAGCTCGCGGCCCATCTCCAGGATGTGGTTCCGGTAGTTCAGGCCGACGCAGATGATCTTGCCGGGGGCCGGGACCAGCGGCGCGTAGTCGAGGCCGCTGATGGGGTGGGCGGTGCCGGACGCGGAGGCCGCGCGGTCGCGCCACGCCGGGTCGGCGAGCAGCGCGCCGAGGTCGGCCGCGCCCACCTCCACGGCCTGGTCGGCGTCGACGCGGACGGCGGCCGTACGGTCACCCGTACGAATGGTGGCCAGCTTCAACGCTCAGGCTCCTTCAATGCTGGTGCGCGCCTGGTGGAGGCGCTCGAAGATGGGGGTGTCGGCGAAGCGGAAGAGGTCGAGCGCGCCGTCGGAGTGCCAGGCGAACGGGTTCCAGGACGGCACGACGACCAGGTCGCCGCGGGTCAGGTGGCGTTCCTCGCCGGCGAGGGTGATCGTGCCCGTGCCGTCGAAGACCTGCCAGACCGACGAGCCGACCTCGCGGCGGGTGGCCGTCGACGTGGACGGGCGCAGGCGGTGGAACTCGGCGCGGATCGTGGGCATGACGTCGCCGCCGGTCGTGGGGTTGGTGAACCGTACGGCGGCGTGGCCGGGCTCGACGGTCGCGGGGTGGCCTTCGGCTTCGAGGGTGAGCTGGTCGGCGAGCGCGCGGTCGGTGTGCTCCCAGCGGTAGGCGGCGATGGGGGAGCTGGGGGTGTCGGCGAGGCCGGACAGCGGGCGGAGGCCGGGGTGGGCCCAGAGCCGCTCGGACCGGGAGACGTCCGGGGTCGCGCGAGAGGACACCTCGTCCGGGCCGAACTCGAAGAACGCGGTGTCGGTGTAGTGGACGAACGGGATGTCCAGGCCGTCGAGCCAGGCCATCGGACGGTCGGTGGTGTTGTGGTGGCCGTGGAAGTGCCAGCCCGGGGTGAGGAGGAAGTCGCCGCGGCGCATGGCAACCGGGTCGCCGTTGACGACCGTCCACACGCCCTCGCCCTCGACGACGAACCGGAAGGCGTTCTGGGTGTGGCGGTGCTCGGGGGCCACCTCCTTCGGGCCGAGGTACTGGATCGCCGCCCAGAGGGTGGGGGTGGCGTACGGCTGGCCGCCGAGGCCGGGGTTCGCCAGCGAGATCGCGCGCCGCTCGCCGCCGCGGCCCACGGGTACGAGCTCGCCCGACCGCTCGGCGATGGGCAGGAGGTCGGCCCACTTCCAGACGTACGGCAGGGCCTTGGGGTTCGGCACGTCCGGCATGAGGTCGGCGCGCTGCGTCCAGAGGGGCAGGAGGTGCGCGGCCTCGAAGTCGCGGTAGAGGGCGCGCAGCTCAGGTGTGTCGTCCGGCTGGCCCTCGGCCTCGGGGGGCGCCGCGTCAAAGGTCGTCATCTCGTCCTCCCAGTCGCTACGGGGGCCGTCACCCAAGCCCACCATCCCCGCCATGCTCAGCCAAGCTAAACCGCCCGTTCCACCCAAGAGAACAAGATTCTTCTCACCAGAACACCTGCGGTCTGCCCCCTGCGTCACGTGCCTCCGCCGCGGGCCTCGCAGCGCCTCGCTTCGCCACCCGCCCCGGGCTCCGCGTCTCGCCCCGCGGTCCGCGCTCCTGCGTCACGTATCTCCCCCGCGGGCCTCGTAGCCCCTCGCTCCGCCGCGTCTCGCGTCTCGCGCTCTGGGCTCCGTGCCCCGCTCCGTGCCCGGGCTCCGCGCCGCGCCCCGCCCCGGGCTCCGCGCTCCTGCGTCACGTGCCTCCCCCGCGGGCCTCGTAGCCCTCGTTCCGCGTCTCGCTCCGTGCCCGGCGTTCCCGCCCCGCCCCGGGCTCCGTGCTCCGCCCCGCGCCCGTTCCCTTGCCTCCGTACTCGTGGCCATGCGGGATGTGGGAGGGGCACCCCCGTGCGGGTCTTCACCTCGGCCTGGGACTGAGGCTCTCTGCGGGAGGCGCGGCCCTGCGAGAGGTCTCACGCTCAGCCCGGGGCTCTGGGGCTACCCGCAGGGGGCGCCCCCGTGGGCGGTTTCACCCTGAGCCCGGCACTGGGGCCTCGTTGGGGGCGCTTGCTCCTGTGTGCGGGGGCTTCATCCCGAGCGTGGGGCTGCGGTTTGGGGAGAGGACACGCTCTTGCGTTCCGGGGGGACGCGAGTTGGTCCGCGCCCAGCGCTCTCCGCTCCCGCTTCCGTCTGCCTCCGGTGCCCGTGGCCTCGCAGGACACGATGGCGGGGCTGAGGGGCGCGCCTCTCCCCGTGCGGGGTCTCCCCCTGGGACTGGGGCTCTCTGCGGGAGGCGCGGCCCCCTGCGAGGGGTCTCACCCCTGAGCCCGGGACTGGGGGTTCGTTGCTGGGCACCCGATCCCGTGAGGGGGCTTCACCCTGAGCGTGGGGCTGTGGTTCGCGGCGGGGGACACGCTCTTGCACTCCGGGGTGGCGCGAGCTGGTTCGGGCTCTCGGGGATCTGGCTTGGAGTAGGACGAGGGCGCCGTGTTTCGGTCGCATGCTTCGGGCCGGTGCGGCGGGTGGTGGCGCAGGTCGCGGTGGCTGAGGGTTGGCGTGTGGCTTGGGGCGGGGGCTCACCCCGAGCTCGGGGTTGGCTCTCCCGCAGGGGCCTCGGGGCGGCCTCACCCTGAGCTCGGGGCTGGGGGTTCGTTGATGGGTGCGCGCTTGCGTGTGAGCTCGGGACTTGGGTCTTGCTGCTGGGTGTCTGCTCTTGTGCGCGGGGCTTCACTCTGAGC
>DASXYG010000087.1:0-13895 GCA_036502625.1 Streptosporangiaceae bacterium
ACGAGTTCCAGATGCTCTACGGCATCCGCACCGCATCGCAGCGCCGGCTCGCGGAGGCCGGCGAGCGGATGCGCATCTACGTCCCCTACGGCGCAGACTGGTACGGGTACTTCATGCGCCGCCTCGCCGAGCGCCCCGCGAACCTGGCCTTCTTCCTGCGGTCGTTCGCCCCCGGCCGCTGACCGCGCGCAGCACCGACACCGACCCGTACCGACCCGCACCGCGCAGATCCGCTCAACACCGACCCGCACCGCCCGACCCACAAGGAGACACGCTTCATGGACGCTGTGACCCAGGTCCCCGTGCCGGTCAACGAACCGGTCCGCAGCTACGCGCCCGGCAGCCCCGAACGCGCCCGGCTCGAAGCGAAGCTCAAGGAGCTGGCCGGCAACCCGATCGACCTGCCCATGGTCATCGGCGGCCGGGAGCGGATGGGCGCCGGCGAGCGGTTCGACGTCGTGCAGCCGCACAACCACGCCGCCCGCCTCGGCACGTACGCCGGTGCCACCGCACAGGACGCGCAGGACGCGATCGACGCGGCGCTGGCCGCCGCCCCCGCCTGGCGTGCCACCTCCTTCGACGACCGGGCCGCGATCATCCTGCGGGCGGCCGAACTCCTCGCCGGGCCATGGCGGGAGACGCTCGCCGCCTCCACCATGCTCGGGCAGTCCAAGACGGCCCACCAGGCCGAGATCGACTCGGCCTGCGAATTGATCGACTTCCTGCGGTTCAACGTGCAGTTCGCCCGGCAGATCCTCGAGGAGCAGCCGACGAGCGCCGCGCAGGTATGGAATCGGATGGACTACCGGCCGCTCGAGGGATTCGTGCTCGCGATCACGCCGTTCAACTTCACCGCGATCGCCGGCAACCTGCCCACCGCGCCCGCGCTGATGGGCAACACGGTCATCTGGAAGCCGTCGCCCACGCAGCAGCTCGCCGCGCACCACACGATGCGGCTGCTCGAGGCGGCGGGCATGCCGCCCGGCGTGATCAACATGCTGCCCGGCGACGGCAAGGCCGTCAGCGAGGTGGCGCTGGCCGACCCCACTCTCGCGGGCGTGCACTTCACCGGCTCGACGCCCACGTTCCAGCACCTCTGGCGCTCGATCGGCGAGAACATCTCCGCCTACCACGGCTATCCGCGCATCGTCGGCGAGACCGGCGGCAAGGACTTCATCGTGGTGCACCCCTCGGCCGACCCGGCGCCGCTGGTCACCGCGATGGTCCGGGGCGCGTTCGAATACCAGGGCCAGAAGTGCTCCGCCGCGTCGCGCGCGTACGTGCCCCGGTCCATCTGGAACCAGATCCGCGACGAACTGGTCGCCACCACCGAGTCGCTGACCATGGGCGACGTCACCGGCGACCTGTCGACGTTCATGGGCGCGGTCATCGACGACCGCGCGTTCGCGAAGAACACGGCCGCGATCGACCGCGCGAAGTCCGTCGACTCGATCAACGTGGTCACCGGCGGCACCACCGACGACGGCGTGGGCTACTTCGTGGCGCCGACGATCCTTGAGGGCTCCGACCCGGACGACGAGATCTTCAGCACCGAGTACTTCGGCCCGATCCTCGCCGTCCACGTCTACGACGACGCCGACTACGACCGCGTCCTGCGCCAGATGGAGTCGATCGCGAAGTACGCCCTGACCGGCGCGGTCTTCGCGCGCGACCGGTCAGTCATCGAGGAGGCGTCGCGGGTGCTGCGGTTCGCCGCCGGCAACTTCTACGTCAACGACAAGCCCACCGGCTCGGTCGTCGGGCAGCAGCCGTTCGGCGGCGCCCGCGCGTCCGGCACGAACGACAAGGCCGGCTCGATCCTCAACCTGACGCGCTGGGCCAGCCCGCGCGCGATCAAGGAGACGTTCGTGGCCCCGACCGACCACCGCTACCCGCACATGGGCTGACGGCCCAGTACGCGCTCAGTACGCGGCGATCTCCGCCCGCCTCGGGTCGGCGATCGCCGCGTAGTCGGCCGTGGCCAGCGCCAGCGAGCGGTCGAGCCGCGCGGCGTTGAAGAAGACCTCCTCGCCGTCGAGCAGCCGCGGGTCGGCGACGAGCTCGAGCTCGGGGTCGAACGCGAACGGCAGGATCGTGCCGCTGGCGCTGCCCGCGAGCCGCTCGGCCGCCTCCTGGTCGGCGAACCCGGCGTACCGCCCGGAGTGCAGCCGCTTCACCGCGTCGAGGTCGACCCGGGCGTCGCCGGGCACCACGGCCAGCACGTAGCGGCGGGTCTTGCGGTCCACCTTCACCATCACCACGACGCACTTCGCGGCCCGCGCGAGGTCGTTGCCGCGCATGCGGCTGACGATCTCCGTACGCCCCTCGGGCTCGTGGTCGATCAGCCGGTAGCGGGCGCCGCGCTCGTCGAGCAGCGCGATCAGCTTGTCGTATGTCTCGTGTTCGGCCACGCCGCCACCGTACGGGATCGGCGGCGTGCGTTTTTGTCGTACCCGGGCGGCAGAATGGGCGCTATGGACGTGGACGATATCGCCGTCGGCGGGCTGGCCACGCCGGTCGGCCGGGTCACCGTGGCGGTCACCCGCGCCGGTCTCGCCGACGTGAGCTGGGGGTCCGACACCGAGATGGCCGCGCGCGTCGCGACGCGCGGCGGGCCGCCCGTGGTGGCCGACCCGGCGCGCGTCGGCCCGGCGCTCACCCAGCTCGCGGAGTACTTCTCCGGGTCGCGCCGAGACTTCGACGTCCCCGTCGACTGGCGGTTCTTCTCCCCCGGCCAGCGCGCCGTCCTGGAGACGCTCTACACCACCGTGCCGTACGGCGCCTCGGTGACGTACGGGGAGCTGGCCGCGCGCAGCGGCACCGGCGTGCCCGCGCGCGGCATCGGCGTGCCCGCGCGCGGCATCGGCGCGATCATGGGGTCCAACCCGGTCCCGATCGTCGTGCCCTGCCACCGCGTGCTCGCCGCCGACGGCCTCGGGGGCTACAGCGGCGGCAACGGCGGCGACGGCCTGGCCGTCAAGCGCTGGCTGCTCACCCTCGAAGGCGTCCTGCCGCCCACGCTCGACTGGGCGCTGTGAGCCGCCCCTAGCCGACGACCGCCGCCGGGCCGGCGGCGCTCTCGCGCGACGCCCGGTCCACCGCGGTCACGTAGTAGTGGCCGCTCTTCGCGTGGTCGGTGTAGGCGGGGGTACGGACGACCGCGACCAGGTGCTTGCCGTCGGCGAACCCGCAGCGGCCCGGCGCCTTCGAGAAGCGGTACACCGCGTACGACGTGGCGCCCGCCGCGGGCGACCACCTCAGCCGGACGTCGCCGCCGTCGCGCGCGGCCCGCAGGCCGGCGACCGCCGCCGGGGCGCCGTCGGGCGCGCCGGTGTCGACCGGCGTGAGCGCCGGGTGGGCGTACGGCCCGGAGACCAGGTCGTCGGTCATGCCGAGCCGGTTCGCGACGAGGTCGCGGGCGGAGAAGAAGATGTCGCCGTCGACCCGGCTCTGCCCCTGGTTCTCCTTCAGCAGCCGGGTCAGCTCCTTGCCGGACCGGAACGCCGAGTCGGTGGACGTCTTGTTCACCCGGTACGCCGCCTGCCCGATGTAGAGCTGCACCGGGTGGTCCTTCGGCGCCTGCGCGACGAGCCCGTTCCACCAGCGCACGAGCGTCTTGTACGACGCCACCTTGTCGCCGAGGGACCAGTAGAGCTGCGGCGCCACGTAGTCGACCCAGCCCTCGCGCACCCATTTCCTGGTGTCGGCGTAGACCGAGTCGTAGCTCTCCAGCCCGCTGGTGGCCGAACCGGCGGGGTCCGAGGACGTGTTCCGCCAGATGCCGAACGGGCTGATGCCGTAGCGCACCCACGGCTTCGCCTTGTGCGTCTGCTGCCCGACCTCGCGGACGAAGGCGTCCACGTTCGCCCGCCGCCAGGTGCCCTTGCCCTGCCCCTTGCCGTACTTCTTGTACGTCGCGTCGTCGGCGAACCGCTGGCCCGGCTGCGGATACGGGTAGAAGTGGTCGTCGAAGTGGACGCCGTCGATGTCGTACTTCCGCACCACCTCGTTGATGACGCCCTCGACGAACGACCGCACCGCGGGGATGCCCGGGTCGTAGTAGAGCCGCCCCTGGAAGCGGTGCGTCCAGCCCTTGTGGACAACGGCCGGGTGGTTCGCCGGCAGCGGCTTGTCGCCCTCGGTGGTCACCTGGAACGGGTTGAACCAGGCGTGCAGCTCCAGGTTGCGGCGGTGCGCCTCGGTGGCGAGGAACGCCAGCGGGTCGTAGCCGGGGTCGCGGCCCGGTGTGCCGGTGAGCGCCTGCGACCAGGGTTCGTACGACGACTTGTAGAAGGCGTCCGCGCGGTCGCGCACCTGGACGAAGACGGCGTTCATGCGCATGCGCACGGCCGCGTCGAGGTACGCGGTCAGCTCGCGCTTCTGCGTCGCCACCGGCAGGCCGGGACGGCTCGGCCAGTCGAGGTTGCGGAACGTGGAGATCCACATGCCGCGCATCTGCCGCTTCGGGGCCGACGGCACGGCCGCGCATTTCGCGTCGGGCGGCTGACCGGTGCTGGCCACCGCGGACGGCGCCGCGCGCGACGGGCCGTCAGCCGCGCCGTTCTGGCATGCCGCGAGCGTCGTGACCACCAAGATCGCGGCGGCGGCGCACGCGCCGCGCCGGATTGCCCCCATGCGGACCGGGTCCCCTTCCCGTCGGCTCCGTAGCCGTCCACGGTAGCGGGGCGGAGGATCCCGCACCCCCCGGACCGGTGAGCCCGGGACCACCGAAAACCGTCCGATGACCACTCGTGACCAGGCGAATTCGCATAGTGGACGGCATTGGACTTTTCGACGGTTTCATGCTCCCCTAATCCCTGGTCATTCGGCGGCGGCCACCTCCCGGCCGTCGCGATCCTCAGGGGGAGATTCGCGTGAAGCGGGCCGATCGACCGCGGGCCGGCGCGTCGGCACCCGAGAACAACGGCGACGCCCCGACCCCCGCCGCACCATCCGGCCGGCACCGTCCAGCCACCTCGACCGAGCGCATCGACCGCGCGATCCGCGACGACGGCGCGCGCGGCGACACACGGCGCGCACCGGCGCGCGCCCCGTCGTGGGGCCGCGTGCTGGTCTCCACCGGGCGCGTGTGGCTCGGCCGCCGCGTCCCGTCGCGTACGGCGCGGCGCGCGGTCACCATCGGCGTCGCCGCCGTCGTGGTGGTCGCCGTTGCGGGCGCCGTCCTGGCCACCCGCTCGGCCGACCCGAAGGCCGCGAACACCGGCGCCGATCCGGACGCCGCCGCGCGCACCGCCGCCGCGGCCTGGATCTCCCACGACGTGACCGCCGGCACGCGGATGGCGTGCGAGCGCGCCATGTGCGCCCGCCTGCGGTCCACCGGCGTCGACGGCGGCGACCTCGTGGAGATCGGCGGCGACGCCACGAAGCTCTCCGGCGCGCGGCTGGTCGTCGCCACCCGCGCCGTACGCGAGCGGTTCGGCACCGCGCTGGCCTACACCATCGCCCCCGACGTCCTCGGCATCTTCGGCGTCGGGCCGTCCCGCGTGGAGGTCCGCGAGCGCAGCCCGTACGGCCTCGCGGCGCACGACCGGGCGAAGGCGCGCGAGCAGAAGTCGCGCCAGCACGCCGGGCTCCAGCTCCTGAACATCCCGCACGTCCACACCACGTCCGACGCCATGCACGAACTGGCCGCCGGCGAGGTCGACAACCGGCTGGTCTACACGCTGGCGAAGCTGGCCCGCCACCACACGCTCGACATCGCGTCGTTCTCCGGCCGCGGCCCGTACACCGGCATCGACGTCCCCGAGCGCGTCGTCGACATCGACCAGGTGGACGGCTCGTCGGCGATCGGCGACAACCCGGCGATCGGCAACGCTCTGCACACGGTCCGCGTCCAGAGCGGCACGTTCCGCGCGGCCTCGGCCCAACTTGTCGGCTCCGGCTCCGGCGGCGGTGTGCTGCGAATCACCTTCACCGCCCCGACCCCGCCGAACGTCCTGCGCGGCGGCCTGCCGCGCGGCCTCCGTCCGCAGCCCAAGCCGAAGCCGAAACCGCACCCGAAGCGGACGCGCGAACCCCGGCGTACGACCGCTTCGACGGTGCCGGCGACGCCCACACCCACCACCCGGTCGCACCGGTGAGCGGCAACCGTCCGCGATCAGATTCGCGGGGCGCGCCACCGCCGACCCCGCGGCTCCGGCATAGTGGGTGACCCGACATCCGCACCCGGCGCGGCACGCGCCCGGCTGTGATGGGCCGGTTCCCCAGAAATCGGCGCAGTGGCAAGGCACGGAAGACCGATTCCGTTCGAACCGGTGGAAGGAGATGAGCGTGCGCGACCTGATCGACTTCCTCTACGCGCGCTTCGACGAGGACTCCCGCGTGGCGCAGGAGGCCAAGACCGGGTTCCTCGGCTGGCTGTCCACGCTGTCGCTCCGCTCGCCGGCCGTGGCCCTCCAGGCGACGTACGTCATGCACTGGCAGCCGACGCGGGCGCTGGACGAGATCGAGGCCAAGCGGCGCCGGCTCGACGTCATCGTGAACTCCCCGGGCGTCAACCGCGAGGCGCGGCGGCGGCTGCTGCTCGCCGAGGCCTCGCCGTACTACCGGCACCCGGAGTTCCGCGCCGACTGGCACAACATCGACGGCGACACCGGCATACCGCCCGCGCCCCAGGCGCCGCCGCCCCCGGCGTACGCACCGCAGGCGCGGCCCGCGGTCGCTCCGCCAGGGCCGCCGAACGTCGGGCCGGGCTCGGGCCCCATCCCCAGCCCCGGCTACGCGCAGCCGGGCCCGATGGCGCCCGGCCACGCCGCGCCCGACACCCTCGGCAGCGGGCAGTGGCGCCCCTGAGCGGCGCGCACCGCCCGGGGCGCCCGGTCAGCCCTTCAGCGGCGTGAGCCGTACGGCGCAGCCCGGCCACATCTCGCCGTACCACGCGCAGCCGCCGGGGAAGTGGCCGACGTCGAACTGGTCGGCGTGCGAGAGCTCCACGGTCGTGCGCACCAGCGTCCGCTGGGTCGACGGCAGGTCCACCTCTATGGGGAACCGCGCGGTCGCGCCCGGCGCGAGCGCGGGCATCGCCTGCTCCGACGACGCGATGGCCGTGCACTTGTCGAGCCGGCCGAGCGGCCGGTCCGGCGGGCAGAGCTGCGTCGTCCGCAGCACGCGCACACCGGTCGCGCGGAACAGCCCGTGGTTGGTGACCGTCGCCTCGTAGATCAGGTTGTTGCGCTCACCGATGGTCGGCTCGCTCACGGTGGGCCGCAGGAACGTCGGGTGCAGCGGGTCCCCGTAGTTCCGGGTGTGCGCCCCCGCCGGTGTGGCCGCCGCAAGCGACGTGGCCATCGCGAGCGCGAGTGCCGCCGCGAGACGCCCGCTTCGTGCGCGCATCACGTGTACCTCCGCAGTGAGTCGGCTGTCCTGCCAGATGTGGCCGGGTATGCCCGCCAAGAATGACATCCGGGGCGGCCGTGAATGCCGACTTCGCATTTTCGTCGCGTTCACACGGAACCGTGACATATTTCGCATCATTCGGAGCCGAGTCGTGCATGCGACGGCGCGTCCGAGGACCGTACCGGAAAATCTCGCCTAGCTTCGCAATGAACAATGGGCGCGAGATTCCGGGGGGTATGAATGCGCCTTTCTCCCGTCTTTTCCCGAACCGGCACGGCCGCCGCCGGGCTGCTCGCCGTGGCGCTCGCCGGTGCCGTTCCGGCGCTCGCGGACGGCGCGCGGCCCCAGGCCTCCGGGCCTGAATCGGGCGGCCAGTACCGCGAGGTCTTCTATCCGGACGGGCATCCGCGCCTGGTCAAGGGGAAACCCGACAAGCCCACGCCGGTCGACCACCTGCGCGCGAGCGGCGTGGCCACCATCCAGAAGACCGGCCCCGACACCAACAGGTTCGTCATCGTGATCGTCGGCGACGGCTATACCAGCGGCCAGCAGGGCGCGTTCGACAAGAACGCGGGCCAGTTGATGAACACCCTTTTCAAGGTGAGCCCGTACAAGCAGTACAAAAAGCTGTTCAACATCTACCGGGTGAACGTCGACTCGTCCGTCAGCGGCGTTTCCGGCGACCCGAAACAAAGCGTCAAGAAGAAGACGCCGCTCGGCATGCACTTCTACTGCGACGGAATCCAGCGGCTGTTGTGCGCGAACGACGACGCCGCGAACTCCTATGCGGCACGCGCCAGCTCCGACATCAACGAGGTCGTCGCGATCGCCAACAGCACGACCTACGGCGGCGCCGGCGGGCCGCTGACCAGCGTCGCGGGCGGCAACGCCAGCGCCGGGCAGATCCTGCCGCACGAGATGGGCCACACCACGGGCAAGCTCGGCGACGAGTACGACTACCCGTACGCCAAGGCGTCCGGCGGCCCGGAGCCCGCGTACCCGAACGTCACGAAGGCCGCCGCGGCGAGCATGAAGAAGGGCAAGCGCAAGTGGTACCGCTGGCTGTCCGCGAAATCGCCGTCCGGCGGCAAGGTCGGCGCGTACGCGGGCGCGAACTACTACAAGAAGGGCTTCAACCGGCCCACCAAGGACTCGATCATGCGGACGCTCGGCCGGGCGTTCGACCCGGTGGGCCGCGAGGCGATGATCACCGGGTTCTGGCGCGACGTGAACCCGATCGACTCCGCGAAGGACAACAAGGCGACGGTGGCCCGCGATGACACGCTCTGGGTGAAGACCGTGCCCGTCGGGGTCCGGGTCGCCTGGTGGGTCGACAAGAAGTACATCAAGAGCACCGTCGGGAAGAAGAGCCTGAACCTCACGCAGTTCAAGCTCAAGCCGGGCGCCAAGCACTGGGTCACCGCGACGGTGAAGGACCCGACCGGCTGGGTGCGCAACGAGGCCAACCGCACGAAGTACATGTACCAGCGGGTCACCTGGACCGTACGGCCCTGACCCGGACGTCGTACGACGACGGCGCGCGCCTTCGGATCCCGCGATCGGGAAGGCACGCGCCGTCGTCGTACGCGGTCAGTGGCTCGCGACGAAGTCCTTCAGCCAGGCCAGGAAGTCCGGCCCGAGGTCGTCGCGCTCGCAGGCCAGGCGGACGACGGCCTTGAGGTAGTCGGCGCGGTCGCCGGTGTCGTAGCGGCGGCCGCCGAACACCAGGCCGTGCACCGGCTCGCCGGACTTCACCATGGCGTGCAGCGCGTCGGTGAGCTGGATCTCGTTGCCGCGGCCCGGGGGCGTGGCGTCGAGCACCTCGAACACCTTCGAGTCGAGGACGTAGCGGCCGATGATGGCGTACGTGCTCGGCGCCTCCTCGGCCTTCGGCTTCTCCACGAGGTCGGTCACCCGCACGACGTCGTCGTCGCCGGTGGTCTCGATCGCGACGCTGCCGTAGAGGTGGATCTGCGCGCGCGGCACCTCCATCAGCGCGATCACGCTGCCGCCGTGCTTCTCGCGCACCTCGGCCATGCGCGGCAGCAGGCGGTCGCGCTCGTCGATGAGGTCGTCGCCGAGCAGCACCGCGAACGGGTGGTCGCCGACGTGGTCGCGGGCGCACAGCACCGCGTGGCCGAGCCCCTTCGCCTCGCCCTGCCGTACGTAGTGCACGGTGGCGAGCTCGGTGGAGGCGCGCACCTTGGCGAGCTTGTCGACGTCGCCCTTCTTCTCCAGCACGTTCTCCAGTTCGTACGCGCTGTCGAAATGGTCCTCCAAGGGGCGCTTGCCGCGGCCGGTGACCATCAGGACGTCGGTCATCCCGGCGGCCACGGCCTCCTCGACGACGTACTGGATGGCCGGCTTGTCGACGACCGGGAGCATCTCCTTGGGCATCGCCTTGGTGGCGGGCAGGAATCGTGTGCCGAGTCCCGCCGCGGGGACGACGGCCTTCGTCAAGGGCTGGGTCACCCGTCGTAGTGTGGCAGCCCCGCGTCGTACGGCCAAACCGGGGCCCCACAGGCACCGGCGGCCGGATGCGGCCACCCGCCCTCCCCCGCCGTACGCGTGCCTCCGGCGAGACGTGATCACCGCCGGACGGGGTAGGCGCGGGCGGTCGAGCGCGTTGGGAGGCGCCATGGGGCCGTACGCGGACACGCCTGCGCGGTTCGTCCGGCAGGTGGGCGGCGACCTGGTCGTCGCGGCATGGATCGCCGCGTGGGTGTGGGCCGGGGTGCGCGCGCGTGAGCTGATCCTGCGGCTGGCCGCGCCGGGGCGGGCGACGGAGCGGGCCGGCGGCTCGTTCCGCGACGCGCTCGACCACGCCGGGGACACCGCGCACCGGGTGCCGGTCGTGGGCGGGCCGCTGCGGGACGCGCTGCGGTCGGCGGGCGCGGCCGGGTCGCGGATCGCCGCCGCCGGGCACGCCGAGCAGGCGACGGTCGGGCACATCGCGCTCGGCGCCCTGGTCGTGCTGATCACGCTGCCGACCGTGATGGCGCTCGCGCTGTGGCTGCCGGGGCGGGTGCGCTGGATCCGCGAGGCGGGCGCGACGCGGCGGCTGCTCCGCGCCCGCGACGACCCGGACGGCGCCGACCTGCTGGCGCTGCGCGCCCTCGCCGGGCAGTCGCCGCGCCGCCTGCGCTCCGCGGCCGGTGAAGGCGCGGTGACCGCGTGGCGCCGCGGCGACGAGGCCGTCATCGCCCGGCTCGCCGCCCTTCAGGCGCGCTCGCTCGGTCTGCGCGCGCCGCGCCGCCGGTGACGGAGCGCACACCCCTGCCGTACGGCAATGCGCTCGCTCTGGGCTTCCGCCGTACGGAATCACCGCAGCTCCCCACGTGTTCCACCTCACGTAGATTTCGTTAGCCTAACTAAGCATAGAAACTTAGACTGGCTAAGTGACAACGGAGAGGCACCAGACGGAGGAGCGCGTACACGACCTCGCGGAGCGGTTCAACCGCCACCTGCGCGACGTCGTCCTGCTGCTGCGCCGGGCCGGCGCCGGCCTGCCGCTGACGACACAGCAGATCTCCGTGCTCGGCTCCCTGGAGCACGGGGCGCGCCGGATGTCGGAGCTGGCGAGCGAGCACGGCGTACGGCTGCCGACCATGACGGTCCACGTCAACCGCCTGGAGCGGGAAGGGCTCGTCACGCGGCATGCCGACGCGGCCGACGCCCGCCGGGTGCTCGTACGGCTGACGCGGCTGGGCCGGATGCGGCTCGGCAAAGCGCGCGAGACCCGTACACGGTTCCTGGCCGAGCGGCTGAGCGCCCTGCCCGAGGCAGACCTCGCCGCCGTCGACGCCGCGCTCACCGCGCTGGCGAAGGTCGTCGCCGACGAACCGGCACGACCGGACGGACCCGGCCACGGCCCGTCGGAACCGAGATGAGAGGAAAGCGGATCTGCGATGACGCTCGCTAATGACACCGAGTCATCGACGGAGACCACCGCCGAGGCCGTACGGGAGTCCAGGGGCCTGCTGCACCAGCCCATGGCGGTATGGGCGACGGCGTTCGCCGCGGTAGTGGCGTTCATGGGCATCGGACTGGTCGACCCGATCCTGCCGTCCATCGCCAAGGGGCTGCACGCCGGCCCCAGCCAGGTGTCCCTGCTGTTCACCAGCTACTTCGCGGTCACGGCCGTGGCGATGCTGGTCACCGGATGGGTGTCGAGCCGCATCGGCGGCAAGCGGACCCTGCTGATCGGGCTGGTGCTGGTCGTCGCGTTCGCCGCCCTGTCCGGCACGTCCGGATCCGTCGGCGAGCTGGTCGGGTTCCGCGCCGGATGGGGCCTGGGGAACGCGTTCTTCATCGCCACCGCGCTCGCGGTGATCGTCGGGGCCGCGAGCGGCGGCGCCGAGTCCGCGATCGTGCTGTACGAGGCGGCGCTCGGCCTGGGCATCTCGCTCGGCCCGCTGCTGGGCGCGCTGCTCGGCGGCATGCGGTGGCGCTACCCGTTCTTCGGCACGGCCGTCCTGATGGCCATCGGCTTCGTGATGATCGCGACGCTGCTGCGCGGCAACCCGAAGACCGCGGAGAAGACGCGGTTGTCCGACCCGATCCGCGCGCTCGGCCACGGCGGCCTCGCGACGACCGCGTTCACCGCGCTGTTCTACAACTACGCGTTCTTCACCGTGCTGGCGTTCACGCCGTTCATCCTCGACATGTCCGCCCACGGCATCGGCCTCGTGTTCTTCTGCTGGGGCGTCCTGCTCGCGCTGACCTCGGTGTTCGCCGCACCGGCCCTGCAGCGGCGGTTCGGCTCGGTGCGCGTCATGCAGGCGTCCCTGCTCGTCCTGCTGCTGCTCCAGGTGGGCGTGGCCCTGTCCGGCCACACCGGCATCATCGTGTTCGTCGTCCTCACCGGCCTGCCGATCGGCGTGAACAACACGATCTTCACCGACGCCGCCATGGAGGTCTCCGACGCCCCGCGCCCGGTCGCGTCCGCCGGCTACAACTTCGTCCGCTGGATGGGCGGCGTCCTGGCCCCCTTCATCTCCACCAAGCTAGGCGAATCGATCACCCCGGACCTCCCGTACTACGTAGGCGCCGCGTGCTGCCTGGCCGGCATAACCATCCTCGCCGCGAACAAGCGCCACCTACGCGTCCTCGACGTACGCCACAAGACCCAAGACGACGCGGTAGCCGCCTTCGCCCCAACCCACTGACGCCCCGCCCGGCAACCACCCCACGGAGGCGCCTCCGCCGTGAACGCTGAGCCCGAACGCCCGCGCGAACCGCCTTCGCTAGGCGTGACGAGCGCGAAGCGTGTCCCTCAGGGGGCGCTGCGGCGAGCGCGGAAGGGTGTCCGTCAGGGCGGTGAGCGGGCGACGTGCGGGGGTAGGGTCGCCTTCGGATCTTGACCGTTCAACGATGTGGAGGCCATGATGTCGGACCGCGCGCCGCTTCCCCACGATTTCCACCCCGAGGTGCCCTCGTTCACGGTGACGAGCACCGACATCACGCACGGCGGCGTGCTCCCCACCGCCCAGGAGGCCGGGGCGAGCATGGGCCGCGCCGGCGACGACCTCTCCCCCGCGCTCACCTGGTCCGGCTTCCCCGCGGAAACCAAGAGCTTCGCGGTGACCTGCTACGACCCGGACGCCCCCACCGGATCAGGCTTCTGGCACTGGGTCGTGTTCGACATCCCCGCGACCGTCACCTCCCTCCCCACCGGCGCCGGCAGCGGCGACCAGTCCGGCCTCCCGCCCGCCGCGATCACCGCCCGCAACGACGCCGGCGGCCTGTCGTACGTAGGCGCCGCCCCACCCCCCGGCGACCGCGCCCACCGCTACGTCTTCACCATCTACGCCGTAGACACGGAGTCCCTCGGCCTGGACGCGTCCGCAACCCCCGCCTTCGTCGGCTTCAACCTCCGCTTCCACACCCTCGCCCGAGCCAACCTCATAGCCGAATTCGCCTACGAGGGCTAAGCCCGCGCGCCCCTCTACCGCGCGACCCTGGGCTGAGCGAACCCCCGAGGAACAAGGCCGCGCTGCGCGCGACAGATCTCCCGCGACCTTGGCGGGGCGTCTTCGGGGTTGGGCCGAGGGGGCTCCGCCCTCAGGGTGAGCGATGCCGTACGTACAAAGGCCACGCTCCGCGCGACTCATCCCCCTTTGTCACCCGAACGCGCCCGGCCCAGGTCACGGAAGAACCCCACGCCCCAGGGCGAAGCCCCGCGGCCCAACCCCGAGAACGCGTACCCACGGTCGCGGGAGGACTGTCGCGCGCAGCGCGGCCTTCATCCCCCGGCACCGCTCACCCCGAGGGCGAAGCCCCCGCGGCCCAACCATGAACACGCTCCACCACGGTCGCGGGAAGTCAGTCGCGCGAAGCGCGGCCTTGCCCCTCGCGCGCAGCGCGGCCTTTATCCCCCGTCACCGCTCACTCCCAGGAGTTGAGTCCCTGATAGTGGTGTAGCGCGGTCGCCGGGTTGGTCGTTGTAGACGGCGGCGCGGCCACCGCGTGATCCTTCGAGTGAACCTTCCACAGCACTCTCGAATGGAGCATCACGATGACCGCACCTCATATTGTCG
>DASXYG010000088.1:0-45725 GCA_036502625.1 Streptosporangiaceae bacterium
TCTTGATGACCTCGCCCTTGACGAAGATCTGGCCCTTGCCGTTGCCGGACGCGACACCGAGGTCGGCCTCGCGCGCCTCGCCCGGGCCGTTGACGACGCAGCCCATGACGGCGACCCGCAGCGGCACCTCCATGCCGTCGAGCCCGGCGTGCACCTCGTTGGCCAGCTTGTAGACGTCGACCTGGGCGCGGCCGCAGGACGGGCAGGAGACGATCTCCAGGCCGCGCTCGCGCAGCCCGAGCGACTCCAGGATGCCGATGCCGACCTTGACCTCCTCCACCGGAGGCGCGGACAGGGAGACGCGGATCGTGTCGCCGACGCCCTCGGCCAGCAGCGCGCCGAACGCCACCGCCGACTTGATCGTGCCCTGGAAGGTGGGGCCCGCCTCGGTGACGCCGAGGTGCAGGGGGTAGTCGCACCGCTGGGACAGCAGGCGGTACGCCTCGATCATGACGACAGGGTCGTGGTGCTTGACGGAGATCTTGATGTCGCGGAAACCGTGCTCCTCGAACAGCGAGCACTCCCACAGCGCCGACTCGACCAGCGCCTCGGGGGTGGCCTTGCCGTACTTCTCGAGCAGCCGCTTGTCGAGCGAGCCGGCGTTGACGCCGATGCGGATGGGGATGCCCGCGTCGGTCGCGGCGTGGGCGATCTCGGCGACCTTGTCGTCGAACTTCTTGATGTTGCCGGGGTTGACGCGGACGGCGGCGCATCCGGCGTCGATGGCGGCGAAGACGTATTTCGGCTGGAAGTGGATGTCGGCGATGACCGGGATCTGGGACTTCTTGGCGATCGCGGGCAGTGCGTCCGCGTCGTCCTGACTGGGGACGGCGACTCGTACGATCTGGCAGCCGGACGCGGTCAGCTCCGCGATCTGCTGCAACGTGGAATTGACGTCGGCGGTGACCGTCGTCGTCATCGACTGAACCGATACCGGGGCGCCTCCGCCGACGGGTACCGAACCGACCATGATCTGCCGTGTGTCGCGCCGGGGGGCTAGCGGCTCCGGGCGGGCACCGGGCATTCCGAGATCGACGCTCATATCCTCACTTCATCACCACGACGGGTTCACAACTGCAGCGGGTTGATGATGTCGGCGAGGATCAGCGTCACTCCCAAGCCGACCAGCAGTACGAGGACGACCGCGGTTACCGGCAGCAGCTTGTTCATGTCGACCGGACCGGGGTCCGGCCTCCCCCTCAGGCGCATGATCCGTACCTTCACCCGCTCGTACAAGAGTACGGCAACGTGGCCGCCGTCCATCGGAGGAAGCGGCAGGAGGTTCAGGACGCCGATGAAGAGGTTCAGCGACACGACGATCAGCAGGACGAGGGTGATTTTGGCCTGGAGGCTGGCGTCGGGGGCGGCGAAGACCTCGCCGGTGACACGCGCCGCGCCCACGACGCTGCCCGCCTGGCCACCGGGCGTGTCGGCGCGGTGCGAGCCGAAGAGGTTCGGGATGGCCGCCGGGAGGTCGACGATCACCTGGCCGACCGCGGCGAGGGAGGTGCCGATGGTCTCGCCGGTGTACTTCACCGCGTCGACCGGGCCCTGCCGGGTGTAGGTCGCCGGCGGGGCGTACGGGCTCATGCCGAGGAAGGAGACCTTCTGGCCGCCGCGAGCGCTGACGAGGTCGACGGTGATCGGGACCGTCGTGCCGCCGCGCGAGACGGTCATCTTGGTGGGGCCCGCCGGCGCCTTGTGGATGGCGGTCTGGAGCTGCTTCCAGCCGGTGATCTTGGCGCCGTTGAAGGACGTCACCTGGTCGCCGGGCTTGAGGCCGGCCTTCTTCGCCGGCGACTCGGGGTCGCCCTTCGCGCAGACCGCGGTCTCCGACGCCGGGACGCACGCGGAGACCGTGCCGACCTTGGTGGTGGGGCTGGTGTCGTTGGGCAGGCCGACGGCCATCGCGATGATCATGAGCAGCACGATCGCGATGACGAAGTGCATGAACGAGCCGCCGACGAGGACGATGAACCGCTTCCACGGGCCCTGTTTGTAGAACGCGCGCGGTTCGTCCTCCGGGGACAGCTCCTCCAGCGGCGTCATGCCGGTGATCTTGCAGTAGCCGCCCGCGGGGATCGCCTTGATGCCGTATTCGGTCTCGCCGCGCTTGAACGACCACACGCGCGGGCCGAAGCCGACGAAGAACTCCGGCACCTTCATGCCGAACCGCTTCGCGGTGATGTAGTGACCCCATTCGTGGATCATCACCGACACGAGCAGCGCGATCAGGAAGGTGACCCAACCAAGCACGCTCATCCGGACGCTCTCCCTCGAATCCACCTCGCGGAGCGTCGGAAACGCACCGGCACAATCGACGTGACGTTCAACGTGGCGCGGTGCGGTCAGGTTCCGCCGGACGCCACGCCCCCGACATTACCGGGCGTTCGTGGTGACTCACACGCGTCCGGCGGAACCCGCGAGCTCGGCCGCGCGGGTGCGCGCCCAGGCGTCGGCGGCGCGTACGTCGTCGATCGTGAGGTCCTCGGGGCGGGTGGTCTCGGTGTGCTCCCCGACGACCGCGGCCACGGTGTCGACGATGCCGAGGAAGGGCAGGCGGCCCGCGCGGAACGCGGCCACGCCCACCTCGTTGGCGGCGTTGTAGACCGCGGGCGCGGTGCCGCCGCGGGTGCCGACCTCGCGGGCCAGCGCGATCGCCGGGAACGCGGTGTCGTCGAGCGGCTCGAACGTCCAGGAGACCGGGCTCGTCCAGTCGTTCGCCGGCGCGGCGCCGGCCACGCGGTGCGGCCAGGCGAGGCCGAGCGCGATGGGCAGCCGCATGTCGGGCGGGCTGGCCTGGGCGAGGGTGGCGCCGTCGGTGAACTCGACCATCGAGTGGATGACCGACTGCGGGTGCACCACGACGTCGATGCGGTCGAACGGTATGTCGAACAGCAGGTGCGCCTCGATGACCTCGAGGCCCTTGTTGACCAGGGTCGAGGAGTTGATCGTGATCACCGGGCCCATCGACCAGGTGGGGTGGGCCGCCGCCTGCTCGGGGGTGACGTCGGTCAGCTCGGCGCGGGTGCGGCCGCGGAACGGGCCGCCGCTCGCGGTGACGATGAGCCGGCGCACCTCGTCGTGGCGCCCGCCGCGCAGGCACTGCGCGATGGCGGAGTGCTCGGAGTCGACCGGCACGATCTGGCCGGGCTTGGCGCGCCGCTTGACCAGCGGCCCGCCCATGATCAGCGACTCCTTGTTGGCGAGCGCGAGCGTGCGCCCCGCGTCGAGCGCGGCGAGCGTGGACGACAGCCCGATCGCGCCGTCGATCGCGTTCAGCACGACATCGGACGGCCAGGCGGCCACCTCGGCGACGGACTCCGGGCCGCCGAGCAGCTTGGGCAGCCGGTACGCGCCCGATTCGTAGCCGCGCCGCTTCGCCTCGGCGTACAGCGCGAGCTGGACGTCCTGCACCGCGCTCGCCGCGGCCACCGCGACGACCTCGGCCCCGGTGTCGATGGCCTGCTTGGCCAGGACGTCGGGCCGGCCGCCGCCGGCCGCGAGCCCGATGACGCGGAAGGACCCGGGGTTGCGGGCCACCACGTCGAGCGCCTGCGTGCCGATGGAACCGGTCGAACCGAGCAGCACGACGTCCCGGCGCGGCCGCGCGTTCTGGCTATCGCTCACGGGCCCATTGTCCACCGCCGTGGCGCAAGGGCGTGCCCGGCGGGCGCGCGCGTCGCGCGTCCGTCATCTGAAATGCCGGGTACGACTCGCGACGCATAGTCGATTACTTAGCGAGGCATAACAACTGCGAAGAGTAACTACGTGCGCGTTTGCTGGGGGAACACCCCTCGATCCGCGGCGCGGACGCGCACCGCCCCCGGGCGTACGGCCGGTCCGCGGCGGCCACGGAAGGTGTGAAGCAATATGAGGTCCCACCCCGCGATCATCGCCACCGCCCTCGTCCCCTTCCTTCTCGCACCGCTCGTCGTCGCCCTCGGCAGCGCGCCGGCGGGAGCGGCGCGCCGGCGCCCGCCAAGCCACCTGGCGGCCACCACCACCGCGGCGCGCCGCACCGCGATGTCGTACTGGACGCCGCAGCGCATGCGCGACGCGCGCCCGCTCGACCTCGTCACCGCGCACGGCAGCCACGCGAAGCTCCCGTCCATCGCACGGGCGCGGACGCAGGGCGCGCCGTGGACCGGCGGCGGCGCCATAGCCAAGACCCTCGGCCGGGTCTTCTTCACCACGAACGGCGGCGCGGCGGCGTCGTGCAGCGGCGACGTCGTGAACGCCGCGAACCACAGTGTGGTCGTCACCGCCGGGCACTGCGTGCGCAACGGCGGCCAGTGGAACGGCGCGTGGGCCTTCGTGCCCGGCTACCACGACGGGAAGCGGCCGTACGGCACGTGGGTGGCGAACATGCTGGCCACGACCCCGCAGTGGCAGAGCAAGGAGAACACCGACTACGACGTCGGCATGGCCGTCATCGCCGAGCGCGACGGCAAGCGCATCGCGGACACGGTGGGCGCGCAGGCGATCGGGTTCGGCCTGTCGCGCGGCCGGCAGGTCGCGGCGTTCGGCTACCCGGCCGAGGGCAGCTACGACGGCAGCAAGCAGATCTACTGCTCGGGCACCGTCAGCGCCGACACCACCGGGTCGAGCAAGGACCAGGCGCTGGCCTGCGACCAGACCGGCGGGGCCAGCGGCGGCCCGTGGCTCACCGATTTCGACGCCAAGGCGGGAACCGGCACGCAGTACTCCGTGAACAGCTTCAAGTACGAGGACCAGCCGAACTACATGTACGGCCCGTACTTCGGCAGCGCCGTCAAG
This sequence comes from Streptosporangiaceae bacterium, assembly GCA_036502625.1. Classification (GTDB taxonomy): domain Bacteria; phylum Actinomycetota; class Actinomycetes; order Streptosporangiales; family Streptosporangiaceae; genus DASXYG01. Next base: position 4,780 of record DASXYG010000088.1, read on the forward strand.
GACCTCTACACCTGGTCGGCCGCTCAGTGACGGAGGCGCGCCCGGCGTGTATCAACGCCAAGTACCCGTCCGATCGCACACTGTCATGCATACTCGGCAGACATGACCGTTTCGCCTTTGCTGTTGATCGCCCCGCTCGCCGGCGGACTGCTCGCCGCTCCCGTCCCCGGGCACGCCGCCGGCGGGCACACCGCGCCGCGTGACCCCGCCGCCGCCGTCATCTCGGCGGCGGACGTGGTCCAGCACGACGCCGCGCGCACGGTCGCCGAGCAGCGCCAGGTGCTGCGGTACTGGACACCCGACCGGATGCGCCGCGCGAAGCCGCTCGTCCATGTCGGCGCGGCCCGGACGCACACGGCGGCCGGGCCGCAGCGCGGCAAGCCCCTGACGGTGGCGCCGGCGCGGCCGCGTACGCCGATGGCCGGGCGCGCCGCCCCGGCACGCTCGTCCACCGGCGCGCAGTGGACCGGCGGCGGCACCGTCGCCGGCACCACCGGACGGGTGTTCCTCACCTTGGGCGGCGACGAGTACTTCTGCTCGGCCGGCGTCGTGAACAGCGGCAACCGCGACGTCGTCGTCACCGCCGGGCACTGCCTGAAGGACGGCAAGGGCGGATGGGCGAGCAAGTGGACGTTCGTGCCCGGCTACAAGAGCGGCAAGCGCCCGTACGGCAGCTACACGGCGCGGCGGATGTTCGTCGCCAAGGGCTGGTCGTCGAAGGCCGACGACAACGACGACATCGGCATGGCCGCCGTCAACACGGTGGGCGGCTCCCACGTGATGGACAAGGTCGGCGGCCAGGGCATCGCGTTCGGCAAGGCGCGGCCGAAGAGCGCGTGGGCGTTCGGCTACCCGGCCGACCCGCCGTACGGCGGCGGCAAGCTCGTCTACTGCGACGGCAAGCTGAGCCGCGACAGCGAGACCAGCGACCAGGGCATGCGCTGCGACATGACCGAGGGCGCGAGCGGCGGCCCGTGGCTGTCGGGCTTCCACCGCGCGTCCGGCAGCGGCACGGTCGTCTCGGTGACCAGCTTCAAGTACTCCGACGACCAGGCGGTCATGTACGGCCCGTACCTCGGCGCCCAGGCCCGCGACGTCTACCGCCGCGCCGACAAGGCCTGAGCGCCCGGCTCGCTTACAGGGTGAGACCGGTGAGGACGAGGACGCGCTCGTAGGTGAAGTCGAGCATCGCCGAGTGGACGCCCTCGCGGCCGACGCCGGACTCCTTGACGCCGCCGTACGGCATCTGGTCGGCGCGGTACGACGGCGCGTCGTTGATCACCACGCCACCGACCTCGAGCTCGCTGTGCGCGCGGAACGCGGAGGCCAGGTCGCGGGTGAACACGCCCGCCTGGAGGCCGAAGCGCGAGTCGTTGACCTTGGCGAACGCGGCGCCGGTGTCGTCCACCGGGGCGATGACCAGGACGGGGCCGAACACCTCCTCGCGGGTGACCTTGGCGTCCTCCGGTACGTCGGCGAGGACGGTGGGCGCGTACGTCGCGCCGTCGCGCGTGCCGCCGGTCAGTACGGTGGCGCCGCCGTCGACGGCCTCGTTCACCCAGGTCTCGACGCGCTTGGCGGCCTTCTCGTCGACCAGCGGGCCGACCTGGGTCTTGTCGTCGAGCGGGTCGCCCGTGGGCAGCGCCGCGACGGCGGCGACGACCTTGTCGCGCAGCGCCTCGTACACGGCGCGTTCGGCGTAGACGCGCTGCACCGAGATGCAGCTCTGGCCGCCCTGGTAGTTGGCGAAGGTGGCGATGCGCGCGGCCGCGTGGTCGAGGTCGGCGTCGGCGAGCACGACGGCGGCCGCGTTGCCGCCGAGTTCGAGCACGACCTTCTTGCCGGGGACGCGCCGCTGGATGGCGTAGCCGACGGGGCCGGACCCGGTGAACGAGACGACGGGCAGCCGGGGGTCCTCGACCAGCTCGGACGCGCGGTCGTTCGGTATCGGGAGGACGGAGAACATGCCGGCGGGCAGGTCGGTCTCGGCCAGGATCTCGCCGAGGATGAGCGACGACACCGGGGTGGCCGGCGCGGGCTTGACGATCACCGGGGCGCCGGCCGCGATCGCCGGGGCCACCTTGTGGGCGACCAGGTTCAGCGGGAAGTTGAACGGCGTGATGGCCAGGACGGGCCCGTGCGGGAAGCGCCGGATGACCGCCATGCGCCCGGTGCCGCCCGGGTCGGTGTCCAGCCGCTGGAGCTCCCCGCCGAACCGCCGCGCCTCCTCGGCCGCCAGCCGGAACACGGAAACGGCCCGCCCGGCCTCGCCCCGCGACCAGGTGATCGGCTTGCCGTTCTCCGCGGTGATGACCTGCGCGATCTCCTCAGCCCGCTCGCTCAGCCTGCGGGACACGTGATCCAGCGCAGCGGCCCGCACATGCGCCGGCAGCCCCGCAGCCGCATGCCGTACGTCATGAGCCGCCGCAACAGCCTCACCAACCTGCTCAGCGGTAGGCACCGAAACCCGCGCCACAACCCGCCCATCAAAAGAATTGGTAACGCCGAACTCCTCCCGCCCGGTAGAAGCCCGCCCCGCCACAAAAAACCCACGCAAATCCATACCCCCGAAGCTAACCCGCAGAGCCACCCCCACCCCCCATCCCTTCCGTCCACCAACCCCCCAGCACTTATCCATTCCGTACGAACCCCCCACTCCTTCCCGCCTCCCACCCCGCGCCCCGCCCCGCCCGCACCCGGTTTGACGCCCCCGCTCCCCCACCGCCTCACACCCCGCTAGCCGCCGCCTCACACCCCGCACCTCCCGCCCCGCCCCGCACCCACTCGCCGCCCCGCTTCTCACCCCGCGCGAGTCCCCTCCGCCACCTCCCCAGCCCCGTACGGCATACGCGCTGCGGGCAGGTGACACGGACGCAGCGACCCCGAGGGCCCCACCTCCCCCGTACGGCATACGCGCTGCGGGCAGGTGACAGGGGCGCAGCGCCCCCGAGAGACACGAAACGCGGGGGCACGAGACGCGCGGGCGCGGAGCCCAGGCATGAGACGCGGGGAGGCACCCCCACCTCCCCCGCCCCGTACGGCATACGGGCCGCGGGGAGGTGACGCGGCCGCAGCGAACCCGAGAGACACGGGGAGCGGGAACACGAGACACCCGGGGCGCGGAGCCCGAGGCACGAGACGCGGGGGGTGCGGGGGTGGATGCACGGGCGCGGGGGCCGGGACGCGGGGGGCGCGGGGCCGCACCGCCACCTCCCTCCGCCCCGTGCGGCATACGGGCGGCGGGCAGGTGACAGGGGCGCAGCGCCCCCGAGAGACATGGGGTGCGGGGACACGAGACACGGGGGACGCGGGGGCGGACGCACGGGCACAGGACGCGGGGCCGGGACGCGGGGACACGAGACGCGGGGGACGCGGGGGCGGACGTACGGGCACGGGCACGGGGCCGGGGCGCGGGGCCGGGGCACGGGGCCGGGGCACGGAGGCGGGACGCGGGGCGCGGGACCCGGGGCGCGGGGCGCGGGGCGGGGCACGGGCGCGCGGACCGGAGGGGCGGGGCGCGACGCGAGGCGGGACACAGGCGCGGGAGCGGGACGCGGGCGCGGGAGCGGGACACGGGCGCGGGAGCAGGACACGGGCGCGGGAGCAGGACACGGGACGGGACGCGAGGCGGAACGCGAGGCGGAACGCGCGTGCGGAGGCGCGGCGCGCAGGGCAGGGGGTGTGCGGGGTGAAGGCAGGGGTTGAGGGGCGCGGGGTGGTGCTTACTCGGGGTGGGGTTGGTCTTGGATGCGGAGGGCTATCCAGAGTTCCGCGCGGGTGTCGGGGTCGGAGAGGTCGCGGGCTAGGAGGTCGGATATGCGGCGCATGCGGTAGCGGAGGGTGTGGCGGTGGACGCCTAGGGACTCGGCGGCGGCGTCCCAGTGGCCGCCGTGGGCGATGAAGGCGCGCAGCGAGCCGATGAGGTCGGCGCGCGACTCGTACTCGAGCAGCGGGCGCAGCGTGGCGGCCGCGAAGCCGCGTGCGACGTCGGAGTCGAGGAGCCCGACCAGGCCGCCGTCGGCGATGGCCTCGTGGCGGCGCACCACGCCGCTCCCGGCCTTCCCCACGGGCGCGGCCAGCGCCTGCACCGCCTGTTCGTACGCCTCCCCGAGCCGGTCGAGCGGCACGGCGCGGCTGAGCCCGATCGTGCCGCCCGCGCCGGCGGCGACCGCGTCCACGATCCACTCGGCGTCCGGCATCAGCACGGTCGCGCGGCCGCCCACCTCCGCGACCAGCACCCGCGCGTCGGTCAGCGCCACCCGCGCACGCGTGGCGGCCTCCAGCTCGTCCAGCACGCCCGCCGGCTCCCCCGCGGCGACGGCCACCCGTACGGGCTCCGCGGGCAGCACGTCCCGCGCGTCCTCCACCGGCACCCCGCCGCCGGACGCCGCACCCGTGCCGGACATCAGCAACCGCAGCAGTGCCGAGCGCAGCCCGCGGCCATCAGGTGGGCGTTCGAGCTCCAGTGACAGGAGGGAGGCGGCCGCCGCCACGACGGTGTTCCCGTACGCGGGCAGGGGGTCGCGGGTGCCTACCGCGAGGAACCCGCTCACCCGCCGCGCGTCGCCGAGGGGCTGGATGACCACGTGGCCGTCGGTGCCGGACACCGAGGTGCTGGCGCCCGACCGGTCGCGCAGCAGCCGGCGCAGCCGCTCGACCTCCGTGCCGAGCCCGGGGGCGCGCGCGGCGGCCTCGGCGGGAGCGGCGTAGCGCGGCTCGCCGGTGGCGTCGAGCAGCAGCGCCCAGCCGCGGATCTCCGAGGACAGCCGGGTGATCACGGCGCGCGGGCCGTCCGGGCGCAGCGCCGCGCGGGTCAGCGCGCGCTGCGCGGAGGCCGTACGGGCCAGGGCCTCGTGCCGCTCCGCCGCGATGATCTTGGAGACCGCCTTCCCGACGGCCACGAACGGCGTGGGCTCGGGCACCTCGATCAGCGGCAGCCCGGCCGCGCGCGCGGCGTCCCGCAGCGCCTCCGGCACCCGCTCGTGGCCCAGCCCGGTGCCGAAGCCGAGCCCCGCCACCCCCCGCGCCACCAGCCGCGCGACGTACGCGGGCGCCCACTCGCCCGCGGCGTCGAGCCGCATCCCGGTGGTGAGCAGCAGCTCGCCGCCTTCGAGGTACGGGGTGGGGTCCTCCTGCTCGCTGACCGCCACCCAGTGGACCTCGCGGTCGAGCCGGCCAGCGCCTTCGAGGACGCGCAATGCGAGGCCCGGTGTGCCGACGACCGTGCTCAGCGTGGGCGCCATGCCCTCCCCCGTTCCCCCGGCGAACCGTACGTTGTCCATTCTGGACAATGACCGGCGGTGATTACGCCAGCCCGCGCAGTCGTACGACACGACCCGCGCGCCTAGCGTCGCGGGCAGACGACCACTTCGTAGGGGGTGCACCTTGACTGAGCAGGCCAGTGTCGGGCCGGCGTCCGCCCTGACGCAGGAGCGCCGGGTTCTCACCGAGATCCCGGGGCCCAATTCCAGGAAGCTGCTGGCGCGGCGCGAGGCCGCCGTCGCGCGGGGCGTGTCGTCCACGCTCCCGGTCTTCGTCACCCGCGCGGGCGGCGGCGTGATCGAGGACGCGGACGGCAACCAGCTCATCGACTTCGGCTCCGGCATCGCCGTGACCAGCGTCGGCAACGCGGCGCCGCGTGTCGTGGAGAACGTGCGCGAGCAGGTCGCCCGGTTCACCCACACGTGTTTCATGGTGGCGCCGTACGAGGAGTACGTCGACGTCTGCGAGGAGCTCGCCGCGCGGACGCCGGGCGACCACGAGAAGCGGTCGGCGCTGTTCAACTCCGGCGCCGAGGCCGTGGAGAACGCCATCAAGATCGCCCGGCACCACACCGGGCGGCAGGCGGTCGTGGTGTTCGACCACGCCTACCACGGGCGCACGAACCTCACCATGGCGCTGACCGCGAAGAACATGCCGTACAAGGACGGCTTCGGGCCGTTCGCCGGCGAGGTCTACCGGGTGCCGATGGCCTACCCGTACCGCTGGCCGAGCGGCGCGGACGACTGCGCGGCCGAGGCCGCCGCGCAGGCCATCGCGCAGATCCACACGCAGGTCGGCGAGCAGAACGTCGCGGCCGTGCTGATCGAGCCGATCCAGGGCGAGGGCGGCTTCATCGTGCCGCCCGACGGCTTCCTGCCGCGCATCGCCGAGTTCTGCCGCGCGAACGGCATCGTGTTCGTCGCGGACGAGATCCAGACGGGCTTCTGCCGCACCGGCGACTGGTTCGCCGTCGACCACGAGGGCGTCGTGCCCGACCTGATCACCACCGCCAAGGGCATCGCCGGCGGGCTGCCGCTGGCCGCGGTGACCGGCCGCGCGGAGATCATGGACGCCGTGCACGCCGGCGGCCTCGGCGGCACGTACGGCGGCAACCCGGTGTCCTGCGCCGCCGCGAAGGCCGCGATCCGCACCATGGACGAGGACGACCTCGCCGGCCGCGCCCGGCACATCGGCGACGTCATGCTGCCCCGGCTGCGCGCGCTCGCTGAGCGGAACCCGGCCATCGGCGACGTGCGCGGGCGCGGCGCGATGATCGCCGTCGAGATCGTCAAGCCGGGCAGCACCGAGCCCGACCCCGCGGAGACCGCGCGCGTCGCCAAGGCCTGCCACAACGCCGGTCTCGTCACGCTCACCTGCGGCACGTACGGGAACGTGCTGCGGTTCCTGCCGCCGCTGGTGATCCCGGACGCCCTGCTCGACGAGGGCCTGACGATCCTGGAGGGCGCGTTCGGCGCCTGACCTCCGCATCTCCCGCACACGAACCGGCCGCCGCCCCCAATTGGGGACGGCGGCCGGTTCGCATTCCGGTTCGGCCGTTTGACCGAATCGGCGCCAGCGCGCCCCTTTACCGCAAATCGCCGCCCGCCGTCGCGCCAATTTGCGCTGAGTTTGCTCAGGGGTCTCGGCATCGACCGTACTGGCAGGTATAACGAAGGTGACCGTACGTGCTCGTCACCTGGCGGGCGGTCAAGATCGGGGGAGGCATGAACGGAGCGGGCTCGTCCAGCGGAATCGTCTTCGATCCCACCGGGCTGACCTCCGCGCAGCGCGCCGGGGCCGCCTGCGTCGCGTGCCGGAAGTCATGGCCGCGCCCCGAACAGGCGATGGGCGCGCTCCCCGACGGCACCACCGTCTACGCGTGCGACGAGTGCGCGCCCGGCCTGCTCAGGGCCATCAGCGAGGCGCGTACGGCGCCCGCGGCGGCCGAGGCCGGCGACGCCAAGGGCCCCCGCGACTCCGCCGTGCGCCACCCGATTCGGGCGCTGCGCCGCAACCGCGGCCGGTGGCCGAGCCGCCGCTGAGGCCCGCGCGCCCGGGAGGTCACCCCCCGGCGATCTGCCGCCACCGCTGTTGCCACGCCGCGTAACCGACGCAGTCCTTGCGGCCCGCGTCGCCCCCGCAGCCGGTCGTCGGCAGCCGGGCGAAGGAGACCCGGCCCATGTTGTCGGGGTCGTTGGCGCGGTAGGCGGCGCAGAACCCGCGGCCGAGGTGGTCGCAGGCGTCGGGGTTCGCGGGCGCCTCGCCGGTCCACTCGGCGACCTGGGACTGGACGTCGGGCGTGATCGACCAGCTCAGCCATTGGTACATGCAGTTCGGGTCGCGGCCGCCCGCGCCGACCAGCCAGGAGTCCAGCGAGCCGGTCGTGCCCTGCGAGGCGAGGTCGACGCCGGAGACGGGCCGCCCGGCGCGGCTGAGGACGTCGAGCTGGTTGGCCTGGCCCTGGCCGAGCACGGCCGAGCCCGCGCCGGTCGTGGAGAACGCCTCGATGGCGTCCGGCGACTGCCGCCAGTAGCGGCCGACGTACGGACGCTGGGCGCGCAGCACGCCGACGGCCGCGTCGAACTGGGGTTTCGTCAGTTCGTACGGATCGGTGATCTTGAGGCTGGGGCGGCTGCTCTTGAGGTAGAGCGCGGCCAGGCCGATGGACAGCGGCGAGTCGTCCATCATCAGGCGCCCCTTGTAGCGCTTCGCCTGGGACGGGGAGAACAGCGCCGACCAGCCGCGCGGCGCGGGGTGCACCTTCTTGGAGTTGTAGAGCAGCGTGTCGGTCGACCAGGTGTAGGGCACGCCGTAGCGCCGGCCACCGACGCGGGTGCCGGGCAGGTCGCGCAGCTCCTTCGCGAGGTCGCCGTAGCGCTTGACCAGCTTGGTGTTGACGGGGGCGACGCGGTGGGCGGCGATCAGGTCGCCGGCGATATCCGGCGGGGCGGCGATGCCGTCGTAGGAGTTCGTGGGCTTCGACGCGAGGGTGCGCAGCAGCTCAGGGGTGTCGGCATAGCGCACGGTGACCTTGCAGCCGGTGCGTTCGCTGAACGGCGTCACCCAGTCGACGCGGGGGTCGCTGTCGCCGCTTTCCACGCTGCCTTCGAGCGCGAGCAGCTTCAGCTCGCCCTCGCCCGGCCCGACCGACGTGACCGGGCGGACCGGCGCGGACGCCGCCTCGCCGCCGCCGCTGCACCCGCCGAGCGCCAGCGCCGCCGCGGCGGCCACCGCGAGCAGCGGCGCGTAGGCCCACCGTTTCCTCACCGTACGACTCCCCCAGTCCTCGTCACCGGCCGAGCCTAGCGGCATACCGCCCGGCCCGCCCGGTGACCCGAGGCGCCTGTGGAAAACGTCAGCCGCTGGTGGGGAACCCGAGGTTGATCCCGCCGTGGCTGGGGTCGAGCCAGCGCTGGGTGACGGCCTTCGTCCGGGTGTAGAAGTGGACGCCGTCGGTGCCGTACGCGTGGCTGTCGCCGAACAGCGACGCCTTCCAGCCGCCGAAGGAGTAGTACGCCACCGGCACCGGGATCGGCACGTTGATGCCGACCATGCCGACCTGCACCTCGTTCTGGAACCGCCGCGCGGCGCCGCCGTCGTTGGTGAAGATCGCGGTGCCGTTGCCGTACGGGTTGGCGTTGATCAGCTCCATCGCCGCGTCGTACGTCGGGGCGCGGACGACCGAGAGCACCGGGCCGAAGATCTCGTCGGTGTAGATGCTCATCTCGGGGGTGACCTGGTCGAACAGTGACGGCCCGAGCCAGAAGCCGGAGTCGGGCCCGTCGATGGCGTGGCCGCGGCCGTCGACGACCAGCTTCGCGCCCTCGCCGACGCCGGCGTCGAGGTAGGCGGCGACCTTGTCCCGGTGGGCGCGGGTGACCAGCGGGCCCATCTGCGACGACGGGTCGTCGCCCGGCCCGACCTTCAGGCCGCCGGTGCGCGCGACGATCTTGTCGACCAGTTCGTCGCCGATCGGGTCGACCGCCACGACCACGGAGATGGCCATGCAGCGCTCGCCCGCGGAGCCGAAGCCGGCGTTGATCGCGGCGTCGGCGGCCAGGTCGAGGTCGGCGTCCGGCAGCACCAGCATGTGGTTCTTCGCGCCGCCGAGCGCCTGGACGCGCTTGCCCGCCGCGGTGCCCGTCTCGTACACGTAGCGGGCGATCGGGGTGGAGCCGACGAAGCTGACGGCGGCGATGTCCGGGTGCGCGAGGATCGCGTCGACGGCCACCTTGTCGCCGTGCACGACGTTGAACACGCCGTCCGGCAGGCCCGCCTCGGTCCACAGCTCGGCGAGCCGCATCGCCGCCGACGGGTCCTTCTCGCTGGGCTTGAGGATGAACGTGTTGCCGCAGGCGATCGCCACCGGGAACATCCACATCGGCACCATGGCCGGGAAGTTGAACGGCGTGATGCCCGCGACGACGCCGAGCGGCTGCCGGATGGAGTAGGCGTCCACCCGCGTCGACACGTTCTCCGAGTAGCCGCCCTTGAGCAGGTGCGGGATGCCGCAGGCGAACTCGGCGACCTCGAGCCCGCGGGCCACCTCGCCGAGCGCGTCGGAGTGCACCTTGCCGTGCTCGGCGCTGATGAGCGCGGCGATCTCGTCCTGGTGCGCGACGAGCAGCTCACGGAACCGGAACAGGATCTGGCTCCGCTTCGCCAGCGAGGCGTCGCGCCACGCCGGGTACGCGGCCTTCGCGGCGGCCACGGCGGTGTCGACGTCGGCTCCGGTGGCGTAGTCGACGGTGCCGCTGACCTTGCCGGACGCCGGGTTGGTCACGTCGCCGCGGCGCTCGGCGGCGCCCTCGTGGCGGCGGCCGCCGATCCAGTGGGTGATGTGCTCGGTCACGTGTTTCCTTCGCTAACTGCTTCGAGTGCGTCGATCAGCAGGCCGAGGCCCTCCTTGGCGTCGGCGTCGCTGATGGCCAGCGGCGGCGCCATGCGCAGGGCGTTGTTGGAGACGCCGCCCTTGCCGATGAGCAGGCCGCGCGCCTTCGCCGCCTCCAGCGCGGCGGTGGCCAGCTTCGGGCTCGGCTCGCCGGTGGCCGGGTCGACCAGCTCGACGGCGAACATCAGGCCCTTGCCGCGGACGTCGCCGAGCGCCGGGATGCGCGCGGCGGCCTCGCGCAGGCCGTCGATGATCATCGTGCCGTTGCGCGCCGCGTTGGTCTGGAGGTCGTGGTCGAGGACGTAGTCGAGCGTGGCGTTGGCGGCCGCGGTGGAGACCGGGTTGCCGCCGAACGTGGAGACGCCCGCGGCGTGCAGGCCGTCGAGGAGGTCGCCGCGCGCGACGACGCCGCCGATCGCGAAGCCGTTGCCGAGGCCCTTGGCGAACGTCATGGCGTCCGGGGTGACGCCGTGGTTGGCGATGCCCCAGAAGCTCTGCCCCGTACGGCCCCAGCCGGTCTGTACCTCATCGGAGATGAACAGGATGCCCTGTTCGTCGAGGACCTCCTTGTACGCGGCGAACAGGCCGTCGGGCGGCATGGTGAAGCCGCCGACGCCCTGGATGGGCTCCGCGATGAGGCACGCGACGTCGGCGGACGTGGCGGTGGCCAGGACGTACCTGAGGTCGGCCGCGCAGGTGTCGATGTACGCCTGCTCGGACATGCCGCGGAACTGCGGGAGGTGCTGGTCGGTGCCGTGCAGGTAGTGCACGTTCAGCGGGGACAGCGAGGAGTTCTTCCAGCCGCGGTTGCCGGTGATCGACACGGTGCCGAAGGACCGGCCGTGGTAGCTGCCGCGCATGGCGAGCACCTGGTCGGACTTGCGGGCGTACGTGGCCAGCAGCAGCGCCGTCTCGTTCGCCTCGGTGCCGGAGTTGGTGAAGAACACCTTCGCGTTCTCGATGCCGGACAGCCGGGCGATCTTCTCGGCGAGCTCGACCTGGGCGCGGATGAGGTACAGCGTCGAGGTGTGCACGACGCCCGTCGCGAGCTGGCGTTCCACGGCCTCGCGGACCTCGGCGATGTCGTAGCCGAGCATGTTCGTGAGGATGCCGCCGAAGAAGTCCAGGTACGTACGGCCGTCCGCGTCGGTGACGCGGCTGCCCCGTCCGCCGGTGATCTCGATCGGCTGGTCGTAGTAAAGGGCCATCCAGTTCGGGAGGACGGCACGGTGGCGTGCGAGAAGATCCGACATGCGTCAAGTGTCGAACGCGGGGCGTGCTGATCGCCACCGTCAGGCTGTTCGATCCGACCCCCCGGATTCTTACACCCTGTCGGCGGCCTACGGCACCAGCTCGTTGACGCGCGCGGCGAGCGCGAAGTCCTTCTCGGTCAGCCCGCCCTCGGAGTGCGTGGACAGCGTCAGGTCGACGGTGTTGTAGCGGATCAGGATGTCCGGGTGGTGCTGCGCGGCCTCGGCGACCTCGGCGACCGTGTTGACGAACGCGACGGCGGCCCGGAAGTCGCCGAGCCGTACGGAGCGTTCGATCGCGTCGCCGTGCCGTTCCCATCCCGGGACCTGCTCCAGGTTCTTCGCGACCTCTGTGTCGTCAAGCAGCGCCATCGCCGCCTCCCAGGCGTCGGTATCACGGGTTCCGCGTCCAACCCTACCGGCGGGCATGTTGTCAGACACGTACCGTCGATCCCTTACAGAGTGCTGCCATATCCTGTGCGGGTGCTGCTGACCCTCGCCGACGTCCTCCGCCTCGACGCCCTCCGCCGGGGCAAGCCCCAGATCGTCGCGGGCGCCGACCGGCTCGACGGCCGGGTCCGCTGGGTGCACGTCATCGAGATCCTGGAACCCGCCCACCTGCTGCGCGGCGGCGAGCTCGTGCTGCTGACCGGCATCGCGCTGCCGGACGCACCGGAGCGCCTCAGGCAGTACGTCTCGGAGCTGGCCTCCGTCGGGGTCGCCGGGCTGGCCATCGAGCTCGGCCACCGCTACGACCGCGACCTGCCGCCCGCGCTGGTCCAGGCGGCCGAGGAGCACGGCCTGCCGCTGATCACGCTGGCCCGCGAGACGCCGTTCATCGAGATCACCGAGGCGGTGCACGCCCAGATCATCGACGCCCAGCTCGCCGAGCTGCGCGCGTCGCAGCAGCTCCACGAGGTGTTCACCGGGCTCTCGGTCGAGGGCGCGGCGCCGGACGAGGTCGTCGCGCAGGTGTCCCGGCTGGCCGGGCGGCCGGCGATCCTGGAGAACCTCGCCCATCAGGTGCTGGCCTGCGAGCCTGCGGGCCAGGACCCCGGGGTGCTGCTGGCGAGCTGGGAGACCAGGTCGCGCGCCGTACGGCCCCGCGACCGTACGGGCTACGACCCGTCCGCGGGCTGGCTGGTCACCACGGTGGGCGCGCGCGGGGAGGACTGGGGGCGGCTGATCCTCGCCTGCCCGGAGTCGCCCACGCCGCGCGAGGTCGTGCTGGTCGAGCGCGCCGCCACCACGCTGGCGCTCGGGCGGCTGATCGAGCGCCACGCCGAGAGCCTGGAGCGGCAGACGCACCGCACGATCATCGCGGGCATCCTGGCCCACTCCTACGCCGACCCGTCCGAGGCGGCGGCGCGCGCCCGCGCGGTCGGGGTGCCGCTGTCCGGGCGGCGGCTGGTCGCGGCGGTGCTGCGGCTGCGCGAGGAGGGCTCGGGGCTGGCCGCGCAGGCGCGGCTGAGCGAGCTGGCCGAGACCGCCGCGGCGGCGTGCCGCGACGTCCGGCTGTCCGCGCTGGTCGGCGCGTTGGACGACGCGGGCACCGGCGTGCTGCTCGCGCTGCCGATGCGCACCGACCCGGACCGCGCGCTGCGTGCGCTGTCGGAGCAGCTACGGCCGCGGCTCGGCGAGGAGTTCGTCATGGGCGTCGGGTCGAGCGTCGAGACGATCCGCGACGTACGCCGGTCGTTCTCCGAGGCCGAGCAGGTCGCCGACGTCGCGGTGCGGCAGCCGGACGGCCGGCCCTACTACCGCCTGCCCGACCTGCGGCTGCGCGGCCTGCTGCACCTCATGCGCGACGACGCGCGGCTGCAGACGTTCGTGGAGCGCGAGCTGGGGCGGCTGCTCGCGTACGACGCGCAGCACGGCACGGCGCTCGTCGGCGTGCTCGGGACGTACCTGGAATGCGGGCGGAACAAGGCGCTGGCCGCGAGCCGTGCGCACCTCTCGCGCCCGGCGTTCTACGAACGGCTCCGCAAGATCAGCCGGGTGCTGGACGCCGATCTCGACGACACCGACTCCTGCGCGTCGCTGCACGTCGCGCTGCTCGCGCTGGAATCGGTGCGCGGCCGCAACCGCTAGCCGGAGACGAACCCCGCGAGCACCAGGCCCGCCACCGCCACGAGCACGATCGCCAGCAGGATCCACGGCAGCCGCCCGCCCCCGAACCGCTCCCCGAAGTCCTTCGCGCTCCGCTGCTCGGCGATGAAGGACTTCGCGCTCTCCTCGCTCCGCGTACGGACCCAATGGCCGTTGGGACCCAGCATCTACGTGCTCCTTCCCCGAGGTACGTCTCGAACGTAGGCGTGCCCCGACCGAAACCCGGTTGCACATGACACGTTCGGCGTGCCGGAATGACGGCATGACGCGAACCGACACCCGTTCCGGCGCCGACGAGCGCGCCACGCTGACCGGCTTCCTGGACCACCAGCGCGCCAAGGTGCACGAGAAATGCGCCGGGCTCACCGACGAGGGCGCGGCGTACGCACCGCTGGAGACCTCACCGCTGATGACGATCGGCGCGCTGGTCAACCACCTGCGCTGGGTGGAGTACGACTGGTTCGAGCACGTCCTGCTCGAACGCCCGGACACCGGGCCGTGGACCGACGAGGAGCCGGACCGCGAGTTCACGGTCGGCACCGAGACGCCGATCGCGGAGGTGCTCGCCGGATACGCGGAGCAGTGCGCGCGGTCCAATGAGATCGTCGCCGCCCGCGACCTGGACACCCTTTCGGCGCTGCCGCGGCGGGAGAACGAGGAGCCGTTCACGATCCGCTGGATCGTCGCGCACATGATCGAGGAGACCGCGCGCCACCTCGGCCACATGGACATCCTGCGCGAGAAGTGGGACGGCGCGACGGGCCACTGACCCGCCGCGCCGTCCGTCGTACGGTCAGCGCGCGCGGAACCGCCGCAGGCGCTGGCTGTTCGACACCACGAACACCGAGCTGAACGCCATGGCCGCGCCCGCGATCATCGGGTTCAGCAGCCCCGCGGCGGCCAGCGGGAGCGCGGCCACGTTGTACGCGAACGCCCAGAACAGGTTGCCCTTGATCGTGGCGAGCGTGCGCCGCGACAGCCGGATCGCGTCGGCGGCGGCGCGCAGGTCGCCGCGGACCAGCGTGAGGTCGCCGGCCTCGATCGCGGCGTCCGTGCCGGTGCCCATCGCGAGGCCGAGGTCGGCCTGGGCGAGCGCGGCCGCGTCGTTCACGCCGTCGCCCACCATCGCGACGACCCGGCCCTCGTCCTGGAGGCGGCGCACGGTGGCCACCTTGTCGGCCGGCAGCACCTCCGCGATCACCTCGCCGATGCCGACGGACGCCGCGACCGTCTCGGCTACGGCGGTGTTGTCGCCGGTCAGCAGCACCGGGCGCAGGCCGAGCCCGCGCAGCCGGCGCACCGCCTCGGCGCTGGTCGGCTTGACGGTGTCGGCCACGGTCAGCACCGCGCGCGCGGCGCCGTCCCAGCCGACGGCCACCGCCGTCTCGCCCCTGGCCTGCGCGGCCGCCAGCGCCGCCGCGAGCTCGGGGGTGAGCCGCTGGCTCCACCGCTCCAGCAGCGCGGGCCGCCCGACCAGGACGGCATGGCCGTCGACGACGCCCTGGACGCCGAGGCCCTCCTCGTTGCGGAAGTCCGTCACCTGCGGCAGCGGCCCCGTACGCTCGGCGGCCGCGGCGGCGATGGCCTGCGCGATCGGGTGCTCCGACGCGGCCTCGGCGGCGCCGGCGAGCCGCAGCGCGAGCGCCTCGCCGGTGCCGTCGGCGGTGTGCGTCCCGGCCAGGGACATCCGGCCGCTGGTGATCGTGCCGGTCTTGTCGAGCACGACCGTGTCGACGCGGCGGGTCGACTCCAGCACCTCGGGGCCCTTGATCAGGATGCCGAGCTGCGCGCCGCGCCCGGTGCCGACCATCAGGGCCATCGGCGTGGCCAGGCCGAGCGCGCACGGGCACGCGATGATCAGTACGGCGACCGCGGCCGTGAACGCCGCCGACACGCCGCCGCCGGCCAGCAGCCAGCCCGCGAGCGTCGCGAGCGCCAGGCCGATGACGACCGGCACGAACACCCCGGAGACGCGGTCGGCGAGCCGCTGCGCCTGCGCCTTGCCGTTCTGCGCGTCGGCGACCATCTTCGCCATCTGCGCGAGCTGGGTGTCCGCCCCGACTCGGGTGGCGCGGACGATCAGCCGGCCGCCCACGTTCACCGTGCCGCCGACCACCGGCTCGCCCGCGCCCACCTCGACGGGCACCGACTCCCCGGTGATCATGCCGGCGTCGATGGCCGAGGAGCCCTCGGCGACCACGCCGTCCGTGGCGATCTTCTCCCCCGGCCGCACCACGAACCGGTCGCCGGCGGAGAGCCGGCCGATCGGCACCCGCACCTCGCGGCCGTCCTGGAGCAGCGCGACGTCCTTGGCGCCGAGTTCCAGCAGCGCGCGCAGCGCCGCGCCGGCCTGCCGCTTGGACCGCGCCTCGAAGTAGCGCCCGGCGAGGATGAACGTGATCACCCCGGCGGCGGCCTCGAAGTAGATGTTGCCCGCGCCGTCCGTACGGGCGATGGTCAGCTCGAAGGCGTGGCGCATGCCGGGCATGCCCGCCGTGCCGAGGAACAGCGCGTAGAGCGACCAGGCGAACGCGGCCAGCGTGCCCATGGAGATCAGGGTGTCCATGGTGACGGCGCCGTGGCGGAGGTTGGTGAACGCGGCGCGGTGGAACGGCCACCCGCCGTAGACGATCACCGGGGCGGCGAGCGTCAATGACGCCCACTGCCAGTACGTGAACTGCAGCGCCGGGATCATCGCGAGCGCGACGACCGGCACGGCGAGCGCCAGCGAGATCAGCAGCCGCTGCCGCAGGCCGGCCAGGTGGGCGCCGGCCGCGTCCTCCTCGGGCGCGGCCTGACCGGCGCCGGGCTCGTCGGCCGGGGGCTTGGGCAGGAACGCGCCGTAACCGGTCTTCTCGACGACCGCGACCAGGTCGCCGGGGGTCACGGACGCGTCGTGGGTGACCTCGGCCCGCTCGGTCGCGTAGTTGACCGTGGCGGTCACGCCGTCGAGCCGGTTCAGCTTCTTCTCGATCCGGGCCGCGCAGGACGCGCAGGTCATGCCGGTGATCTCCAGCTCGACCCGCGCGTCGTGGCCAGTCGTGGTGCTCATGGCTCCCGCAGCTCGTATCCGGCCTCGTCGACGGCCGCCGCCACCTCGGCCGGCGCCAGCGGCGCGTCGCTGGTCACGGTCACGCGCCCGGTGCCAAGATCCACCTGAACGTCGCGCACGCCGCCGATCTTGACGATCTCCTCGGTCACCGCGCTCACACAGTGGCCACAGGTCATGCCGTCCACCGTGTACGCCGTCTCGCTCACGGGTGCTCCTCACCTCGTACCGATCTTCACTGCGGTTCTTACCATACCCCCCTACGGTAGCTGCGCGCCAAGCGGGTGCCCCGTACGGGACGGGGCACCACGCGGGGCTAGCTGTCGAAACCGACGCCGAACCGGTCGAGCGTGCGCAGCCACAGGTTGCGCCGCCCGGAGGCGTCGTCGGCGCGCGCGATCGACCAGCGGGTCAGCCCGACCACGCCGGAGCGCAGCGGCTCCGGCGGGAACGGCACCGGCTTGGACCGCACCATCTCCAGCCGGGTGAGGTCGGTCTCCTCGCCGGACAGCAGGTCGAGCATGACCTGGGCGCCGAACCGCGTGGCGCCGACGCCGAGGCCCGTGTAGCCGCCCGCGTAGGCGAGCCGGCCGCCGTACGCGCGGCCGAAGTACGCGCAGAACCGGCTGCAGGTGTCGATCGCGCCGCCCCACGCGTGGGTGAAGCGGACGCCGTCGAGCTGCGGGAACGTCGCGAAGAAGTGCTCGCCGAGCTTGTGGAACGTCTCCGGGCGCTCGTCCAGGCGCGCGCCGATGCGGCTGCCGTAGTGGTAGACCGCGTCGTAGCCGCCCCACAGGACGCGGTTGTCCGCGGTCAGCCGGTAGTAGTGGAACTGGTTGCCCGCGTCGCCGACGCCCTGGCGCCCGTCCCACCCGATGGCCGCCATCCGCTCGGCGTCCAGCGGCTCGGTCATCAGCACGTAGTCGTACACCGGGATCGCGTACGCGCGGCGGCGGCGCAGCGGGCCGGGGAAGACGCCGGTGCCGAGCGCGACGCGGCGCGCGGTCACCGAGCCGGACCCGGTGACCAGCCGCAGCAGGTCGCCGCCGACGTCGTCGATCGCGGTGACCGGGGTGTGCTCGTGGACGCGGACGCCCAGGCCGCGGCACGCGTCGCGCAGGCCCCACGCGAGCTTCGCCGGGTGCACGATGGCGCAGCCCTCGCGGTCGTATACCCCCCCGAGGTAGGTCGGGGAGTTCACCTGCGCGCGGACGCCGGCCGCGTCGTAGACGACCGGGTCGCCGCCGAACTCGCGCATCGTCTCCGCGAAGTCGGCCAGGTCGTCGACCTGCCAGGGCTCGGTGGCCACGGTCAGCTCGCCCGTACGCGCGAAGTCGCAGTCGATGCCGTACCGCCGCACCGCGTCCTCGATGGCGTCGAGGTTGGCCGCGCCGATGTCCTCCAACTGCTGGATCTCGCCGGGGAAGTGCTGCACGCCGTTGCCGAGGCCGTGCGTCACGCTGGCCGCGCAGAACCCGCCGTTGCGCCCGGACGCCGCCCAGCCGACGCGCCGCCCCTCCAGCAGGACGACCTCGCGCGACGGGTCGCGCTCCTTGGCCAGCAGCGCCGTCCACAGCCCGCTGTAGCCGCCGCCGACGACCACGAGATCGGCCGTGATGTGCGACGAGAGCGGCGGCAGCGGCTCCGGCGCGGCGGCGTCGTCCAGCCAGTACGGCTTGATCACGACGTCGCGCAGCGCCGCGGTGACATCCACGAGTTGGCCCCCCTGAGGTGCGTCAGCGATTACGGCGGCGGGCCATGAACGCGTTGGCGAGCGCGAGCACCACACCGCCGACGAAGATCAACGTACCGAGAACGTTGACCTGAGGCGGCGTGCCCGTACGGGTCGACCCCCAGATCCACAGCGGGAACGTCAGCGTGCTGCCGGAGTTGAAGCTGGTGATGATGTAGTCGTCGATCGACAGGGCGAACGAAAGCAGCCCGCCCGCGAGGATCGCCGGGAACAGGATCGGCAGCGTCACCAGCCGGAACGTGGCCAGCGGCGAGGCGCCGAGGTCGCGCGCCGCCTCCTCGAGCGCCGGGTCCAGCGTCATGACCCGCGCCCGTACGGTCACGGTGACGAACGACACCGAGAACATCACGTGCGCGATCAGGATCGTCAGGTAGCCGCGCGGGATGTTCAGGCTCAGGAACATCGACAGCAGCGACGCCCCCATCACGACCTCGGGCGCGGAGATCGCCGCGAACGTCACCAGGTTCGTCATGCCGGAGCCGCGGAACCGGTAGCGGCCGATCGCGAGCCCGATCAGCGTGCCGAGCGCCCCCGCGATGATCGCCGTCAGGACCGCGATCGTCAGGGAGTTCAGCAGCGCGCCGGTGAGGTCAGGGTAGGCGTTGAGCTGCCCGTACCACTTGAACGTGAACCCCTGCCAGGTGTTGTTGAACCGGCCGTGGGTGTTGTTGAAGCTGAAGAGGATCATCACGGCGATGGGCAGCAGCAGCCAGATGATCACGATCCACGTGTAGATCGTCAGCAGCCGCCCGTGGCGGCGCGCGCGGCGCGGCGGCGCGTCCGGTGTGCGCGAGGCGGGTGCGTCGTCGACGGTGAGTGTGCTCATCCGGCAGCCGCCTCCAGGACGTCCTCGGTGCCGAGCGCCCGCGCGTAAGCGAAGATCCCGAGCAGCAGCACGGCCATCAGGATGAACGACAGGGCCGCGGCGACCGGGTAGTTGCTCGCCACGAAGTACTGGTTCTGGATCACGTTCCCGATCATCGTGTTCTCCGGTCCGCCGAGCACGGACGCGTTGACGTAGTCGGAGCTGGCCGGCACGAACGTGATCAGCACGCCCGCGAAGACGCCGGGCAGCGACAGCGGGAGCACCACCCGCAGGAACGCCTGGATCCGGCCGGCGTACAGGTCGTAGGACGCCTCGACCAGGCTGTGGTCGACGCGTTCGAGCGCGACGTAGATCGGCAGCACCATGAACGGCAGGAAGTTGTACGTCAGCCCGCCGATCACCGCGGGCGCGGTGGCCAGCACGCTGAAGTTCTCCGGCAGCAGGTGGATGCTCTTCAGCGGGCCCAGCACGATGCCGTTGTCGGACAGGAAGAACTGCCACGAGATCGTCCGCAGCACGAACGACACGAAGAACGGCAGCAGGATCAGGAAGAGGTACGTCGACTTCCGGCTGCCGCCGCGGAAGGCGATCCAGTACGCCATGGGGTAGGCGATCGCGATGCACAGCGCGGTCGCGATCAGCCCGTACACCAGCGA
The DNA here is from genome assembly GCA_036502625.1 of Streptosporangiaceae bacterium. Classification (GTDB taxonomy): domain Bacteria; phylum Actinomycetota; class Actinomycetes; order Streptosporangiales; family Streptosporangiaceae; genus DASXYG01. The sequence goes on from DASXYG010000088.1 coordinate 24,576, forward strand.
CCTGATGAGCTGGTCGTGGTACAGCCCGAGGGCCTGGGCGTACGTCGGGAAGTGGAACGTCAGCCTGAAGCCGTCGATGACGTTCCCGGTCATCAGCGACACCGACAGCATGTACAGCATCGGGATCGCGAAGAAGATCGTCAGCCACAGGCCGCCGGGGAGGATCAGCAGGTACGGCGTCAGGCGCGCGCGGATTCTGTTCATGTGATCAGCCCGCCACGATCGGCTGGAAGACCGACTGGTACGTCGTCAGCTCGGTCTTGTTCAGCGTCCGGTAGTTGTGCAGCTTCGCGTACTCGGCGTCGCCGGGGAACACCAGCGGGCTGCCCGCGACCTGCTGGAGCGTCTTCTTGTCCGCACCGGACGCCTTCGCGATGTCCTGCTCGATGACGGCCTTGGCGGCCGGGACCGGCGACACGTAGTTGACGTACTCGGCGAGGCGCGCGGCCGGCAGCGGACGGTAGTAGTAGTCGATCAGCATCAGCGCGTCCAGCGGGTTCTGCGCCGTCTTCGGGATCGTCATGTTGTCGGTCCAGAGGTTGCCGCCCTCCTGCGGGATGAGGAACCGCAGGTCCGTGCCCTCGGAGACGTTCTGCTGGAAGATGTCGCCGGACCACGCCATGGTGATCCAGATGTCGCCGTTGGTGAGCGGCTTGATGTAGTCGTTGCCGTAGTACTTGCGCACGATCCCGCTGTCGCGCTGCTTCTTCAGCACGTCGGCGGCCTTGCGCCAGTCCTTCTCGGTCGACTTCTCCGGCGCGACGCCGTCGAGCAGCATGCCGAAGTTGCCCAGCTCCTGGACGTCCGACATCATCCCGATCTTGCCCTTGTACGCGGGGTTCCAGAGGTCCGCGATGCGGGTCGGCGGCTTGGTGACGTACTTCGGGTTGTACGCGATGCCGGTCATGCCGGACGCCCACGGCGCGGTGAACCGGGCGCCCTTGTCGTACGCCGGGTCGCGGTAGGCGCTGCCGATGTTGCGCCGGTAGTTGGGCATCCGCGAGTGGTCCAGCGGCACCAGGAAGCCGAGCGCGATGAACTGCGCCATCTGGATGCCATTGGTGATGACCTGGAGGTCGTAGCCGATGTCCGAACCCGCGGCGAGCTGCGGGCGCACCTTGCCGAACCAGTCGGCGTCGTCCTGGATGACCTCGTCGTAGGAGACCGTGATGCCGGTCTCCTTGGTGAAGGCGTCCAGCGTCGGGTGGTCGTTCTTCTTCGCGCCGACGTCGATGTACAGCGGCCAGTTGGCGAAGCGCACGTGGCCGTGGCGCTTCTGCTTCCGCCAGAACCTGGCCATCTCCGCCTCGCTGGCCGCCTGGTGGCCCTGGCCCGGGATGCCGCAGGCGGCGAGCGCCAGGCCGGCCGCGGACAGCCCGGCCGTACGCAGCACGGCGCGGCGGGACCTCGGCCGGGTCAGGCCGCGCAGCCAGACCGGATCGGGGCCGTTCACTGGCCCGTCCCGATCGCGAACGAGTGCTCGGGACGCCAGGCGAGCCACACGTCGTCGCCGCGCTCGGCGCTGCTCAGCGGTGACGAGCCGTTCTGCTCGAACACCACGATCTCCTCACCGGTCGACGCGAGCACCGTGTAGTTGGTGGACGTGCCGAGGTAGACGAGCTCCTTGACGGTGCCGCGCAGCGCGCAGCCGTCGCCGTCCGGCCGCTCGATGGAGATCGTCATCTTCTCCGGGCGCACGGTGAGCTCGAGGTGGTCGCCCGTGCCGGCCGGGCGGTCGCGCAGCGGCACGATGATCCGTTCGTCGGCGCCGGGCACGAGGACCGCGCTGCCGTCGGTGACCGCCGACACCTCGCCGCTGAGCAGGTTGGACGTGCCGATGAACCCGGCGACGAACCGGGTGGCGGGGCGTTCGTAGATGGACCGCGGTGTGTCGAGCTGCTCCACGAGGCCGTCGTTCATCACCGCGATGCGGTCGGACATCGTCAGCGCCTCGCCCTGGTCGTGCGTGACGTAGACGAACGTGATGCCGACCTCGCGCTGGATGCGCTTCAGCTCGATCTGCATGGCCTGCCGCAGCTTGAGGTCAAGCGCGCCGAGCGGTTCGTCGAGCAGCAGCGCGCTCGGCCGGTTGACCAGGGCGCGGGCCAGCGCGACGCGCTGCTGCTGCCCGCCGGACAGCTCGCGCGGCCGCCGCTTTCCGCGGCCCTCGAGCTCGACGAGGTTCAGCATCTCCTCGACGCGCCGGTCGATCTCCGTGCCCGCGACCTTCTTGCGGCGCAGCCCGAACGCGACGTTCTCCGCGACGGTCATGTGCGGGAACAGGGCGTACGACTGGAACACCATGTTGACGTCGCGCCGGTTCGGCGGGACGTCGGTCACGTCGGTGCCCTTCAGGTGCACGGTGCCGTTCGTCGGCTCCTCGAACCCGGCGACCATCCGCATCGTGGTCGTCTTGCCGCAGCCGGACGGGCCGAGCAGCGAGAAGAACTCACCCTGCGCGATCTCCAGATCGATGCCCTTGACGGCCCGTACGGTCTCGCCGCGCGCCTGGAACTCCTTGACGACGCCGGACAACTCGATCGCCGCGACCGCGGCCCCGTCGCCGGCGGCCGCGTCCGTGGCAGCCGGTGGTGCGCTCCCCTGGGTATCGGTCATGGTCCACCTCTCCGCAAAGCCCCGTAAGCCGTACGGCGCCGGTCCGCCGGCAGATCGTCGCCCCCGCTGCCGGCGGTCCCGGTTACTCGCCGATGTAGGACATGACGTGCTTGATCCGGGTGTAGTCCTCGAACCCGTACATCGACAGGTCCTTGCCGTAGCCCGAGTGGCCGAAGCCGCCGTGCGGCATCTCGGCGACGAGCGGGATGTGCGTGTTGATCCACACGCATCCGAAGTCGAGCTTCTTCGCCATCCGCATGGCGCGCCCGTGGTCGCGCGTCCACACGCTGGACGCCAGGCCGTACTCGACGCCGTTGGCCCAGGCCAGCGCCTGCGCCTCGTCGTCGAACGCCTGCACGGTGACGACCGGTCCGAAGACCTCGTTCTGCACCATCTCGTCGTCCTGGCGCAGGCCGCCGACGACGGTCGGGGCGAACAGGTAGCCGCGGTCCCCCACGCGGCCGCCGCCCGCGAGCACCGACGCGTGGTCGGGCGTGCGGTTCAGGAAGCCGCTGACGCGGTCGAGCTGGTTCGCGTTGTTCAGCGGGCCGTAGTCGGCGTCGGTGTTGTCGGGCCCGCCGACGGTGGTGCCGCGCGCCTGCTCGGCGAGCGCCGCGGAGAAGTCGTCCGCGAGCCGCCCGGCGACCAGCACGCGGGTGGCGGCCGTGCAGTCCTGGCCGGCGTTGAAGTACGCGGCCTCGGCGATGCCGCGCGCGGCGGTCTCCACGTCGGCGTCGTCGAAGACGATCACCGGCGCCTTGCCGCCGAGCTCCAGGTGCACCCGCTTGAGGTCGTCCGCGGCGGACCTGGCGACCTGCATGCCGGCCCGGACGCTGCCGGTGATGGACACCATCCGCGGAACCGGGTGGGAGATCAGGTTCGCGCCGGTGTCGCGGTCGCCGCAGATGACGTTGAAGACGCCCGCGGGCAGGAACTCGGCGGCGATCTCGGCCATCATCAGCGTGGTGACCGGGGTCGTGTCCGAAGGCTTCAGCACCACGGTGTTGCCCGCCGCCAGCGCCGGCGCGAACTTCCACGCGGCCATCAGCATCGGGTAGTTCCACGGCGTGACCTGCGCGCACACGCCGACGGGCTCGCGGCGGATGGACGACGTGTGGTCGGCCATGTACTCCGCGGAGGCGCGGCCCTCGAGGACGCGCGCGGCCCCGGCGAAGAACCTGATGTGGTCGACCAGCATCGGGATCTCTTCGGACATGGTCAGCGCGAGCGGCTTGCCGCAGTTCTGCGACTCGGCCGCGACGAGCTCCTCCGCGCGCGCCTCCAGGGCGTCGGCGAAGCGGAAAAGGGCCAGGCTGCGCTCGGACGGCGTGGTGTCGCCCCAGGACTCGAAGGCCGTGCTCGCGGCCGCGAACGCCGCGTCGATGTCCTCCTTGCCGGAGACCGGCGCCTCCGCGAAGGCGGTTCCGGTAGCCGGGTCGATCAGCTCGGCCGTACGTCCCTCCGCGGAATCGGTGTGGTCCCCGTTCACGAAGTTCCTCAGACGGCGTGGCGTGGACAAGATCGGCCTCCAGGCGAATACGGCTCGGCTTGTTTGCCCCGACATTGACAGATGGCGATCTGCATGACAAGTGATTCCGTCGTAAAGGTGGGATACTGCAACGGAATCCCTTGACAAAGGACACAGGACTGCAACATTGTCCTCACGAGGAGGCGAGATATGGCGACCCGTTCGGGAGCCGAGTCACGTGATCGGGCTGCCGCCGAGCAACGGCGGCGCGAACCGGCCGGAAACGCCGGCCTCGACGACACCGCCAAGCGGATCATCGAGCAGCTCCAGCAGGACGGGCGACGATCGTACGCCGAGATCGGCAAGGCCGTCGGGCTGTCCGAGGCCGCCGTGCGCCAGCGGGTCCAGCGGCTGCGCGACTCGGGTTTCATCCAGATCGTCGGGGTCACCGACCCGCTGATGATGGGGTTCCCCCGGCAGTCGATGATCGGCCTGAAATGCACGGGCGACATCGACAAGGTCGCCGACCGGCTCGCCTCCATGGACGCGATCGACTACGTCGTCGTCACGGCCGGGTCGTTCGACGTCCTGGTGGAGGTGGTCTGCGAGGACGACGACCACCTGCTGGAACTGCTGAAGCTGATCCGGTCCATCGACGGCGTGCTCACCACGGAGAGCTTCGTCTACCTCAAGCTCCGCAAGCAGACCTACTCATGGGGGACACGGTGACCCACACACCAGCTCCGACGCCCGACGGCGGCCGGCTCCAGGACGCGGCGAAGCAGCACCTCTGGATGCACTTCACCCGCATGTCCACGTACACGGACGGCGAGATCCCGGTCATCGTCCGCGGCGAGGGCCCGTACGTCTTCGACGCGCACGGGAAGCGCTACCTCGACGGGCTGTCCGGCCTCTACCTGTCGCAGCTCGGCCACGGCCGCCAGGAGCTCGCCCAGGCCGCGGCCGACCAGGCGGCGCAGATCGCGTACGTGCCGCTGTGGTCCTACGCCCACCCGAAGGCCATCGAGCTGGCCGAGCGCCTGGGCACGCTCGCCCCCGGCGACCTCAACCGGGTGTTCTTCACCACCGGCGGCTCCGAGGCGGTCGAGTCGGCCTGGAAGCTGGCCCGGCAGTACTTCAGGACCATCGGCCAGCCCGGCAGGTACAAGGTGCTCAGCCGCAACGTGGCCTACCACGGCACCACCATGGGCGCGCTGTCGATCACCGGGATCCCGGACATCAAGGCCATGTTCGAGCCGCTGGTGCCCGGCGCGGTGAAGGTGCCGAACACGAACTTCTACCGGCCGCCGTCGACGTTCACCGGCACGACGTACGACGAGTTCGGCCAGTGGGCGGCCAACGCGATCGAGGAGACCATCCTCCTCGAAGGCCCGGAGACCGTCGCGGCGATCTACCTGGAGCCGGTGCAGAACGCCGGCGGCTGCTTCACGCCGCCGCCCGGCTACTTCGCCCGGGTGCGCGAGATCTGCGACAAGTACGGCGTGCTGCTGGTCTCCGACGAGGTCATCTGCGCGTTCGGCCGCATCGGGCACTACTTCGGCTCGCTGCGCTACGGCTACCAGCCGGACATCATCACGTTCGCGAAGGGCGTCACGTCCGGCTACGTACCGCTCGGCGGCATGGTGGTCAGCGACCGGATCATGGAGCCGTTCACCAAGGGCGACACCACCTTCCTGCACGGCATCACGTTCGCCGGGCACCCGGTGTCCAGCGCCGTCGCGCTCGCCAACCTCGACGTCTTCGAGTCCGACGGCATCCTGGAGAACGTCCGCGCCAACGAGGGCCTGTTCCGCGCCACCATGGACAAGCTGGCCGACCTGCCGATCGTCGGCGACATCCGCGGCGAGGGCTACTTCCTGGCCATCGAGCTCGTCAAGGACAAGGCCACCAAGGAGACGTTCGACGAGGACGAGTGCGAGCGGCTGCTGCGCGGCTTCCTGTCCCCCGCGCTGTACGAGGCCGGGCTGATCTGCCGCGCCGACGACCGCGGCGACCCCGTCATCCAGCTCTCCCCGCCGCTGATCTGCGGCCCCGACCACTTCACCGAGATCGAGCGGATCCTCCGCGACGTCCTCACCGCGGCCTGGGCGCGCCTGTAGAGGACGACCACCCGCACCCGCCCGACCCGGCGCCGAGCCTGACGCGGGGCGCGCGCGTACCCCCGTGACGCGCGCGCCCCGCGGCATGTCCCGGCGCGCGCTTTCGTCGACCGACCAACTCGTCCGGCCTGCGAAAGGGCCGGGGACCGGAGGTTGCGCATGGCTCGGTACAGCGATCGGGAACTCGGCATGCACGCCGGCATCACCCGGCGTGACTTCCTCGACGGCGTGGCGCTGACCGGCGCGGCCGCGGCGGCCACGGCGGCCGTGCCGCTGCTCGGCGCCGGAACGGCGGACGCGGCCACCCGTACGGCCGCGGACTACCCGCCCGCGCGCACCGGCATCCGGGGCCAGCAGCCCGGTTCCTACGACGTCGGCCACGCCGTGCGCGACGGCGACTTCGACCCCGGCCGGGTGCGCGACACCGGCGAGCGGTACGACCTCGTCGTCGTCGGCGGCGGCATGAGCGGCCTGGCCGCGGCGTACTACTTCCGGCAGGCGCACGGCCGCCGGGCGCGCGTGCTGATCCTGGAGGCGCTCGACGACGTCGGCGGCCACGCGCGGCGCAACGAGTTCACCGAGCGCGGCCGGACGATGCTGTGCAACGGCGGCACGTTCGACATCGACCGGCCCAGCACCTGGACGCCCGTCGCCCGGCGGATGCTGGACGACCTGGGCGTCGACCTCGGGAGGCTCGGCAAGGTCGCCGACTACTCCGTGTACGACAAGTACGGCCTCGGCTCTGGCTACTTCTTCGACGCCGAGCACTGGGCGGGCGAGCGGCTGGTCGTCGGCGGCGCCAAGGAGGCGTGGCAGGACCAGGTGGCCCGCTTCCCGATGTCCGCGCGCGGCCGCGCCGACCTCGTACGGATCTACGGGACGGCCACCGACTACTACCCGGGGCTGTCCGACGCGGCGAAGAAGGACCGGCTCGCGCGCATCAGCTACCGCGACTACCTGCGCACGCTCGTCGGCGCGGGCGACGAGGCGCTGGCGTTCTGCGCACGCGCCACCGAGGACCTCTGGGGCGTGCAGATCGAGCGGGTCGCCGCCGGCGACGCCTGGGCCACCGGGCAGCCCGGCTTCGACGGCCTCAAGCTCGCCCCGACGCCGTACCCGGGCATCGGCGACACGCCGCGCATGCACCTGGAGGCGGCGGACTCCGACGGCTTCTACTACTTCCCCGACGGCAACGCCTCGGTGGCACGGCTGCTCGCCGACCGGCTGGTGCCCGGCTTCCTCAACGGCCACGAGACGATGACGCACGTCGTGTCCGCGCGCGCCGACTACGCACGCCTGGACGTCCCCGGCTCGCCCGTACGGATCAGGCGCAACGCGACCGCGTTCGACGTACGGCACGTCGCCGAGTCGCACCCCGGCCGCGGCGTCACCGTCAGCTACTCCAGCGGCGGCCGCAGCTACCGGGTGCACGCCGACAACGTCGTGATGGCCTGCTGGAACGCGGTGTCCAGCTACGTCGTGCGCGGGCTGCCGGCCGAGCAGGTGGACGCCATGCGCTACGGCGTGAAGGTGCCGCTGCTGTACGCGCGCGCCGTGCTGCGCGACTGGCGGCCGTTCACGCGGGCGTTGGTGTCGGACATCAGCAGCCCGACGATGTACTGGAGCAGTTTCGGGCTGAACATCCCGACGAGGATCGGCGCGTACGCCTCCCCCACCCGTCCGGACGAGCCCAACGTCGTGACGTTCTACCGCACGCCCAACAAGCCGGGCCAGGACCTGCCCTGCCGCGACCAGCACCGGGCCGGGCGGGGCGAGCTGATCAAGACGCCCTTCGCGGACTTCGAGCGGGAGATCCGCGACGCGCTGGCCCGGTCGCTCGGCGCGCACGGCCTCGACCCGGCGCGGGACATCACCGCCATCACCGTCAACCGGTGGGCGCACGGCTACGCGTACGAGTACAACTCCCTGGACGACCCGGCGATCTTCAAACCCGCTGACGAGCAGCCGTACACGCTGGCCCGGCGTCCGCACGGCCGCATCACGATCGCGAACTCCGACGCCCAGGCGTTCGCCTACACCCACGCCGCATGGGACGCCGCGCACCGCGCGGTCTCCGAGCTCCCCTAGCCGCGCGGCTCAGGGGCGGCCGGCTCACGCGTCGACGTGCTGGCACCACCAGACGGTCTTGCCGGTGCCGGACGGCGCGGGGTCGGTGCCCCAGTCGTGGGCGTACGCCTCGACCAGGGCGATGCCGCGGTAGTTCTCCTCCGTACGCGCGGGGTGGCAGCGGACCGGAGGGCGCGGGTCACCGTCGGTGACCTCCACGCGGAGGTGGCCGGCGGACAGGCGCACCACGGTGTCGATGGTGCTGCCCGCGTGCACGACGGCGTTGGTGACGACCTCGGACATCAGCAGCACGGCATCGGAGATCGTCTCCTCGTCCACGCCCCAGGCGCGGAGGAGGCGGCGTACGGCGGCGCGGGCGGAAGCGGGCGTGCGCTCGTCCGGCGCCCATGAGCGCTCGGCCGTCCGTACCGGGAGGGTCGTCGTCGGCATTGGTGCTCTTTCCGCCGGAGACAGATGCGCCGGCCTCATATCGTGACGATCGTCGTTGAGGCCACGTACGAAGCTAACCCGCAGGCAGGAGGCGTCCCCAGGGGCAGCTTGCATCGCGTGTGGTGCACGGAGCAGCAGATTGCACCTCAAGCGTCACGCATCGTACGGAATCGCACGTCGGGATCGCCTTCGCCGCCGGGCGTCCGGACGTTCCGGCGATTACGGACGGTCAACCGAGCACGGCTCTAATATTTGCCGCGATCTTCTCGGCTTGGGCGTCGTCGTCGTATTTCGACCGCGGCCAGAAGAACCCGCGCAGGCCGTCCTTGCGGTTCCGCGGAACGACGTGGACGTGCAGGTGGGGGACGCTCTGGGAGACCACGTTGTTCATCGCCACGAACGACCCGGCGGCCTCCATGGCGGCCGGCACCGCCGCCGAGAGCCGCTGCGCGCGGGCGAAGAACGGGCCGACGAGGTCGGCGGGGAGGTCCGGCAGCGTGGCGTAGTGCGCGCGCGGGACCAGCAGCGTGTGGCCGGGGAACAGCGGCCGGCTGTCGAGGAACGCGACGGCGACCTCGTCGTCGAGCACGATGTGCGCGGGACGGTCACCCGCGATGATCTCGCAGAACAGGCAGGCGCTGGTCATCGGTGTCCCGTCCGATACGTCCACATGGCATCATCACCGGCATGCCGCTGATCGAGATCCGATCGCTGGGACACCGGTACGCGCGCCGAGGCCCCTGGGTGCTGCATGACGTCGAGCTGACGTTACCGGAAGGCGCGCTGGTCAGGGTCGTCGGGCGCAACGGGGCCGGGAAGTCCACGCTGCTCCGGCTGCTCACCGGGACGACCGCGCCGGCCCGCGGAAGCATCGCCGGCATTCCCGAGGCCGTCGGCTACGCGCCCGAGCGGTTCCCGCGCGGCCAGCCGTTCACCGTGCGCGCGTACCTCCGCCACATGGCCCGGCTGCGCGGCCTGCGGCGCGGCCCGGCGAAGGAGGCGGCCGCCGCGGTCACCGAGCGGCTGGCCATGACGGAGCTGCTGCGCACACCGCTGCGCGAGCTGTCCAAGGGCGCCGCGCACAAGGTCGGCCTCGCGCAGGCGTTCCTCGCGCCGTCCGGGCTGCTCGTGCTCGACGAGCCCTTCTCCGGCCTCGACGACCAGGCGCGCACCGCGGTCACCGCCATGATCAGGGAGGCCGCGCGCGACGACGCCGCCGTCGTGTTCAGCGCGCACGGCCCCACGCCCGGCCTCGCCGACGTCCCGCGCTGGCTGGTCGCCGACGGCGCCGTACGCGCGATCGCCCCGGACGAACCGGCCGGCGAGGCGGAGTCGGAGGCCGAGGCCGACGACGACCCGCCCCCGATCAGGATCGAGCTGACGGTGCCGGAGGACGAGGCCGAACGGGTGGAGCGGTCGCTGCGGGCACGCGGCTACGAACCGCGGAGGGTCGCCGGATGATCCGCGCGGCAACGGTGGCGCGGTTCCAGATCGCCGGCTACACGCGCTCGGGCCAGGTGCTGTTCCCGCTGGTGGTGCTGGCGCTGATCATCGCCGCGCAGAGCGGCATGCCGTCCAGCCCCGCCTCGTCGTTCGCCGACGCCGCCGCGTTCGCGCTGCCCGTCTTCGCGCTGACGACCCATCAGATGCTCGGCGCCGAACCGGACGTCCAGCGCGCGCTCACCGCCGTGAACGCCGGGTCGCGGCGCGCGTACCTCGCCGGCGGGCTGCTCGCCGCCGTCGCGGTGAACCTCGTGTTCCTGCTGCTGAGCACGGCGTCCGCGCTGCGCGGCCCGCTCGGCGCGCACGTCCTCGTCGCCGGGAGCGTGCCGACCACCGTGCTGGTGGGGCTGGCCGTGCACCTGCTCACGCTGCTGCCGGGTGTGGCACTTGGCGCGCTGACCACCCGTACGGTCACCGGCGACGCGCCGGCGGAGTACGTCGCGCTGGTCGGCGGCCTGCTGATCGCGGTGCTGCCCGGCCTGGCGAACGGCCCCGTCTCGTGGATCGCCGTGCCGCTGTTCCGGCTGCTGCGCGCCGCGAACGACCACCGGCTCGAACTGGCCGCGCCGGGCATCGCCGTGCACGTCGCGGTGTGGACGCTCGTGGTCACCGCGGCGTATCTGCTGCTCCGCCGCCGTAGCGCCTGAGGTAGGCGGCCAGTTCGTCGAGGAGCGCGTCGGTCTCCTCCTGGTCGTAGCCGGGACGGAGCCTGCTGGTGCTGAACACCACGCCCTCCGTCTCCGCCGCGGTGATCGGCGGCGCCATGCCGGCCACCGCGGCCGCGGCCCGCTGCAGGAAGCCGTCCACCTCGTCCGTCGCGTATCCCGCGCGCATGCGGGTCGTGGACAGCCGTACGTCGCGCAGCCGGGCGATCATCCGGTCGCGCGCGCCGTCCGCGTCGTCGCCATACGGGGCGGGCGGCGGCGGCGCGTAGCCGGTCGGGGCGGCGGGCGGCGCGAACGAGGTGTAGCCGGAGACCGCCGTGCCGCCGAGGACCGCCGCGGCCTCGGCCATCGCGCGGTCGACCGCCGCGGGGTCGTAGCCGCGCGTGGCGATCGCGAACCGGGTCGCGGCGATCTCCTCCGCCGTGACGGGCTGGGCCGTCAGCGGCGCGCGCCCGAGAGTGCCGTCGACGCGGGCCAGGAACGCGTCGACGTCCGCGCGCCGGTAGCCGCGCAGGATGGTGGTGAACCGGTCGTGGGACATCGATCCAGCCTCAGTTCAGGTCGGCGGCGGCGAGCTGCCCGCAGGCGCCGTCGATCTCGCGGCCGCGGGTGTCGCGTACGGTAACAGCCACGCCGTGGGCCTCCAGGCGGCGGACGAACTCGCGCTCGTCGCGCGGGTCCGACGCCGTCCACTTCGAGCCGGGCGTGGGGTTCAGCGGGATCAGGTTGACGTGCACGAGGTGGCCGCGCAGCAGCTCCCCCAGGAGGTCGGCACGCCACGCCTGGTCGTTGATGTCGCGGATCAGCGCGTACTCGATGGACACGCGGCGCCCGGAGGTGTCGGCGTAGCGCCACGCCGCGTCGAGGACCTCGGCGACCTTCCAGCGGGTGTTGATCGGCACGAGGGTGTCGCGCAGCTCGTCGTCGGGTGCGTGCAGCGAGACGGCCAGGCGTACGGACAGGCGCTCCGCGGCCAGCTTGTCGATCGCCGGGACCAGCCCCACGGTGGAGACCGTGATGCCGCGCTGGGACATGCCGAGGCCGTCGGGCCCGGGGTCGGTGAGCCGTCGTACGGCCCCGAGCACCGACCTGTAGTTGGCCAGCGGCTCGCCCATGCCCATGAACACCACGTTGCCGACCCGGCCCGGCCCGCCGGGGACGTCGCCGCGGGCCAGCTCGCGCGCCCCGGCCACGACCTGCTCGACGATCTCCGCCGTGGACAGGTTGCGCGTCAGCCCCTGCTGGCCGGTGGCGCAGAACGGGCAGTTCATGCCGCAGCCCGCCTGCGACGACACGCACATCGTGACGCGGTCGGGATAGCGCATGAGGACCGACTCGACGAGCGTGCCGTCGAAGCCGCGCCAGAGGTACTTCCGGGTCTTGCCGTTGTCGCAGACCTGGTGGCGCACCTCGGTCAGCAGCGTGGGCAGCAGCGCGCGGGCCAGCTCCTCGCGGTCGGACGCGGGGAGGTCGGTCATCTCCCCCGGGTCGTCGACCAGCCGGGTGAAGTAGTGGCGCGCGATCTGCGCCGCGCGGTACGGCTTTCCGCCCAGCTCGGAGACCGCGGCGCGGCGTTCGTCGGGCGTGAGGTCGGCGAGGTGGCGCGGCGGCTTCGCGCGGCGCGGCGCGACCATCGTCAGCGAACCGGGCGCGGGCGGCGCGGCTGGGTGATCGGAAGACATGATTGCCCCAGTCTATGGGCCCTCATACGCTGGCCGGATTGGCACGATGCCCTAACTATTCGCCGCCGACGGCGCGCGCACCGCCCGGCCTTACTAGAGTCCCCATCATGCCGACCCTGCGCAAGAAGCCGAAGGCGCCGACCGCGCCGCAGGTGATCCTCGATGAGGTGAGTCCGTACCAAAGCCGGCGCCTGACCGTCGAGTTCGACGGCGCCACGAGCGCGGCGTACCTGTCCGACGAGCGCGGGGCCGTCACCGCCGCCGTGTGGCTGGCCAACCACGTCGGCGCGCCGCACACCGCCGATCTCGGCCGGCTCAACGCCGGGCAGGCGCCCGTGATGCCCGCGGGGCACACGAAGCAGCCGAAGGGCACGCCGCCGCTCGAGCGCTCCGCCCTGGAGGTGTGCTGGTTCGAGGAGGGCGACGGGGTCGCGCTGCTGGAGTCGGGCCGGCCGCTCGCGGTCATCCCCGGCTGGGCCAGCGCCGAGAAGGGCATGCCCGGCTACAGCAGGGACGCCATCGACCAGACGCCGTTCGCCTGGGCGCTCGACGAGGCGATGGAGGGGCTCGGGCCGCGCATCGAGCGCGCGCAGGCGTACTGGCGCTGGCGGCGCGGGCAGGGCGCGTGGGGCGGCTTCCAGCAGGCCGTGCTCGGCCACCTCCTGAACCGCCTCGGCCCCGGCGCGCAGTACTGGGACACCGGGCGCGAGCGGCTGCCGATGGTCGGCATCACCGAGCGGCCGCCCACGAACAACCGGCCCTACACCGTGCTGAGCACGGTCGGCATGAGCTGCCAGCGGATGCCCGTCGTGGAGCAGCTCGTCGACGACGCGCGCGACTTCGGCCGCATCGAGCTGGCGCTGGCCACCACCAAGCCGAGCCAGGAGGCCGCGCGGATCTTCCTGTGGCTCGCGCAGTACCCCTGGCGCGCCTGCACCTGGTTCGGCCCCGGCCACAGCGTGAAGTGGTACCACGACGCCAGCACGTTCCCGCTCGGCGGCGGCGACACCGGTGTGCTGCTGCTCGACGACCCCGAGCGGCTGACCGGCCCCCAGCCGCCCGACCTCTCCGGCTTCACCTTCGGCGGCGACCCGGTCCGCTGGCTGTGGCTGGTGCCGATCAACGAGGAGGAGCGGGCGGTGGCGCGCCAGCGCGGCTCGGCCAGCCTCATCACGCAGCTCACCGCCGAGAACCGCTCCTGGGTCAGCTAGGGCGCGCACGCCTGGGGAAGGACGCGCCGTACCACCGGGGTGGCATCGGGCCGCCCCAGCGCGGCGGATCCAGCGGCGAGCCGGGCCGCCCGTACGGAACCTCAGATGACGCCGAGGGTCAGCATGGCGTCGGCGACCCGCGTGAAGCCGTCGATGTTCGCGCCCGCGACGTAGTTGCCCGGCATGCCGTAGTCGTCCGCGGCGGCCGTGCAGCGGTCGTGGATGGCGCGCATGATCTCCCGCAGCCGCTCCTCGGAATGGTCGAAGGACCACGAGTCGCGGCTGGCGTTCTGCTGCATCTCCAGCGCGCTGGCCGCCACACCGCCGGCGTTAGCGGCTTTGCCGGGCCCGAACGACACCCCGGCGGCCTGGAACGCCTGGATGCCCTCCGGCGTCGTCGGCATGTTCGCGCCCTCGCCGACCGCGATACAGCCGTTGCGCACGAGCGTGTGCGCGTCGGCGCCGGAGATCTCGTTCTGCGTGGCGGACGGCATCGCGACGTCGCAGGGCACCTCCCACACGCAGCGCCCGGCCACGAACGACGCGGACTCGCGGCACCCCGCGTAGACGTCGAGGCGCTCCCGCCGCACCTCCTTGATCTCCTTCAGGAGGTCGAGGTCGATGCCCGCCTCGTCGACCACGTAGCCGTTGCTGTCCGAGCAGGCCACGACGGTGGCGCCCATCTGGGTGACCTTCTCGATCGTGTAGATGGCCACGTTGCCGGAACCGGACACCACGACGCGCTTGCCGTCGAAGGACGTGCCGCGCGCCTTCAGCATCTCCTCGACGAAGAACGCGCAGCCGTAGCCGGTCGCCTCCGTACGCACCTGCGCGCCGCCGGTGGCCAGCGACTTCCCGGTGAGCACGCCGGACTCGTACCGGTTGGTGATCCGCTTGTACTGGCCGAACAGGTAGCCGACCTCGCGGCCGCCCACCCCGATGTCGCCGGCCGGCACGTCGGTGCACTCCCCCAGGTGGCGGTACAGCTCGGTCATGTAGCTCTGGCAGAACCGCATGACCTCGGCGTCCGTACGGCCCTTCGGGTCGAAGTCGGCGCCGCCCTTGCCGCCGCCGATCGGCATCCCGGTGAGGCTGTTCTTGAAGATCTGCTCGAAGCCGAGGAACTTCACGATCCCCAGGTTCACGGTCGGGTGGAACCGCAGGCCGCCCTTGTACGGGCCGAGCGCGCTGTTGAACTCCACCCGGAAACCCCGGTTGACGTGCACCTCCCCGGAGTCGTCCGTCCATGGCACGCGGAAGATGATCTGCCGTTCGGGCTCGCAGATCCGCTCGATGACCTTCGCGTCGGTGTACGCGCCGTGCCGGCCCACGACCGGTCCGATGCTCTCCAGCACCTCGCGGACCGCCTGGTGGAACTCCACCTCGCCGGGGTTGCGGCGGATCACCGTCTCGAAGATCGGCTCGAGCTTCTCGTGCAGCGTCACACTCGTCCCTTCCTGTCGGTCTACTCGCGTACGTCCTGGCGCAGCGCGGCCGGTGAGTGCTCGCCCAGCAGGGCGGTGACCTCGCCGCCGGTGGTGCCGCGGCGGCGCACCCAGAGGTAGATCACCGTGCCGAGCAGGACCCAGGCGAACAGGATGAGGTACTCGGCGGGCCACACGAGCGCGATGGGCGTGCCGGGCACGAGCACCATCACGATGACGCCGACCGCGGCGATCCCGCCGATCGCGGGCAGCCACGCCGGACGCACCCTGTAGGCACCGCGCACGTCAGGGTAGCGGCGCCGGATCCGGTACAGGCTGGCCACCCCGATGAACCACGCGAGCCCCACGTACACGCCGCCGGTGTCCAGGAACCAGGTGACCGCGCCCTTGCCGAGCCAGCCGAGCGCGAGCGCCAGCACCATCGTGAACGCGAGCGCGTTGACCGGGGTGCCCCAGCGGGGGTGCAGCTTCGCGAAGGCCGCCGGGAACAGCCCGGCGCGGCTCATCGCGACCATCAGCCGCGCGCTCGCCGTGAACAGCGCGATGAAGCTGGTGAACAGCCCGAGCACGGCGATCCCGTACGCCGCCCAGCCGAGCGCGGGGAAGCCCGCCGCGGTGAACGCCGCGATCGTGCCCTTCTCCGTCGCGGCCGTCCGCTGCCACGGCGACACCCAAGCCGAGGCCAGCAGCACGACGCAGTAGAAGGTCGCGGCGATCACCACGGTCAGCCCGACCGTACGGCCGAGGCGGCGCGGCGCCATCTTCGCGTCCTCGGCGAGGATGGCCACCAGGGAGAACCCGGTCAGGAACGTCATGGCCGGGATCACGAACCGCGCGGTGTCCGCCGCCGCGGGCGCGCCGGGCGCGTACGCCGGCCAGAAGTTGTGCGGGCTGCCGGCCGCGAACCCGACCACGACGAGCGCCAGCCCGAGGACGATCATCGCGGCGAACAGCACGACCTGGGTGCGCCCGCCGATCTCCGAGCCGCGCGCGTTGATCGCGAAGATCACCACGGTGACCGCGATGCCGAACAGCAGCACCGGCAGATGCACGGGTGTGTCGGCGATCGTGTACAGCCTGACCTGCTCCATGCCCGGCCAGACCCAGCTCAGCAGCATGCCGGAGGCGGTCACGTAGAACGCCAGCGAGCTGAGGTACGCGCCGATCAGCAGCCATCCGCCGACGAACGCGACGCCGCGGTTGAACCCGAGGTAGCCGTACACGACCTCGCCGCCGGCGCGCGGGAACTTCGACGCGAGCTCGCCGTACGCCATCGCGATGAACGTCGCCAGGACCGCCCCGATCGCCAGGCCGAAGATCATCCCGCCCGCGCCGTACTTCTGGAAGTACGTGCCGTTGGTGTAGATCCAGCTCGTCCCGATCACGCCGGCCGCACCCAGCGACAGCAGTTGGATCGTTCCCAGGCTCTTGCGCAGCTCCGCCATGTACGCGTCCTCTCGCCCGTGGGGGAAGGGCCGTACGGGAGGCTACATGTGCGGAACGAACACGGTCATCAGCAGCCAGTAGACCGGCACGGTGGCCAGCAGGGAGTCGAGGCGGTCCATGACGCCGCCGTGGCCGGGCAGCAGCGTGCCGAGGTCCTTGACGCCGAGGTCGCGCTTGATGACCGACTCGACGAGGTCGCCGACGGTGGCGGTGAGCATGGCCGCGGCGCCCACGATGACGCCCTGCCAGATCGCGCCGTGGAACAGCACCGGCAGCAGCACCCCGCCGCACACGACGCTGGCCAGCATCGACCCGGCCGAGCCCTCCCACGTCTTCTTCGGGCTCACCTTCGGCGCCAGCGGATGGCGGCCGAACAGCACGCCCGCGGCGTAGCCGCCGATGTCGCTGGCGATGGTCACGGCGATGAACGTGACCACGCGGTCGTCGCCGTCCGGGGCGGCGAGCAGCAGGGCCGCGAACCCGGCGAGGAACGGTACGTACATCGCGGCGAACAGGCTCGCCGTCATATCGCGTACGTAGCCGTCGGCGCCGCCGGGGATGCGCCAGATCATGATCGCCAGCATCGTGAGGGCGAGCGCGCCGGCCAGCGACCTGGGGCCGTCGACGTACGCGCCGACCAGCATCGCCGCGGAGCCCACGCCGAGCGGGACCAGCGGCACGCGGATGTCGCGGGTGGCGAGCGCGCGCGACAGCTCCCAGACGGCCGCGCCGACGGCGGCGACGACCAGCACGAGGAAGGTCACCTTGATGGTGTAGAGGCTGATCAGCGCGGCGGCGCCGAGGATCACGCCCACACCGATGGCGGCGGGGAGGTTGCGCCCGGCCCGGCCGTAGTCCTTCGCCGGTTCGCCGGGCTCGGTGCCGCCGTCGGCCTGGTCGTGGCTCATGTCAGACTTCGAGGAGTTCCTCTTCCTTGTGCTTGAGCATCTCGTCGACCTGCGCCACGTAGCGGTGCGTGGTGTCCTCGAGCTCCTTCTCCGCCCGGCGTACGTCGTCCTCGCCGGCGTCGCCGTCCTTCACCATCTTGTCGAGGGTGTCCTTGGCGTGGCGGCGGATGTTGCGGATGGCGATCCGGCCGTCCTCGGCCTTGGTCCGCGCGACCTTGATGAACTCCTTGCGCCGCTCCTCGGACAGCTCGGGGAACACCACCCGGATGATCTTGCCGTCGTTGCCGGGGTTCACGCCGAGGTCGCTATTGCGGATGGCGCGCTCGATGGCGCCGAGGGAGGAGATGTCGAACGGCTGCACGACGACCATGCGCGGCTCGGGCACCTGGAAGGACGCCAGTTGGTTGATCGGCGTGGGGGTGCCGTAGTACTCCGCGGTGATGCGGTTGAACATGCTCGGCGTCACCCGGCCGGTGCGGATGCCGCCGAAATCGTCCTTGGCGACCGTTACGGCCTTTTCCATCTTCTCTTCGGCCTCGAAGAGCGTCTCGTCGATCATGTCGGCTCCCGTGCGTCCCGTCCCGTTCGGTGGTCAGTTCTCCGCCGGGCCCACCAGTGTCCCGATCTTCTCGCCGCGCACGGCACGGACGATGTTGCCCTGGCCCATGAGATCGAAGACGACGATCGGAAGACCGTTGTCCATACAGAGGCTCACGGCGGTCGCGTCCATTACCTTAAGCCCCCGCGTGAGCACCTCGTTATAGTCGAGCCGATCGAATTTCACCGCGTGGTCATGCGCGTGTGGGTCGGCGTCGTACACACCGTCCACCTGAGTGCCCTTGAGTACGGCCTGCGCGCCGATCTCCAGCGCCCGCTGGGCGGCGGCGGTGTCGGTGGAGAAGAACGGGGCGCCGAGGCCGGCGCCGAAGATCACGACGCGGCCCTTCTCCAGGTGGCGCATGGCGCGGCGCGGGATGTACGGCTCGGCGACCTGGCCCATCGTGATGGACGTCTGCACGCGGGTGTCGATGCCCCGCTTCTCCAGGTAGTCCTGCAGCGCCAGGCAGTTGATCACGGTGCTGAGCATGCCCATGTAGTCGGCGCGCGCGCGGTCCATGCCGCCCTGCGACAGCGCGGCGCCGCGGAACATGTTGCCGCCGCCGACGACGACCGCGACCTCGGCGCCCTCGCGTACGGCCAACTCGATGGCCTCGGCGACGTGGTCGACGACCGCGGGGTCGATGCCGAGCGGCTCGCTGCCCGCGAACGCCTCGCCGGAGAGCTTCAGCACGACACGTGTCCAGCCTGGGCGCGCCACCTCACCTGGGGGCGGTGCGGCTGTACCGGCGGCGGTCTCGGTCTGCTGCACGGCGGCGGCCTCCTTCGCGTGGTGATCGTATTCGCGGGGCGTGGAAGCCTGACCGGCCCCCGTATATGGCACAGTGTCCCCTCCCGGTCGGGGAGGGGACACTCGGTCCTACTTTCAGGCCTGGCCGACCTTGAAGCGCGCGAACCGCTTCGCGGTGACCCCGGCCTCGCTCAGCACCTTACCGACCGTCTTCTTGTTCTCCTTGACGAACGGCTGCTCCAGCAGCACGAAGTCCTTGAAGAACGAGTTGACGCGGCCCTCGACGATCTTGGGCACGGCCTGCTCGGGCTTGCCCTCCTCGCGGGCCATCTGCTCGGCCAGCCGGCGCTCGTTGGCGACGACGTCCTCAGGGACCTCGTCGCGGCTGAGGTACTTCGGCGCCATGGCCGCGATCTGCTGCGCGACGTCCTTCGCGACCTGCTCGTCGGCCTTGTCCAGCTCGAGCAGCACGCCCAGCGTGGGCGGCAGCGCCGGGTCGGACTTGTGCAGGTAGCTCGCGACGTACGCACCCGCGAAGTGGGCGAAGCGCGGCAGCTCCAGCTTCTCCCCGATCGTGGCGCTCGCCTCGTCGATGAGCTGCTGGACGGTCTTGCCCGCCTCGATCTCCGCGCCGAGCAGCGCGGGGACGTCGACCGGCTTGGAGCTGGCCGCGAAGCCCGCGATCTGGGCCGCGAGCTCCTGGAACCGCTCCGTCTTCGCGACGAAGTCGGTCTCGCAGTTGATCTGGAGCAGCACGGCCTCGGCGTCGCCGTTGTGCTCGACGGCGACGAGCCCGTTGTCGGCCGTACGCTCGGCGCGCTTGCCGACGTCCTTCGCGCCCTGGAGGCGCAGCAGCTCGACGGCCTTGTCGAAGTCGCCGTCGGCGTCGGTGAGGGCCTGCTTGCTGGCCATCATGCCCGACCCCGTGTGGTCGCGCAGACGCTTGACGTCAGCGGCGGTGAAGTTCGCCATTTCCGATCTCTCGCTTGTCTCGTGTGTCGCTACGGCGGTGTGGTCAGGCCTGCTCGTCGGCGGCCGCGGTCTCCTCCGGGGCGGCCTCGGCGGCCTCGACCTCGGTGACCTCGGCGGTCTCGGTTGCCTCGGCGGCTTCGGGGGCCTCGACGGCCTCCGCGACCTCTGCCTCGGCGGTCTCCGCGGCCTCGGTGGCGGCCTCGGCCTCTTCGGCCTTGACGTCGGCCGTCTCCTCGGCGCGGGCCGGGGACTCGCCCTCCTGGGTCTCGCCCTCACCGCTGCTGACGAGCAGCTCGCGCTCCCACTCGGCCAGCGGCTCCTCCGCCGCGGCGTCGCGGTCGGGCTTCTCCTCGGTGGCCGCGCCCGCCGCGCCGGCACGGGCCATCAGGCCGTCGGCAACAGCGTCGGCGACGACGCGGGTGAGCTGGCCGACGCTGCGGATCGCGTCGTCGTTGCCCGGGATCGGGTAGTTCACCTCGTCCGGGTCGCAGTTGGTGTCGAGGATCGCGACGACCGGGATGCCCAGCTTGCGGGCCTCGCTGACCGCGATGTGCTCCTTCTTGGTGTCGACGATCCACACCGCGCTCGGCACCTTCTGCATGTCGCGGATGCCGCCGAGCGTGCGCTCCAGCTTGTCCTTCTCACGCTTGAGGTGCAGGAGCTCTTTCTTCGTACGCCCGGAACCCGCGACGTCGTCGAAGTCGATCTCCTCGAGCTCCTTGAGCCGCTGGAGGCGCTTGTAGACCGTGGAGAAGTTGGTGAGCATGCCGCCAAGCCAGCGCTGGTTGACGAACGGCATCCCAACGCGGCGCGCCTGCTCGGCGATCGCCTCCTGGGCCTGCTTCTTCGTCCCGACATAAAGGACGGAGCCGCCGTGCGCGACCGTCTCGCGGATGAACTCGTACGCGCGGTCGATGAAGTCGAGCGACTGCTGGAGATCGATGATGTAGATGCCGTTGCGCTCGGTGAAGATATAGCGCTTCATCTTCGGGTTCCAGCGCCTGGTCTGGTGACCGAAGTGGACACCGCTCTCCAGGAGCTGCCTCATCGAGACGACCTGAGCCATGAGGGCACGGTCCCTTCGTTTCGTGCGCCGCGTGCTTGGGTAAAACGGCGCTGCTCGGTTGGTTCCTGGTGCCCGTGGATTAACGCGCCTGCGGCTGGCCTGGTGGCCAGCGGACCGAGCGGCGCGTCCCGCCGGGATGCCTGACATTGCGTCATTCATCCCGGAGCAAGCGGGCACGCGATT
>DASXYG010000089.1:0-75189 GCA_036502625.1 Streptosporangiaceae bacterium
CGTATTCGATGATCGACCGGAAGCACGCGGTGTACACGCAGACGAACAACGTGGTGGGCACGTTGAACCTGCTGTACGCGATCAAGGAGATCGACCCGGAGATCCACCTCGTCAAGCTCGGCACCATGGGCGAGTACGGCAGCCCCAACGTCGACATCGAGGAGGGCTGGCTGGAGCTGGAGCACAAGGGCCGTACCGACCGGGTGCTGTTCCCGAAGCGGCCGAACAGCTTCTACCACCTGTCGAAGGTGCACGACTCCCACAACATGGAGTTCGCGTGCCGCGTCTGGGGGCTGCGCTCCACGGACCTCAACCAGGGCATCGTCTACGGTCAGCAGACCACGGAGACCGCGCTTGACGACCGCCTGGCCACCCGGTTCGACTACGACGCGGTGTTCGGCACCGTGCTGAACCGCTTCGTCATCCAGGCCGTGCTCGGCCAGCCGCTGTCGGTGTACGGCTCCGGCGGCCAGGTCCGCGGCATGCTGGACATCCGCGACACCGTCCGCTGTATCGAGCTGGCGTGTTCGAACCCGGCCGACCGCGGCGAGTTCCGCGTGTTCAACCAGATGACCGAGTCGTTCTCGGTGAAGTCGCTGGCCGAGCTGGTCAAGCGGCTGTTCCCCGGCGACGTCGAGATCGCGTACCTCGACAACCCGCGCGTCGAGAACGAGGACCACTACTACGGCGTGGTCCACACGGCGCTGGTCGACCTCGGCCTGGAGCCGCACCTGCTGTCGGACACCCTGATCACGTCGATGTTCGACATCACCAAGCGGTACGCCGGCCGTGTCAAGACCGCGGCGCTGACCCCGAAGGTGAACTGGCGCTCGCACTCCAGCCCCGCCCAGGAGGTCTGAGCACACCGGATCCCCGGCCACGGCGCCCGTCCCGTACGCAACGGGGCGGGTGCCGCGCTCGTCCGCGGACGGTCCGGTGACATGTCCAACTATGGGTGTTGCGCCCCTGACATGGGGGTATGTCGTACGGTTATCGAATGTCGCAGGTCAACGACGGCGCTCCCGCCGAAACCCCCGGACCGGACGACGCCCTCCAGCTCGACGAGTCGTTCGTCCGCGCCGCGCCCTTCACCGAGCCGCCGGCCGCCGACCGGGACCGGGTCCGCTACGTGACGGGCAGCAGCGTGCTGCCCGCCGCGCAGCGGAACGTCCAGGCCGTGTTCCGGCGCCTGCACGTCAACCTCGGCGGCCCGGCCGCGCTCGGTGTGCTGATCGCGGCCATCGTGATCGTCGCCGGGGTCATGATGATGCTGCTCGGCCCCGGCCACGCCCACGCCGTGACCACGCTCGTGCACACCCGCATCGGCCTGCCGGGCTGACCGGCCCCTAGACGACCATCCAGCTCAGCACCGGGGTGGACTGCAGGAGCGCGATCACGCACATCGCCAGCAGGAACACCAGGCTCCAGACGATGACGCGCCGGAAGATCTCGCCCTCCTTGCCGTTCATGCCGACCGCGGCCGCCGCGATCGCCAGGTTCTGCGGCGACACCATCTTGCCGAGCACGCCGCCGGAGCTGTTCGCCGCCGCCAGCAGGGTCTGCGACAGCCCGATCTTCTGCCCGGCCGCGACCTGAAGCGCGCCGAACAGCGAGTTCGACGAGGTGTCCGAGCCGGTCACCGCGGTGCCGAGCCAGCCGAGGATCGGCGAGAGGAAGGCGAACGCGCCGCCGGCCGCGGCCATCCAGGTGCCGAGCGTGACGGTCTGGCCCGAGGCGTTCATGACGTACGCCAGGGCCAGCACCGCCATGACCGTCAGGATCGCCCACTTGAGCTGGTTCAGCGTCGTGCCGTACGCGCGCACCGCCTTGCCCGGCGACACCCGCAGGACGACGGCCGTGATCACGCCGGAGATGAGCAGCAGCGTGCCGGCGGCGGCCAGCCAGTCGAACTTGAACTCCACCAGCGACAGCGGCTTGCCCGCGGGCGAGGTGAGGTGCAGGCCCGGCCAGTCGAACGTGCGGGTGGCCGCGCCGAGCGCGTCCTTGATCACCGGGATCTGCGCGAGCACGAAGATCACGATGACGATGGCGTACGGCACGTACGCACCGATCACCCGGCTTCGGGAGTCGGGGTTGGCGACCCGCCCGGCGAACTCCGGCGTGGGCTCGTCGGCCGCGCCGCCCGCGACCACCTCGGGCCGCCCGGTCGCGGCCGCCGTGCCGGGCCGCCACACGCGCAGGAACGCGATGATGGCGAGCGCGGAGAACAGCGCCGCCACGATGTCGGTCAGCGGCACGGAGATGAACTGCGCGGTGATCCACTGCGCGAGGGCGAACGCGACGCCGCCGACCAGCGCCGCCGGCCACGTCTGCGCGAGGCCGCGCTTGCCGTCCACGATGAACACCAGGGCGAGCGGCACGAACACCGCCAGGATGGGCGTCTGGTGGCCGACCATGGCGCCGAGCTTGTCCACGTCGAGCCCGGTGACCTTGCCCAGCGTGACGATCGGGGTGGCGATCGCGCCGAACGCGACCGGCGCGGTGTTGGCGACGAGCGCCACGACCGCGGCCTTCAGCGGCTTGAAGCCGAGCGCGATCAGCATCACCGAGGTGATCGCGACCGGCGTGCCGAACCCGGCGAGCGCCTCGAGCAGCGCGCCGAAGGAGAACGCGATGATCACGGCCTGGATCCGCTGGTCGTCGCTCACCCGCGAGAACGACCTGCGCAGCACGTCGAAGTGCCCGGTGACCACGGTCATCTGGTAGATCCAGATCGCGTTGATCACGATCCACATGATCGGGTAGAAGCCGAACGCCGCGCCCTCCGTACCGGAGAGCACCGCCTGCCCGACCGGCATGCCGTACACGGCGATGGCCACGATGAGGGCGACCGCCAGGGCGATCAGCGACGCGATCCACGCACGCATGCGGACCACGCCGAGCAGGACGAACAGCGTCAGCAACGGAAGTGCGGCGAGCAGTGAGCTCCAGCCGAGAGACCCGGCGAGCGGGTCGAGTACCTGCTGGTATGACACGGGAACCGCCTAGGTTAGGTGATCTTCGACCCCCGGATTGCCATCCCCCGCAAAGATGCGTCGAGTACTTCTGCGATGTGCGCCTGGGCCAGCGGCTCACCTCCCTTCCGCTGGAGCGCCTGGCCGATCTGGAGCGCGCAGCCCGGGTTGGCGCTGACCAGGAGGTCGGCCTCCGTGGCGGCGACGTTGGCGGCCTTGCGGTCGCCGAGCTCCTTCGCGGTGGCGGGCTGGAGAAGGTTGTACACCCCGGCCGAGCCGCAGCACATCTCCCCGTCGGCGACCTCGCGCACCTCCAGGCCCGGCACGCCGCGCAGCAGGTCGCGCGGCGCGTCCCTGATGCCCTGGCCGTGCGCCAGGTGGCAGGCCGCGTGGTAGGCCACCCGTACGGGCAGCTCATGGCGGGGGGCGGCGGGGCCGAGGTCGGCCAGGAACTCGCTGAGGTCCTTCACCCGGGCGGCCATCGCGGCGGCGCGCGCCGACCATCGCGGGTCGTCGGCCAGCAGCTCGGCGTAGTCCTTCATCGCAGAGCCGCAGCCCGCGGAGTTGACCACGACGGTGTCGACCCCGGCCTTCTCGAACGTACGGATGATCTTCTTGGCGAACCCGCGCCCCTCATCGCCGCGGCCGGAGTGCAGCGAGAGCGCGCCGCAGCAGCCCTGGTGGCGGGGGATGACGACGTCGCAGCCCTCCATCGCCAGCACCCGTGCCGTCGCGGTGTTGACGCGCGGGAAGAACGCGCCCTGGACGCAGCCGGTGAGCATGCCCACCACCGCGCGGCGCGCACCGCGCGCGGCCACCCGCTCGGGCAGCCGCGGCGCGGACGTGATCGGCGGCGCAAGCCGTTCCATCGCGGCCAGCGGCGGCGCGATCCGTTCGAGTACGGGACCGACCGCGCGGGACAGCCCGGACCGCTGGTAGAGCCGCAGCGGCGCGCGCAGCGCGGCCAGCCGTCGCGGATACGGGAACACCGCGAAGATCATCGCCCGTACGGCGCGCTCGCGCACGCCGCGCGGATGCCGGGCCTCCACGACCTCGCGGGTCTCCTCGATGAGCCGGTCGTAGCGCACGCCCGACGGGCAGGCGGGCACGCACGCCAGGCATCCGAGGCACGCGTCGAAGTGGCCCACCACGGCGTCGGTCAGCGGCCCGCCGGTCTGGAGCTGCCGCATGAGGTCGATGCGCCCGCGCGGTGAGTCCATCTCCTCGCCCCACAGGTCGTACGTCGGGCACGCGGGCAGGCAGAAACCGCAGTGCACGCAGTCGTCGAGGAGTTCGGGGTCGATCGTCACTAGATGCCTCCTGCGAACCGGCCGGGGGCCAGCCGGTGGCCGGGGTCGAACCGGTCCTTGATGCGCCGCATGAGGCCGAGCCCGGCGACCGGCCCCCACATGCCGACGACCTCGCGGACGTCCGGTTCGGCGCGCAGCACCACGGCGGTGCCGTCGCGCGAGGCGAGCGCGCCGCGCAGCGCCGCCAGGAACGCGCCCGCGTCGTCCGGCCGCACGCCCGCGGGCAGCCCGGCGTACAGGACGCCCACGCCGGACGAGCCGCGCACGTCGGGGTCGAGGCCGGTCGCCTCGGCGGCGGCGTCCAGCGCGGCCAGGGCGTACGGCAGGTCGGCGACCGGCGCGATCAGCTTGATCAGCGTGCCGGTGCCGGGGTCCGCGGGGTAGGCGCCGAAGCCGTCCGGCGGGGTGCCGAGGATCTCGGCGCCGTCGAGCAGCGCGGCGACGCCCTCGGCGCGGTGCGGCAGGTCCGCGCCGCCTTCGAGGAGCACCGTGACGGTGGCGCCGCCGCCGCGCGAGCGCCGTTCGTACTCGATGGCCGCGGGCACCGCCTGCGCGCCCAGCACGGCCTGGTTCGCCGCGTGCGCGGCGTCGCCGCCGGACACCGGCGCCCGTACGTACGCGCGCCGCGGCGGCTCCGGGTGCAGCCGGAACGTGGCCGACACGATCACGCCGAGCGTGCCGTAGGAGCCGGTGAGCAGCTTGCCGAGGTCGTAGCCCGCGACGTTCTTCACCACCCGGCCGCCGGACGACGCGGTCACGCCGTCGGCGCGCACCATCGTCACGCCGATGAGGAGGTCGCGCGCGGTGCCGTACGCGAGCCGCAGCGGCCCGCTGGTCGCGGTCGCGAGCGTGCCGCCGACGGTGGCGCCCGGCACGGGCGAGTCGAGCGCGAGCCGCTGGCCCGCGCCGGCGAGCACGGCCGCGAGGTCGGACATCGGGCAGCCCGCCTCGACGCGCACGACCAGGTCGCCGGCGGCGTGCTCGACCACGTCGCGCATCCGTGAGAGGTCGAGGAGCAGGTCGCAGCGGTACGGGGGGATGCCCCAGTCGAGCTTCGTGCCGGCGCCGCGCGCCACCACGGAGAGGTCGTGCTCCGCGGCGGCCCGCATGACCGCCGCCGTCTCCTCGGCGGACACCGGCGCGGCGACGTACGCGGGCCGCACCCCCGCGACGAGGTCGGCGGCGCCGGCGTCGCGGACGTCCACGCCCGTCTTCGCCAGCGCGTCCGCAGGGGGCAGTGCCATCAGAACTGCTCCACCTGGCCCGACTCCACCAGTGGATGCGCGCCGCGGCGTACGCCCGGCACCTCGCCGCACAGCCGCGGCGTGGGGAACACCTTCCCCGGGTTGCACAGCGTGCGCGCGTCCCACGCGCAGCGCAGGAGCTGCATGGTGTCCAGGTCCTCCTCGGTGAACATGCGGGGCATGTGCTTGGCCTTGTCGATGCCGACGCCGTGCTCCCCGGTGATCGAGCCGCCGTGCTCGATGCAGAGGTCGAGGATCGCGCCGGACACCTCCTCGGCCCGCGCGCCCTGGCCCTCGACGGCGTCGTCGAACAGCACCAGGGGATGCAGGTTGCCGTCGCCGGCGTGGAACACGTTCGCCACCCGGATGCCGGACTCGCGGGCCAGCTCGCCGATGCGGTGCAGCACCTCGGGCAGGGCCGTACGCGGCACCACGCCGTCCTGCACGATGTACGCCGGGCTGATGCGGCCCACGGCGGCGAACGCCGACTTGCGGCCCTTCCAGATCAGCCCGCGCTGCGCGTCGTCGGCGGCGATGCGGATCTCGAACGCGCCGCTGGCCCGGCTCAACCGCTCCACCTCGGCGAACTCGTGCTCCACCGCGGCGGCGGCGCCGTCGAGCTCCACGATCAGCACGGCGCCCGCGCCCTCGGGGTAGCCGCACGCCACCGCGGCCTCGGCGGCCTCGATGGCCAGCGCGTCCATCATCTCGATGGCCGCGGGGACGATGCCCGCCGAGATGATCGCGGACACGGCCGCGCCCGCGTCGTCGGTGGTGGCGAACCCGGCGAGCAGCGTCTTGACCGCCTCGGGCGCGCGGGTCAGCCGTACGGTGACCTTCGTGGTGATGCCGAGCGTGCCCTCCGAGCCGACGAACGCGCCGAGCAGGTCGTAGCCGGGCGACTCCGCCGTCTTGCCGCCGAGCCGGACGATCTCGCCGTCCGGCGTGACGATCTCGCAGCCGGTCACGTGGTTGACGGTGAAGCCGTACTTCAGGCAGTGCGCGCCGCCGGAGTTCTCCGCGACGTTGCCGCCGATCGAGCAGACCTGCTGGCTGGACGGGTCGGGCGCGTAGTAGTAGCCGTACGGCGCGGCCGCCTTCGTCACGCTGAGGTTCGTGGCCCCCGGCTCGACGACCGCGCGCTGGTTCTCGACGTCGATCTCGATGATGCGCCGCATCCGCGCCGTGACGATGAGCACGCCGTCGGTGCGGGGGAGCGCGCCGCCCGACAGGCCCGTGCCGGATCCGCGGGCGACGTACGGGACGTCCTCGGCGACGCACGCCTTCACGATGGCGGCCACCTGCTCGGCGGTGCGCGGCAGCACGACGATCGCGGGGACGGCCGCGTGGTACGTCAGCCCGTCGCAGGCGTACGTCTCGCGCTCGGCCGGATCGGTGACGACACCGTCGGGGACGATCTCCCGGAACCGCCGCGCCAAGTCCTGGGAATCCAGGGCCATATCGCCACCTCCGTACTCCCCGCCGATCATCGCCTACGCGCGGTGCCGCCGTCCATAAGCGTTCACGGCATCCGTTCGTACGCCGGGACGGTCAGGAAGTCGGCGTAGTCGTCGGCGAGCGCGACCTCCTTGAACAGCGTCACCGCCTGGGCGTAGCGGTCCGCGTCGAACGCCGTGCCCTCCGCCGTGCGGATCTTGTCGAGCTCCTCGTCGATGATGCCGGTGACCAGGTCGGCGGTGACGCGCGGCCCCTCGGCGAGCGCGATGTCGTTGCGGATCCACTGCCACACCTGCGACCGGGAGATCTCCGCGGTGGCGGCGTCCTCCATGAGGTTGAAGATGGCGACCGCGCCGTTGCCGCCCAGCCAGTTGGCGAGGTACTGCAGCCCGACGCTGACGTTGTTGCGCAGCCCCGGCTCGGTGATGCCGCCCGGCGTCTTCGACACCGTCAGCAGGTCGGCCGCGGACACCTGGACGTCCTCGCGCAGGCGGTCGAGCTGGTTGGGGCGGTCGCCGAGCACCGAGTCGAACACCTCGCGGCAGATGGGCACGAGGTCGGGGTGGGCCACCCACGAGCCGTCGAAGCCGTCGCCGGACTCGCGCTGCTTGTCGTCGCGCACCTTGGCCAGCGCCTTCTCGTTGACCTCGGCGTCGCGGCGGCTGGGGATGAACGCGGCCATGCCGCCGATCGCGTGCGCGCCCCGCTTGTGGCACGTACGGACGAGCAGCTCGGTGTAGGCGCGCATCATGGGCGCGGTCATCGTGACGGCGTTGCGCTCGGGCAGGACGAAGTCGCTGCCGCGGGTGCGGAACTTCTTGATGATCGAGAAGAGGTAGTCCCAGCGGCCGGCGTTCAGCCCGGCGGAGTGCTCGCGCAGCTCGTAGAGGATCTCCTCCATCTCGAACGCCGCCGGGATGGTCTCGATCAGCACGGTCGCGCGGATCGTGCCGCGCGGCACCCCGAGGAGCTCCTCGGCGCGGGTGAACACGTCGTTCCACAGCCGCGCTTCGAGATGGCTCTCCATCTTCGGGAGGTAGAAGTACGGCCCGCTGCCCGCGGCGAGCTGGCGGCGCGCGCAGTGGAAGAAGTACAGCCCGAAGTCGAAGAGGCTCCCGGATGTGCGCATGCCGTTGACCAGCATGTGCTTCTCGTCGAGGTGCCAGCCGCGCGGGCGCACGACGATCGTGGCCAGGCCGTCGGAGTTCAAGGCGTACGACTTGCCCTCGGGCGAGGTGAAGTCGATCGCGCGGTCGAGCGCGTCGATCAGGTTGAGCTGCCCGCCGACCATGTTCTCCCACAGCGGCGTGTTGGCGTCCTCGAAGTCGGCGAGCCAGACCTTCGCGCCCGAGTTGAGCGCGTTGATCGTCATCTTGCGGTCGGTCGGCCCGGTGATCTCGACCCGGCGGTCCTCCAGGCCCGGCGCGGGCTCGGCGACGCGCCAGTCGGGGTCGTCGCGGACGTGCGCGGTCTCGGGGAGGAAGTCCAGCGTGCCGCCCTCGGTCAGGGCGCGCTGCCGTTCGTCGCGCTTGGCCAGCAGTTCCTTGCGGCGGGCACCGAACTCGCGCTGGAGCGTGGCGACGAAGCCGAGCGCCTCGGGGCTCAGCACCTCGTCATAGCGCTCATGGGGCGCGCCGGTGATCTCCACGCCTTCGGCGGCGCTGGCGTCCGGACCGGCCATGGCTCGCTCCTTTTCGTAGAACGAAATACAGGTTCTGGTTAGTGGAAGCGACGGTAGAAGGTGCCGTGCGGGAGGTCAACGCGATGTGAGTCACCGCCGCACGGGTTGTCGTTCCCCGCGAACGGGTGCCGGTACCGCGCGGTAATTGGGGTGAGTGGGCGCGTGTCCGCGTGGGAACATCGTCGCGGGGATGAACCGGCGCCGCCGGATCGTTCACCTGACAACGGGGCCCGCTCCCAGCGGCCGATGATCGCACTAGGACGACATGACACACACTCCGTACGACGAGACCGAGGCGCGCTTCGACGACCTCGGCGACACCCCGGACACCGGCGAGCTCGACCTCGACGACCGCCGCGCGCTGCGCCGCGTCGCCGGGCTGTCCACCGAGCTCACCGACGTCACCGAGGTCGAGTACCGCGCCCTCCGCCTGGAGCGCGTGGTGCTGATCGGCGTATGGACGCAGGGCACCCAGACCGACGCCGACAACTCGCTCACCGAGCTGGCGCTGCTCGCCGAGACGGCGGGCTCGGAGGTGCTCGAGGCGGTGTCGCAGCGGCGGAGCAAGCCCGACCCCGCGACGTACGTCGGGTCCGGCAAGGCCGCCGAGCTGCGCGACATCGTGGTGGCCACCGGCGCCGACACCGTGGTGTGCGACGGCGAGCTCACCTCCGGCCAGCTCCGGCGGCTCGAAGAGATCGTGAAGGTCAAGGTCATCGACCGGACCGCGCTCATCCTCGACATCTTCGCCCAGCACGCCCGCAGCCGCGAGGGCAAGGCCCAGGTGGAGCTCGCCCAGCTCGAATACATGCGGCCGCGGCTGCGCGGCTGGGGCGAGTCGCTGTCCCGGCAGGCGGGCGGCCGCGCGGGCGGCTCCAGCGGCGGCGTCGGAACCCGCGGGCCCGGCGAGACCAAGATCGAGACCGACCGGCGCCGGCTGAACTCCCGCATCGCCAAGCTGCGCCACCAGCTCACCGAGATGAAGAAGGCGCGCGACGTCAAGCGCGACCGCAGGCGCACCCGCGAGGTGCCCGCGGTGGCCATCGCCGGCTACACCAACGCCGGCAAGTCCAGCCTGCTCAACCGGCTCACCGACGCCGGGGTCCTGGTCGAGGATGCCCTGTTCGCCACCCTCGACCCCACCGTCCGCCGCGCCCGCACACCCGATGGCCGCGCGTTCACCCTGAGCGACACGGTCGGGTTCGTCCGCCACCTCCCGCACCAGCTCGTCGAGGCGTTCCGGTCGACGCTGGAGGAGGTCGCCGACGCCGACCTCATCGTCCACGTCGTCGACGGCTCCCACCCCGACCCCGAGGCGCAGATCGCCGCCGTGCGCGAGGTGCTCGCCGAGGTCGACGCCGAGAAGGTGCCCGAGCTGATCGTGATCAACAAGGCCGACATCGCCGACGACCTGGCCGTGAACCGGCTGCGCCGCCGCGAGCCCGCCGCCGTGCTGGTCTCCGCGCGTACGGGCGCCGGCGTCCCCGAGCTGATGGCCGCCATCGAGCAGGGGCTGCCGCGCGGCGACGAGGAGATCACCGCCCTGGTGCCGTACGCACGCGGCGACCTCATGGCCCGCGTCCACGACGACGGCGAGGTCCTCTCGCTCGCGCACACGGAGAACGGCACCGAGCTGCGCGCCCGGGTGCCGGCCGCGCTGGCCGCCGAGCTCGCGCCGTACGCCCGTCCGGTCGCCGCCGCGCCGCCGGCCGAGCGCCGTGTCAACGCCTCCTGACGATCGCAATCGACGTATTTGTGAATTCGCGCCCGATCGCCGGGTCGTTGTCCGTACATTAGGTACCTGTCGTGACCGTCTACGGTGGGCGGTCCATGATCACAAACGTGAGGTTCCGTGGCGGTGGAGCTGATTCGCGGTGCCCCGCGCCCAGCGCCGTCAGTGGGCCTGTACAACAAGCGGCCGGTGAAATACCGTTACGAGACCGATATCTCCGCAAGCGGCACCCTGAGTAACCGTGTGTCCTCGCGATACCCTTCGGCGCGAACCGTGCGCGCGAATCGGGAAACGGCAGGTGACCTCATGAGGCCCACGAGTACCCGCATCGGCGCCCGCGCTCCGCGCGGAACTCGACGCGACCGAAGCGCCTCGTGGCCCTCGCGCTCCCCGTCCCCGTCACGGGAGGCGCCCAGATGACGGTCCGCCTGCTGACCAACATCGGCCGCCTGTGGACCGGTTCCGACGTCCTCAGCAACGCGGCGCTCATCACGCATGACGACCGCATCGCGTGGGTGGGGCCGCAGTCCGAGCTGCCGCGCAGCATCCCCGGCGTCGTCGACGACATCGTCGACGTCGATCACGTGGAGAACATCGGCGGCGGGCTCGTCACGCCCGGCCTGATCGACGCCCACGCCCACCCCGTCTACGCGGGCAACCGCTGGGCGGAGATGGCCATGCGCGCCAGCGGGTCGACGTACGGCGAGATCGCCGCGGCCGGCGGCGGCATCGCCTCCACCGTCACCGTGACCCGCGGCACCGACCCCTGGACCCTCTGCAACGGCGTGCGCGAGCGCCTCCGCTTGTGGTTAACACACGGGACCACCACGGTCGAGGCCAAGACGGGCTACCACCAGACCCGTGACGGTGAGCTCGCCGACATCCGGCTGCTGCGGCAACTGGAGACCGAGCCGATGATGCCGCGGGTGCACGCCACGTTCCTGGCCGCCCACTCGCTGCCGCCGGAGTACTTCGGCCGCCAGCGCGACTACGTCGACGCCGTGGCGTCCTGGTGCGGCGACGCCGCCACCGCCGGTGCCGACAGCATCGACGTCTACTGCGACGAGGCCCACTTCAGCGCCGACGAGTCCCGCTGGATCCTCAGCGCGGGCCGCGCCGCCGGGCTGCTGCCGCGCATCCACGCCGGCTCCGAGCAGCGCGCCGGCGCCGCGCAGCTCGCCGCCGAGCTCGGCTGCGCGTCCGCCGACCTGCTGCACGAGATCACCGACGAGGACGTCGGCGCGCTCGCCCGCGCCGGGGTGACCGCCGTGGTCTGCCCCGGCACGGCGCTGCAATTGCGCCGCACCCCGCCGGTCCGCGCCCTGCTCGACAAGGGCGTTCCGGTCGCGCTCGGCACCGACCACAACCCGGGCCACTCCGGGCTCGGCTCTATGTCCCTGGTCCTGGCGCTGGCCATCTCGATGTTCGGCATGAGCGTCGGCGAGGCGCTGCGCGCGGCCACCGTCGGCGGCGCCATCGCGCTCCGCGCCCCCGACCGCGGCGCGCTCGCGGCCGGCCGCTTCGCCGACATCGTCCTCTGGGACGCCGACCACGAGGGCGCCTTCGCCTGGGCCATGGGCCTGCGCCCGCTGCGCGTCTGGCGCGGCGGCGAACCCGTCCACTAGGCCCGATGCCGACCCCACCCGACCCGCCGCCCACCGGTTCCGGCGGGTCCGGCTCGGGGCGGGTCGCGGTGGTCACCGACTCGACCGCGTACCTCCCGTCCGGGCTCGTCGCGGAGCGGGGGATCACCGTGGTGCCGCTCGCGGTCGTGGTCGACGGCGTGCCCGGGGTCGACGGAGAGGCGTTCGCCGCACGTGACGTGGCCGAGGCGCTGCGCCGGTGGGCGCCGGTCACCACGTCGCGGCCGTCCCCCGAGCGGTTCGCCGCGGTCTACGCCGCGAAGGCCGCGGCGGGCGCGCCGGCCGTCGTGTCCGTCCACCTGTCCGGCGCCATGTCCGGCACGGTGGAATCGGCCCGCCTGGCCGCCGCGGACGCCGCGATCCCGGTCGAGGTCGTCGACACCCGCCTGATCGGCATGGGCCTCGGCCTCGCCGTGCTGGCCGCCGCCGAGGCCGCCGCGTCCGGCGCCACCGCCGCCGGGGCCGCGGCGCGCGCGGCGGACCGTGCGTCCCGTACCCGCTCGCTGTTCTGCGTCGACGACCTGGAGCACCTGCGCCGCGGCGGCCGCATCGGCGCCGCCCAGACCCTCGTGGGCTCCGCCCTGGCGATCAAGCCCGTCCTCGGCATCACGGACGGCCGCGTCGAGCCCCTGGAGAAGGTCCGCACGTACACCCGTGCCGTCGCCCGCATGGAGGACCTGGCCGCCGAGCACGCCGGCCCGGGCCCCGCCGACGTCGCCGTCCAGCACCTGGACAACGCCGAACGCGCCGAGGAACTGGCGGCCCGCCTGCGCGCCCGGCTCCCGGCCGTACGCGACCTGTACGTCTCCGAGGTCGGCACGGTGATCGCCGCGCACGTCGGGCCGGGCATGCTCGGCGTGGCCGTCGTCCCCGTGCCCTGACCGCGCCGCCCGTCGTTCAGGCCGGGGACGACGGGTCCGGACGTCCCGGGTCGGTCATGGGCGAGGCGGCGATCCCGGGGCTGACCTCGATCGACGTGATCCTGGCGGGCGCGCCGTCGACGGGCTCGGCGAGCAGCATGGACTCCTCGGGGAGGATCCGCAGGGAGGACGGCTCGACCGTGTAGGTCTCGGCCTTCTCGTAGGTGGAGGCCTGCGACCACGTCGTCCCGCTGGCATGGGACCGGGTCTGCGACCGCTCGACGGCCTCGGACCGGGAACGGCCCGCCGACAGGTTCAGGCCGGCGGTGAGATTCAGCGGATCGGCGGTGAGCCCGGCCTCTCGGCTCCTCGCCGTGGTGTGCGTCCGCCCGTCCGTCGTCGCGGTGGTGTCGGTCTCGTCGCCACCGTGCGTGCGTGTCATGGACGAGAGCGTGAAGGTGCGGTGCCGGCCGATGAAGTCGGCGGCCCGGCCCGCGTCGTCGGGGTTGCCGAGCCGCATGAACGCGACGGTGCCGCCGCCGATCAGCGGCGACGACGCGCGCAGATGACGGAACAGCAGCGTGAGCGGTACGCCGCGCCGCTGGGCGGCCCCCGCGAGACGGTCGGCGTGGTCGGGCGCGATCTCCTCGGCCCCGGCGATGATCACGGCGGGTGCGGGCCGCTGCGCGGCGAGGGCGTCGATGCGGTGGGTGAGGTCCTGCACGATGAGCTCGGCGAGCAGTTCGCTGCCCGGGTTGCGGCGGTCGCCGGCCAGGGCGAGGCAGGTCAGGTCGGCCGCGGGGGCGGGCGCGCGGCGGACGCCCAGGTCCTGGAGCGGGTGCAGCCAGGACTCCAGGCCGTTCAGCGCGGGCCGGGCGTGTTCGAGGTTGTCGCGGGCGAACAGGCCGTCGCGGATGTGCGCGATCTCCTCGGCGCGAAGCCGCGGATCGGTGGCCGTTCCGTTCGTGAGGACCCGCACGGCGGCGGCGAGGCGCCCGACGGTGACGGTGCCGGTGAGCGCGGTGGCGAGCCGGCTCAGGATGTGGTGGTCGCGGCTGCGCTCCGCGCGGCCGCCGGGCGTCTCGTCACGGCTGTGGATGGCCGCGACGAGGGCGTCGACGAGCTGCCCGGGGGTGAGGTCCGCGCAGACGGCGGACTCGGCCAGCCGCGCGGGAAGCCATTCGGCCCGTACACCCCTGCCCGCGCTCGCGGCGAGCGCGGCGAGCGGGTGGACGACCTCGTTCCAGGAGAGGTCGATGACGAGGACCGGCCGCTCGCACAGCAGAGACGCGCCGTACACCGTGAGCACGCTCTCCCAGCCGTACGGGGTGCCGCCGACGACGTCCAGCCTCCGCCCGCCGCCCGGCACCGCGACGGGGAGCCACCGGTAGGCGCGGGTCGCCTTTTCGGCCTGTTCGCGCTGGTGGGCGGCCTTTCGCTGCTGCCATTCGGCATACTGCCGTTGATGCTCGAGCCTAATGGTGTCCTGCTTCTTGCGGATCTGCTTTTGCGGCCGGCGCCGGTCGGCCTTATACGCGAGGAATCCGTAGGGGACGGCCGAACATACGAAAATGATGGCGAAAAGTTCCATCCCGCCGTATGCGATAGAGACGTCGGACGAACTCGAACGCGGGTTTGCGATGGCCGCTACCAGGAGCAGCGCCAACACGACCGAGCCTATTGCGAACGGCAGGAGAAGCCAGCCGCCGAGACGGCGCAGACGCCGATACCTGCGATGGCGCGCATAGATGTGCTCCTCCCAGTTCGGGGAGGGCGCCACCTCCCGCGGCTCGGGTTCGGGGAAGGGCTCCGAGACGCTCTCCGGGTCGCGGAACCGCCAGCCGAGCCGGCAGCCAGGGACCAGCAGACGCGCGGAATTGGCCGCCGTCCATCCTTCGGTCACCCTCCGATCACCCCATCATCGCGAAGACGGAATTGACGTACGGAAAAGCCGCCCCTCCCCACTTCAGCACAAGATCGCAATTTACGGGCATGGGTGCCGCGTTCCTCGCTCGCTCCCTCGCTTGCCGTCTTGCTTCTTAGCTTGCTAGCATGCTCGCGTGGGCGACGATGACGTGAAGCAGTTCAACGTGTACCTGCCCGTTGGGCTGATCAAGCGGGTCAAGCATCGGGCGATCGAGTCGGAGCAGTCGCTGTCGGCGCTGGTCGCCGACGCGTTGCGCGCCTACCTCGACGACGCTGAGAAGGGGAGCTGACATGGGCACCGACGGCATCGAGGCCGTGTTCCTCGAGACCCACAACTGGGGGAAGGCCGCGAAGTTCTTCCAGGGGCTCGGGTTCGAGCTGGAGTTCGCGACCGATCACGAATCCGGGCAACTGCGCAACGGCGACGGGCCGTACGTCTTCATCGCGGAGGTCCCCGAGGGGCAGGAGCTCCGCGAGCCGCGCATGGTCCTGCGGGTGCCCGACGCGGACGCGTTCCGCCCCGGCTCGGCGGTCGAGGTGGTCGCGCCGTTCGAGGCCACCCACTTCGGCACCCGCGAGATGACCGTGCGCGACCCCGACGGGCGGCTCTGGAGCCTCCAGGCCCCGGCGGCCGGTGACCCGTCGTGAGCGCGGAGCCCGACCACACCGCCGTACGGGTCGCCCTGTGGCGCGCCATGCACGTCCAGGTCGACCCGCCGCCGCACGTCCTCGCCGACGAGATCGGCCTGGAGCTGGCCGCGCCCGAGAACGGCTGGCGCGACCGGCCCGACATGCATCCGGCCGGCACGAGCCGGTTCCGCGCGGGCGTCGTGGCCCGCGCCCGGTTCGTCGAGGACCTTGTGGCCGAGCGCGCCGCCCGCGGCCTCGGGCAGTACGTCGTCCTCGGCGCCGGGCTCGACACGTTCGCCCAGCGCCGTACGGACACCGCGGGCCTGTGGGTGTTCGAGGTCGACCAGCCGGAGACGCAGGCGTGGAAGCGCCGCCGCCTGAACGAATGCGGCTACGGCGTGCCCGACTCGCTGCGCCTGGTTCCGGTCGACTTCGAGGCCGGCGGCTCCTGGTGGGATCCGCTCGCCGCCGCCGGGTTCGACGCGGCGCGGCCCGCCGTGGTGGCGTCCACGGGCGTCAGCATGTACCTCACCAAGGACGCGAACGCCGCGACGCTGCGCCGTATGGCCGCGCTCGCCCCCGGCTCCACGTTCGTCATGACGTTCCAGCTCCCGCTCGACCTGGTCGACGCCGACGACCGGCCCGGACGGCAGATGGCCGAGGACGGCGCCCGGGGGACCGGCACGCCGTTCATCAGCTTCTTCGCCCCGGAGCAGATGCTGGCGATGGCCCGCGAGGCGGGGTTCGCCGACGTCGCGCACGTGTCGGCGAACGGCCTCAACGAGCGCTACTTCGCCGGGCGCCCCGACGGCCTCCGGATGTCCACCGGCGAAGACCTCCTGGTCGCGACCGTCTGACCGCGGGCTACTTCTTGGGCTTCTCCGCCGCCGGCGAGCCGGTGCTGAGCGCGGCCACGAAGGCCTCCTGGGGGACGTCGACGCGGCCGATCGTCTTCATCCGCTTCTTGCCCTCCTTCTGCTTCTCCAGCAGCTTCCGCTTACGGGAGATGTCGCCGCCGTAGCACTTGGCGAGGACGTCCTTGCGGATGGCGCGGATGTTCTCCCGCGCGATGATGCGCGACCCGACCGCCGCCTGGATCGGCACCTCGTACTGCTGGCGGGGGATCAGCTCCTTCAGCTTCGCCGTCATGGCCAGGCCGTACTCGCGCGAGGTGTCGCGGTGGACGATCTGGCTGAAGGCGTCCACCGGCTCGCCCTGGAGCAGGATGTCGACCTTCACGAGGTCGGACTCCTGCTCGCCGCTGGGCTCGTAGTCGAGCGAGGCGTAGCCGCGGGTGCGCGACTTGAGCTGGTCGAAGAAGTCGAAGATGATCTCGGCGAGCGGCAGGGTGTAGCGGATCTCGACGCGGTCGGTGGAGATGTAGTCCATGCCGAGCAGCACGCCGCGCCGCCCCTGGCACAGCTCCATGACGGCGCCGATGTGCTCGCTGCCGGC
Organism: Streptosporangiaceae bacterium; assembly: GCA_036502625.1. Taxonomy (GTDB): domain Bacteria; phylum Actinomycetota; class Actinomycetes; order Streptosporangiales; family Streptosporangiaceae; genus DASXYG01. The sequence goes on from DASXYG010000089.1 coordinate 16,915, forward strand.
CAGGACGGTGGCCCGCACGATCGGCTCGAACACCGACGCGACCTTGCCCTCGGGGAACTCGCTGGGGTTGGTGACGACGTGCTCGGCGCCGTCCTCCATGATCACGCGGTAGACGACGTTCGGCGCGGTGGAGATCAGCGACAGGTCGAACTCGCGCTCCAGCCGCTCGCGCACGATCTCCATGTGCAGCAGGCCGAGGAAGCCGCAGCGGAAGCCGAAGCCGAGCGCCGCCGAGCTCTCCGGTTCGTACGCCAGCGCGGCGTCGTTGAGCCGCAGTTTGTCCAGCGCGTCGCGCAGCTCGGGGTAGTCGTCGCCGTCGACCGGATACAGGCCGGAGAACACCATCGGGCGCGGGTTGTCGTAGCCGGGCAGCGGCTTGACGTCGGCGCCGGTCGTGGTGACGGTGTCGCCGACGCGGGCCTGCCGTACGTCCTTGACCCCGGTGATGAGGTAGCCGACCTCGCCGACGCCGAGGCCGTCGACCGGCTTCGGCTCCGGGGAGATGACGCCGACCTCGAGGGTGTCGTGCGCGGCGCCGGTGGACATCATCAGCGACTTGGTGCGCCGGCTGAGCTGGCCGTCGATGACCCGGACGTACGTCACCACGCCGCGGTACGTGTCGTACACGGAGTCGAAGATCATCGCGCGCGGCGGCGCGGCGGCGTCGCCGGTGGGCGCGGGCACCTGCCGGACGATCTCGTTCAGCAGGTCGGTGACGCCTTCGCCGGTCTTCGCGGAGACGCGCAGGACGTCGGACGGGTCGCAGCCGATGATGCCGGCCAGCTCCTCGGCGTAGCGCTCCGGCTGCGCGGCGGGCAAGTCGATCTTGTTCAGCACCGGGATGATGTGCAGGTCGGCGTCCAGCGCTAGGTAGAGGTTGGCCAGCGTCTGCGCCTCGATGCCCTGCGCGGCGTCGACCAGCAGCACGGCGCCCTCACACGCGGCCAGCGACCGGGACACCTCGTACGTGAAGTCGACGTGGCCGGGGGTGTCGATCAGGTTGAGGACGTACGTCTGGTCATCGGAGCCCCACGGCAGCCGGACGGCCTGGCTCTTGATGGTGATGCCGCGCTCGCGCTCGATGTCCATGCGGTCGAGGTACTGCGCGCGCATCTGGCGGTCCGACACGACGCCGGTGAGCTGCAGCATCCGGTCGGCGAGCGTGGACTTGCCGTGGTCGATGTGCGCGATGATCGAGAAGTTCCTGATCAGCGCGGGATCGGTGTGATTGGGCGCGGGTGCGGGCACGCGTTATCCGTTCGGTCAGATTGGTGACGCTCTCTAGCTTGCCCTGCCCGGGAGGGTTCCGCGAACGGCGGGTCGTACCGGAACCGATCGGCGGCCGTGAACGTCGGTGGGCTTGTGGGAGAGCACCGTTTGAAAAGGATACGGCGTTGCGCCGTGGGCGTGGGCGTGGCGCTCGCCCTGGTGCTCGGCGGCGCGGCCGGCGCGACCGCCTTTCCGGTGACGGCTGCGTGGCAGGCGTACGGCGGCACCCCGGCCGCGTGGGCGCGCTCCAGCGGGAACGACGCGGTGTGGATGGGCCACGCGTGGGTCGACGGCCGCCGCGACGCCGGCGACGTACGGCGGTTCGCCGGCCGCCTGCGCGGTAGCGGCGTACGCGACCTGTTCGTGCACGTCGGGCCGTTGAACCGGGACGGCACGCTGCCGTCGGGACGGCACCCGGAGGCGCGGTCGTTCGTCGCCGCGGCGCACCGCTACCTGCCGGGCGTGCGCGTGCAGGCGTGGCTCGGGCAACGCGTCGACCAGGGGTTCGACCTCACCAGCCGGGCGACGCGGCGGGCCACGGTGGGCGTCGCGGACGGGCTGATCCGGTCCGGGTTCGACGGGATCCACTACAACTTCGAGCCGGTGAGCAGCGGCGATCCGGGCCTGCCGGTGCTGCTCCGCGAGACGCGCGGCGTGCTCGGCGGGCGCCCGCTGTCCGTGTCGGTGCCGCAGCTCGAACCCGTAGCCGGGCTGCGGCTGCCGCTGCACCTGGTGGCCGGGCGCGACAAGTACTGGACGTCCGGCTACATGACGGAGGTCGCGCGGGCGTGCGACCAGGTGGCGCTCATGGCGTACGACAGCGTGATGCCGACCGCGCCGCTGTTCGGCGGTTACGTCGCCGACCAGACCCGGCGGATGCTGCGCGCGGTGCCCGAGGGGACCGCGCTGCTGATCGGCGTCCCGGCGTACCACGAGGCGACGTACACGCACGATCCCGGCGCCGAGACGACCGCGGCGGGGGTGCTCGGGGTGCGGCTGGGGCTGAGCGCCGGCGGGCGTCCGCGTACGCGTGTCGGCGTCGCGGTGTACGCCGACTTCACGGCGACGGCGCGGGACTGGCGTGCGTACACGGACGGCTGGGTGCGGCCGCGGTGACCCCGATGACGGGGACGGTTTGGGCGCGGTTGGAATGTCGGCTATCCTTAATCGCTGCTGACGTGTATTGCGAGCCCGGCCCTCTCAGTCGTTTCGGCTCCATGTGCGTCGCACCCCATGGACGACCTGACTTCAATGCGACATCGAGCGAGGCTTTCGCGTGGCCAACATCAAGTCCCAGATCAAGCGCAACCGGCAGAACGAGAAGCACCGGCAGCGCAACAAGGCGGTCAAGTCCTCGCTGAAGACCGCCATCCGCAAGTTCCACGAGGCGGCCGCAGCGGGGAACGTGGAGGAGGCGAACCAGCTTCAGCAGGCCGCCTCCCGCCAGCTCGACAAGGCCGCGAGCAAGGGCGTCATCCACAAGAACCAGGCGTCGAACCGCAAGAGCGCGATCGCCAAGAAGGCCGCGTCGCTCGCGGGCTGACGCCGGCCGAATTCCCGTACCACCCCCGCCACCCGGGTCCGCCCGCCGGTGCCGGGGGTGTCGCGTTTCCCGCTACGGGCGGCGGGCGGCGACGATCTGGGTGACGGCGTTCTCCAGCGCGTACGCCGGGTCGGCCCCGCCGCCCTTCACCTGGGCGTCGGTCTCCGCGACGACCCGCAGCGCCGACGACACGCCGTCGGCCGTCCAGCCGCGCAGTTGCCGCTCCACCCGCTGGATCTTCCACGGCGGCATGCCGAGCTCGCGGGCCAGCCCCGGGCCGCGGATGCCGCGCTCCTGGGCGCCGCCGACCTTCGCCAGCGACCGCACACCCTGGGCCAGCGCGCTGGTGATGAGCACGGGCGAGGTGCCGATCGCCAGCGCCCAGCGCAGTTGTTCGAGCGCGTCGCCGAGGCGGCCCTCGACCGCGCGGTCGGCGACGCTGAAGCCGGTGGCCTCGGCGCGGCCCTTGTGGTAGCGGGCGACGGTGTCGTCGTCGATGCGGCCGGTGGTGTCGGAGGTGAGCTGGCTGCACGCCGAGGCCAGCTCGCGCAGGTCGCCGCCGACCGCGTCGAGCAGCGACCGCGCGGCGTCCTCGGTGATCTGCCGGCCCGCATGGCGGACCTCCGAGCGGATGAAGTCGACGCGCTCGCTGGCCTTGGTGACCTTCGGGCACGAGACGACGCCGATCTTCGCCTTCTTCAGGGCGTCGAGCAGCGGCTTGCCCTTCCCGCCGCCCGCGTGGACCAGCACCATCGTGACGTCCGGCGCGGGGTCGGCGAGGTAGGCGATGAGCTCGCCGGCGGCGTCCTTGCCGAGGTCCTGCGTGGCGCGGAGCACGACCACGCGCCCGCCGCCGAACAGCGACGGCGAGGTCAGCTCCATCAGGTCGCCGGGGGTGAACGCGCCGGGGGCGAGGTCGTGGACGTCGGCTTCGGGGTCGGCGGCCCGCGCGGCGGCGATGATCTCGGCGGCGGCGCGCTCGACGAGCAGTTCCTCGTCGCCGACGATCGCGGTGACCGGGGCGGGTGCGGAGTCGGCCATGGCAAGCAGCATGCCACGCGGACGGGGGTGGCGCGGCACGCCCGGCGTACACGCGTGACCACGATGTAACTCTCCGCATGTGATGATTACGCTGTGTCACGATACGGGATGGGACGTGCGCCCGGGACGGTGCGGTGAGGATCCGGGCGGACGACGGCCGGGTGCCCTCGGCGGTCGCCAACGTACTGCTGCCGCACGAGCGCGAGGTGCTGATCCTCCGGCACCATCCGGCGCTGCTGCTGCCGCCGGTGGCGATCGCGATCGGCGGGCTGTTCGCGGCGGGCGCCCTGACGGGGCTGCTGCGGACCGTGCCGATCGCCGTGACGATCGTGTGGCTGCTGTGGTTCGGCGCGCTCGGCTACCTCATGCTCCGTACGCTCGACTGGTCGGTGAACCGGCTGCTGGTGACCGACAAGCGGATCATGTACCTCTCCGGGGTGATCACCCGGAAGATCGTGATGAGCCCGTTGCGCAAGGTCACCGACCTGAACCTGAACCGGTCGTGGCTGGGCGAGATGCTCGGCTACGGCACGATCCTGCTGGACACCACGGGGCAGTACGACGAGCTGCGGAACGTGCCGTTCATGCCGCACCCGGAAGAGGTCTTCATCGAGGTCAGCGCGCTGATCTTCCCGGACCGCGACAAGGACGACGACTGACGGGCGCCCGTACGGTCAGGTGGCCGGGCCGTCGAGGTCGATCCGTACGGTGAGCAGGCCGGTGCCGGCCAGCCTGACCATGACGCTGTTGGACCACGGGAGTTCGCGCAGCCGCTGACCGGGGTCGTCGTCCGGCAGCAGGTGCGCCGTGCCGGTGTACCAGCGGCCGTTGAGCTGCACGCGCACGCGCGGGTCGGCCGCGATGTTGCGGACGTAGCCGGACGCCATGCCGTGCTCGGAGACCAGCCAGAAGCTCCTGCCGACGCGGCGGCCGCCGACCGGGTTGCGGCGCGTCAGGCCGGTGCGCCGCCCGGTCGTCTCGATCACCGCCTGGCCCGGGATGTAGGGCGCGAGGCGGCGCACGATCGGGTTGATCCGGCGGTGCACCCACGTGACGTACCGCCGCTTGCTCTCCGCCCGCATCGCGTCCCTTTCCGCCTACTCGCCGCCCGGCCCGGCCAGTCTGGCACGCGCGCGCCGGTCTCGGCGGTGAGCGCGGCCCCGGCGGGTCACGGCGCGGCCCGGTGGATGCTGGTCACCAGGCCGCCGCGGCCGTCGGCGGCGACCTGGACGTCGCCGTCGGTATCGGTGCGGTAGACCGCGGTGCCGAGGCCGCGGAGGCGGTCGACCGTACGCGGCGAGGGGTGGCCGTAGCCGTTGTCCCGCCCGACGGAGATGATCGCGGCGCGGGCGCCCGGCGCCGCCAGGAACGCGGGATCCTGGTTCGCGGAACCGTGATGCGGGACCTTCAGGACTTGGGCGTGCGGCACCCCGGACGCGAGCAGGGCATCCTGCGCGGGCGGCTCGACGTCGCCGGTGAGCAGCGCGGTCAGCGGGCCGTCGCGGGCGTAGAGCACCACGCTGGCGTCGTTCGGGCCCGCGTCGTCGCCTTCCGTGGACGCCTCGCGCGCGGTCTCGGGGGCCGGGCCGAGGACGGTGAGGTCCGCCGTGCCGATCCGCACCCGCCAGCCGGGCACGGCCGTCCACAGCGGGATGCGGCGGGCGGCCAGCGCCCGCGCCACGTGGTCGTAGCTCTCGGCCGGCACGTGGTATGGGCTGGCCGCGACCGCGCCCACCCGGCGGCCGCTCAGCACCCCGTCGACGCCGCCCGCGTGGTCGGCGTGGAAGTGCGTGAGGACCATCAGCGGCACGCGGGTGACGGAGAGGCGGCGCAGGCAGGAGTCCATGAGGTCGGGCCGGGGACCGGTGTCGACCACGACGGCGCCGCCGTCGCCGGTGGCGAGCGCGAGGCCGTCGCCCTGGCCGACGTCGCACGCGGTGAGCAGCCAGTGCCGCGCGGGCCAGCCCGGGGCGGCCACCTTGAACGCGATCGCCACCGCCAGGACCGTCAGGGCGGCCGTGACGATCAGGGCACGGTGTCTCCGCCGGAGGCGGCGGATCAGCAGCGCACCCGCGACGATCGCCGCGAGCAGCGACACCGCGCCCACGAGCCCGCCCGGCCACGGGATCGTCGCGTGTGGCACGGCGGCGGCGAGCCGCGCGACCAGGGCGATGCCCGCGACCGCGCACCCGGCCGGCCACACCAGTACGGCCGCGGCCTGCGGGAGGACCGGGGCGAGCGCCGCGACGAGCGCGCCCAGCACCGTCGCGGGCGCCACCAGCGGGTCGGCCACCAGGTTCGCCGGCACGGCGACGACGCTCACCTGCGCGGCCATCATCGCGACGACCGGGGCGCACGCGAGCTCCGCGGCGACGGGGATCGCGAGCGCGGTGGCGAGCCAGCGGGGCAGCCGGGCGCCGAGGCGGTCGGCGATGCGCGGGCCGAGCACCAGGATGCCCGCGGTGGCCAGCGTCGAGAGCGCGAAGGCGTACGACCTGGCCAGCTCCGGATCGAACAGCACCAGGGCGAGCACCGCGACGGACAGGGTGCGCAGCCCGGAGCGCTCGCGGCCCGACGCCAGCGCGACCGCCGCGATCGTGCCCATGACCGCCGCGCGGAGCACGCTCGGCTCCGGCCCGGCCACGAGGACGAACAGCGCCGTCGCGGGGAGGGCCGCGAGCGCGGCGAGCACCGGACGGCGCAGGAGCCGCGCCAGGCCCGCGATGGCCGCCGCCAGGATCGCCAGGTTGGCGCCGCTGACGGCCAGCAGATGGGTCATGCCGGCGGCGAGGAACTGGTCGTTCGTCTCCTGCGGCACCCCGGTGCGGTCGCCGACGACGATCGCGGGCAGCAGGCCGCGCGCCGGCTGGGGCAGCGCCGACGCCTGCTCCCGTAGCCGCTCGCGCACGGTCTGCGCGAAGGAGTACGGCGGAGGCGGGCGGCGCACGTCGGTCACCCGCCCCCGGACGAGCACCACGGCGGCGAGCAGCTCGCCCGGATGCGGGGGAGAGAGCCGGCCGTACGCCGTGAAGGGCTGCCCGACCGCCAGGGCCGCCGCCTCCGCGCCCGCGATCACCAGAACCGGGAGCCGCACCCGGACCGGCCGCCCCGGCGCGGACCCGCCGTCATCGCGCACGCGCACGAGCCGCGCGGGCACGAGGGTTCGCGGCCGGCACGCCGTCCCCGGGCACGCCGCCAGGGGGCGCACAGCCCCGGTCACGACAAGCTCCGCCTTCACCTGCGCATGCCGCTCCGCCATCACCGCCACCGGGCCGGTGCGTACGGCGTCCACCCGTACGGCCCCGGCCACCCCGCCCGCCGCGGCGCACACCACAACTGCGGCCACCATTCGCCGAAGCCCGCTGCTCCACCGGCCTCCGCGCGCGGGCTTCGGATGTGTGCCCTCCTTCTGGTCGTGGGAGGGGACGAGGGCGGCTGCGACGGCGAGGAGGGCGAGGATGGCGCAGGACCAGATGGCGGGGGTGGTGGCGGACGGGGGGAGGGCCTGGGCCGCCAGGGCGGCGAGCCAGGCGGCGGCCGCCGGGGCCGCCAGGTGGGTGCTGGGTGGCGCGGTCACGGGGTCACCAGGGGCTTGAGGTCGGCCATGCGTTTCGGGCCGATGCCCTGGACGTCGCCGAGCTCGTCGACCGAGTGGAAGCCGCCGTGCTGGGTGCGGTAGTCGATGATGCGCTTGGCGAGGACCGGGCCGACGCCGGGGAGCGTGTCGAACTGCTCGGCGGTGCCGTTGTTCAGGCTCACGGGGGTGCCCGGGGTCGCGCCGGGGGTGGCGCCCGCGGGCGGGACGCCGGGAGGCGGGGTCTGGCCCGCGGCGGAGGCCGCGCCGACGACGATCTGCTCGCCGTCGACCACGACGCGCGCCAGGTTCAGGGTGTCCGTATGCGCGCCGGAGCGGACGCCGCCCGCGGCGCGGATGGCGTCGACCACCCGCGACCCCGGGGGCAGCCGCACCACACCCGGGTGCCGGACCTTCCCCGCGACATCGACCACCACGGCGGTCGCGCTTGGCGACGCTGAGGCGGGCACAGGCGGGGTGAGGCCCGGGGCCGGCGGCGAGCCGAGCGCGCCAGGGGAGCCCATCGGCGCCTGGCGGCTCGCGGCCGGGGCGACCGGCGCGGGCGCGGGTAACGGCTCCGCGTGCGGCCGCGACCGCCACCAGAACGCGACGGCCACCAGCGCCGCGACCACCGCCACGGTGATCAGCACCCGCAGCCCCGGCCGCCCGGGATCCAGCTCGTCACCGGTCACCAGGGCACGCAGCCGCGCCATCGGGCCGCGCCGCTCCGTGGCGCCGATGGACCACCGCGCGGGCGGCGGATCGCCTCCGGGCGGGGCTTCTGGGGATTGCCGATCCGCGGATGGGGGCGCGGACCCCGGCGCCGCGGATGGAGGTGCGGCGGGCGAGGGTGGCGGGGGTGCGGCGGAGATGGCGTCGGAGAACGGTATGAAGCCGTCGCTCTCGGGGGCCTCCTCCGGGCGAGGGGTGCCCGGGGGTGGCGGGATCACCGGAGGGGGCTCGCCCTGGGGGATCTCGCCGTACGGGAAGGGAGGGATGGGGACGGGCGGGCCCGGGGGCTGGTCGCCGCCCGTGGTGGCGTTCCAGATGCGGGCCTCGGCAATGGAGGCGTCGTGGCCGTTGTCGCGGCGGCGTGATGAGGATCGGCGCATGTCCCGTGACGCTACGCAGCCACCCCACCCACCCAGCACCCCCCGAACCCCGTTCTGTGGATAACCCCGCTCCCCATCCCCACGCCCGGGCCACGCCACTTCCGCTCCGGCGTGCCACCCCCCGGCTATGCCCTCACCACAGCCGCCCGGACCGGGCCCCGCGCTGCCGCGCCCGCCGGGCACGGCAGCGCGGGGCCGGGAGGGTGCGGGGCCGGGAGGGTGCGGGGCCGGGCGATGGAGTGGCGCGGTAGGGCGATGGCGGTGGTGGAGGCCGCGGGTGGTGGCTGTGGAGGTGGTTGCGGGGGATGAGGTGGTGGGGGAGCGGGGGGGTTGAGCACGTAGCCTTTGGGGGTGGTGGTGGCGCGGGTTGTTGCGGTGAGTGTTGGGCGGGCTCGGGATGAGGGCTGGGCGGGGCGGATGAAGCGGACTGCTATTGATAAGCGGGCCGTTTCGGGGCGTACCGCGGTGGGGGAGCTTGGGCTGCTTGGGGATGAGCAGGCTGATCTTGTTAATCATGGGGGGCCTGATCAGGCTGTCTATCTTTACGCTCGGGAGGATCTTGATTACTGGGGTGGGGTGCTCGGGCGGCATCTGCGGGACGGGATGTTCGGGGAGAACCTCACCACCCTGGGGCTCGATCTGACCGGGGCGCGGATCGGGGAGCGGTGGCGCATCGGGAGCGTGCTCGGGGAGGTCACGTCGCCGCGCATTCCCTGTGGCGTGTTCCGGTCCTGGATGGGGGAGCAGGGGTGGGTGAAGCGGTTCGCCGCTGAGGGGCGTACGGGCGCTTACCTGCGCGTTCTCGAGACCGGCGACGTGGGGCCCGGCGACGCCGTGGAGCTGGTCCACCGGCCGGACGACGCGCCCACCACCGCCGAGGCCGTACGCGCCTACTACGGCGACGCCGAACAGCTCCGCCGCATCCTCGCCGTGCCGACCCACTCCGCGAAATGGGACGCCCACGCTAAGAACGTCCTGGGGCGCGCGTGATGGCGTCCGTGAAGTGGGATGGCCGCGCCGAGCAACGTACGGGGGCGGGGCTGGTGGCGCCCGCGAAGTGGGACAGCCGCGCCGAGCAACGTACGGGGGCGGGGCTGATGGCGCCCGCGAAGTGGGACGGCCGTGCCAAGACCGTGCGGGGGTTGGGCTGGTGGCGTCCGTGAAGTGGGATGGCCGTGCCGAGACCGTGCGGGGGCGGGGCTGATGGCGTCCGCGCCGCCGGATGGTGAGCCGGTGCCCGTGGATGGGGCCTTGCCCGGCACTGCGCTTGCGGGGCTGGGGGATCGGCCGTTTGGCATGTACATTCACGTGCCGTTCTGCGCCACCCGCTGCGGCTACTGCGACTTCAACACCTACACCGCCACCGAGCTCGGCTCAGGTGCCTCGCGGGAGACGTACGCTGACCTGGCGATCGCCGAGATTCGTCAGGCGCGGCGGGTTCTTGGCGACGCGCCCGAGGTGTCCACGGTCTTCGTCGGCGGGGGTACGCCCACCCTGCTGCCCGCCGCCGATCTTGGACGGGTCCTCGCCGCTGTGGACACGACGTTCGGGCTGGCTCCGGACGCGGAGGTCACCACCGAGGCGAACCCGGAGTCCGTCGACGAGCCGTACCTCGCCGAGCTGCGCGCCGCCGGGTTCACCCGTATGTCGTTCGGCATGCAGAGCGCCCGCCCGCACGTCCTCGCCGTCCTCGACCGCCGCCACACGCCCGGACGCCCGCAGGAGTGCGTCGCGTGGGCGCGCTCCGCCGGGTTCGACCACGTCAACCTGGACCTCATCTACGGCACCCCGGGGGAGACCGACGACGACTGGCGCGCCACGCTCGCCTCGGCCACGGCCGCTGAGCCCGACCACGTCTCGGCGTACGCGCTGATCGTCGAGGACGGCACGCGCCTGGCCGCCCGCATCCGCCGCGGTGAGCTGCCCATGACCGACGACGACGTCCTCGCCGACCGCTACCTGATGGCCGAGGAGGCGCTGACCGCCGCGGGCCTGCGCTGGTACGAGGTCTCCAACTGGGCCGCCGACGACGCCGCGCGCTGCGCGCACAACCTCCTCTACTGGACCGACGGCGACTGGTGGGGCGTCGGCCCCGGCGCGCACAGCCATGTCGGCGGTGTGCGCTGGTGGAACGTCCGCCACCCCGCGGCGTACGCACGGCGCCTCGCCGACGACGCGAGCCCCGGCCAGGGCCGCGAGCTGCTCACCGCGGCGGACCGCCACCTGGAGCGGGTCATGCTGGAGCTGCGGCTGGCCGCCGGGCTGCCCCTGGACGTGCTCGACGCGGACGGCCGCGTGGCGGCGAAGCGGGCGCTCGCCGACGGCCTGCTCGACCCCGCCGCCCACTCCGGCGGCCGGGCCGTGCTGACCCTGCGCGGGCGGCTGCTCGCCGACGCGGTCGTCCGCGACCTCACCTGAGTCCGGCGGCCCGCGCGGTCAGGTGACCATCTTGATGCGCGTCCACGCCGGGTACTCGTAGTCGTCGCCGCGGTTGGCCGCGACCCCGGCGATGATGCAGAACACGATGTTGATCACCCATACGGCCATCACCAGGAGCAACCCGATGACCACGACGATCAGGATCGCGGACACGATGGACGCGATGGTCACCGTGATCTGGAAGTTCAGCGCCTCGGCGGCCTGCTTGCGGACGTACGGCGAGCTGTCCTTCTTGATCAGGTAGATGATCAGCGCCGGGATGAAGCCCGCGACGATGCCCCCGATGTGGGCCAGCGTGGCGAGCATGCGGTCGTCGCCGACCGAGGACGGGGGCGGGCCGCCCTGCCACGGCGGCGGCCCGGCCGGAGGCCCGTAGCCGGGGCCGCCGGGACCCGGACCTGGGCCGGGTCTCGGGGGCGGCGGCTGTCCAGGGCCCGTCGGCGGCGCGGCGCCGCCGCCGGTCGCGGACGCGCTGAAGTCCGGCCAGTTGTCGTCGGGGTTGGGCCGCGGCGTCTTCGGCGGCTCGCGCGGCGGTTCGGGGGTCGGCGGCGTGTCGGTCATGGTTCGCTCCTCGCGTAGCGCTGCGTCGCTACTCGGACGCGGTGGTGAAGTCGATCAGTTCCTCGACGCGGCCGAGCAGCTCGGGTTCCAGGTCGGTGAAGCGGCCGACCCGGCCGAGGATGCGCTTCCAGGCCGCCCCGGGCACCATGTCCCAGCCGATGGCCGCGAGCACACCCTCCTTCCAGGGTGTGCCGCGGGGTACGTCCGGCCACGCGTCGATGCCGAGCACCGACGGCTTCACGGCCTGCCAGACGTCGATGTACGGATGGCCCACGACCAGGACGTACGGATCGTGCGCCGCGGTGACCTCGGCGGCGATACGGCTCTCCTTGCTGCCCGGCACGAGGTGGTCCACTAGGACGCCGAGGCGCCGGCCCGGCTCCGGGCCGAACTCCGCGGCGATGCGCGGCAGTTCGTCCACGCCCTCCAGGTACTCCACGACGACGCCCTCGACGCGGAGGTCGTCGCCCCAGATCTTCTCCACGAGCTCGGCGTCGTGGATCCCCTCGACGTAGATGCGGCTCTCCCGGGCGACCCGGGCGCGCTCCTGCCGCACCGCGACGGAACCGGACGCCGTACGCGCGGGCGCCTTAGAGGCCGCAACCGGGCGGACCAGCGTCACCGGCTTGCCGTCGATCAGGAACCCGGCCTTGGTGAACGGGAACAGGCGGCGGCGCCCATGGCGGTCCTCCAGCGTGACGCCGTCCTTCGCGCACTCGACCACCGCGCCGCAGAACCCGCTTGACGGGTCCTCGGCGACCAGCCCCATTTCGGCCGGCACGTCGGGGATCTGACCGCGGCGCGGCCGCCGCCAGTCGCCCGACAGGACATCGCCGCCGTAGTCCTTGCCTCGCACGGTCGCCCTCCTCACGGTGAGCTGAAACGGTACCGTGCCAGGCCTTGCCGAAGTGTGCCGCTTTGGGTGTGCCGCGCCTCCCTTCACGGACACTAAGCTGACCCCGGGCGGTAGTCGTCCCGCTGCCGTTTCGTCCAACCGCTTGAGGGGGCGTGGTGCCCGACACGGATTGGCAGAACGTTGTTCTCGCCGAGCTCGACGCTAATCGTGTCCCGGCCGGCGCGCCGCCGGCGCCGGACGCGATGACGCCCATCGAGTTCGGCCCGCCGCCGCGGCCGGAGCCCGCCCCAGCGCCTGAGCAGCCCGATTGGCCGCCCGAGCAGCATGAGATCGCGGGCCATCCCGGCGATCCCGGCCCGTCCGGGGTCGCGGGTCCGCCGGCGGAGTTCGCGCCGCCCGGCATGATGCCGCCGCCACCGGGCCCGCCCGCGCAGGAGGAAGAGCCGCTGATCCCCGGCTTCGGCTCGGGCCCGCAGGAGAGCTACGAGCCGTACGGCGCGCAGAGCTACGCGCCGGAGGGCGGCGAGCCGGAGCCCGTTCCGCAGGCCGACAACGGCCATCCGTCGTACGGCTACGGCCCCTCGTACGGCCCGGAGGACGAGCAGGCGTACGACGCCCAGCTCGGCTACATGCCGCAGCCCTACACCCCGCCGCCCGGCTTCACGCCGCCGCCCGTCAACGGCCATCACCCGGTGGCCGACCCGTCCGCCGGTCCGTACGGCCCGCCACCCGGCCCGCCGCCCGGCTACGCGCCCGGCCCGGCAGGCCCGTACGGCCCGCCCGGACCCGGCTATGGCCCGCAGGACCAGCCGTGGGGCGCCCAGCCGCCGTACCCGCCCGGTCCGTACGGCCCGGGCCCGTCCGGCGAGCAGCCTCCGTACGCCCCGGGCCCGCCGTCCCCCTACGCGCCGCCCGAGCAGCCGTGGCCATCGGGCGCGCAGCCGCCGTACCCGCCCGGTCCGTACGGCCCCGGCCCGTCCGGCGAGCAGCCCCCGTACGCCCCGGGTCCGCCGTCCCCGTACGCCCCGCCGCAGGGTCCGTCCGGCGAGCAGCCCCCCTACCCCCCGGGCCCGCCGCCCGGCTACGGCCCCGGGCAGCCGGGGCCGCAGGGCCCGCCGCCCGAGCACGGCCCGTACGGCCCGCCCGGCCCGCCGGGCTACGGCCCCGGCCCGCAGGCGCCGTCCGGCGAGCAGCAGCCGTACCCCCAGGGCCCGTACGGCCCGGCGCCCGCGTACGGCCAGCAGCCCGGCGACCAGCAGCAGGGCCCGCAGGGCCCGCAAGGCCCGCCCGGTCCGCCCGGCCCGTACGGCCCCGGGCCCGGCTACGGCCCGCAGGAGCAGTACCCGTCCGGCGCCCAGCAGCCGTACCCGGAGCAGCCCGGCTACCCGGCGCCCGGCTACGGCGCGTCCGGCGAGCAGCAGGCGTTCGTGCCGCCGCCCGCCTACGGCATGGGCCCGGGCGAGGGCATGGCGGTGCCGCCCCCCGCGTACGGCGGCGACGCCCAGCAGGGCTACGCCCCGCACCAGGGGTTCGACCCGCAGCAGGCGCCGCCCGGCTACGGCCCCGAGGGCGGCGCGCCCGGTCCGTACGGCCCGGCGCCCGGCCCGCAGGGCTTCGGCGCGCCCGGCATGGCGCCCGGTGCGCCGCCACCGCCCGAGGCGCTGGCCGGCAAGGTCGCCCACGGCGACCCGGCCGCCCGCCGCATGCGCCGCATGGTGGGCGGTGGCGCGGCCAAGGAGATGGGCCGCCTCGCCGAGCAGCTCCGCCAGCCGGTGCCGTCGCCGCGGCGCATCGCGATCTCCTCGATCCGCGGCGGCTCCGGCAAGACGACCATCGCCGCCCTGGTGAGCACCGTCCTGGCGCACTACCGCGAGGACCCCGTCCTGGTCGTCGACGCCGACCCGGACCTCGGCTCGCTGGCGCTGCGCCTCGGCATCGCCCCGCAGCGCACACTCGCCGAGCTGGCCGAGTCGCCCGCGCCGCGCTCGTTCGAGGAGCTGGTGCCGTACCTCATCCAGCACCCCAGCGGCCTGTGGGTGCTGCCGGGCACGCGGCGCGACCAGACGACCCACCAGCTCAGCCAGGCGCAGTACGACGCGGCGCTCGAGGCGGCGAGCCGCTTCTTCGCGCTCACCGTCGTCGACTGCGGCGCGGGCCTGCTCAACGAGCTGTCCGGTGCCGTGCTCGACGGCGCGCACACCCTGGCCCTCGTCACGGCGGGCACGGTCGACGGCGCGCTCAGCGCCAACGGCGCGCTCGACTGGCTGTCGGCGAACGACCACGCGCAGCTCATCCAGCGCACCCTGGTCACCCTCGTGACCCACGCCCCGCACCAGGCCACGGACCTTGGGCAGGCCCGCTCGATGCTCCAGGCGCACGGCTGCGGCGTGATCGAACTCCCTTATGATCGGCAGCTAGCCGCCGGAACGGTCCTCGACCCGTCGAGACTCGCCGAGTCGACGCGCATCACGGCGATGCGCATCGCCGCCACGCTGCTCGGTTCGGCCCTGCACTGAGCGTCTGAGGAGACAGAGATGAGTCACGACGTCGTCGCCCTCGTGCGCGGCGCCCCCGACGTTCAGGCGACGGTCTCCCAGATGATCGCCGCGGGTGAGCGCGTCCACCTGGTGCCGGCCGAGTCGAACGTCCACCTGTGCGACGACGACGGCCGTCCGCTGGTGTCGGTCGAGGCGCCGCAGTTCATCCAGGTGTCCGGCGAGGTGGAGCGGCTCGTCGGCCCGGAGACCGCCGAGCAGGCGGGCACGCCCGTGTGGTGGGTGGAGGCGCGCGCCGCGAGCGCCGTCGTGGGCGCGGCCGACGTCGCGCGCCGGTTCGCCGAGCAGGTCGTGCAGGACTGCGGCGGCGTGCTGTGGGCGCCCACCGTCTCCGAGCCCGTCCGCCATGCCGTGCCCGGTGAGGAGCCGGTGCCCGGCGAAACGGGCGAGCGGCCCGCGATGGCCGATACCGGCGACGGCGAACCCGATCCCGGCCCGGCGGCCGAAGAGGCGGCCGACCCGGAGCCGCAGGCCGATGGCGCCGCCGACGAAGAGGAGGGCCGGCAGTGACGCAGCCCATCGTCGACATGGTGACCGACTCCGCCATCGTCATCCTCCAGGACCGACCGGTCGTCCCGTTCACGACGTGGATCTCCGACACGCTCCAGATGTCCGGCGACTCCGGCCGCGGCCTCCAGATCGTCACCCCGAGCACGTCCCGCATCACCATGCCGCTGCGGCTGATGCTCACCGGCCCCAACTCGCGTTGGGTGGTCCGCGAGCCGCGCAGCGGCGAGTACTACGACGGCCTCGGCGGCGTGCGGCTCGTGTGGGACGGCGCCGCGTTCGTCCCGGCCGACCCCGACGACGAGTCGCTGGTCCCCGCGTTCGGCCTGGCCGACCCGCCGGACAGCAGCCAGCTCACGCTCACGTTCCGCGTCACCAACCCGGCTACCGCGCAGATGCAGCTCGGCGGCTCGCTGGAGCGGCTGTGCCAGGCGCTGTCGGACGAACCGCCGCGCGGGTGGGGCACGTGCGAGCCGATCGGCCAGCCGTGGCGCCGTACGGACCTCACCGAGCTGGCCCGCCGCCGCATGCCCGAGCCGACGTGGATGTTCACCATCGCGGGCAGCGAGCGCCCGGCGATCGCCAGCATCCGCGTCTCCCGGTCGTCGTCCGGCGTGGAGGAGTGGGGCACGCTGGTGGTCGGCTACGGCCCGGACGACGAACCGCCGGTCATCGCGCTGCCGGACATCGCGGGCGCGCTCGCGGCGGAGTTCCAGGTCGTGTCGATGTTCGCGCAGATGCGCTCCGGCCGCGGCGACCTCACCTCGCCCGCCCACTGGGAGGGCCTGCCCGCCCCGGTGGGCATGGTCGTGGGCCCCGAGGGCGTCAACGACGCCGGCCTGGACCGCGCGCTCAACCCGCCCGGCGGCGTGGCGCGCCAACTGCCCTCGCCCGCGGGCCCGACCGTCTGGTACACCCTGGGCGACGGCCGCAGCTCCGACGGCTGGACGCTGTTCGAGAAGATCATGCGGCACATGCGCCACGGCAGCCAGCGCGACCGCGTCGGCTGAGCCCCTAGCCCGCGTACGGCGGCGGGCCCGGCGGCGGCCCGTAGCCGCCGAAGCGCTCGGCCATCAGCCGCTTGCGGTGGTTGCCGCGGCGCACACCCGTGACGACCGAGATGATCACCGCGGCGATCACGGCCACGAACGGCACGCCGAACAGCACGGCGAACCCGCCGAACAGGCCGCCGAAGAACACCCCCAGGCTCGGCGCCTCACCGACCATGTAGCGCGCGGACGTGATGTCCGTACTGGACGCGAGGTCGGAGGGTGCGCAGCTCACGTGGTACGTGCCGGCGGCCGGCGCCTTGATCCTGGCCACTTCGTGCCACTGCTCGCCGTTCGTGGTGAAGTTCATCGACTCGTCCGGGTCGGTGACGCGCGCGGCGCCGCCCGGCCCGGCCGCCGTGCACGTGAGTTCCCAGTTCGCGTCGGTGGTGCTGAACACCGCCCACTCCTTGGCCGCCGTCATCGAGACGTTGCCGGACCCGTGGCCGCCGCCCTGGTCGGTGAGGACCGTACGGGGCGAGGGGATCACGGACGTCGCGCTGAAGACGAACAGCCCGACACCGCCGGCGACCCCGAGGAGGATGCCGGCCCCGGTGATGATGCCCGCGATCCAGAACCATTTGCGGCGCGGGCGCAGCTCGGAGGGGTCGACGGCGACCGGGGGAGGCGTGTTCACATGGCCATCGTGGTGCAATCGGGTGCGGCGCGTCGAGCCGGATGCGCCACGCCCCGGAATGCCATCGGCCCGCGGGATTGTTGTTCCTGGTCGAGCCCATGAACGAACCCCACGACCCGGCCGGGCCGGGCACGATCCTCCGAATGGCCATAGACTTGGCACTCATACGCACGGAGTGCCAGGGAGGTGAGCACGTGCTCGACGAGCGCAAACTCGCGGTGTTGCGCGCCGTGGTCGAGGATTACGTGTCCACCAACGAGCCGGTCGGATCGAAGTCCCTCGTGGATCGCCACAATCTCGGTGTCTCCCCGGCGACGGTCCGCAACGACATGGCGCAGTTGGAGGAGCAGGGGTACATCGCCCAGCCGCACACCAGCGCCGGGCGCATCCCCACCGATCGCGGCTACCGGTTGTTCGTCGACCGGCTGTCGTCGATCAAGCCGCTGTCCGTACCGGAGCGCCGGGCGATCGAGACGTTCCTGTCCGGCGCGTACGACCTCGACGACACCATCTCCCGTACGGTCCGCCTGCTCGCCCAGCTCACCCGCCAGGTCGCGGTCGTGCAGTACCCCTCGCTGACCCGCTCCACGGTCCGCCATGTGGAGCTCGTCGCGACGGGCGACAAGCGGATGCTGCTCGTGCTCATCACCGATACCGGCCGCGTCGAGCAGCGGATGGTCGAGATGCCCGACACCATCGACGAGGGTGCGCTGTCCCACCTCAGGGCGGTGCTGAACACCTCCGTCGACGGCTGCTGGCTGACCGACGTCCCCGACCGCGTGGCCGGCCTCACCGAAAAGGTCGCAGTCGAGGAACGCGCCAACGCGGTAGCGGTAGTCTCGGTACTCCTCGAGACCGTTGTGGAGAACCACGAAGAGAAGATCATCTTCAGTGGCACCGCCAACCTCGCGGAGGCGGACTTCTCCCAGAGTCTGCGGAGCGTTCTCGAGGCCCTGGAGGAACACGTGGTGCTGATGCGCCTGCTCGGGGAGACCGCCGACCCCACGGTCCTGACGGTCCGCATCGGGCAGGAGAACGCCCATGCCGGGCTCAGCCGCGCCTCGGTGGTCTCGGTGGGTTACGGAACAAATGACCAGGTCCTGGCCAAGCTCGGGGTGCTCGGACCGACACGGATGGACTACCCGGGCACGATGGGAGCGGTGCGCGCAGTGGCACGGTACGTCGGTCAGATCCTCGCGGAGTCGTAGTGGAAAACGATTACTACGCCGTCCTCGGCGTCCGTCGCGACGCCGGAGCTGACGAGATCAAGAAGGCCTACCGGCGGCTCGCCCGAGAGCTGCATCCGGACGTCAACCCGGACCCCGAGACGCAGGAGCGTTTCAAGGAGGTCACTCAGGCGTACGAGGTCCTGTCGGACCCCCAGAAACGCCAGATGTACGACCTCGGCGCCGACCCGTTCGCCGGGGGCGGCGCCGCACCCGGCGGCTTCGGCGCGGGCAACCCGTTCAGCGACATCATGGACGCCTTCTTCGGCGCTGCGGGCGGCACGCGCGGTCCGCGCAGCCGCGCCCGGCGCGGGCGCAACGCCAGCATCCGGGTGGAGCTCGACCTCGCCGAGTCGGCGTTCGGCACCACCCGCGAGCTGGTCGTCGACACCGCGGTGGTCTGCGAGACCTGCCACGGTGACGGCGCCGCGCCGGGAACGCAGCCCGAGATGTGCGACATGTGCGGCGGCAAGGGCGAGGTCAGCCAGGTCACCCGGTCGTTCCTCGGCCAGGTCATGACCAGCAGGCCCTGCCCCAACTGCGGCGGCTTCGGCTCGGTCATCCGCCAGCCGTGCCCCGAGTGCTCCGGCGACGGCCGCGTCCGCACCCGCCGTACGCTCAAGGTCCGCATCCCGGCGGGCGTCGAGGACGGCACGCACATCCAGCTCGCCGGCGAGGGCGAGGTCGGCCCCGGCGGCGGCCCGCCCGGCGACCTGTTCCTGGAGATCGTGCTGCGCCCGCACGCGATCTTCGAGCGGCAGGGCGACGACCTCCACTGCACGGTCACGCTGCCGATGTCCGCCGCCGCCCTCGGCACGGCCATCACGGTCGAGACGCTCGACGGCCCCGAAGAGGTCGACATCCGTCCCGGCACGCAGCACGGCCAGGCGATACCGATGTACGACAAGGGTGTCCGCCACCTCAACGAGACCGGCCGCGGCGACCTCATCATCCACGTCAACGTGGAGACCCCCTCGAAGCTCGACGCCGAGCAGGAGGACCTCCTCAAGCAGCTCGCCAAGCTCCGCGGCGAGGAGCGCCCGCCGGGCAAGTTCGTCCCCGGCCAGCAGGGCTTCTTCTCGCGCCTGCGCGACGCCTTCAACGGCCGCTGACACCACACGCCCGTACGGTCACGGGGCCGCGCGCCCCGTGACCGTACGGGCTTCGTCATCGCCGCTGTGAGGCGGGTCACGTGCGGGCGGGTCTTGCCCGTACTTAACAGACCGGTTAGTAAAGATGGGTGGAGACGAGAACACCGCGCGGCACGGCGCGGCAGCGGCTCGCGGAGACGGCGGCCGAGGAGTTCTACCGGCACGGCGTGACCGCCAGCGGGGTGGACACCATCGCGGCGCGCGCGGGCGTGTCGAAACCGACGCTCTACGCGCACTTCCGGTCCAAGACCGAGCTGGTCGCCGCGGCGCTGGAACACCAGCACACCACGCGGCGCGGCCAGGTCGAGCGCCACCTCGCGGCGCTGGCCGGCGTGCCCGCGCGGGAGCGGCTGCTCGCGCTGTTCGACTGGCTCGCCGCCCATCAGGCGGCCACCGGCAACCGGGGCTGCGCGTTCGTCGACGCCGCCGCCGAGCTGACGAGCGCCGCCGACGACGCGCCGCGCGCCGTGGCCCGCGCGCACAAGAGCTGGTGGCGCGGCCTGCTCGCCGGCCTGGCCGCCGAGGCGGGCGCCGCCGACCCCGAGGCGCTCGGCGAGGAACTGCTGCTGCTCATCGACGGCGCCAACGCCCGCGTGCTCGTCCAGGGCGACGCCGCGCCGGTTGCCCGCGCGCGGGACATCGCCGACGTCCTGATCACCGCCCGTACGCGCGGCGCGGCCGCCGGAGGCCGCTCGTGACGGACACCGCAACCGACACGTCCCGGCGCACCGCGAACGCGCTGCCGCTCGCGCTGGCGCTGATGGCCGGCCCGGCCGTGGCGCTCGGGCTCGCCCGGTTCGCGTACGCGCTCGTGCTCCCCGACATGCGCGCCGACCTGCACTGGTCGTTCGCGGTCGCGGGCGCGCTCAACACCGCGAACGCCCTCGGCTACCTCGTCGGCGCCCTGGTCACCGTGCCGATCGCGGCGCGGGTGGGCGAGCGGTGGGCGTTCGCCGGCGGGCTGATCGTGACGATCGCGGCGCTGTTCGGCTCCGCGGTGACCGGAGAGGTCGGCGTGCTGCTGGTGACGCGGCTGCTCGCCGGGGCCAGCGGCGCGGTGGTGTTCGTGGTCGGCGGCGGGCTGGTCGCCCGGCTCGGGTTCGGCCGCTCCACCCGTACGTCCACGATGCTGCTCGGCGTCTACTTCGCCGGCCCCGGCGCGGGGATCGTGGCGTCCGGGCTGCTCGTGCCCGCGGCGCTGACCACGGGATCGTGGCGGTGGGCGTGGCTGGCGCTCGGCGCCCTGGGCGTGCTCGCGCTCGCGGTGGCCGTGCCCGCGGCGTGGCGGGTGCCCGAGGTGCGGCCGGCGCGCGGGCGCGGGGGCGGGCGGTGGCCGGTGCGCCCGCTGGCGTGGCTGCTGGTCGCGTACACGCTGTTCGGCGCGGGCTACATCGCGTACATGACGTTCATCGTGGCGTACCTCCAGCGGCACGGCGCGGGCGGCACGGAGATCACCGTGTTCTGGGCGGTGCTCGGCCTGATGTCGGTGGCCGCCGGGTTCCTCTGGGGCCACGTGCTCGGCCGGATGCCGATCGGCGCGGGCATGGCGATGATCCTGCTGATCCTCACCGTGGGGGCCGCGCTGCCGCTGGTGCCGGGCGGGCTGGCGCCGGTGTACGCGTCGGCCGTGGTCTTCGGTGGAACGTTCCTGACGGTCGTGACCGCGACGACCGCCGCCGTGCGCCGCACCCTGGAGCAGCGCCACTGGACGCCCGCGATCGCCGGGATGACGGTGGCGTTCGCGCTCGGCCAGTGCGTGGGCCCGGTGCTGGCCGGGGCGTTGTCGGACCGCGCCGGCGGGGTGCGCACCGGCCTGCTGATCGGCGCCGGCCTGCTGCTCCTCGGCGCGGCGGCCGCCGCCACGCACCGCACCCGGCGTACGGACACCGGGCGCGGCCTAGGATCACCTGGGTGAGCGCGCCCGTCTTCCTCGCCGAGACCACCCAGCTCGACCACGACCACGTCACGCTGACCGGGCCGGAGGGCCGCCACGCCGCGACCGTGCGTCGGCTGCGTCCCGGCGAGCGCGTCGACCTCACCGACGGCGCCGGGCGCTACGTACGCGGCGAGGTGACCGCCGCGCGGAAGGACACCCTGGAGGTCGCCGTCCACGACCGCGCGGACGTGCCCGCGCCGGTGCCCGCGCTCGTCGTCGTGCAGGCGCTGGCCAAGGGCGACCGGGGCGAGCTGGCCGTGGAGACCATGACCGAGGTCGGCGTCGACGCGATCGTGCCGTGGGAGGCCGCCCACTGCGTGGCCCGCTGGCGCGGCGACCGCGCGGCCAAGGGCGTGGCCAAGTGGCGGGCAACGGCGCGCGAGGCCGCGAAGCAGGCGAGGCGCGCGTGGTTCCCCGAGGTCATGGACGTCGCGGAGACGTCCGAGGTGGTCCGGCGGCTCGCTGACGCGGAGCTCGCGGTGGTGCTGCACGAGGCGGCCGCCGAGCCGCTGTCGGCGCTCGACCTGCCGGAGTCCGGCACGGTGGTCGCGGTGGTCGGCCCCGAGGGCGGTGTCAGCGAGGAGGAGATCGCCGCGTTCACCGCGGCCGGGGCCCGTAGCGTGCGCCTCGGGCCGACGGTGCTGCGTACGTCAACGGCGGGCGCGGCCGCCGCGGCCGTCATCCAGGCGCGCTGCGGCCGCTGGTGAACGCCCCCATCACGGAGAAGACGCCGGATCCGGGTTGGAATCCGACGGGTGCGGGTTCGCGGTCGGGGAGTCCGACGTGGCCGGCGGCGGCGAGGAGTGCGGCGGGGGAGAGTCCGGCGGGGTGGTCGGATGCGTCGGCTCCGTCGGCCGGGTCGACGACGTGGGCATCGGGGTGTGCGAATCGCAGGCGCTCGGCGAGGTGCTCGCACGCGGGGTGTGCAGCGCGGTGACCGTACCCCCGCCGCCGGTGGGCGGCGGACCGCACGGGCCGCCGCCGGGACCCTGGCTCGGCCCGTTCGTGCCCGTGGGCGTCGCGGCGGGGTTGGAGCCGTTCGTCGGGTAACCCTGGGTGTTCGTCGGCGCGTTGATCGGCGTGGAGTTGCCCGACGGGGTGTTCGGCGAGCCGCCGAGCGCGGTGAGCACGGTATGCCGGATGCCCGGGGTGCCCGCCATCACCACGGCGGCGATGACGAACGCGCCGCCGACGGCCAGCGCCGGGCGCAGCCACGGCACGGCCATCGTCTCGCCGGGCCGCATCCAGGGCATCTGCCACCAGGCGCGGTTCTCCTCGCTCGCTTGTGTACGGGCGCGGATGCGCTCGAGCCCCTCCGCAGACGGCGTGCACTCCTCCGCCTCCGCACGGAGCACGCGGCGCAGGACCTCGCCGTACTCGTCGTCATGCGGCTGTGTCATGACACCTGCTCCAATACCGAACGCAGGGCGGCCATGCCACGTGCGGTGTGACTCTTCACGGCTCCTCGACTGATCCCCATCGCTTCGGCGATCTGAGCTTCGGACAGATCGCCGTAGTACCGCAGTACCAGGGCCTCGCGCTGCCGCCCCGGCAGCGCGCGCAGCGCCTCGATCACCGCGGACCTCTCCAGCAGGCCCATCGCGCCGTGTTCGGCGCTGGGGGCGTCAGGGAGGCCTTTGGGGGCGTATTTCTCCGCCACCGCGCGATGACGCAGCACTGACCGCGACCGATTCACCACGGACTGCCTGAGGTACGACAGCGCCTTGTCGGGATCGCGGAGCCGCCGCCAGGCGCCGTGCATGGCCACGAATGAGTCCTGCACGACTTCCTCGGCGGTGGCGACGTCGCGCACCAGGAGCGCTGAGAGGCGGACGAGCGCACGGAAATTCGCGCTGTACAAGGCGGTCACCGCCTCGTCAGCATCCCATGCGATCCTCGACCTCTCCTGCGCCACCGGGACTCCGGCCACCAGGGTTTCGGTCACATCAGTGGGACGCTCGCCCTTAGCGCGGGGTTTACGAAAGGGCATGCTTCTTTCTCAAGTCATCTCGGGGCGGGCTCGCCGTCACGCACGCGCACGGCGCTGGTTCGCGTGTGTTCATCACCCAGCGTCACCCAGAACGTGTCCGATTACACGACCGTGGCCACCCCCGGCCGTATCGGGTCAGGCCATGAGCCGTCGCCAGTGATCCAAGACTAACGGCCGTACGGGGCTGATGGCGGCGCGTGGCGGAAAACCGGGCCGCGCCGGGGAACGGGGGTCGCTTGTGCCTGGGGACTTCCGTACGATGCTTGGCCAAGATCGCTGATACCCGGCCGCCGCGGGCGCGCCGTAGCGCGGGAGGGACGAGTTGGCTGAGTCTTCCGGGTCGGCGGGCGCGGGGGCGCCGGTCGCCGACTGCCTGTTCTGCAAGATCGTCGGCGGCGAGGTGCCCGCCACCGTGGTGCGCGAGACGCCGCGCGCGCTCGCGTTCCGTGACATCAATCCGCAGGCGCCCACGCACGTCCTCGTGATCCCCCGCGCGCACTACCGCGACGCCGCCGCGCTCGCGGAGGCCGACGCGGGGCTGCTCGACGAGGTGGTGCGCACGGCCGCCGCGGTGGCCGAGGCCGACGGCGTGGCCGAGGGCGGCTACCGGATCGTCTTCAACACCGGGCGCGAAGCCGGGCAGACGGTGTTCCACGTCCACGCGCACGTCCTCGGTGGCCGTGGCCTCGGCTGGCCACCCGGATGACGCCGCGGAAAACCGGCGGACACCCCCGGTAGGCACCGAATACCCTCGGTGGGAAGCAGCGTCACACGCCCGGTGTTGTCGGTGCGGATCGATAAGATGGATGCACCGGGTCCGGTTGCGGGCCCATCGTAGGAAAGGCGGGATGACGAGGCCGTACGGCCCTCCCATGTCGAACTCAGCCCAGTCGCGCACAGCACAGCCACACGCGGGTCCCAGGGCGCCAGCGGAGAACGGTTCCCCGGCGGGCGGCGCCCCGGCGGACGGCAGCACCCAGGTGAAGATCGTCGTTCCCGACGGCCAGTCCATGGTGAGCCTCCTCGGCTCCCGCGACGAACTGCTGCACGTCGTCGAGCGCGCGTTCAGCAGCGACATCCTCGTCCGCGGCAACGAGATCACCGTGAGCGGCCGCCCCGACGAGAACGCGGCCGTCGTGACGGTGTTCGAGGAGCTGATCAAGCTGCTCAGCGGCGGCACGCCCCTCACACCCGAGACCGTGGAGCGCAGCATCGGCATGCTGCGCGGCCGCGAGGCCCGCCCCGCCGAGGTGCTGACGCTCAACATCCTCTCCACGCGCGGCAAGACGATCCGCCCGAAGACCGTCAACCAGAAGCACTACGTCGACGCGATCGACGCGCACACGATCGTCTTCGGCATCGGCCCCGCGGGCACCGGCAAGACCTACCTCGCCATGGCGAAGGCCGTGCAGGCCCTGCAGGCCAAGGAGGTCAACCGGATCATCCTGACCCGCCCGGCCGTCGAGGCGGGCGAGCGCCTCGGCTACCTGCCCGGCACGCTGTACGAGAAGATCGACCCGTACCTCCGGCCGCTCTACGACGCGCTGCACGACATGGTCGACCCCGAGTCGATCCCGCGGCTGATCAGCGCCGGAACCATCGAGGTCGCCCCGCTTGCGTACATGCGGGGCAGGTCGCTGAACGACTCCTTCATCATCCTCGACGAGGCGCAGAACACCTCGCCCGAGCAGATGAAGATGTTCCTCACGCGGCTCGGGTTCGGGTCCAAGGTCGTCGTCACCGGTGACGTCACGCAGGTCGACCTCCCGTCGGGCACGCAGAGCGGCCTCCGCGTCGTGCGCGACATCCTCGAGGGCGTCGACGACATCCATTTCAGCTATCTGACCAGCACCGACGTCGTCCGCCACAAGCTCGTCAGCGACATCGTCGACGCCTACGCGCGCTACGACGAGGAGACCAGCGCGCGGCGCGGCAACGGGCGCGACGGCGGCCGCGACACCAAGCGCAGGGCACGGTAACCATGAGCATCGACGTGGCGAACGAGTCGGGCGCGGAGGTGGACGAGACCGCCCTGGCCGCGCTGGCGCGGCACGTCCTCGACCGCATGGGCGTCCACCCGCTCGCCGAGCTGTCCATCGTCTGCGTGGACGAGTCCACCATGAGCGACCTCCACGAGAAGTGGATGGACGAACCCGGCCCGACCGACGTCCTCGCGTTCCCGATGGACGAACTGCGCCCCGGGTCCGCGCGCGACGAGGACGACGAACCGGAGCAGGGCCTGCTCGGCGACGTCGTGCTGTGCCCCGAGGTGGCCCGCCGCCAGGGCGAGCAGGCCGGCCACGGCACGACCGACGAGCTGCACCTCCTGTGCACGCACGGCATCCTCCACCTCCTCGGCTACGACCACGCCGAGCCCGACGAGCACCGCGAGATGTTCGGCATCCAGGCCGAGCTGCTCGCGTCGTGGCGCGAGCTGCGCAGCCAGTCCGGGGACGTACCGGGATGACCCCGGGCCGATGATGATCGTCGTTGCGGTCGTGCTGACCGCGCTCGGCTGGCTGTTCGCGGCGGCCGAGACGGCGCTCGGCCGCGTCTCCCGCGTCCGCGTCGCCGACCTCGTCCGCGACCGGCGGCGCGGGGCCGACCGCCTGGCCGAGGTGCTGGCCGACGCGCCGCGCTACGTCAGCCTGATCCTGCTGCTGCGGGTCGTCTGCGAGGTCACGGTCACGGTGATCGTCACCGTGGCGTTCACCCACGCGATGGGCGCCACGTGGCGCGCGTTCGTGTCGGCCGCCGTGGTGATGGTGCTGGTCAGCTACGTCGCCGTGGGCGTGTCCCCGCGTACGATCGGCCGCCAGCATCCGGATACGGTCTCGCTGGTCGCGGCCAGCGTGATCGCGCCGCTGACCCGGGTCCTCGGGCCGCTGCCGAAGCTGCTGATCCTGCTGGGCAACGCGCTCACCCCCGGCAAGGGGTTCCGCGACGGCCCGTTCACCACCGAGGCGGAGCTGCGCGACCTGGTCGACCTCGCCGAGCAGCGGCAGCTCATCGAGCCGGGCGAGCGGCAGATGATCCACTCCGTGTTCGAGCTCGGCGACACCCTCGTCCGCGAGGTCATGGTCCCGCGTACCGACATGGTGTTCATCGAGCGCACCCGCACCCTGCGGCAGGGCCTGTCGCTGGCGCTGCGCAGCGGCTTCTCCCGCATCCCGGTCGTGGGCGAGAACTCCGACGACGTCGTCGGCATCGCCTACCTCAAGGACCTCGTGCGCCGGGTGTACGACTACCGCGAGGGCGAGTCCGTCGAGACGATCGACTCCGTGATGCGCCCCGCGACGTACGTACCGGACAGCAAGCCGATCGACGGCCTCATGCGCGAGATGCAGGCCCGGCAGATCCACGTCGCGATCGTGATCGACGAATACGGCGGCACCGCCGGCCTCGTCACCATCGAGGACATCCTGGAGGAGATCGTCGGGGAGATCGCCGACGAGTACGACCAGGAGGAGCCGCGGGTGGAGCGGCTCGGCGGCGGCGCGATGCGCGTCACGGCCCGGCTCCCGGTGGAGGACCTCGCCGAGCTGTTCGACGTGGAGATCTCCGCCGACGACGTGGAGACGGTGTCGGGCCTGCTCGCGGGGGCGCTCGGCCGGGTGCCGATCGCCGGGTCCACGGCCACGGTCGCGGGGCTGAAGCTGACCGCCGAGAGCCTCACGGGCCGCCGCAACCGCATCAAGACCATCCTGGTCGAGCATGCCGATGCGGCCGGGTCCGAGCCGGACGCCGGGTCCGCGGACGGCCTGGCGCAGTCCGACGACCACGCCGACGCCTAGGCGCCGCCCGGTCCGGGGCGGTTTCGCGTAAATGTACGGCGAACGCCATAATGCGCTGGGCTCAGTCGAGGGGGCGCGATGGCCGACGATGAACCGGACGGCGACGGTGCCGAGGCGCCGCCGGAGAAGCCGCCCGGTCGCCGGTGGCGGACCGTCCTGGGGCGCGTTCTGGCCGTCGGCGTCGCGGTCCTCGGGGTGGCGGCCGTGGCCGTGCCGATCCTGGTGCATTCGTTCGGCACGCCGGACACCCTCGCCGACGTGTACGGCCCGGTCGCCGCGGCCCGTACCGCCGACCACATGGCGTACGGCCCGACCGCCCGCGCCGTGCCGCGCGACTGCGGTGTGCCGCCCGCGCTGGCGCGCAAGCTCGCCGGCCGGGTGGGCAAGCGGGAGAAGGCGGCGCGCGGCGCGAACACCTGCACCTGGGGCGGCGACGTCCGGTCGCTGCACTACCTGTCCGTCACGGTGCGGGTGGCCACCGACCGCGGCGGGCGCCCCGATCCCGCGGGCGCGGTCGGCGCCGTCGACCAGATGATCGCCGACGCGGCCAAACCGAGCGCGGCGCGGAGGACGGGGCCCGTCACGCGGCTGTCCGGGCTGGGGCAGCAGGCCGCCGCGTGGACGCTGATCAAGAAGCGGGCGCGCACGCCGCTGCGCCGCCCGCACCGGC
Organism: Streptosporangiaceae bacterium; assembly: GCA_036502625.1. GTDB lineage: Bacteria > Actinomycetota > Actinomycetes > Streptosporangiales > Streptosporangiaceae > DASXYG01. The sequence goes on from DASXYG010000089.1 coordinate 44,825, forward strand.
CCGGCGTGTACCACGGCACCGCCGTCACCCGGGTGGCGTTCCAGGTGGGGAACGTCGCGGCCGAGATCGGCTACGGCGGGGTGGACCGCCGCAAGCACGGCCTCGACCTGTCGTTGACGCCGGTCGAGCCGATCACGCTGCGCGGCGCGTTCTCCGCCGCGGCGTCCGTGGCCCGCGCGGTCGGCGCGCCCGTGCACGAAACCCCGCACCTCAAGAGGCCGTCCGAGGCGCGGGCCGCACGGAACCCGCCGTCCGCCTGCGCGGCCGTGCCGCTGGCGAGCGTGCGCGCCGCCGCGGGCGACGACGGGCTCGCGCGGCAGCCGGCGAACCCGTACACCGGCCGGGCCGCCGAGCGGGGCATCGCCCGCGACTACTGCGCGTGGGGCGGCGGCTCCGGCCGCCGGGCGGACGTGGACATGCTGGTCGCGACCGGCGCACCGCCGCTCGGCGACGGCGCGTCCGTGGCCCTCAGGGACTACGTGCGCGCCTACCGCGCCGCCCGTGAGACGCCGCCGGGCCGGCCCGGCGCCGCGGTGTTCACCGCGTTGCGCGCCCCCGGCGACGAGGCGTTCGCCGCGTACGCGACCGGCGGCAGCGGCGGCACCGGCACCGTGGCCATCCGCGTACGCAACATCCGCATCCAGGCGCGCTGCACCGACACCGCCACCGACTCCCCGGACACCGCCATGAACTGCGCGTACGCGATCGCGACCGCGGTAGCCAAGCGCGTCGCCGCCGCGGCCTAAGATTTCCCGCGTGACCGAATCGCAGCTCGATCCCGAAGACGCCAAGCTCATCACGCTCGCCCGGTCCAGCCGGGCGCGGTCCGGCACGGCGAGCGGTGCGGCGGTGCGTGACGAGACCGGCCGTACGTACACCGCCGCCGACGTGGCGCTGCCGTCGCTGCGCCTGTCCGCGCTGCGGCTCGCGGTGGCGACGGCCGCGTCCAGCGGCGCGACCCGGCTGGAGGCGGCGGCCGTGGTGGGCGCGGAGGACCCGGGCGAGGACGACCTGGCCGCCGTGCGCGATCTCGGCCCGGCGCCGGTGCACGTCGCGGACGCGGACGGCACGCCGCGCGGCGTCCGGCCGTCCTGACCCGCCCCACCAGAGGATTTGGGAACCGCTTTACTTTCCGCTCCGTCCAACGGCATGATTCGGGGCTCATGTCGGCGAGGGGAGCGCGATGGTGCGCGGCAAGCGGGTGCGGATCGGCCTCGGCGCGGGTGCCGGGGTCGTGGCGGTGGCCGCGGTCGTCGCCGGGGTGCGCGGCTGCGCGGGTCCGGACACCCTCGACGACGTCCACGGCCCGGTAGCCGCGGCGCGCGCCGCCGACCACCGGCCGCACGGGCCGTACGTCCGCAATGCGCCGTACGACTGCGGCATGGCGCGCGCCGTGCTCGAACCGCTGGTCGGCGCCGCGGAGAAGACCGAGCAGCAGTCCACGGGTTCGGACTCCTGCACCTGGGAGAACGGCGCCGGGTCCGGCCGCACGCTCGAGGTGGACCTCGAGCTGGCCACCGGCGACGACGGGCGGCCCGACCCGGCCGCGGCCATCGCCGACCTCACCCGCATGATCACCGGCGCGACCCGCACGGCGGACGCCGAGTTCGGCCCGGTCACCGCGCTGACCGGCCTGGGCGCGGACGCCGCGGCCTGGACCGAGGCCGAGGAGACGCGCGGCAAGGTGGCCACGACCGTCGTGTTCCAGGCGGGCAACGTGGCCGCGCGCATCACGTACGGCGGCGTGGACCGCGCCCGAGACGGCGTCGACTTCGCGGCGAACCCCCTGGACGCCGCCTCGCTGAACGGCGCGCGCACCGCGGCCGTGCGGCTCGCGCGCCAGATCGGCGCGCCCGTAACCGGCACGCCCCGGCCCGCGCCCCCGCCGTCCGGGCCGCGGGTCCGTACGGTCCCGGCCGCCTGCGACCTCGTCCCCGCCGATGCGGTGCGCGCCGCGGTGGACAACCGGGAGCTGCGGGCGAAGCGCGAGGAGAGCTACCTGTTCGGCGGCGAGGGCACCGGCGGCGCCGCCGGGCTCACCGCCGACCGGTGCGCGTGGTCCGGCGGCCTCGGGCGCAGCGTGGACGTCGACTGGCTCCTGGTCGGCGGCGCGTACCCGCTGGGCACCGGCCCGGCGGTCACCCGTCGCGAGTACGAACGGCAGTACCTCGACGCGCGCGACACCCCGGGCGGCACGGCGGCCGAGTCGGTGTTCACCGCGCTCGGCCATCCCGGCGGCCAGGCGTTCGCCCACTACGAGAAGGACGACATCCTCGACGGCGGCGCCGGCATCGTGTTGGTCCAGGCGCGCAACACGCTCATCCGCGTCCGCTGCTGGGACATCGACGCCTACGCCCCGGACGACGCGATGAACTGCGCGTACACGATCGCCCGCGCGGCGGCGAAGCGAGTGGGGGCATGATGCGGGCGCGTCTCGCGGCGGCCGGTGCGGTGCTGGCCGGTGTCCTGGCGGCGACCGGATGCACGAGCGGCGATCCGGATCCGTCGCCGTCACCGACCGCGACGCCGACCGCGCAGCGGTGGCAGCGCGGCGAGTTCACCACCGAGCGCGACCTCTGCGCCGCGCTCACCCCGGACGTCCTGAACGGCCTCAGCCTGGCGCCCACGGCCACGGGCACGTCCTGCGACCTGCGCGATCCGGACTCCGACGCACCCGTCCACCGCACGCTGTCGGTGCGGAGCGTGCGGTACGAGCCGCCGCCCGCGCGGCCTGACCACACCGCGACCGAGGAGGCCCGGCACGAGTTCGTCCGCCCGCCGGGCTGGGCGTACGGCCGGGGCTCGGCGCTGCCCGGCTACGGCGACGAGGCGAAGATCGCCCGGACGATCGGCACGTTCCAGTGGGGGCGCACGGTGTCGGTCGCCGTCCGCGTACGGAACCTGGTCTTCCAGGTCGAGGCGGAGACGACGACGTCGGAGGCCGCCGCGTCCGGCCGCGTCACGCCCGTCGGCGACCTGGAGCGCGGCACGCTGGTCGTCGCGCGCGCCCTGCTGGCCCGGCTCGGCGCGCCCGCGCGTCCCGCGCGCACCGCCGCGTACGGGCCGGGCGAGGTGCGGAAGGTGCACGACGTCTGCCGCGACGTACGCGACGGCGCCCGCCGCGTACCGGGCGCGCCGAGTCCGGGCGACCCTTCGGTCGGCGCGCTGAGCGCCGGATGCTCCTGGACGCACGGCGACGACGGGCTCGTGGTGACCGTGGAGGCGGTGCCGCCGGGCGCGAACGGCGCCGCCGCGACGAGCGGCGCCGCGGAGCTGACCCGTACGTGGACCGGCCGCGACATCGAGAAGGTGCGGCATCTCGGCGACGAGGCCGCCGCGCGCCGGTACGACGGCGGCGAGCTGCGCAATGTGGACCTGTGGGCGCGCCGCGGCAACCTGATCGTCATGGTCGGCTACGAGCGGTGGCACGGCGGGCCCGGCGTCACGGCGATGCGCGACGACGCCGCGGCGATCGCCCGATCGGTGTTCGGCGCGTACCGCTGAGCCGAGTGGCTCAGGCGGTCGCGCCGATGCCGGAGAATTGAACGCGTGACGACGCCGCATTCCGAAACCGATGCACCGCCGGGCGGGCGCGAGTTCCGCTCCGGGTTCGCCTGCTTCGTCGGCCGCCCGAACGTCGGCAAGTCGACGCTGATGAACGCGATGGTCGGCGCGAAGGTCGCGATCACCAGCGACCGCCCGCAGACGACCCGCCGGGCGATCCGCGGCATCGTGCACCGCGACGACGCCCAACTGATCATCGTGGACACCCCGGGCCTGCACCGCCCGCGCACCCTCCTCGGCGAGCGGCTCGACAGCCTGGTCAGGTCGACGCTCACCGAGGTCGACGTCATCGCGTTCTGCGTACCGGCGGCCGACCCGGTCGGCCGCGGCGACCGCTACATCGCGCAGCAGCTCGCCCAGGTCCGCGGCACCCCCGTGGTCGCGCTCGTCACGAAGACCGACGCGGCGAGCAAGGGGCAGGTGGCGAAGCAGCTCGTCGCGGTGTCCGAGCTGGGGGAGTGGGCCGACATCGTGCCCGTGTCGGCGGCCACCGGCGACCAGGTCGACGTCGTGGCCGACGTGCTCGTCGCCCACCTGCCGCCCGGCCCGATGCTCTACCCCGACGGCGAGCTGACCGACGAACCCGAGCAGCAGATGGTCGCCGAGCTGGTCCGCGAGGCCGCGCTCGACGGCGTGCGCGAGGAGCTGCCGCACTCCATCGCCGTGGTCGTCGACGAGATGAAGCCACGCGAGGGCCGCGACGACCTGATCGACATCTACGCGATCATGTACGTCGAGCGCCCCAGCCAGAAGGCCATCGTCATCGGCACGAAGGGCACCCGGCTGAAAGAGGTCGGCTCGCGCGCCCGCCGCCAGATCGAGGGCCTGCTCGGCGCCCGCGTCTACCTCGACCTCCGCGTGAAGGTCGCCAAGGACTGGCAGCGCGACCCCAAGCAGCTCCGCAAGCTCGGCTTCCCCGACTGACGGTCAGCGCCGCCGCCGTCCCGCCTCGATGAGCAGGGCCGCGAGCGCACCGGTGATCACCGAGAACGCGGCGACACCGCAGACGAGGACGCCCGTGCCGGGCGCGATGTCGACCGACGACGGGCCGGTGTCGCTGGTGGCGGCGTCGACGACGTCGAGCAGGTCGTGGACGACCAGGATCGCGGCCGCGGCGCCCGGGGCGAGCGCGGCGGCGGTGATGAACGGCCGGGTCAGCAGCCCGCCGAGCGCCACGGCGGTGCCCGTCAGCGCCAGCAGCAGCACGATCACACCGGTTCCGCTGCCGACACCGGGCAGGCTCAGCTCGGGCCGCCCCGCGGTCGTCTCCAGCCAGGGAAGGAACGTCCCCCCGGCGAGCGCCGCCGCCGACAAAAGCGTGACGACGGCCGGAACGCGTACCCACCGGGAACGCGGCAGCTCCCGAGCCTTGTCGATGACTTCCCCCACCCGGACGTCCGACGCCGTCATATCCCGACGCTAAACGGCACGGCCCGGTCACGGAAAGAGGTACGCCGATATCGGACCGGACACGGTCACGATACGTGCGGCTCCGGGGCCCGGAGACCGAGGCGGTGGCGGGACTCTGCTAACGTTCGTGACGATGTTCCACGTGGTGCTGCTTCTTAGCTGCCGCGGCGGGGGCCGATAGGGCCGGCTCCCTCGCCGCGGAGTGACGTCGTGCACGTCGGCCTCGCCACCACCGAGGGAGCACAACGATCGTGAGTTTCCAGCAGCAGCCGAGCGGTATGCCCTGCCATCGCTACACCCCTTTCACGCCTGTCGACCTGCGCGACCGTACGTGGCCCGACCGTACGATCTCCGCCGCGCCGCGCTGGCTGTCCACCGATCTGCGCGACGGCAACCAGGCGCTGATCGACCCCATGACCCCGGCGCGCAAGCACAAGATGTTCGAGCTGCTCGTCCGCATGGGCTACAAGGAGATCGAGGTCGGGTTCCCGGCGGCCAGCCAGACCGACTTCGACTTCATCCGCGAGCTGATCGACGGCGGGCTCATCCCCGACGACGTCCGCATCTCCGTGCTGACGCAGGCGCGCGAGGAGCTGATCGAGCGCACGATCCAGAGCCTGGTGGGCGCGCGGCAGGCCACCGTGCACATGTACGCCGCGGCGGCGCCGGTGTTCCGCAAGGTCGTCTTCGGCTGGCCGGGCGACGGCCGTGAGGAATGCAAGGCGGTCGCCGTCGACGGCACCCGCGCCGTCATGAAGTACGCCGAGCAGTACCTCTCCGGCACCGACTTCGGCTACGAGTACTCGCCGGAGATCTTCATGGACACCGAGCTCGACTTCGCCCTGGAGATCACCGAGGCGGTCATGGACGTCTGGCAGCCGGGCCCCGGCCGGGAGATCGTCGTCAACCTGCCGTGCACGGTCGAGCGGTCCACGCCGAACGTCTACGCCGACCAGATCGAGTGGATGAGCCGCAACCTGTCGCGGCGCGACCACGTCTGCCTGTCCGTCCACACGCACAACGACCGCGGCACCGCGGTGGCCGACGCCGAGCTGGCCGTCATGGCGGGCGCGCAGCGCGTCGAGGGCTGCCTGTTCGGCAACGGCGAGCGCACCGGCAACGTCGACCTGGTCACGCTGGGCCTGAACCTGTTCTCCCAGGGCGTCGACCCGCGGATCGACTTCTCCGACATCGACGAGATCCGCCGTACGGCCGAATACTGCAACCAGATCGGCGTCCACGAGCGCCACCCGTACGCCGGCGACCTGGTCTACACCGCCTTCTCCGGCTCCCACCAGGACGCCATCAAGAAGGGCCTGGAGCGGATCGACGACGAGGCCGCAGCCGCCGGCATCCCCGTGGGCGACGCGCACTGGGCGGTGCCGTACCTGCCGATCGACCCCAAGGACGTGGGCCGTACGTACGAGGCGGTCATCCGGGTGAACAGCCAGTCCGGCAAGGGCGGCGTCGCGTTCATCCTGAAGAGCGACTACGCCCTGGACCTCCCGCGCCGCCTGCAGATCGAGTTCTCCCAGGTCGTCCAGGCGCACACGGACGACGAGGGCGGCGAGGTCGAGCCCGCCCGCATGTGGAAGATCTTCTCCGACGAGTACCTCGCCGACGGGCCGCGCATCGGCCTGCTGGCCAACCGCGGCTCGTCGCAGTCCAACGGGGAGCAGCGGATCAGCGCGGACGTCCGCGCCGACGGCGAGATCCGCGAGATCACCGGCTCCGGCAACGGCCCCGTGTCGGCGTTCGTCGACGCCCTGGCCACCATCGGCATCCACGTCACCGTGCAGGACTACGCGGAGCACGCCATGAGCGCCGGCGGCGACGCGTCGGCCGCGGCGTACGTCGAGTGCGCCGTCGGCGACCGCACCCTGTGGGGCGTCGGCGTGGACGACAACATCGTCACGGCGTCGCTGAAGGCCGTGGTGAGCGCCGTGAACCGGGCCGCGCGCTAGGAGACGACGCGACGGGCGCCCCGCGAGACCCGGTCTCGCGGGGCGCCCGTCCGCCGGGCTACGAGCCCGACTCGAAGACGCGGTCGATGAGCTCGCGGGTCGGGTCGTCGAGATCCGCCTCACCGACGTGCGCGGTCCTGCCGTCCACAGAGATGCGGTAGACGTAGCGGTCCGGGCGGCCGGCGGGCGGCCCCTCGGCCCCGAGGTCGGCGCGGCCGACCAGGGCGTGCCACGCGTCGGCGTCCGCCCGTCCCGCGGTGTCCACCTCGGCGTGGCGCGTCATGCCGGCGAAGCCGCCGCTACGGGTCACGCTGATCTTCATGCCGTCACCTTCACACGGAGACGCCTACCCCGTCCCACGCGCCGCGCACCGCGTTCACCTCATCGGAGGAGTCGCCGTACAGGTCGCGGGCGGAGTCGATCGTGGCGCCCGCGAACGCCGCGAAGTCGGCCGAGGAGGCGAGCTTGCCGCCGGTGAGCGTGGCGTACCAGATCTTCCCGGCCTTCTCCCATGCGTAGCCGCCGATGCCGGTCGCGGCGAGGTAGAACGCGCGGTTGGGGATGCCGGAGTTGATGTGCACGCCGCCGTTGTCGTCGCTGGTGTCGACGTAGTCGGCCATGGTGCCCGGCTGGGGGTCCTTGCCGAGCTGGTCGTCGTCGTACGCGGTGCCGGGCGCCTTCATGGAGCGCAGCGCCACGCCCTGGACGTCCGGGCCGAGGAGGTCGGCGCCGATCAGCCAGTCGGCCTGATCAGCGGTCTGGTTGAGGTGGTACTGCTTGATCTGCACCCCGAAGACGTCGGACACCGACTCGTTCAGCGCGCCGCTCTGCCCCTGGTAGTCGAGGTTCGCGGTGTACTGCGTGACGCCGTGGGTCAGCTCGTGGCCGGTGACGTCGAGCGACTTCGTGAACTCCACGAACAGGTGGCCGTCGCCGTCGCCGTAGACCATCTGGTTGCCGTCCCAGAAGGCGTTGTCGTAGTCCTGGCCGTAGTGGACGCTGGAGATCAGCCCGAGCCCGGCGCCGTCGATGGAGTTGCGCTGGAAGTTCTTGAGGTAGAAGTCGAAGGTCACGCCGAGCCAGTCGTACGACGTGTCGACCTCGGTGTCGCCCGAGGCGGCCTGGCCCTCCGTGCGCTTCTCGGTGCCGGGGAGGTTCTGGGTGTGCCCGGCGTCGTAGATCGAGCGGTTCGGCGTGGCGCCGGTGGCCGCCGGGGGAGCGACCAGGCCGCGGCGGCGCCCGTCACGGTTGCGGCGGTCGATCTCCAGTGAGCCGAACAGGCGGTCGCGATAGTCGGTGTCGGTCTGCCGATTCGCGAGGTGCGTCATGATGTGCGGGGGCACGATGTAGCATCTCATGCCGCCAGATTTTCACGCTTAGTGATCGACTGTCAGGGCCTTCCGGTCCTCGCTTCCTGTGATGTCGTACCCCTGCGCCACAATGGCCAGGTGACCCTCTATCGGGATGAAGGAATCGTGCTGCGCACCCAGAAGCTGGGTGAGTCCGACCGCATCATCACGATCCTCACCCGCCGCACCGGCCGCGTCCGCGCGGTGGGCCGCGGCGTCCGGCGCACCAAGTCGCGGTTCGGCGCCCGCCTGGAGCCGTTCACCCACGTCGACCTGCAACTCCACGAGGGCCGCACGCTCGACGTGATCACCCAGGCCGAGACGCTCCGGCCGTACGGCAAGGCCCTCGTCGCCGACTACCCGCGCTACACCGCGGGCACCGCGATGCTGGAGACCGGCGAGCAGCTCACCCCGGTGGAGAAGGAGCCGGCGATGCGGCAGTTCCTGCTGCTGGTCGGCGGGCTGCGCACGCTCGGAGACGGCAGCCACGACGCGCGCCTGGTGCTCGACGCGTTCCTGCTGCGCTCGCTGGCCATCGGCGGCTACGCCCCGTCCCTCGACGAATGCGCCGGATGCGCCACCCCCGGCCCGCACCGCTGGTTCAGCGTCGCCGGCGGCGGGCTGGTCTGCGGGCGCTGCCGCCCGTCCGCGGCGGCCACCCCGTCGCCGGAGACGATGGGCCTGATGGTCGCGCTGCTGCGCGGCGACTGGCCGGTGGCCGACGCCAGCGCCGCCCGCAACCGCGCCGACTGCAGCGGCCTGGTCGCCGCCTACCTCCAGTGGCACCTGGAGCACCGCATCCGCTCGCTGCCGCTCGTCGAGCGCGAGTAGGAGCACCCGGGCGGCACTAGACTCACTTTTCGTGCGCAGGTCCACGAAAGTCGTCGCCCCCACCCCCCACCCCAGCGGTGCCCGCCCGCCGAAGATCCCGGGCGAGCTGGTGCCGCGCCACGTCGCCGTCGTGATGGACGGCAACGGCCGGTGGGCGAAGAAGCGCGGGCTGTCGCGCATCGAGGGCCACAAGGCCGGCGAGTTCTCCCTGTTCGACACCATCGAGGGGGCCATCGAGCTCGGCGTGCCGTACCTCTCGGCGTACGCCTTCTCCACCGAGAACTGGCGGCGCTCGCCCGAAGAGGTGCGGTTCCTCATGGGCTTCAACCGCGACGTCATCCGCCGCAGGCGCGACGAACTGAACGCCATGGGCGTGCGCATCCGCTGGGCCGGCCGGCCGGGGCGGCTGTGGAAGAGCGTGATCAACGAGCTGCGCGACGCCGAGGAGATGACGCGCGGCAACTCCACGCTGACGCTCCAGTTCTGCGTGAACTACGGCGGCCGGGCGGAGATCACCGACGCCGCCGCCCGCCTCGCGCAGGACGTCGCCGACGGCCGGGTGAACCCCGGCAAGATCACCGAGAAGATGCTCGCCCGCTACCTCGACGAACCGCAGATCCCCGACGTCGACCTGTTCCTGCGGTCGTCCGGCGAGCAGCGCTTCTCGAACTTCCTGCTGTGGCAGTCGGCGTACGCCGAGTTCGTCTTCCTCGACACCCTCTGGCCCGACTTCGACCGCCGCGACCTGTGGCGCGCCTGCGAGATCTTCGCCGGCCGCGACCGCCGCTACGGCACCGCCATGCCCAACGAGTCGGACGCGCCCGAGGCCTAGGCCCGCGCCGAGCACTCCGCGCAGGTGCCGAAGACCTCGACCGTGTGCGTGACGCCCGTGAAGCCGTGTTGCGTGGCGACGGCCTCCGCCCAGCGCTCCACGGCGGGGCCGCTGACCTCGACGGTGCGCCCGCAGACGCGGCAGACCAGGTGGTGGTGGTGCCCGCTGGTCTCGCACGCGCGGTAGACCGACTCGCCGTCGTCGGTGCGCAGGGAGTCGACGTCGCCGGACTCCGACAGCGACTGCAGCGCGCGGTAGACGGTGGTCAGGCCGATCTTGGAGCCGGATCCTCGGAGGTCGGCGTAGATGTCCTGCGCGCTGCGGAAGCCCTCGCTCACCGACAGCGCGGCGCGTACGTCCTCCCGCCGGTTACCGGCCACGGTGCCACCTCCAACTGCCGCGTACATGGACAAGCCTATCGGAAACGAAAACGATTTCCGGCGCGCGGAGCTTCCCGGACGGCCGCCTCACAGCACGAGCTGGAGGACCGCGAGGCCGATCAGCACGACCGCGGCCGCGACGCGCAGCACCCGCGCCTGCGCGCCGATGGACGGCCACGAGAGGTACGCCAGCCAGCCGAGGAACACCGTCAGCACCAGGATGATCACCGCGCCGATGACGCCGCTGATGGCGAGCCCGGCGATCAGCAGGGCGGCCAGCCCGATCGGCAGCGCCCAGCGCGGAAGCTGGTAGAGGAACGCCATGGCTACGGCGCTGCGCTCCTCGATGCCCTTGCGCATGCCGGACGCGCCGGGGGTGAGCATGGCCTCGCCCTTCGGCAGGGGCCGCGGCGAGCGCTTCGGTGGCGTCCTGGGTGGCACGGTCGCTCCTCGGGTCGGCGAGCAGATGCCCCCAGTGTGGCCGATCCGCGGCGCGGTGGCGACGTGTGCGCGGGCCGCCGTACGCGGTCGAGGGGTTGCCCGGCGGACGCTATGCATCAGGTCAGCTTTCGGCAATCAGATGTCAAAGTGCGGGGTGGGGGCCGCGATATTCAGTAGTCGCATGCACACCATCTGTCACGTTCGTGTTCTCGGCGGTGGAGGGATCGCATGCGACGTGCACTTCTGGCCGGTCTCATGATCACGGCCGCGAGCGGCACCGTGGCCGCCGTCTCCGGCGTGGCATCCGGCCAGACCGTGGCCGCGGGCCCGGCCACGAAGACCGTGACCTACGGGACCTTCCGCTTCCAGGTGCCGTCGGCGTGGCCCGTGTACGACCTCCAACGCGACCCCGGCCGCTGCGTGCGGTTCGACATCCATGCCGTCTACCTGGGGCATCCCGGGCCGGACCAGGCGTGCCCCGCGCGGGTCCGCGGCCGTACGGACGCGGTGCTGATCGAGCCGCTGAAGTCGGCGAACGACTCCGCCGCGCCGGCCGTGCACCACCTGTCGGCGCCGGACCCGGACATGGCCGTGCCGGAGTCGGTGAGCCGCCAGCAGCAGGTCGCGATCCGCGGGGCGGACGTCCTGATGACCGTGACGTACGGCGACCAGCAGACAGAGGCGCAGCGTGTGGTGCGCAGCGGCCGTGTCGCGGCCGCGCCCGCCCGGTCCGCCCCGGCCGCGCGCCCCGCGCCGCCCGCCAGCCCCTCGCCCAGCCCCGGTTCGCCGAGCGGCACCCCGTCTCCTGCCGGCTCCGGCTCCGCGTCGCCCGGTCCCGCGGCGGCCGGCGCACCGGACCGGCACGTCGCGGCGGCGCCGCCGATGTCGCTGGCCGCGCAGCGCGCCCCGCTGATGGCGCGCGCGCCCGCGCCGCGTCCGGCCCCCGCCCCGGCGCCGGCGGCCGCGCGGGAGGCGCCCGCGGCGAAGCCCGTGCCGACCGTCACCGTCACCAAGACCGTCACCGTCACGCCGCGGGCACCCGCCCCGGCCGCGCCGCCCGCACGGCACGTGGCCGAGGCGCAGGCGGCGCCGCACGACCCGGAGCCGCCGCTGCCCGAGCCGGGGGTCTCCTACAGCCCCGCACCGGACGCGTCGCCGTCGGCCAAGCCCGAGGCGAAGAAGGCCAAGGAAAAGAAGAAGCTGCCCGCGGTGCGCGCGGCGCGGATGACCGGCAAGGGCTTCGACGCCTGCACCGCGCCGTCGCTGAAGGCGATGCGCGCCTGGCGGAAGTCCTTCCAGGCGGCCAACATCTACATCGGCGGCGCGGCGCGCGCGTGCGGCGACGGCAACCTGTCGAAGTCCTGGGTGAAGTCGGTGCGCAAGTCCGGGTGGAAGCTGATCCCCACGTACGTCGGGCTCCAGGCGCCGTGCAGCCCGTACGGCTCGAAGATCAACACGAAGAAGGCGCGCGCGCAGGGCATGCAGTCCGCGGACGACGCGATCTCCGAGGCGAAGGCGTTCGGCCTGTCCACCAAGGCGCCGCTGTACTTCGACATGGAGGGCTACAACAACTCCAAGTCGTGGTGCAAGCAGGGCGTGCTGAAGTTCCTCGGCGGCTGGACCGACCGGCTGCACGCGCGCGGCCACATCTCCGGCGTGTACGGCAGCGTGACGTCCACGATCGTGGACCTCGGCCACGCGTCCGGCGGGCGCATGCCGGACGGCGTCTGGTTCGCGCACTGGGACGGCAAGGCCAACACCCTCTCGAAGTACATGAACGGCGCATGGTGGCCGAACCGGCAGCGGATCAAGCAGTACCGCGGCACCCACAACGAGACGCACGGCGGCGTGAAGCTGAGCATCGACAGCAACCGGGTGGACGGTTATGTGTACTAACGGCCGATGACACCCTGATACCGGCGTGCGCCATGGCGCGGCAACCGGTCGGCGGACCCCGCGGGCTCCTCTAAGCTGGGGATCTCCTAGTTCGATGCGCTTCCCAGGAGCGCCACCGCCGACCGCCAGCCGGATGGAGTAGACCGCACATGGCCCGCCGTACCGATGTCATGGACACCATCGTCAGCCTCGCGAAGCGCCGCGGGATCGTCTTCCCGTCGAGTGAGATCTACGGTGGCCTGCGCGCGTCCTGGGACTACGGTCCGCTCGGCGTCGAGCTGAAGAACAACATCAAGCAGCAGTGGTGGCGCTCCGTGGTCACCGAGCGCGACGACGTCGTCGGCCTCGACTCCAGCGTCATCCTCGCGCGCGACGTCTGGGTCGCCAGCGGCCACGTCGAGGAGTTCGTCGACCCGCTGACCGAGTGCCAGTCGTGCCACAAGCGGTTCCGCGCCGACCACCTGATCGAGGCTTACGAGGCGAAGCACGGCCGCGAGCCGGAGAACGGCCTCGCCGACCTCAACTGCCCCAACTGCGGCGCGAAGGGGTCGTTCACCGAGCCGCGCATGTTCCACATGCTGCTCAAGACCTACCTCGGCCCGGTCGAGGACGAGTCCGGGCTGGCGTACCTCCGCCCGGAGACCGCGCAGGGCATCTTCATCAACTACCAGAACGTCCAGCAGGCGGCCCGCCGCAAGGTCCCGTTCGGCATCGGCCAGATCGGCAAGTCGTTCCGCAACGAGATCACGCCGGGCAACTTCATCTTCCGTACGCGGGAGTTCGAGCAGATGGAGATGGAGTTCTTCGTCGAGCCGGGCACCGACGAAGACTGGCACCAGTACTGGATCGACACCCGCCTCCAGTGGTACCTCGACATGGGCATCCGCAAGGAGAACCTGCGGCTGTTCGAGCACCCCGCGGAGAAGCTCGCCCACTACGCCAAGCGCACGGTCGACGTGGAGTACCGCTTCAACTTCGCCGGTTCGGAATGGGGCGAGCTCGAGGGCGTCGCCAACCGTACGGACTTCGACCTCAAGACCCACGCCGAGCACTCCGGCGTCGACCTCTCCTTCTTCGACCAGGAGAAGGGGTCGCGCTACATCCCGTACGTCATCGAGCCCGCCGCCGGCGTGGACCGCTGCGTGCTGACGTTCCTGCTCGACGCCTACACCGAGGACGAGGCGCCCAACGCGAAGGGCGTCATGGAGAAGCGCACGGTCATGCGGCTCGACCCGCGGCTGGCCCCGGTGAAGGCGGCGGTGCTGCCGCTGTCGCGCAACACCGACCTCTCGCCGAAGGCCCGCGACCTGGCCGCCACGCTGCGCCGCCGCTGGAACGTCGAGTTCGACGACGCGGGCGCCATCGGCCGCCGCTACCGCCGCCAGGACGAGATCGGCACGCCGTTCTGCCTGACCGTCGACTTCGACTCCCTGGAGGACAACGCGGTGACGATCCGCGAACGCGACACCATGTCGCAGGAGCGGGTCTCCATCGACCAGGCCGAGGCGTATCTGTCGGAGCGCCTGCCCCGCTGACGACGACCGCCCGCGTCCCCCTCGGCCGCCGGCCGAGGGGGACGTTTTCCGTACGGCCCGCAATTGCGGAACCGTGCGTTAGGGCGTCGTCCGTACGGGCTAATTGCTTATAACGACAGAAGTCTCCAGGTTTCTCGAAAAATACCGGATGACCTGCGTCAACAACATTCTTCCGGTGCGGGTCGCCGGGGTGTTTCCGCAGGTGGGTAGAGTCCGGGGCATCGCGCGTGGCACCACTGCCGAAGGAGCTCTTCGTGCCCAAGCTCGTGTACGACTTCACTGAGGGGAACAAGGACCTCAAGGATCTGCTGGGAGGCAAAGGCGCAAATCTGGCAGAGATGACCAACATCGGCCTGCCGGTGCCACCCGGTTTCACGATCACCACGGACGCCTGCCGCCATTACCTGAACCACAAGGCGATGCCGGACGGGCTCGACGAGGAGATCGCCGGCCACCTCGACCGGCTCGAACACGCCATGGGCAAGAAGCTCGGCGACGCGGACGACCCGCTGCTGGTGAGCGTCCGCTCCGGGGCGAAGTTCTCGATGCCCGGCATGATGGAGACGGTGCTGAACGTCGGCCTCAACGACCGGTCGGTCGAGGGCCTGGCCCGGCAGGCCGGCAGCGACAGGTTCGCCTGGGACTCCTACCGCCGCCTGATCCAGATGTTCGGCAAGACCGTGCTCGGCATCGACGGCGAGCTGTTCGACGACGCCCTTGAGCACGCCAAGACGGCGAAGGCCACGAAGAACGACCTGGACCTCGACGCCGGCGACCTGCGCGGCGTGGTCGAGGCGTACAAGACGGTCGTCCGCGACCAGACCGGGCGCCCCTTCCCCGAGGACCCGCGCGAGCAGATGACCCTCGCGATCAGCGCGGTCTTCGAGTCGTGGAACGCTCCGCGCGCGATCCTGTACCGGCGGCAGGAGCGCATCCCCACCGACCTCGGCACGGCGGTCAACGTCGTCGCGATGGTGTTCGGCAACCTCGGCATGGACTCCGGCACCGGCGTGGCGTTCACCCGCGACCCGGGCTCGGGCCAGCAGGGCATCTACGGCGACTACCTCCAGAACGCCCAGGGGGAGGACGTCGTGGCGGGCATCCGCAACACGGTGCCGCTCCAGGACCTCGAGGGCATCGACAAGGCGTCGTACGACGAGCTCCTGCGGATCATGGAGACGCTGGAGAACCACTACCGCGACCTGTGCGACATCGAGTTCACCATCGAGCGCGGCAAGCTGTGGATGCTGCAGACCCGCGTCGGCAAGCGCACCGCGGGCGCCGCGTTCCGTATCGCCACGCAGCTCGTCGACCAGGGCCTCATCGGCATGGACGAGGCCGTCGACCGGGTCACCGGCGACCAGCTCGCGCAGCTCATGTTCCCCCGCTTCGACGAGAGCGCCACGAAGAAGCGCATCGGGAGCGGCATGAACGCCTCGCCCGGCGCGGCCAGCGGCAAGGTCGTGTTCGACTCCTACACCGCGGTCAAGTGGTCGCGCAGCGGCGAGGACGTCATCCTCGTGCGCCGGGAGACCAACCCCGACGACCTGAACGGCATGATCGCCGCCAAGGGCATCCTGACCAGCCGCGGCGGCAAGACGTCCCACGCCGCCGTCGTCGCCCGCGGCATGGGCAAGACCTGCGTGTGCGGCGCCGAGGACCTCCACGTCGACACGAAGAACCGCAGGTTCACCGCCAACGACGGAACCGCCGTCGAGGAGGGCGACGTGATCTCCATCGACGGCACGTCAGGCGACGTTTTCCTCGGCGAGGTGCCGGTCGTGCCGTCGCCGGTGGTGCGCTACTTCGACGGCGAGCTCGACCCCGAGAGCGCCGACGCCGACGAGCTCGTGCGCGCCGTGCACCGCGTCATGACGCACGCCGACGCCGCGCGGCGGCTGGCCGTACGCGCGAACGCCGACAACCCCGACGACGCCGCGCGCGCCGTCCGCATGGGCGCGCAGGGCATCGGCCTCTGCCGGACCGAGCACATGTTCCTCGGCGACCGGCGGCAGCAGGTGGAGCGGCTGATCCTGGCCGACACCGACGCCGAGCGCGACGACGTCCTGGCGCATCTGCTGCCGCTGCAGCGCGACGACTTCACCGGCATCTTCGAGGCGATGGACGGGCTGCCGGTGACCGTACGGCTGCTCGACCCGCCGCTGCACGAGTTCCTGCCGGACATCACGGAGCTGTCCGTACGCGTGGCCGTGGCGGAGGCGCGCGGCGAGGAGAACGAGGGCGACCTGCGGCTGCTGCAGGCCGTGCACAAGCTGCACGAGCAGAACCCGATGCTGGGGCTGCGCGGCGTGCGCCTGGGGCTGGTCGTACGCGGCCTGTTCACGATGCAGGTGCGGGCGATCGCGGAGGCCGCGGCGCGGCGCCTGGAGGCCGGCGGCGACCCGCGTCCCGAGGTGATGATCCCGCTGGTCGGCACGGTGCAGGAGCTGGAGATCATCCGCGAGGAGAGCCAGCGGGTGCTGCGCGAGGTGTCCGACGAGCACGGCGTCGAGCTCGGCTTCTCGATCGGCACGATGATCGAGCTGCCCCGCGCGGCGCTGACGGCGGGGGAGATCGCCGAGGCCGCGGAGTTCTTCTCCTTCGGCACGAACGACCTCACCCAGACCACGTGGGGCTTCTCCCGCGACGACGTGGAGGCGTCGTTCTTCTCCGCGTACCTCGACAAGGGCGTGTTCGGCGTCTCGCCGTTCGAGACGCTGGACCGCGACGGCGTGGGCCGGCTGATCCGGATCGCCGTGGACGAGGGCCGCGCCGCGCGGCCGGGCATCAAGCTCGGCATCTGCGGCGAGCACGGCGGCGACCCCGACTCGGTGCACTTCTTCCACGAGTCCGGGCTCGACTACGTCTCCTGCTCGCCGTTCCGCATCCCGGTCGCCCGGCTGGAGGCGGGGCGCGCCGCGATCGAGACGGCGGGCAGCGACAGCCGCTGAACGCGGGACCGGGCCGGGCCGCCGTACCGCGGTGGCCCGGTTCGGTCCGGATGTCGGTGCGGGTGCATAGGCTCGACCGTGATGACCGAACCGGGTACCACGGCGGGGGGATACGCCGGCCACGACACGGCGCGCTGGGTGGACGAAGGTCCCAAGCGCGCCGCGCGCGGCGCGTTCGAACGCGACCGCGCCCGCGTGCTGCACAGCTCCGCGCTGCGGCGCCTGGCCGCGAAGACCCAGGTCGTCCAGGTCGACGGCGACGCCGCTCAGCTCAGCCCGCGCACCCGCCTGACCCATTCCCTCGAGTGCGCGCAGATCGGCCGTGAGCTGGGCCGGCTGCTCGGCTGCGATCCCGACGTCGTCGACGCCGCCTGCCTCGCGCACGACCTCGGCCATCCGCCGTTCGGCCACAACGGCGAGGCGGCGCTCGACGCCCTCGCCACGCCGTGCGGCGGCTTCGAGGGCAACGCGCAGACGCTCCGGCTGCTCACCCGCCTGGAGGCGAAGACCTTCGCGCCCGACGACACCCCCGCCGGCCTGAACCTCACCCGCGCCACGCTCGACGCCGTGATCAAGTACCCCTGGCCGCGCGGCGGCGGCCCGCCGGGCTCCGACCCCGCGAAGTACTGCGCGTTCGCCGACGACCTCCCGGCGTTCGCCTGGGCGCGCGAGGGCGCCCCGGCCGCGCGGCCGAGCTTCGAGGCCCAGGTGATGGACTGGGCCGACGACATCGCCTACTCCGTGCACGACCTGGAGGACGGCCTCCTCGCCGGCCACGTCACCCTCGACGCCCTGCGCGACCCCGGCCAGCGCCGCGAGGTCTGCGCCCGTACGGCCGCGGCGTACAGCGACGCCGGCGCCGCCGAGCTCGGCGAGGTGTTCGCGGGCCTCGTCGCGCTGCCGTTCTGGCCGGCCGGCCACGACGGCGGGCCGCGGTCGCTGGCCGCCTGCAAGAACCTCACCAGCGAGCTGATCGGCAGGTTCTGCCGCGCGGCCGAGACCGCCACCCGCGCCCGCCACGGAACCGGCCCGCTGACCAGGTACTCCGCCGATCTCGTCGTGCCGCGCCAGGCCCGTCTGGAATGCGCGCTGCTGAAGGGCGTCACGGCCCACTACGTCATGGACGGCCCCGGGGTGGCCGAGCGCCGCGCACGTCAGCGCGACCTCATCATCGGCTTGGTGGAATCCGTGCGCGACGGCGCGCCCGAAACACTGGAACCACACCTGCGTCCGGCCTACGATCACGTCCGCGGCGATGCCGGGCGATTGCGCGTCGTGGTGGACCAGGTCGCCTCGCTGACCGACACCTCGGCACTCGCCTGGCACCGGCGGCTGTGCCGCCATTCGCCATGAGCACCACCGCACGCACGAGCTTGGAGGCGTCAATGCCCGGGACCTATGTGATCGTAGGCGCAAGCCTCGCCGGGGCGAAGGCCGCGCAGACACTGCGGGAGGAGGGGTTCGACGGGCGCGTCGTGCTGATCGGCGACGACGGGCACCGTCCGTACGAACGGCCTCCGCTGTCCAAGGGCTACCTGCTCGGCACCGAGGACGAGTCCGCCGCCTACGTCCACGACGAGGGGTTCTACGCCGAGAACCGCATCGAGCAGATGCTCGGCACGCGGGTGGCCGCGATCGACCGCGCCGCGCGCACCGTCACCTGCGAGCCCGGCGGCGAGGTGGCGTACGACAAGCTCCTGCTCGCCACCGGCGCGAGCCCCCGCCGGCTGAACGTCCCCGGCGGCGACGACCCGGGACTGTTCCACCTCCGCACGATGGACGACTCGCAGCGGCTGCGCGCGGCGGTGTCCGGCGGCACGGCGCGCGTCGTCGTGGTGGGCGCGGGCTGGATCGGCCTGGAATGCGCCGCCGCGGCCCGTACGTACGGCTGCCCGGTCACGATCGTCGAGCCCGAGGAGACCCCGCTGTACCGCACGCTGGGGCCCGAGGTGGGCGGCGTGTTCGCCGACCTGCACCGCCGCAACGGCGTCGACCTCAGGCTCGGCACGGGCGTCACCGAGATCCGCCGCGACGGCGACGCCTACACCGTGGTCGATTCCGACGGCGCGGAGCTGCCCGCCGACGTCGTGATCGTCGGCGTGGGCGCCCGCCCGAACGACGACCTGGCCCGCGAGTCCGGCCTGGAGACCGACAACGGCGTGCTCGTCGACTCCGCGCTGCGCACCGCCGACCCGGACGTCTACGCCGCGGGCGACGTCGCGAACGCCTACCACCCGGTGCTCGGCGGCCGCCTGCGCGTGGAGCACTGGGACAACGCGCTGAACTCCGGCCCGGCCGCGGCGCGCGCGATGCTCGGCCAGGACGTGACGTACGAACCCGTGCCGTTCTTCTTCTCCGACCAGTACGACCTCGGCATGGAGTTCGCCGGGATCGTCACGCCGGGGGAGTACGACGAGGTCGTGGTGCGCGGCGGCATCGAGCCGGGCGACGACGGCTCGCTGGAGTTCCTGGCGTTCTGGGTGTCGCGCGACCGCGTCATCGCCGGCGTGAACGTCAACATCTGGGACGTCAACGAGCACATCCAGGCGCTGATCCGCTCCGCGGCCCCGGTCGACAAGCCGCGGCTCAGCGACCCGGAGGTGGCGCTGACCGACCTGACCTGACCGGCGCGCACGCCCCGGCTACCCCCTGAACAGGACCGCGCTCGTGCCCATCAGGATGCGGTCGCCGGGGCGCAGCGTCCGCAGGATGAAGTCGACGTCGCCCGCCGGCACCGAGACGCATCCGGCGGTGGCGCCGGAGCCGTTGATGTGCAGGAAGATCGCCGATCCGAGGCCGGGCACGACCGGGGAGTCCGGCGGGCGGTTGTAGTTGATCACCGCGGCCTCGCGGTACTGCCCCTCCTTGGCGATCGCGACGAGGTCCTCGTCGGTGTCGCGGCAGGTGCCGTGGAAGTACCTGTTGTACTCCGGGGTGCCGATGGTCGAGCCCCAGCACTCGTTCGACGCCCGCAGCCGGTGGTAGCGCAGCCGCGTGCCGGGGTTCCCCAGGCCGAAGGCGCGGTCGATGGAGTACGACCCGCTCGGGGTCCGGCCGTCGCCCTCGCGCTTCTCACCGGGCGGCGCGTAGCCCTTGGTGCCGATGCGCCCCGGCACGCGCAGGATCTGCCGCCAGCCACCGCGGGTGCGCGCGCACTCGGTCACGGTCGCGTAGGTGGTGCCGTAGCCGGCGGCCACCGCGAACACGACGTGGCCGCCCCGGCCGACCGGGAGGCGCACGCCGCCGTGCGCGGCCGCGGCGCACGGCGCGCCGGCGCCCGCGCGTACGGGTGCCGCGTTCGCCGCCGGTGCCGCGGCCAGCCCCGCCGCCAGGGCCAGCGCGGCGAGCCCGCCCGCCGCCGTCAGTCGCGTACGGATCCG
Organism: Streptosporangiaceae bacterium; assembly: GCA_036502625.1. Classification (GTDB taxonomy): domain Bacteria; phylum Actinomycetota; class Actinomycetes; order Streptosporangiales; family Streptosporangiaceae; genus DASXYG01. The sequence continues at coordinate 65,358 of DASXYG010000089.1, forward strand.
TGTGCGCGCTCCTGTGGACAACCGCGGCTCCTCCCGCTAGACGGTCGGCTCGATCCGGCGGCCGACCCCCGGATAGTTGAGCACGAAGCCGCGGGAATCGAAAGACAACTCGGCGGTGTAGGAGCCGCTCGAGTACCGCACCGTCGCCTCGCCCTTGTCCCGGTCCAGCGGCGTGTAGTGCTGCGGGACCAGCCGCGTGGTGAGCTCGGGCACGGTCACGAACACCATCGTGAAGTCGACCGTGCGGCCGTACGGGTCGAGCCCGCGGTGCAGGCCGTGGCGCAGGACCGGCATGGAGTTCGTCAGCGGTGAGTCCTCGATATCGACGTCGAGCGCGCCGCGCAGCTCGGCCGGGTCGCCGCCGGGCGGGGGGAGCCCCGGCTCGCCGTCGGACCACGGGCTGACCGTCCAGCCGCCGTCGTCGAGCCGGGTCAGCTCCAGCGACCGCCGCCAGCCGAGCCCGGACGCCTTGAGCATCAGCCGGGACGTGACGTATTCGATGTTCCGGTAGTCGGTCTCGGCGACCAGTTCGTACGTCAGGCGGTACGGCAGCGGGTCGCCGCCGATCGCGGAGCCGTTCGCGGTCATCCGGCCGTCGGTGACGGTCGCCTCGACGTACTCCGAGCCGGATGGCTTGGCCCACATGACAGACCGTTTCATGACCGGTGACTCTACTGCCGTACGGCAGCCATAGACTCGCCCCATGGCCGGGCGGATACGTGACGAAGACCTGCGGATCGTGCGCGAGCGGTCGCCGGTCGACGAGGTGATCGGGGAGTACATCCAGCTCCGCAACGCGGGCGGGGGTTCGCTGAAGGGCCTGTGCCCCTTCCACGACGAGAAGTCCCCGTCGTTCAACGTCACCCCCGCGCGCGGGCTTTGGTACTGCTTCGGCTGCTCAGAGGGCGGCGACGTCATCTCGTTCGTGCAGAAGATCGACCACGTGTCGTTCACCGACGCGGTGGAGCACCTCGCGGCCCGCGCCGGCGTGCAGTTGCAGTACGAGGAGGGCGGCTACGTACCGGGCCGCGACCGCAGCGAGCGTACGCGCCTCGTGGCGGCCAACCGGGCGGCAGCGGAGTTCTACGCCGAGCAGCTCGCCACCCCCGCCGCCGAGATCGGCCGCCGGTTCCTCGCCGAGCGCGGCTTCGAGCGGGCCGACGCCGAGCGCTTCGGGGTCGGCTACGCCCCCGCCGAGTGGGAGGCGCTGGTCCGCCACCTGCGCGGCCGCGGCTTCACCGACCAGGAACTGGTGCGCAGCGGGCTGGCGAAGGAGGGCCGCCGCGGGCCGATGGACCGCTTCCGCGGGCGCCTGATGTGGCCCATCCGCGAGCTGTCCGGCGACGTGATCGCGTTCGGCGCGCGGCGCCTCGCCGAGAACGACGACGGCCCGAAGTACCTCAACACCCCCGAGACGCCGCTGTTCCACAAGGGCTCGGTGCTCTACGGCGCCGACCTGGCGAAGAAGGAGATCGCGCGCGGCCGCCAGGCGGTCATCGTCGAGGGCTACACCGACGTCATGGCCTGCCACCTCGCCGGCGTGCCCACCGCCGTGGCCACCTGCGGCACGTCCTTCGGCGACGACCACATCAAGATCCTCCGCCGCCTGCTGATGGACTCCGGTGAGCTGCGCGGCGAGGTGATCTTCACGTTCGACGGCGACTCCGCGGGCCAGCGCGCCGCCCTGCGCGCGTTCGCCGACGAGCAGAAGTTCGTCACGCAGACCTTCGTGGCCGTCCAGCGCGACGGCCTTGACCCGTGCGACCTGCGCATCAAGCAGGGCGACGCGGCCGTGCGCGACCTCGTGGCATCCCGCACCCCGCTGTTCGAGTTCGCCGTGCGCGAGGTCATGAGCCGCTACGACCTCGACACCGCCGAGGGCCAGATCGCCGCGCTCGACGCCGCGGCCCCGATCGTCGCGTCGATCAAGGACCGCGGCATCCGCCAGCGCTACGCCGTGAACCTCGACCGCTGGCTCGGCATCATGGACGAGCGCTTCGTGCTGCGCCGCATCTCCGACCACGCCAAGCGGCGCGCCCAGGGCGAGGCCGGCGACCGTACGCGGCCGGCGCGCGAGGGCGAGCGCCCGCGTGCCGCGCCCGAGGGCGGAGGGGCGCCGCAGAAGCCGCCGGAGCCGCAGGTCCACCCGGTGGTCGCGCAGGTCGAGGGCGAGCTGCTGAAGCTGGCCATCCAGCGGCCGGGGCTCGCCGGCCCGGCGTTCGACGCCGTGCCCCCCACCGCGTACAGCCACCCGCCGCACATCGCGATCCGTACGCTCATCGCCGAGTGCGGCGGCGTCACGGCGGCGGCCGGCAACTGGGTCGATGTCCTGCGCGACCGCGCCACCGACGAACCCGTACGCGACCTGGTCACGCGCTATGCCGTGGAGCCGTCCCGCACCGACGGCGAGCCCGGCGAGCGGTACGCCGCGTCGCTCCTTGCCCGGCTCAGGGAGATCCCGCTGAGCCGCGAGCTCGCGTCCGCGAAAGGCGCCCTGCAGCGGCTCAATCCGGTGGATAATCCTGATGAGTACAACGCGCAGTTCGCCCGCTTGATCGCTCTTGAACAGGAGCTTCGCGCCGTCCGGGAGCAGGGGATCGGCGCGCTATAGCCCTGGGGTGAGAAAAATGGGTCCCCCTACAACCCGGGTTGTTGACGCAGACTGTCACCGTGGGCCCTACGGTGCTGCCGACAGAGACTCTGCCGCCGACCCAGGTTGCGGACCTCGTCGCGCGTGGCCGGGAGCGGGGCGGTGTCACCGTTGACGACGTCGCTGCTGCTCTTGAACGTTCCGAATTGTCGGCCGACGCCATGGACGGCGTCGTGCAGGTCCTCGCGGAACAGGGGGTAGAGGTTCTCGACTTCCAGGGGGCGGAAGCCGAAGAACTGCCGCGGGTCGCCGACAACGGGAAACGTGCGCCAACGAGCGACCTTGTCCGAATTTACCTGCGTGAGATCGGCCGAGTCCCACTGCTAACGGCCGAAGACGAAGTAGAACTCGCCAAATCAATCGAGGCCGGCCTGTTCGCCACGGAGAAATTGCAACTGGCGGACGGCACGGTTCCTCACGAGCTGACCCCCGACCTCGAACAGCTCGTCCGTGATGGGCGGCGGGCCAAACAGCGCCTCATCGAGGCGAACCTGCGCCTCGTGGTGTCGATCGCGAAACGGTACGTCGGCCGGGGGATGCTGTTCCTCGACCTCATCCAGGAGGGCAACCTCGGGCTGATCCGCGCCGTCGAGAAGTTCGACTACACCAAGGGATACAAGTTCTCCACGTACGCGACCTGGTGGATCAGGCAGGCGATCACGAGGGCGATCGCCGACCAGGCGCGCACCATCCGCATTCCGGTGCACATGGTGGAGACCATCAACAAGCTCGTACGCGTGCAACGCCAGCTCCACCAGGACCTCGGCCGGGAACCGTCCCCGGCGGAGATCGGCGCGGAGATGGCGCTGCCGCCCGACCGCGTCGTGGAGATCCAGCGGATCGCGCTCGAACCGGTCTCGCTGCAGTCGCCCATCGGTGAAGAAGACTCCAACCTGGGCGACTTCATCGAGGACGGCGACGCCGTGGTGCCGATCGAGGCCACGGCGTTCATCATGTTGCAGGATCAGATGGGGGAGATCCTGGAGTCCCTGTCCGAGCGGGAGCAGCGCATCATCCAGTTGCGCTTCGGCCTGACCGACGGCCACCCGCGCACCCTCGAGGAGGTCGGCCGGGAGTTCGGCGTGACCCGCGAACGCATCCGGCAGATCGAGTCGAAGACCCTCGCCAAGCTGCGCCACCCCTCGCGCGCGCAGATGCTGCGCGACTACCTCGAATGACCACCTGATCCGTCCGGCCGGGCGGGCCCGATACCGTGAACCCATGCGCTGGTTGTCACGGATCGGCCCGCCCGAATCAGTACGCGAGCTGCGCCCCCGCGGCGAACGCCTGCTGGCGTACGCCTTCACCGCGGACGACGCGCCGGTCATCGCCACCGACCGCGCCCTGGTGTACCGCGACGGGTCGCGTACGGTCCGGCTCGGATGGGCCGGCATCGAGCACGTCCTCTGGCGCGACAACCGGCTGGCGGTGCGCGAGAACGGCGCCGACGGCGCCACCCACACCCTGGACCTCCCCGAGCCGGGCCGCCTCACCGACATCGTCTACGACCGCGTCACGGCCTCGATCCTCATCAGCAAGCACACCCCGCTGCGCGGCGACCTCGGCGTGCGCGTGGTAGCCCGCCGTGAGCCCCGCAGCACCGAGGTCACCTGGCACATCCGCTTCGACGACGGCCTCGACCCCACGGACCCATCCCTCACCGAGGCCGCCGACCGCTTCCTGGCCGACACCCGCGCGGCGTTCATGTAGGGAAGAGGCGGCTGGTCAACGGGGGACGCAGCCGTACGTGCGTCAGCGGGGGGCGGATCCGTTGAGGTGGTCGTACGCGACCGTCTGCTCGGCGTCGCGGCGGGGGAGGCGCAGCTTCTCGGCGGCCTTGTCGCGCGCGGCGCCCGCGAGCCCCGCGGCCTGCTGCTGCACCACACCGGCCGCCGCCTGCACGGCCGGGCTGTCGGCCGCCCGCCGCGCCGCGCGCTTGATCTGCTCGTACCGCTCACGCCCCGCACGGGCGCCAAGTACGTATCCGACCGCGAGCCCGGCGGCGAACGTCACGCGATAGCGCATCTGGCCCTCCTCGGCCTCGACAACCGGCCGCACCCCGACGGCCGCCGTTCCTCACCCGAACCTACCGCCCATACGGTGCCCGACCACCGTAGGCATCGTGCGCGGAGGGGTCCGCGGGTGCGCTAACCTAGTGCGCGTCGGTACGGCCGCACCCCGGCCCGCGAACCGCGATCCCGCGTAGCTCAATTGGCAGAGCAGCCGGCTGTTAACCGGCAGGTTACTGGTTCGAGTCCAGTCGCGGGAGCTGTCATTCGTCCTCGAGCCACTCCGTCCATCGGGGTGGCTCTTCTTCGCTTCGTGCGCCCTTGCCGTCATTGCCTGCCAAGGGGTGAAATGTTATCATTCTGGCTAATATTGACCGAAAGGTGGCGTGCGGCGTGGCCGAAATCGCTGGAAACGATATTCGCGTCAGCGTCCTCGGCTGTTGGGCACACTCGGCCGCCGGTCCGACGACATCATTTCTCCTGAACACCGATTCGAGCACCATTGTTCTCGATGTGGGCTGCGACCCCATTGGGAACATGCGCCGCCTGAATATCGACCCGACCGCAGTGAACGTGGTCTATATCTCGCACCTGCATTCCGACCACGTGAGCGGGCTCGCGAACTTCATTTTCACGCGCCAGCTAATCGGAAGAGCTGCGAGTGGCACGCTCGCACCGTTGGCCGTCGTGGCTCACTCGTCGATCATCGGCGGCGCGCGCGAGCTTGTGGCCATCCAATACCCTGAACGCACCTTCGCCGTCGACTGGACACCAGTGGAAGTCGGCGAACCTCACGCCATAGGCGAAGACGTATCGATCAACGTATTTGCGAACACCCATACCGTGCCCTGTTTCGGCTCGTTTGTGGGATTCGTCGGCGGCCGGTCCGTGGCCTTCACGTCGGACACCGCCCCCACGCCTGGCCACGCCGAAATCCTCAACGAATGCGACCTCCTGATCGGCGAGTGCTTCGGAACAGCGAGCGAATGCGGGCCGAATATCCATGATCGTGGCCACAGCACCGCCGAAGACCTGGCGGCCCTTGTCGGAGAGGTGGGACCCCGCTACTTGATTCCGTTCCATTTCGGTGAGAAGTACGCTGACACTGCGAGTCGCGGGAAGTTGTTGTCGACATGTGCGGGCACCACGGGAACGACCGTGATCGACCCGGTCGGCCAGGGCAGTGTCGTCCTCGGGGGAAACCGGACGTGAGCGGCTAGGGAGGTCCCATTGCTATGGGTAGGGGGCGCCTTCTCAGGAATCGGCGCCGTCTTGCTCGGGCTGGCCGTGACCGCGATATTCACATTAGCGGGAATGTGGGCGGCCTCGTCGGCCTTCGAAGTCGGCGGCAGGGTGCATCTGCTACTGGCCGCGGGCTACCTTCCCCTGCTGCCGGTCATCGCGGACGTGCTGCCCCGGAAGATCACGCCGACGCCCTTGGTCGCGTACGTCCTGCTCGCCCTCGCCTGTGTTTGGGCGCTGTCTGTGCATCTCGGGGTCGTGTTCACCGTTCACGCCCGTAAGACCGCCGGGCGGGCGGCGTCGGCAGTCACGATCGAGGGCGCGACCCCCGCAGAGGTCCTCACGTTCACCTCGACGGAGAAGTACCACCAGGCGGTCACCGAGTTGGAGCGCCGGGGGAACGATTTCCGCTACGTACAGAACCGGATTGCTCCATACTTCCTGCCGGCCGCGGCCGTGGAACACGTGGCGCGGCTCAGGTTCGGCGACGGGGACGCGCAGCGCGGGCACTACATCGAAAGCCAGAGGAACCGTCGCACCGCGTTCTTCGAGCTGATCGGCCGCGGTGCGACGGTCCGTGAGATCTATCCACGCGAGCGGATCCTCCGCTACGCGCAGACTGGCACCCACACCGGAGAACTCTGGCCGCTCACGCCGCAGCTTATGGAGCAACTGCTGCTGGAATGGAAGGACGCGATTCAGCGGTTCGACAATTATCATATCGCGATCGCCGATGAATCGATTCCGATGAAGTATCATGTCATCGACGAAAATGTGATCGTCTTGCATGAGCCCATCGGGCGAGGAGATTCACACCGACTCAATTCCATGTTCGCGATCGACGCGGCTGTCGGTAAGCGTTTCGCGGATGACTTCGACCTGGTGTGGAGCCTGATCGATCCCTGTTGGCGCGACCCCGATCAGCTCGGCCGCTGGATCGATGAGGAACTGATCCCGCTCGCGAGGAAGCGGTTGAGGCAGAAGAAGCGCGCCAGACCCGTCTAGGAGGTCGTGAATGACGGTCGGTGGAATCATGGCCGGCGGATTCGGTACACGATTGCAGGGTGCGCACGGCTCGAAGCCACTCATGCGCGTCGGCGGGCATTCGTTGCTCTCGCACGTTCTTGACCAGTTCTGCGGCGCTGGCGTCGATCGCGTCATCGTCGAGACCCGGGAGACGGATCATGAACTGCTCGATGTGATCCGTGCGGGGCGGTGGCCGGGCCTGCAACTGGACGTCGTTCACGCGCCCGAGCGGATGGGCACTGGCTTCTCCGTCCGCGAGATCCTCGGCGCGGCCGGCACCGAGCCCGTCCTCCTCTCGACGGTCGACACCATCGCCCCGCCGGGCGCGTACGCGCAGCTCAGGAAATTCGCGGAGCAGAACAGCGACGCGCTGGACATCGCGGTCCTGGCGACGACATTCATCCACGACGAAACGCCCATCTGGGTCCACGTCGGCCCGGACACCCGTACCGTCACGGACTTCGGAAAGCTCATCGACCCGGCGCCGCTTTGTTTCGGGAACGTTCGATGGCTGTCCGCTGTGGCGGTGGAGGCGTGTCTGAGCCAGCCGCGGCACCGCCCTACTGCCGAGGCCAAGAGGGACACCGAGCTGATGCGGGACATCCTCGCGATGCTTCCCGGACGCGTCGCGCAGCTGACCATCGACCCGATATTCGACGTCGACACACCGGATGACGCCCTGCTCGCGGAGCAGTGGCTCAACTCACATAGGGGTGGTTGATCCATGACGGCGGGGAGATCGACGGGACTCCTTCTGGTGGGAGCAAACGGGTTGACCGCGTCGGCCGTGTTCGCCGGGCTAACCGCGATGCGCCGGGGCGTCGTCAAAGAGCGGTTCGGCGTGACCAGCCATCCGGCGTTCTCGGCGCTGAAGCTTCCATCGGCCGCAGACTTCGTCCTCGGCGGATGGGACTTCTTCGACCGGCCCCTCTACGAGACCCTGAAGATCAACGCACATCTGCCCGACCACATCACACGAAGCTGCGAGGACGCGCAGGTCCATCTCATGCCTGCCGTTACGTCCGCCCTCGACCACCCGGCGCCAGAGGGGGCACCGAATGTTCGTCGGCCGGCCCGCCTGGACGACGCGAGCCGGATCGTCGCGGATGACATACGCGCGTTCCGTGAGCGAAGCGGTACCGAACGGGTGGTCGTCGTCTACCTGGGCTCTCCGTCGAGGAAACCGCGTGCGGGCTTCGCGGACCAGGACCTCTCGGGGCCGGCCGACGAGTTCCCCGGTTCCGTGGCCTACGCCCTCGGCTCGGTGCACGCCAACGCCGACTTCGTCGACTTCACCCCGAGCTTCACCCTGGAGTACCGGCGGCTCAATGCCGTCGCCCGGGAATGGGGCGTCCAGCTCTCCGGCAGAGACGGTAGTACGGGTCAGACGATGCTCAAGGTGGCCCTCGCCGAACTATTCGGCCGGCGTGGTCTGTCCCTGTCGAGCTGGTATTCGACGAACCTGATCGGCAACCACGACGGCCTGGTGCTGAGCGAGCCCGAGTACGGTGTCGCCAAGGTGGCGGACAAGACCGAGGCGATCAGCCTGGACCGCGCGCACAACGCGGTCGACATCAGGTACCTCCCGGAGTGGGGCGACCGGAAGGAGTCCTGGGACGCCGCCGAGGTCCGATCGTGGCTCGGTGGGGAGGTGTCCGTCCGAGTCAACTGGCGCGGCTCCGACTCCGAGTTGGCCGCGCCTTTGGTCGTGGATCTGGCGCGGCTGTTGTCCGCGGGCCCGCGCCGTAGCGGCTTCCGTCCGGAGCTCGGCTTCTTTTTCAAGCGGCCGTTCGAACGTGAGGACACCACGCTCTCCGAGCGGTGGTACGAATTGGTCCGGTGTTTCGGAGACGTCGAACGTGCCGCCTAGTGCCGGCCCCGGGCCGGTCATCGAGTGGGTTCGCGCCGGATCGTACGACGCATGCTGTCTGGATTTCGGTGGCACTCTCTTCGATTTCGCGCCGGTACACGTCGCCGCGTTCAAATATGCGGTCGGGGCACTGGGCCACGATTGGTCGCCGTCGGCGGCCCCGCCGATCATCCACGAGGCCCTAGACCGGGGCGTCGATTCCGTTGCTATGGCCGCGTCCTTGGTCGAGGCGCTGGGCATCGACGCCGACCCGTTTGAACTCGCACGGGTGAAGCGGGGCATCGTGGAGCGCCTCATTGCGGGCTCGCTCCTCGATCCGGCGATGTGCGCGCTCCTGACCTCGCTACACGCGTGCGTACGGCTGGCCGTCGTAACACGCGGCTTGGCGAGCTCGACCCGCGACATCCTCGAACGCTCCTTGCCGTCGGGGCTAGCCGCGAACGTCCGGGTCTATGGGAGATCGGATCTTCGCGCCAGACCCGACAAGAGAGGCCTGCTGGGAGCTGCGATCGCTGACCTCGGAGCCGCTGCGGACCGCGTCGTATACATCGCGGACGCGCAGGGCGATGCCGCCATCGCCGCGGATCTCGGCCTGGGTTTCCTCTGCTTCCGGCCGTTCGCCTGAGCCCGCCATCGCGTTGTCGCGGGTTCATACGGATATCCGCATAGGTACGTTGCATTGCCAGTAGGGCAGATTGACGTCACCAAAGGCTTCGTGGGTTTCTTTCCGTCCCGCGGTAGACGTACCTTGATCGGACCGCGTCACGCGGAAGTGGATAGGGGGGCGAAGGTAGGCCGGCCGGATGGCCGACGGCGTTCTGGGGGGTACGCCTCCGGCACCCGATCACCGGTCTACCTTCCGGCCCGCCGCTCGTCTCAGGCCAACGCCGCGAGCAGCGGACCGAGGAATCTCCTCGCCCGATATGACGGCCCCGGCGGAGACGGATCCCCGCCGGGGCCGTCGCATGCCTCGGGTGTTCCACCGCTGGTCATGACCGGTGGGGCGGGTGGGACTCGAACCCACGACCCAGGGAT
>DASXYG010000090.1:0-46683 GCA_036502625.1 Streptosporangiaceae bacterium
CGTATTCGATGATCGACCGGAAGCACGCGGTGTACACGCAGACGAACAACGTGGTGGGCACGTTGAACCTGCTGTACGCGATCAAGGAGATCGACCCGGAGATCCACCTCGTCAAGCTCGGCACCATGGGCGAGTACGGCACCCCGAACATCGACATCGAGGAGGGCTGGCTGGAGCTGACCCACAAGGGCCGTACGGACCGCGTGCTGTTCCCCAAGCGGCCCGGCTCCTTCTACCACCTGTCCAAGGTGCACGACTCCCACAACATGGAGTTCGCCTGCCGCATCTGGGGGCTGCGCGCGACCGACCTCAACCAGGGCGTGGTGTACGGCCAGCAGACCGACGAGACCGCGAACGACGACCGGCTCGCCACCCGGTTCGACTACGACGCGGTGTTCGGCACCGTGCTGAACCGCTTCGTCATCCAGGCCGTGCTCGGCCAGCCGCTCACCGTCTACGGAACCGGCGGCCAGACCCGCGGCTTCCTCGACATCCGCGACACCGTCCGCTGCATCGAGCTGGCGTGTACGGCCCCGGCCGACCGCGGCGAGTTCCGCGTCTTCAACCAGATGACCGAGTCGTTCTCGGTGCAGGCGCTCGCCGAGCTCGTCCAGCGCACGTTCCCCGGCGAGGTGCGCATCGACTACCTCGACAACCCGCGCGTCGAGAATGAGGACCACCACTACAAGGTCGTGCACACCGCGCTCGTCGACCTCGGCCTGGAGCCGCACCTGCTGTCGGACACCCTGATCACGTCCATGTTCGACATCGCCAAGCGGTACGCTCACCGCGTCAAGACCGCCGCGCTGACACCCAAGGTCGACTGGCGTGCCTCCGCGAGCCCCGCACAGGAGGTCTGAGGCGGTCCCGGCCGGCCCGACTCAGCGACCATGACCCTTCGCACCACCCTCGCCCCGGCGATCACCGCCCCCGGCGAACCAGGCACCCCGTCCGTGCGCCGCCCGTTGCGGCGGCACGCCCTGATCACCGTCCTGGTGATCGCCGGCATCGCGCTGCGCGTCTGCGCCCAGCTCGCGTACCGCCCCGCGCTGCTGTACGTCGACTCCTACCGCTACCTCGCCAACATCGGCCTGCACACGATCGACGGCAGCGACCCGCTCGGCTACACCCTGTTCCTGCGCGGCCTGCTGCACGTCCACGACATCGCGATCGTCCCGGCCGTGCAGCACGGTCTCGGCGTCGCGATGGGCGTCGCGCTGTACGCCATGCTCGTACGCCGCGGGGTGCGCACGTGGCTGGCCGCGCTGGCCGCGGCGCCGGTGCTGCTCGACGCGTACATCGTGCAGATCGAACAGCTCGTCATGTCCGACAGCCTGTTCATGGCCCTGATGGCCGTCGCCATGATCGTGCTGGCGTGGCGTCCGCGGCCCGGCATGGTCGCCGTGGTCGTCGCGGGCGCGGCGATCGGCGCGGCGATCACCGTGCGCTCGGTCGGGGAGCCGTTGATTGTGCTGGCGCTGGTCTACGTCCTGGTCACCGCGGTGCCCGGCTGGCGGCGCCGCCTCGTGCGCGGGGTCGCGCTGCTCGCCGCGTTCGCCGTACCCCTGGCCGGCTACTCCGTGTGGGCGCTGTCGCAGTACGGCGACCTCGGCCTCGGCAGCTCCCACGGCCGCATCCTGTACGCGCGCGCCGCCACGTTCGCCAATTGCCAGGGCGTGGAGATGCCCGCCTACGAGCGGCCGCTGTGCCCCACGAAGCCCGTCCAGCACCGGCCCGGCGTGGACGAGTTCATGTGGGGCACCGACTCGCCCGCCTCGGCGTACCAGCCGCCGCGCGGCATGAACAAGGACACCGTGCTCGGCGACTTCGGGGTGCGCATCTACCGCCACCAGCCCGCCGACTTCGCCGGCGCCGTGCTCACCGACTTCCTGCGCGGCTTCGCCCCCACCAAGGTCGACCTGGACAACCAGGTGCCGATCAAGCGCTGGCAGTTCCAGACGTCCTATCCGATCACGGTCGGCGCCACCCCGTCCGAGGTCACCGACCACTTCGGCGGCCACCCCGCGACGGTGTCACCCGGCCTGGCGCGGTTCCTCCGCGGCTACCAGATGAGCGCCGGCTACCTCCCCGGCACGGTCGTGGGCCTCAGCCTCCTCATGGGCGTCCTCGCCGCCGCGGGCGTCCGCCGCCGCGGCCCGCCGCCCGGAACCCCGTCCGTACGCGGCGTCTGCGCCCTCCTCACGGCTAGCACCCTCGCCGTCCTGCTGCTGGCCTCCCTGTTCGAGTTCTCCTGGCGCTACCAGCTCCCCGGCACGGTCTTCGCCCCGGTCGCCGCCGCCCTGGCCCTGACCGCGATCTTCCCCCGCCGTGCGCGGAATGCCCGCCGTACGGGGGATGCTGCGCTTGTGGACGAACGCGCGGAGGAGGACGGGACACGATGACGAGATGTGCTCGTACGGGCCGGGCCGCCGAGAGCGGTGTGCGGTGAGCGCGTGGCCGGGGGACGCGCGGGGGTTCGAGATCGCCAAGGACGGGGTCGGCGACCTGGTGGTCGGCTTCGACGGTACGGAGCCGAGCCGTGACGCCCTGGCGTTCGCGATCGGCCTCGCCAGGCGCGAGCAGTCCCGCCTGATCATCGCCTTCATAGCCGCCCCGTCCATGTTCTCCTCCCTGGCCCCCGACCCCGGAACCTGGGAGAGCGCCGAGCAGGTAGCCGACGAACTCCGAACCCGCGTAACCGAGGCCGCGGGCGAGTTCGGCATAACGTGGCGCTTCGAACACCGCCGAGGCGACGTAGCCCACGAGCTGGAGTCCCTGGCCGAGGAGACCAAGTCCGACGCCATAGTGGTGGGCCGCTCAAGCAGCAAGGTAAGCCGCCTGCTCGGCTCCGTAGCCGCCACCCTCCTCCGTACAGCCCGCCGCCCGGTAATCGTGGTCCCGTAACCCCCCGCTGCTCCCTGCGGCCCGTAACTCCTGCGCCACGTGCCTCCCCCGTGGGCCTCGCAGCCCCGAACCCCGTAACTCCTGCGCTGCGTGTCTCCGCCGTGGGCCTCGTAGCCCTGCGCCTCGTGGCTTTTGCGCTATGTGCCTCCCCCGCGGGCCTCGCAGCCCTGCACTCCGCGCCCGCACTCCGCACCTCCCCGTCCAAGGTGGCCCGCGCGGGAGCGCGGAACCTCCCTCCGTGCGCAGCGTCTCCGAGGCCGGTCTCTCTGAGCGCGGGCGCGTTCCCGGTCGCTGGGAGGCGACCCCAGCCCCAACCCCGTGTACGGCATGTGCCCCCCGGGCGTGCTCCGCTCTGCGCCCTGTGGCGGGGGAGGCGTGCGGCTCCCGTCCCATCCGGGCGCAACGTGGATCCGGGGTGGGGCGGGGGAGGCCGCATCCCGCTGCCCCGTACGTGCTGGGGCCAGACTCCCCACCCCCGGGTGGCGCCCGCTCCCTCACCCCGCCCGCGCGCAGCGCGGATACGGGGCCGCGTCCGCCCCTGCCCCGTCCCGCAACGCAGATCCCGGCGTGGCTGAGGGAGCAAGGTGCGGGAAGGCCGCGGACGCTCCTTGCGCCCATCCGCGTGTGGCGCGCCTGCCGTGCGGTTGGGGCGGGCCGCGTCCCCGGACCTCGGATAGGGGCGCTCGCTCGCTGCGGGGTGGGTGGAGGGGGCCGCGTCCCGTCCGGACCCAACGCGATCCCGGCCTGGCTGAGGGAGTGGGGGAGGCCGCATCTCCCCCCTGTCCGCGTGTGGCGCGGGTTCAGTGGGGTTGAGGGGGTGGGTCTCCCGCGCTCGGGTGGCGGGTGGCGTTCGTTGCGGGTTGGGGTGGGAGGGGTGGCCGCGTTCGTCCCTGTCCCCGTCCGTGCGTGGCGTGGGTGCGGTGCGGTGGGGCTGTGAGCGTGGTGGTCGGGTGGGGTGAAGGGGGGCCGCCCTGGGAGCAGCCGCGGTGGAGGGGGCGCGGTGGGGGCTTGCGGGATTGGATTGTTGGTGGGGAAACCGTCCGCTTCGTTCGGGCGTCCATGGGGGGAGTGGACGGGTGGGGGTGGCGGGGTGAGTTGGGTCACTTCGGGTGGGCGTGCGGGTGGTTCGGTGGGGCTTTGGGATGCCGGGTGCGTGGGGGATACCGGACGCGTTGGGGGTGTAGGGGGGTGCGACACCCAGTTGGGGGAAACGCCGGAAAGGTGGACGGGGCGCCCCTACACTGGCGGCGTGCTTCAGCACATCGAGCTTCCCCGACCCTGGCGGCTGCTGCGGACCGCAGCGGTGTCGTTCGGTGAGTCGTTCGGGGTTCCTGTGGGCGCGTTCCTCATTGTGGACGCGGTCGCCGGGCAGCGGCCCGGGTTGATCGCGGGGCTTGCCGCCACGTGGCTGGTGGCGCTCGCGCGCAAGGTGATGACGGGCGCGGTGCCGGGGCTCGTCGTGATGTCGGTCGTGCTGCTGTCGCTGCAGACGATGCTGGCGTTCATGACCGGGCAGACCTGGATCTACCTGCTCCAGATCCCGCTGGCGAAGTTCCTCCTGTCGCTGGTCTTCGCCCGTACGGCCGCGACGCGCAACCCCCTGGTGGGCCGGCTCGCCGGCGAGGTCGTCGCGCTGCCGCACGTCTGGATCACCCACGCCGACCTCCACCGCTTCTTCCGCGGCGCCACCTGGCTGTGGTCGGTGATCTTCCTGGTGCTGTCGATCATGCTCGCCGCGATGGTCGTCACCCAGCCCCTGGAGACCGCCGTGCTGGTCTCCACCCTCGGCTCGATCGCGCTGGCCGGCCTCGGCGCGGGCATCTGCGTGGTGTGGTTCCGCCGCGTGATCCACCGCCTCGGCCTGACGCTGCGCTTCACCGCCGCCTAGCCCGTACGGCCACCACCCCTCACACCAGCCGGTCGATGATCAGCGCGGCCCCCACCGCGACCATCCCCGCGCCGGACACCCGCCCGGCCACCCGCGCCGCCGCCGGCCTGGCGTGCAGCACACCGCGCGCCACCGAGCCGAGCACCAGGTAGAACACCCCGCACGTCACCATGAACACCAGGCCGAGCACGCTCATCTGCACCGCAAGCGGCCACGCGCGCCCGGGCCCGGTGAACTGCGGCAGCAGCGCCACGAAGATCAGCAGGCCCTTGGGGTTGAGCCCGCTCACCCCCACCCCGCGTGCGACCGCCGCCCAGCCCGTACGCGCGGGCGCGTCGTCGGCGGCGACCTCGGACGGCGCGGCGAACGTCCGGACCCCGTGCCACACCAGGTACGCGCCCCCGACGACGGTCAGCACGGTCAGCGCGGCCGGCGTCTGCGCCACGACGGCCCCCACGCCCGCCGCGACCACGACGGTCATGCCCGCGTAGCCGAGCACCAGGCCACCCACCGCGGGCACCACGGACCGGCCGCGCAGCCCGGCGCTGATCGTGAACGCCCAGTCGGCGCCCGGCACGGCGATGAGCAGCAGCGCGACGCCGAAAAATGCGGCGATCGATCCGGCGGGCATGGGCGGCCCTCCTCAGAAATCGGGTTCTGAGGGGAAACTACCGGCGAACGGCCGGAAGATGGTCCCAAGAATTCGCCCGTACGGCCGCCCCAGTGGAAGGATCTACTCCATGGACGCCATCGACCGGAAGATCCTTGCCGTGCTCCAGGAGGAGGGCCGCCTCACGATCACCGAGCTGGCCTCCCGCGTCGGCCTGAGCGTGTCCCCCTGCCACCGCCGCCTGCGGGAGCTGGAGCGCGGCAAGGCGATCCTCGGCTACCGCGCGGTCGTCGACCCCGAGGCGCTCGGCCTGACGTTCCAGGCGCTCGTCTTCGTCACGATGCGCCAGGAGGACCGCGACACCCTCCTCGGGTTCGAGGAGGCCGTCGCGAAGATCCCCCAGGTCGTCCAGGCGCAGCGGCTGTTCGGCGACCCCGACTACCTGCTGCGCGTGCTGACCGCCGACCTCGGCGCCTACCAGCGGCTCGAGGACGACCAGCTCGCCACGCTCCCCGGCATACAGCGGCTGACGTCCACGCTGGTCATGAAGCAGGTCGTGGACGTACGGCCGCTGCCTACGCGCTGACCGGCGCCATGGCCGCCCGCGTCTCCTCCTCGACGAGGTCGGCGTTGATGTGCGCGGCCGCGAGCGTGCCGGCCGCCGCCGACGGCCCCACCTGGGCGGTCAGGTCGGTGACGTTGCCCGCGACCCACACCCCGGCCACGTCCGTACGACCGGTCGGGTCGGCCGGGACGTATTCGCCGACGCCCGCCGGGTGCGGCACCGGGGCGAGCCCGATTCCGGACAGGAAGCCGGCGCAGGCGTTCATCCGCGTCGCGACGGCGATCGCGTCGCGGGCGACCACCGAGCCGTCGCGCAGCCGTACGCCGGTGATCCGGTCGCCGCCGGACTCCACCGCCGCGACCTCGCCGCCCACCACGCGGACACCGCGCGCGGCCAGCCGCGCGGCGTCGTCGGCGCCCGGCGCGGCCTTGGTGTGCGGGAAGTAGACGACGTCGTCGCTCCACTGGCGGAACAGCAGCGCCTGGTGCACCGACATCGGCCCGGTCCCGATCACGGCGATGGCGCGGTCGCGGACCTCCCAGCCGTGGCAGTACGGGCAGTGCACCACGTCGCGGCCCCACCGCTCGCGCAGCCCGGCGATGTCCGGCAGCTCGTCGCCCAGCCCGGTGGCCACCAGCAGCCGCCGCGCCCGTACGGCACCGCCGTCGGCCAGCGTCACCACGAACGCGCCGCCATCGTCCTCGCGGGCCACCGCGGCGACCTCACCGGACACCACGTGCCCGCCGTACC
Source organism: Streptosporangiaceae bacterium (assembly GCA_036502625.1). Taxonomy (GTDB): domain Bacteria; phylum Actinomycetota; class Actinomycetes; order Streptosporangiales; family Streptosporangiaceae; genus DASXYG01. The sequence continues at coordinate 6,718 of DASXYG010000090.1, forward strand.
GCCGCACCTCGCCGCGCCCGCGCTCCAGCAGCTCCGCGGGCGCGATGCCGTCGAGCCCCAGCAGCCCGTGCACGCCGGACGCGGGCGCGTTCCGCGGCGCCCCGGCGTCGACCACCGCGACGGACCGCCGCGCCCGCGCCAGCGTCAGCGCACCGCTCAGCCCCGCGGCGCCGCCGCCGACCACCACCACGTCATAGCGTTCATTCAGCCGTTCGGTCATCGTGACCACCTCCGCGCACACGATGCGCCAGACCCGGCGAACATGGCAAGCATTGTTGCCGATATGGCAAACCGCGCGGGCTCCGCGGCGAGGGTGCGTTCGGCGACGCGGCCTGACGGTGCAGGATGGGCGGCGGAGGTGGTGGGTGTGGGCGACGAGGACGTGCCGAGGCTGCGGCAGACGGTGCTGGACTGTACGGACGCGCGGGGGCTCGCCGAGTTCTATCGGGGGCTGCTCGGGTTCGCCTACCGGGCGGGGGACGAGCCGCCGGGGCCCGGGGCGGACGACGAGCGGGGGCGCGACTGGCTCGTGCTGACCGAGGGCGGGGTGCCGCGGCTGGCGTTCCAGCAGGTGCCGCGGCTGCCCGCGGTGACGTGGCCGGGCGGCGCGGTGCCGCAGCAACTGCACCTCGACCTGACGGTGGGCTCGGTCGCGGAGCTCGACGCCCAGCACGACCGGGTGCTGGCCCTCGGCGGCCGGCTGCTGGCCGACCGCGCCGATGATCCGGAGGAGCCGCTGCGGGTCTACGCCGACCCGGCCGGGCACCCGTTCTGCGTCTTCGTCGCCTGACCGGCGCCGATCGGGCCGGGCGCGGCGACCGTGAACGGATTCCGTACGGTTGCCTGTGGAATCGGGAAATGGACGTATGGGCCGCCGCACACCAGGCTGGAGGCGGAACCGCCACGATGACACAGCCGAGGGGGCTCGATGTTTCCGCCGGACCACCTGACCGCGCCGCAACTGGTGCTGGCGGGCGGCCATGCCGGCATGCTGAGCGTCATCGAGTCGGCCGAGCGCGCGCCGCTGGTGGCGCCGGCCTGGTACAGCTACGACCCCGGCGGCGTCGTCAGGTTCACCACCGAGCCCGACACCCGCGCCCTGGAGGCGGTGCGCCGCTCGGGGCGGGCGACCCTCTCCGTCCAGGACGCGTACGGGTTCGTGGCGGTCGAGGGGACCATGCTGATCTCCGAGCCGACCGACCCCGCGGAGTTCCGGCAGTGGGCCGTGTGGTGCCTCGGCGCTGACCTGGGGGAGCGCTACTACCGGTCGGCGGAGGACGCCCTGGAGTGGATGACGACCGTACGTCTCGTCCCGCAGGTCTGGCACGGCCGCGCCGCGGCGTTCGACGCGTCGCGCTGCTGAGGCCGGACACGGGAAAGGCGGGACGCGGCCGGTCGCGCGGTGCAGGATGGGCGGGTGAACTGGGGCTACGCCGGGGCGCTCGGGGCCGCGGTCTTCTACGGGTCGGCGTCGGTGCTGCAGGCCGTGGGCGCGCGGCGGGTGCGCCACGGCGCCGGGCTCGACCCGCGGGTGCTCGCCCGCGTGGCCGTGCAGTGGCCGTTCCTCGCCGGGGTGGGGCTCGACCTCCTCGGGTTCGTGATGTCGCTGGTGGCGCTGCGGTTCCTGCCGCTGTTCGCGGTGCAGGCGGCCATCGCGGCGAACCTCGCGGTGACGGCGCTGCTGGCCTCGGCGATGCTGCGCGTACGGCTGCGCGGCCGCGAGTGGGCGTCGGTGGGGTGCGTGTGCGCCGGGCTCGCGCTACTGGGGGTGACGGCCGCGCCCGAGGCGCCCGTCTCGCCGGGTCCGGTCTTCGGGTTCGTGCTGCTGGGCGTCGCGGTGCTGGTGGTGGCCGCGGCGGTGGCGGTCGCGCCGCGGCGGTGGGCGGCGCCGGTGCTGGGCGCGCTGGCCGGGCTGGGGTTCGGCCTGACGTCCGTGGCGGTGCGCGTCATCCCGGACCTCGCGTTCCCCGCGCTGCTGCGCACGCCCGCGACGTACGTCGTGGCCATCGGCGGGCTGACCGGGCTGATGTGCCTGACCTCGGCGTTCCAGCGCGGCTCGGTGACCGCGGTGACGGGGACGATGGTGGCGGCGGAGACGCTGGCGCCGGCGCTGGTCGGGCTGCTGCTCCTCGGCGACCGGTCGCGCGCGGGGCTGGGCGCGCTCGCCACGGCCGGGTTCGTGCTGGCGGTGGCCGGCGCGGCGCTGCTGGCCCGCTTCGGGGAGCTGGAACCCGCGAGCCGCGAGGCGGACGCGTCCTAGTGCGATAAGAGGCTGATCGACCAGGACACCGGCACGGTGTGGCCCGCGCCGCCGCTGGACACGGTGACCGTGGTCCTCCCCGGGAGCTGCACGAGGCTGTTGCGGGCCAGGTGGACGGTGATGCGCGCGGTGCGGCCGGGGTCGACGGTGCCGCTGGAGTCCGACAGGGTCACCGCGGGCGACCCGCTGCTCGCGGTCCACGTCACGGGGCCGCCGTCGGCGGTGAGCGTGATGTCGGCGGCGCTCTTGTCGCCGCCGAGGCCGATCGTGCCGGGGCGTACGGTCAGGGCGCCGGCGCCGGGCAGCGGGGGTGAGCTGGGCTGCGCCCGGCCCGGCGGCACGGCGCCGCCGCGGGTCGGGTGCGCGCCCGGGGTGCGGCCCGTGGGGTGCGCGGACGGGGAGTGCGCGCGGCCGCCGGTGCCGTTGCGGCCGGCGCCGCCGGTGGGCAGGCCGACCGGGTGGCCGCCGTGCCCGGGGTCGCTGCCGGACGTGCGGGACGGGTCGGCCGTGGGGTTCGCCGGGGGCGTGCGCCACGAGGGGGCGGGGCGCCCGATGTCCGGTACGTCGCTGACGCCGCCGATGACGTTCAGCCCGACCGCCACCACGGCGAGGAACCCCGCGAGCGAGGCGCTGCCGACCGCGTAGCGCCGCGCCACCTGCGATGGGGCGTCCGGCTGGCGGGGCAGGCCGCTGGTGATCAGCCGCCCGCCGCGCGAGACGATCTGCGAGCGGTAGCGGGCGAGCTGCGGGTCGGCCGAGGTGTGCAGCACCCGGTCGCGCAGGGTGTCCGGCGGCGGCACGGCGGGCGACGCCCGCATCAGCTCCGCCGCCGACGGCACCGCGCCCTCGCCGCCGCCGATCTCGGCCGCCGCGGCGGTCTCGGCGCGGGTGCCGGCGCGTTCCACGCGGTGGCGGGCGCGGCGCTGGGTGACGCCGAGGGTGGTGGCCAGGGCGGCGCCGTCGATGTCGTGGCGCAGCGCCAGGGACAGGGCGTCGCGGTGCGTACGGTCCAGGGCGGCCAGCGCGGCGTGGGCCAGGCGGAGGAGGTCGTCATCGCCGGGCCGGGCCTCGGGGGCGGACCAGGCGTCGCGCCGCTGCGCCATTCCGCGGCGGCGGACCGCGGCGTAGAGCCAGGGGCGCAGTTGGCGGCGGTCGCGCATGCGCGCGGAGCGGCGCGCGGCGTCGATCAGGGCGTCGTGGACGATGTTGCGCGCGATGTGGACATCGGAGGTGAAGAGCAGGGCGTAGTCGTAAAGCCGCTCAGCGTAGATGTCGTAGACCTCGGCTAGGGCCGATTCGCCGCCGTCGGCCAGCTTCTTCAGCAGGCGCCGATCCGCGGTCGCATCGAATCGGGACCAATGGGTCACGACTTGCCCCCCTCCGGACGACGCCATTGTCCCGAGTCCGCCGTCCGCCTGTCGCGCGAACACGGCGATTGCGTCCGGGCCTGGCCAAAAAACCGTACAGGTACGCGGATTTCGCGCGCTCGCTGAGGGCGAACACCGTACGGAAACAAAACGGGCCGCTTCTTTCTTGAGTGAGATTGACTCAACCTTCGCCTTGAGGATGTGGACGCTTTGAGTGAGAACCTCACGCTCCCCGTGCTGCCGGCCGATGACGCGGTGGTGCTGCCGGGCATGGTCGTGCCCGTGGACCTCGACGCGGCCGAGGCGCGGGCGGCCGTCGAGGCGGCGCGCGCGGCCGCCGACCCCTCTGGGCCCGGCATCAGGTCCACCGGGAAGCCGCGTGTGCTCGTGGTGCCGCGCCTGGACGGCAAGTACGGCGCGGTGGGCACGCTCGGTGTTGTGGAGCAGATCGGCCGGCTGCCGAGCGGCGAGCGCGCCGCGGTCGTGCGCGGCATTTCCCGTATGCGCATCGGGGCGGGCGCGGCCGGCCCCGGCGCGGCCCTGTGGGTGGAGGCGTCGGGCGTCGACGAGCCCCCGGCCACCGGCCGCGCCCGTGAGCTGGCCAAGGAGTACAAGGCCCTGGCCACCACCATGTTGCAGAAGCGCGAGGCGTGGCAGCTCGTCGACGCCCTGGCCCAGTTGGAGGACCCCGGCGCGCTGGCCGACCAGGCCGGCTACGCGCCGTACCTGACCGCGGCGCAGAAGGCCGAGCTGCTCGACGCCATCGACCCGGCGGAGCGGCTGGAGAAGCTGATCGCCTGGACGAAGGACCACATCGCCGAGGAGGACGTCGCGGAGACCATCCGCAAGGACGTCACCGACGGCATGGAGAAGACGCAGCGCGAGTTCCTGCTGCGCCGCCAGCTCGAGGCGGTGCGCAAGGAGCTGGCCGAGCTGAACGGCGAGGCCGACGACGAGGACGACTACCGTGCCCGCGTCGAGTCCGCCGACCTCCCCGAGGACGTCCGCGACGCGGCGCTGAAGGAGATCGGCAAGCTGGAGCGGGCCGGCGACCAGAGCCCCGAGTCGGGCTGGATCCGCACCTGGCTCGACACCGTCCTCGAACTGCCGTGGAACGAGCGCAGCGAGGAGACTCAGCGACTCACGGCCGCGCGCGCCGTGCTCGACGCCGACCACGCGGGGCTGGACGACGTGAAGGAGCGCATCGTCGAGTACCTGGCCGTACGGGCGCGGCGCGCGGAGCGCGGGCTCGGCGTTATCGGCGGGCGGCGCTCGGGCGCGGTGCTGGCGCTGGCCGGGCCGCCCGGGGTCGGCAAGACGTCGCTCGGCGAGTCGGTGGCGCGCGCCACCGGGCGGAAGTTCGTCCGGGTCGCGCTCGGCGGTGTCCGCGACGAGGCGGAGATCCGCGGCCACCGGCGTACGTACGTCGGCGCGCTGCCCGGCCGCATCGTGCGGGCCATCAAGGAGGCCGGCTCGATGAACCCGGTCGTGCTGCTCGACGAGGTCGACAAGCTCGGCGCCGACTTCCGCGGCGACCCGGCCGCGGCGCTGCTGGAGGTCCTCGACCCGGCGCAGAACCACACGTTCCGCGACCACTACCTGGAGGTCGAGCTCGACCTGTCCGACGTGCTGTTCCTGGCCACCGCGAACGCCGCGGAGGCCATCCCGGAGCCGCTGCTCGACCGCATGGAGGTGGTGCGCCTCGACGGCTACACCGAGCCGGAGAAGGTCACCATCGCCCGCGACCACCTGCTCCCGCGGCAGTTGGAGCGCGCCGGGCTGACCACCGACGACGTGCTGCTGACCGACGCGGCGCTGTCCCGGCTGGCCGCCGAGTACACCCGCGAGGCGGGCGTGCGCGGCCTCGAACGGTCCATCGCGCGGGTGCTGCGCAAGGTCGCGGCCCGTACGGAGCTGGGCGAGGTCAGCGGCGCCGTCACGATTGACGCGGACGACCTGCCCGACTACCTCGGGCGGCCGCGCCATGTCCCGGAGACCGAGCTGCCGGGCGAGAGCCGCCGTACGGCGGTGCCCGGCGTGGCCACCGGGCTCGCGGTCACCGGCGCGGGCGGCGACGTGCTGTTCGTCGAGGCGTCCCTGGCCGGGCGCGGCACCGGAGAGTCGGGTGTCACGCTGACCGGGCAGCTCGGCGACGTCATGAAGGAGTCGGCGCGGATCGCGCTGTCCTACCTCCGCTCGCGCGGCGCCGACCTGGGGCTGCCCGTGGGCGAGCTGGCCGAGCGCGGCGTCCACGTGCACGTTCCCGCGGGCGCGGTGCCCAAGGACGGGCCGAGCGCCGGCGTCACGATGACCACCGCGCTCGCGTCGCTGCTCTCCGGCCGCCCCGTGCGCGCGGACGTGGCGATGACCGGCGAGGTGTCGCTGACCGGGCGGGTGCTGCCGATCGGCGGGGTGAAGCAGAAGCTGCTCGCCGCCGACCGCGCGGGGCTCGGCACCGTCTTGATCCCGGCCCGCAACGAGCCGGACCTCGACGACGTGCCGGCCGAGGTGCGCGAGCGGCTGGACATCCACCTGGTGGCCGACGTCGCGGACGTCCTCGACCTGGCCCTCGAGGCCGCCGAGGTGCCGGGCGAGCTGCCGGAGCCCGCCGTGGCGTGACCGCCGCGCACGCGACCGTGCCCGTCCCCGTCAGCGGGGGCGGGCACGGCGTTCTCCCCGTACGTTCGCGCTGGTCGGCAGGGGTGTAATCCATCTGTAAGCGGACGGAAAGTCCCGGATCGTAGGGTTCTGCCGACCGCGCCGGGTGGATCCCGGCGCGGCGGCTCACCGTGGAGGACCGGACATGAGCACTGCCGCCGGGCGTCCGGCGCCGCCCGTGCCGCCGCAGGACGTGACGGAGACCGCGGCACGGCTGGGATTCGGCGAGCCGCGCGACGCGCGCCAGGACGCCTCGCCGCGCGTCTCCGGCGGCATCGGCTGCGGCGGCGCGATCGTCTGCCTGCTGCTGCTGATCGGCCTCGCCGCGATCACGTCGCACCTGTCGATCTTCTCGTGGGCGTACTCCCTCCTGCACGCCGTCGGGATCGGCCTGCTGATCGCGGGCGCGTCGCTGGCCATCTTCGGCTTCCGCGGCCTGGCCGGCGGCTCCCGGTCCAACTTCCTGTACGCCGGGGGCATCGTGCACCGCCACCGCTCCAAGATCACCGCGGTGGCCTGGCGGGACGCGGTGCGGATGCGGCCCGTGCGCGGCAAGCAGCGCGGCAGCGAGGGCAAGGTGCTCGCGTACGTCCTCCAGGCCCGCGACGGCGCGTCGTTCCCCGTGGTCGTGGCCGCCAAGGACGGCCGCGACCCGTTTCTCGACCAGGTCATCGACGCCGTGCGGAGCAACGGCGGCGTCGTCGAGTAGAGGAGACCGCATGACCCAGCCGCCGCCGGAGCCGCAGCCGCAGGTGCCACCCCAGGCACCGCCGCAGCAGGGCCCGGCCGACCCGCCGCCGTACGCGGCGCCGGCACCGCCGCCGTACGCCGCCGGCGGCGTCGACCAGCGCGCCCTCTGGGAGAAGAAGGGCATGCGCGGCCTCATCGTGGGCGCCCTGTGGTTCGTCGCCGGCCTGCTGATCACGCTCTACACGTACGGCCAGGCGTCGTCGTCGGGCTTCGGCGGCGTGTACATCGTCGCGTGGGGCCCGATGGCGTACGGCGCGTTCCGGCTGGTCTACGGCGGCTACCTGATCAGCAAGGCGAAGCGGTAGCCGTACCCCGGCCCTTGGTCCGCGGGGAGCCCGGTTTGTAGGGTTCTGCGGTGTCCTTCCCTCGTGCCCGGCTGCGGCGGTTCGTCGACGCGCCGTGGTTCTCCCGGTTCGTCATCGCGGTGATCATCGCCAACGCGATCGACCTTGGGGTGATCGCGGCGGTCGAACCGCACGGCACCGCGGCGGGGGTGGCCCACGCGGTGGACGTCGTCGCCGTCGCGGTCTTCACCGCCGAGATGGCGCTGAAGCTGGCCGCGTACGGGCGCGGCTTCTTCCGCGACCCGTGGAACCTGTTCGACCTGCTCATCGTGGCCGTCGCGCTGGTGCCGGCGACGGAGACCTTCTCCGTGCTGCGGGCCCTGCGGATCCTGCGCGCGCTGCGGCTGGTGTCCGCGGTGCCGAGCATGCGGCGCGTGGTGTCCGCGCTGCTGGCGGCGATCCCGGGGCTGCTGTCCATCCTCGGCCTCGTGGTGCTGGTGCTGTACACCGGCGCGGTGATCGGCGTGCACCTGTTCTCCGACGTCGCGGAGTACTTCGGCTCGATGAGCCGGGCGCTGTACACGATGTTCAAGCTGCTGACGGTGGAGGGGTGGCCGGACATCTCCGACGCCGTGCTCGACCGCCACCCGTCGGGCTGGATCTTCTTCGTCGTCTACATCGTGATCTGCGCGTTCATCATGCTGAACCTGCTGATCGGCGTGATCGTGTCGACCATGGAGCGCGACCTCAACGCCGACCGGTGGGCCGAGGACCAGCGGCTGGAGGACGCGCAGCACGAGGCCGTCATGACCGAGCTGCGCGGCCTGCGCGCGGAGGTGGCCGAGCTGCGGGCGCAGGCCGGTAACGGTGCGGGCGCCGCGAAATAGGCGATATCTTGCGCCGCATGGACGACGAACGGCTGATCGCGGGGCGCTACCGGCTGGTCGAGCCCATCGGCCGCGGCGGCATGGGCGTCGTCTGGCGGGCGACCGACACCCTGCTGCACCGCGACGTCGCGATCAAGGAGGTGCGCGTCGCCGGCATCGACGACCCGCACGAGCGCGACCAGGTCTACCAGCGCACGCTCCGCGAGGCGCGGCTGGCCGCCGGCCTGCACCACCCCGGGATCGTCACCATCCACGACGTCGTCACCGACGACGACCGCCCGTGGATCGTCATGGAGCGCATCGACGCCCGGTCGCTGGACACCGTCCTGGCCGAGGACGGGCCGCTGCCGCCGGACCGCGCGGCGCGCGTCGCGCTGAACGTCCTCGACGCCCTCGGCGCCGCCCACGCCGTGGGCGTCCTGCACCGCGACGTCAAGCCGGGCAACATCCTGGTGCTGCCCGGCGACCGGGTCGTGCTGACCGACTTCGGCATCGCCACCAACCCGGCCGACACGGGGCTGACGCGGTCCGGCGCGATCGTCGGCTCGCCGGAGTACCTCGCGCCCGAGCGCATCGGCGAGCACCCCGCGACGGCGGCCTCGGACATCTGGTCGCTCGGCGCGACGCTGTTCGCGATGACCGAGGGCTACGGGCCGTTCAAGCGCGACTCCGTGATGGCCACCCTGGGCGCGATCGCCACGACCACGGCGCCCGAGGCGCGCCACGCGGGCCCGCTGCGCCCGACCATCGCGGCGATGCTGGCGCGCGACCCGGACGACCGCATGACACCCGAGGCGGTCAGGGACGCGCTGACCGCGGCGCTCGGCGAGCCGTCGGCCGACGGCGTCGCGACCGTACGGGACGCGCCGCGCACGCTGGTCGACGTCGAGCCGGGCACCGTACGCAGGCGCCGGCCGTGGGCGGCGGCCGGCGCGGTGGCGGCGCTGGTGGTGCTGCTCGGCGGCGGCATCTGGTACGCGCTGGCCCATCCGGGCAGGGGCGGCCCGATCGCCGGGCGGACCACCGCGCCCGGCGCGACGCAGACGCCGCCGCCCGGCATCGCCGACTGGCTGTCCAGCCCCACGCCCGCCGCCACGCCGTCGAACCCGGACGACCGCTACCGCGACCCGGCGGGGCGGTTCACCATCGACTTCGACAGCGCCTGCCCGGGCGGCGACCCGGAGGTGCTGATCCCGCCGTCCTGCCTGGCCACCCCGTACCACCTGGAGGTGACGGTGGACAAGGTCAAGCCGACGGCCCCGGGCGCGCTGATCCAGCAGGACTACCGCACCAGGGCCTCCTCAGACTCCTACATCAGGTACGGCACCGGGGCGTTCCTCGGCTTCGACGCGGCCAGCCGCGAGTTCACGTACGACCAGGGCGGCGAAACGATGCACGAGTTCGAGCTGATCGTGTTCACCGCGAAGCACCGGTACGACCTCACCCTGTGGGCGGCCGATTTCGCGTGGGGGCAGAACAAGGGGGACATCAATTCGGTGATCGGCAGCTTCCGCCCGACGTGACGGCGCCGGACTGCGCGCGCGCAGTCCGGCGGTGCCGCAGTCGCAGGTCAGCTCGGTCTCCTCGGCGGCGTCGTGGCGGCCGGAGGCGCAGACGAACCTGTCGGCGATCACGTCGTACGTGCCGCGCGGCGCACACGCCGCGCGCAGCAGCGCCCGCACCCACCCCGTGGCGCGCCGCAGGGCACCCGGAACGGACATCGTGGCCCCCCTCTGTATCCGGATCGTTGACCCTACGGTCACGCACCGTGCTGTGTACGGGGTTTCCCGATCCTGTGCGCCACCCGTCAAGCCGCCGCGCCGTGCCGCCGCGGCCCGCACAGGGGTTTCACAGGTGCGGCCAAGTGTGGGCACAGGCCGGGCGGTGAACCTGGTGGTATGACCATGCCGAGACCCGCCGAACCGTCGCCGCGCGGCCAGGCCGAGCTGCGCCGCGCGGACGGGCAGCCGGTCCGGGTCCTCGTGGTGGACGACGAGCCGACCCTCACCGACCTGATGTCGATGGCGCTGCGTTACGAGGGCTGCGATGTGCGGACCGCCGCGGACGGCCTGGCCGCCGTGCGCTCGGCCCGCGAGATGCGCCCGGACGTCGTCGTCCTCGACGTCATGCTGCCCGACATGGACGGCCTTGAGGTGCTGCGCCGGCTGCGCGCCGACGTGCCGGACGTCCCCGTCCTGTTCCTCACGGCGAAGGACGCCGTCGAGGACCGCCTCGCCGGGCTCACCGCGGGTGGCGACGACTACGTCACGAAGCCGTTCAGCCTGGAGGAGGTCATCGCCCGGCTGCGCGGCCTGATGCGCCGTGCCCGCGTGACCGCGGTCCGTGACGATACGCTGCTCGTCGTGGGCGACCTGACGCTGGACGAGGACAGCTACGAGGTGCACCGCGGCGGCGCCGCCGTACGCCTGACCGCCACCGAGTTCGAGCTGCTGCGCTTCCTGATGCTCAACCCGCGGCGGGTGCTCAGCAAGCGGCAGATCCTCGACCGCGTGTGGGACTACGACTTCGGCGGCCAGGACAACGTCGTCGAGCTGTACATCTCCTACCTGCGCAAGAAGATCGACGCCGGCCGCGCCCCCATGATCCACACCGTGCGCGGCGCCGGCTACGTCCTGAAGCCCGCGACGAGCTGACGATGCGCGGCGCGGCACGGGGATGGTGGCCGCGGTCGCTGCTGTCGCGGCTGACCGTCGTGGTGATCGCGCTGCTCGCCGCGGTGTGCCTGCTGATCGGCGTGGCCAGCCAGTTCGCGCTGCGCGGCTTCCTCGTCCACCAGCTCGACGAGCAACTGACCGCCGCGAGCGTACGGGCCAGCGCGTTCGCCCACCCGCCCGGCGATGCGCGGTTCCGGGCGCAGCGCCGGCACGAACAGCCGTTCCCGCCCGGCCAGGCGGCCGGCACCCTCACGGCCTGGCTCGGCGACGGCACCGTGCGCGGCGCCGTCCTCGACGACTCCGGCAAGCCGCGCGAGCTGACGGCCGCGCAGGAGTCCCGCCTCACCGACCTGCGCACGGGCGGCCCCGCCATCACGCGCGACGTCGGGAGCCTGGGCGCGTACCGGCTGATCGCCGCCCGCATGCCGGACGGCACCGTGCAGGTCACCGGGCTGCCGCTGCGCGGAATGTCCGACACGCTGTACCGCCTCGGGCTGATCGAGATCGTCGTCGCGGCGGTCGCGCTCGTCGTGGCCGGGCTCGCGGCCACCGTCGTCATCCGGCTCAACCTGCGCCCGCTGCGCCGGGTCGCCGCCGCCGCGAGCCGCGTCACGGAGCTGCCGCTGGACCGGGGCGACGTCGCGCCCGTCGAGCGCGTCCCGGACGCCGACACGGATCCGCGTACGGAGGTGGGCCGGGTCGGCGCGGCGCTGAACCGCATGCTCGGCCACGTCACGGCCGCGCTGAACGCCCGCCACGCCAGCGAGACGCGCGTCCGCAGGTTCGTCGCCGACGCCAGCCACGAGCTGCGCACACCGCTGGCCGCGATCCGCGGCTACGCCGAGCTGACGCGCCGCCGCCGCGCCGAGGCGCCGCCGGACATCGCGCACGCGATGCGCCGCGTCGAGTCGGAGGCCGTACGGATGACCGTGCTGGTCGACGACCTGCTGCTGCTCGCCAAGCTCGACTCGGGCCGCCCGCTGGCCCGCGAGCCCGTCGACCTGTCGCAGCTCACGGTCGACGCCGTCAGCGACGCGCACGCCGCGGGCCCGGACCACCACTGGCGGCTCGACCTGCCCGAGGAGCCGGTCGTCGTGCCCGGCGACGGCGCGCGGCTGCACCAGGTGCTGGCCAACCTGCTGGCCAACGCGCGGACGCACACCCCGCCCGGCACCACCGTCACCACCACGCTCGGCATCAGGCCGGGGGAGCGCGCCGCGGTGCTCGCGGTCGCCGACGGCGGGCCCGGCATACCGCCCGCGCTGCTCCCGGAGATCTTCGAGCGGTTCGCCCGCGGCGACGCGTCCCGCACCCGCGCGAACCGGGCGTACGGGACGGCGTTCGCGCCGAACGGCGACGCGGCGCCCGGCGGCACCGGGCTGGGGCTGGCGATCGTCGCCGCGGTCGTGGAGTCCCACCACGGCACGGTGACCGCCGAGAGCGTCCCCGGCCGTACGGCGTTCACGATCACCCTGCCGCTCGACGCCCCGGCCTGAACCCGGCCGGGACGGCGGCGCCCGCACTTTCGTGTTAGTCTCGATTATCATGAAAAGGCCGTACACGATGCGCGCGCGTGCCGAGTCCGTCGAGGCGACCCGCCGCAAGACGCTCGACGCCGCCGTGCGGCTGCTCAAGGCCAGGCTCAGGTCCGACGTCCGGTTGGAGGACGTCGCGGCCGAGGCGGGCGTCAGCGTGCCGACCGTGCTGCGGGCGTTCGGCAGCCGCAAGGCGCTGCTCGACGAGGCGCTCTCGGGCGCGCTGGAGTCCATGGGCGCGGAGCTGCGGCGCCCCGAGCCGGGGGACGTACCGGGATCGGTGGCGTCCTGGTTCGACCACTACGAGGAGTTCGGCGACGCGGTGGTGCGCAACCTCGCGGAGGAGTCCGACCTCGCGGTGGCGCCGATCGTGAAGATCGGCCGCGCCCGCCATCGCGAGCACGTCGAGCGGCAGTTCGCCGCGTGGCTGTCCGGCCTGCCCGCGGGCCGCCGCCGCTCGCTCGTCGACGCCCTGGTCTGCGCCACCGACGTCTACACCTGGAAGCTGCTGCGGCGGGACATGGGGCGTTCGCGCGCGGCCGCCGAGGCCGCGGTCACGATGATGATCCGATCACTGCTCGGAGGCGAGTGAGATGTCCCGAATGCTGGTGCTGACGTGGGACGGCGCGGGGAACCAGGTGCCGATGGCCGCGCTCGGCGCGGAACTGGCCGCACGCGGCCACGAGATCACGGTCGCGGGCTACGCGAGCCAGCTCGGCCGGTTCGTCCGGCACGGCTTCGACTTCCGTACGCTGCCGCGCGCCGACGCCGGCTACCCCGCGGAGCCGCCGCCTGAGGGCTGGATCCCGGCGCTCGTCGACTCCGTTTGGGCGTGCCCGGCGCACCTCGACGACGTCGAGGACGTGCTGCGCGACGGCGGCTACTCCGCGGTGGTCGCCGACTGCCTGATGTTCGGCGCGCTCGCCCGCCTGGAGACGTCCGACGTGCCCACCGCCGTGCTGGTGCACAGCGCGCCCGGCGCGCTCACACCGCCCGGCGAGCCGATGGAGGCGATGCTGCTCCCCGCGGTGAACGCGGTGCGCGAGCGCGCCGGCCTCCAGGCGGTCATCCGGCTCTGGGACGCCTGGGCGCCGTTCACCACCATCTGCGCCAGCATCACCGAGCTCGACCCGCTCGACGGGAAGGTGCCGGACGCGTACCCGTACGTCGGGCCGCTGTTCGAGCACGCCGCGCCGTCCGGCATGCGCCTTCCGTGGGGCGCCGCCGATCCGCGCCCGCTCGTCGTGGCGAGCTTCTCCACCGGCCCCGCCTGGGACCAGGAGTCCCGCATCCAGCGCACCCTCGACGCGGTCGCCGGCCTGCCGTACCGGGCGGTCGTCACCACGGCGCACACCGACGGCGCGGCGCTGCGCGTGCCCGGCAACGCGGTCACCCGGCGCTGGGTGCCGCACGGGGAGCTGCTGCCCGGCGCGGCCGCGACCGTCACCCACGCCGGCCACGGCACGGTGGCCGCGTCGCTGGCGTACGGCGTGCCGGTCGTGTGCCTGCCGAACCCGGCCGCCGACCAGCCGGCGCTCGCCGCGCGCGTCGCCGAGCTCGGCGCCGGCATCGCGCTCGACGGCGAGGCGGCCACGCCCGGGGAGATCGCCGCGGCCGTACGGACCGTCACCGAGGACCCCGCCTACCGCACCGCGGCCGCGGCGCTGGCCGCGCGCATCGCCACCGCGCCGGGCGTGGCCGCGGCGGCCGACCTCATCGAGCGGCCGCGCCCGTGGTGAACCTGCGCTCCAGCACCCGCTCGACCGGCCCGGTCAGCAGGAGCAGCAGCATCGGGTAGTACGACAGCGCGGGGAACGCCATGACCAGGATGAACGCCAGGAGGAGCGATCCGGTCGGCACGATCTCGCCGAACCGGTGCCGCACGAGCGGCGCCCCCTCCTTCGCCAGGCCGCGGCGCCGCACGACGATCGTCATCGCGCTCGCGAACAGGCTCGTCGCCAGCACCGTGCCGATGTAGAACCCGGTGGTGAACCGGTCGTGGCTGTAGCCGCCGGTCACCTCGGTCGGGAACGGCAGCACGACGATCGTCAGCAGCCAGCCGAAGTTCAGCAGGAGCAGCGTGTTGTTGCCGGACTTGACCTGGGAGAACAATTGGTGGTGCACGATCCACAGCCGGGCGATCACCGCGAAGCTCAGCAGGAAGGCGTAGATCTTCCACTGGTTCTCGGCGATCAGCTCAAGCGGCGGCGTATGCCGCGCCACACCCTCGGGCACGGCCTCGGTCAACGGCAGGATCAGCAGCGTCAGCGCGATCGCCACGACCGCGTCACTGAAGAACACCATCCGCTCGGGAGAGCGCTCCATGTCGTCGTCCGCCATCGCCATGCCCGCCGCCACCTCCGGTCGAAAAAGCCGGGCTGAGCCTATACCGGCCGCGCCCCGCTCGTACGCCGCTCACAGCCGGGCCTCAGGCGTGGCACAGGGCAGGGATAGCGGGGGCGGTGATCGTGTACTCCGGAGCACCACGATCGGAGGACACCGGTGACGTCGACATCTCATCCGCTGGCCGCGCCCGTTCGGACGGGGGACGCGCGGCGTGTGGCGGCGCGGCTCCTGCGGGGGCGGGTGGGGGACGCCGCCTGGGTGCGGCCCGCGCTGCTGGGGCTGCTCGCGCTCACCGCGCTGCTCTACCTGTGGGGGCTCGGCGCCTCGGGGTGGGCGAACGCGTTCTACTCCGCGGCCGTGCAGGCGGGGGCGGGCAGTTGGAAGGCGTTCTTCTTCGGGTCGCTCGACGGGGCCAATTCGATCACCGTGGACAAGACGCCCGCCGCGCTGTGGGTGATGGGGCTGTCGGCGCGGCTGTTCGGGGTGAACGCGTGGAGCGTGCTCGTGCCGCAGGCGCTGATGGGCGTGGGCTCGGTGGGGCTGCTGTACGCCACGGTGCGCCGCGCGTTCGGGTGGGCGTCGCGGACGTCCGCGCGTACCGGGGCCGCGGCCGGGCTGCTCGCCGGGGCGGGGCTCGCGGTGACGCCGGTGGCCGCGCTGATGTTCCGGTTCAACAACCCGGACGCGCTGCTGGTGCTGCTGCTGGTCGCCGCGGCGTACGCCACGCTGCGCGCCGCCGAGCGCGCCGGCACCGGGTGGCTGGTGCTCGCCGGGGCGTGCGTCGGGTTCGGGTTCCTGGCGAAGATGCTCCAGGCGTTCCTCGTGGTGCCGGTGTTCGCGCTGGTCTACCTGGTGTCGGCGCCCACGGGGGTACGGCGGCGGCTGCTGCAACTGCTCGCCGCCGGGGCGGCGATGGTGGTCGCGGGCGGCTGGTGGGTGGCCGTCGTGCAGCTCGTGCCGGCGTCCGCGCGGCCGTACATCGGCGGCTCGCAGCACAACAGCGTGCTGGAGCTGACCCTCGGCTACAACGGGTTCGGGCGGCTGACCGGGGACGAGACCGGCGGGCTCGGCAACACCAACCAGGGCGTGGGGGCGCTGCGGCTGTTCGGGTCCGAGCTCGGCGGCCAGGTCGCGTGGCTGCTGCCCGCGGCGCTGATCCTGCTGGTCGCGCTGGTGTGGATCACCCGGCGCGCGCCCCGTACGCACCCGCTGCGCGCGGCCGCGCTGCTGTGGGGCGGGTGGCTCGTGCTCACCGGTGCGGTGTTCAGCCTGATGAACGGGATCTTCCACGGGTACTACACGGTGGCGCTGGCCCCGGCGGTCGCCGCGCTGTTCGGCATGGGGGCGGCGTACCTGTGGACGCTGCGCGGGCGGCGCCCGGCGGCGCTCGCGCTCGCGGCGGTGTTCGCGGTGACGGCGGTGTGGGCGTACGTGCTGCTGGCCCGCACACCGCAGTGGCAGCCGTGGCTGCGGTGGGCGATCCTGGCGGGCGGGCTGATCGCGGCGGCGGGGGTCGCGGCGACGGCTTTCCCGGCCGTACGGGCGTGGGGCCGCGGGTTCGCGCTGGCCGCGGCGGGGGCCGCGGTGGTGACGGCGCTCGCCGGACCGGCCGCGTACGCCGTGCAGACCGCCGCGACCCCGCACACCGGCGCCATCCCGTCCGCGGGCCCGTCCGCCCAGGGCGGCTTCGGCATGGGCCCCGGCGGCCGTGGCGGCCCCGGCGGCTTCACTCACCGCGGCCCGGGCGGCCCGGGCTTCCCGGGCCAGGGGCAGGGCCGGGCGCAGGGGCAGGGCCGGACGGGGCAGGGGCAAGGGCAGGCCGGGAAGCGCCTCGGGACCGGGGGGATGCCCGGGATGAACGGGCGGCACGGCGGGATGGGCGGGCCCGGGGGGCTGCTCGGGGGGAGTACGCCGAGCGCGGCCGTCACCAAGGCGCTGTCCGCGGACGCCGGCTCCTACACCTGGGCGGCGGCCGCGGTCGGCGCGAACAACGCGGCCGGCTACCAGCTCGCCACCGGACGGCCCGTCATGGCCCTCGGCGGGTTCAACGGCACCGACCCGAGCCCCACCCTCGCGCAGTTCAAGACGTACGTCGCCGACGGGAAGATCCACTACTTCGTCGGCGCGTCCACGATGGGCGGCCCCGGCGGCCGTACCTCCTCGGGCAGCCAGGCCGCGCAGGACATCGCGTCCTGGGTGAAGCAGCACTACACGGCCCGCACCGTGGGCGGCGTCACCCTGTACGACCTGTCGAAATAGCCCCGCCGCGGCATTCACAGGCTGGGCATAGGCGGGCCACAACGTCGTGATAGGGCGGTCGCCGAGCGTGGTCGGTATGACGACGACACGATCGGCGGACCCGGCGCCCGGCGCGGGGCCCCTTGTCGCGCGGGAACGAGGTGACGCCGTGCGCGGGGGGAACGGCCCCGTGCTCGACGTCGTCGTCCCCGTCTACAACGAGGAGACCGCGCTCGACGCCGGTGTCCGCCGCCTGCACCGCTACCTCTCGGGCGCGTTCCCGTACACCTTCCGCGTCACCATCGCCGACAACGCCAGCACCGACGGCACCCTCCGCGTCGCGCACGGGCTCGCCGCCTGCCTCGACCACGTCGAGGTGGTCCACCTCGACGCCAAGGGCCGCGGACGCGCGCTGCGCACCGTGTGGTCGGCGTCGGACGCCGCGATCCTGGCGTACATGGACGTCGACCTGTCCACCGACCTCGCCGCGCTGCTGCCGCTGGTCGCGCCGCTCATCTCCGGCCACTCCGACCTGGCCATCGGCACCCGGCTCGCGCGCGGCTCGCACGTCGTACGCGGCCCGAAGCGGGAGATCATCTCCCGCTGCTACAACCTGATCCTCAAGGGCGCGCTTGCCGCGCGGTTCACCGACGCGCAGTGCGGCTTCAAGGCGATCCGCCGCGACGTCGCCCGCGACCTGCTGCCGATGGTGCAGGACCCGGGCTGGTTCTTCGACACGGAGATGCTGGTCCTCGCCCAGCGCATCGGGCTGCGCATCCACGAGGTGCCCGTCGACTGGGTGGACGACCCGGACAGCCGCGTCGACATCGTCGCCACCGCGGCCGCCGACCTGCGCGGCATCGTACGGCTGGGCCGGGCGCTGGCCACCGGCGCGCTGCCGGTGCGCGAGCTGCGCCGCCAGCTCGGCCGGGCGCCGGAGGCGTCCGCCGACGGCGTGCCCGCCGGGCTGCCGCGGCAGGCCGTCAGGTTCGCCGGCATCGGCGTGTGCAGCACGCTCGCGTACGCCGTCCTGTTCGTGGCGCTGCGCGGCGCGGCCGGCGCGCAGGCCGCCAACTTCCTGGCGCTGCTGATCACCGCGATCGGCAACACCGCCGCGAACCGCCGCTTCACGTTCGGCATCACCGGCCGCCGCCATGTCGGCCGCCACCATTTCCAGGGGCTCGTCGCGTTCGGCCTCGGGCTCGGCCTGACCAGCGGGTCCCTGGCGCTGCTGCACGCGTCGTGGCCGGGGGCCGGCCGCGTGGTGGAGCTCGGCGTGCTGGTCGCCGCGAACCTGGCGGCCACCGTCCTGCGGTTCGTCCTGCTGCGCGCCTGGATGTACCGCCCGCACCGGCGCGCCACCGACCCGTCCCGTACGAGCGCCGCCCTAGAGGAGGCCGACGCATGACCCCGACGACCCCGACGACACCGGCCACCCCGGCCGCCGCCACCGCGGGCGGCCACGCGCGCCCCGGCGGCACGCGGCTCGGCCGGCTGCTGCGCGGCCCGGAGGACCAGCCGTCCTGGCTGCGCCCCGCCGTGCTGGCCCTGCTCGCGTTGACCGCCGTGCTGTACCTGTGGGGGCTGGGCGCGTCCGGCTACGCGAACGACTTCTACGCGGCCGCCGTACAGGCGGGCACGCTCGACTGGAAGGCGCTGCTGTTCGGGTCGCTCGACCCGGCCAACGCGATCACCGTGGACAAGCCGCCCGCGTCGCTGTGGGTGATGGCGCTGTCCGGCCGGATCTTCGGCTTCTCGTCGTGGAGCATGCTGGCCCCGCAGGCGCTCGAGGGTGTCGCGGCGGTCGGGCTGCTGTACGCCGCGGTGCGCCGCCAGGCCGGCCCGTACGCCGGGCTGATCGCCGGCGGCGTGCTGGCGCTGACCCCGGTCGCCGCGCTGATGTTCCGGTTCGACAACCCGGACGCCCTGCTGGTGCTGCTGCTCGTCGCGGCGGCGTACGCGGTGGTGCGCGGGCTGGAGAACGGCCGTACGCGCTGGTTCGTGCTGGCCGGCGCGCTGGTCGGCGTCGGGTTCCTGACGAAGATGCTCCAGGCGTTCCTGGTGGTCCCGGGCCTGGCGCTGGTCGTGCTCCTCGCCGCGCCGGGGAGCTGGTACCGGCGGATCGGGCAGCTCCTGGCCGCGGGGGCGGCGCTGGTCGTCTCGGCCGGGTGGTACGTCGCGCTGGTCGAGCTGTGGCCCGCGTCGTCGCGGCCGTACATCGGCGGGTCGACGGACAACAGCCTGCTGGAGCTGACCCTCGGCTACAACGGCCTGTCGCGGATCACCGGCGGCGGCACGGGCGGCGGTCCCGGGGGAGGGGGCGGTCCGGGCGGCGGCGGGCCCGGCGGCATGTTCGGTGGCGCGGCCGGGCTCGGCCGCATGTTCGGCTCGTCGTTCGGTACGCAGATCTCCTGGCTGCTGCCCGCCGCGCTGATCGCGCTGGCCGCCGGGCTCGTGCTGTCCTACGTACGGCCGCGGGCGCCGCGCACCGACCCGGCGCGCGCCGGGCTCGTCATGTGGGGCGGGTGGCTGCTGGTCACCGGGCTGGTGTTCAGCCTCATGAGCGGGATCATCCACCCGTACTACTCGGTGGCGCTGGCGCCCGCGATCGGCGCGCTGGTCGGCATCGGCGGCCGCGAGCTGTGGCGCCGCGGCGACCTGACGGGGCGGGCGGTGCTCGCCGCGATGTCCGCGGTCACCGGGGTGTGGGCGTTCGTGCTGCTCGGCCGCGCGACGTGGCATCCGGAGCTGCGGTACATCGTCCTGGTGGTCGCGCTGCTCGGCGCCGCGGCGCTGCTCGTGCCGGCACGCGTTGCCAAGCGCGCGGCCGTGGCCGGGCTGGTCGCGGCGGTCGTCGGCGGGCTGGCCGCGCCCGCCGCGTACGCCGTGGACACCGCGGCGACCCCGCACACCGGCAGCACCCCGACCGCGGGCCCGTCCGGAACCGGCGGCGGGTTCGGCGGCCCGGGCGGCGGCTTCCCCGGCGGTCAGCGCGCCGGCAACGGCCAGGGCCAGGCGCACGGCAGGTTCCCCGGCAACGGCCAGTTCCCCGGGCAGGGCCAGCGGCCCGGCAACGGGGAGCAGGGGTCGCGGCGCGGCGGTGAGATGCCCGGCGGGCGCCAGGGCGGCATGCAGCGGACGTTCGGCGGCGGCGCCACGGCGAACTCCGCGCTGACCGCGCTGCTGAAGAACACGTCCACCCGCTGGGCGGCGGCCACCAACGGCAGCCAGGCCTCCGCGCCGCTCCAGCTCGCCAGCGGCAAGGCCGTCATGGCGATCGGCGGCTTCAGCGGCGGCGACCCGTCGCCGACGCTCGCGCAGTTCAAGCAGTACGTCGCCGACGGGGACATCACGTACTACGTCTCCGGCGGAATGGGCGGCATGGGGGGCGGCCACGGGGGTCCCGGCCGGTCGGGCTCCGCGAGCTCGATCTCCTCGTGGGTCGCGGCGCACTACACCGCGAAGACGGTCGGCGGCCAGACGGTCTACGACCTCACCCAGCCGAAGGGCTGAGCCGACGGCGGTCCGCCCTCACGGCAGGGCGGACCGCCGTACGGGCGGGGGTTCGGGGTGGCCGGCGCGGAGGATGGCCAGCCGGTGGCAGGGGCCGACCGCGCACACGAGGCGGTTGCCCGCCCGGGTGGTCGCGACGAACAGCGGCCAGCCGCGGGTCTCGGACTTGCCGCACACGGAGCAGCGGCGCTGGGTGTTCGCCCTCGGAATGTGGATCACCTGACATCCTTAATTCGACCTTAAGAGGGTGACGCTCAGTGAGGTCGCTTGGGATACCTGTCAAGGTCACGACCCGGTATGCGTTGGGTCACGGCGCGATTCCTTACCGTACGTGTCCTCCGCGCGTCAGGCGAAGTCAGCGACACGGGTCATCCGCGGCGGCGGCCCATTGGCGCTTGGGGAACGGCGGGTTTCGCTACGCTCGGGTACGTGGCGGAGCAACCAGGGGGTGCGGCGCGGCGGCCGCCGCGGCTGCTGCTCACCCTGCTCGGCGACTACTGGTGGCGGCGCGTGGAGCCGCTGCCGTCGGCGGCGCTGGTGAGCCTGCTCGGCGAGTTCGGCGTCAGCGACGCGGCCGCGCGCGCCGCGCTGTCCCGGCTGACCCGCAACGGGCTGCTCGTCGCGTCGCGCAGCGGCCGGCGCACGTACCACCGGCTCAGCGAGCGCGCCGCCGAGGTGCTCGACGAGGGCGCCACGCGGATCTTCTCCTTCGGCCGCACCACCCGCCCGTGGGACGGCACGTGGAGCGTCGTCGCGTTCTCCGTACCGGAACGCGACCGCCCGGCGCGCCACGCGCTGCGCGAGCGGCTGCGCTGGCTGGGGTTCGCGCCGCTGTACGACGGCCTGTGGGTCGCGCCGTGGGACCACGGCCACCGCGCCGTCACCCACCTGGCCGAGCTGGGCATCGCGAACGCGACGGTGTTCCGCGCCTCGACCGTCCCCGGCGCGCGGCGGCTCCCGCAGCACGCCTGGGACCTCGACGACCTCCACGGCCGCTACCGCGCGTTCATCGCCACCGCGAACGCCCTCGCCGCCCGCATCAGCGACGGCGAGGTACCGCCCGCCGACGCCCTCGTCGCCCGTACGCACGTCATGGACCAGTGGCGGGCGTTCCCCGCGCTGGACCCCGAGCTCCCGGACGACCTGCTGCCGCCGCACTGGCCGCGCGGCGAGGCCAGGCGGCTGTTCATCGCGACGTACGACCGCCTCGGCCCGCTGGCCGTCCACCGGGTGCGGCAGATCATCGCCGCGCACGCGCCCGAACTGGCCGCGCACGCCACATACCACGACTCCGACGCCGACCTCGCCGACCGGCCGAGCTGACCCGGTCCCGGCGTCACACACCGAGTGGGTTCCCGGGTCCTCAGGTCCTCGGGTCTCTCAGGTCAGGAGGAGGACGGCGTAGGCGGCCAGGTAGTGGTCGAGTTCGTAGGTGGTGCCGGTTGCTTCGGGGAGGGTGGCTTTGGCGTGGGTGCGGGCCGCCGCCTCTGACGGTGGGATGCGGGGGTCGGCGGGTGGGAGCTCTTCGGCTAGGCGGCGCCAGGCCCAGGCCCGGGTCAGGTTCAGGCCGTGGAGGTGGGCGATGAAGCCGTCGGTGGGGTCGGAGACGTGGACCGGGGTGAAGAGGGACGGGGGGCGTGAATCGGCGATCTCGGGGAGGAACGCCTCCAGCCAGGTCGGGAAGCGGCTCGGGGGGAGGACGTGGCTCATGAGCTCGGCCTCGACCAGGGCGGGGGAGATGAAGTCGGCGCCGGACGGCTCCCAGGCGGCGGGGTAGTCGGCGTCGTCGGCGTACCAGCGCAGGGCGGCGTCCATGATCGCGTCGAGCAGGTCGGGGCTGCCCGCGGCGGCGCGCGTGCGGGCGTACGGCAGGGCGCGGGACAGCCCGAACGCGCTGTTGCCGTGCTGCCCCTGGCGTTCGGCGTACGTCTGCTTCGGCAGCCAGGAGACGAAGTTGTTCTCGACCGTGTCGGCGAACGGCCGCATGTGCGAGGTCCAGCGGCGGGCGTCCGGGTCGTCCCAGGTGGCGAGCTCGTCGGCGAGCATCAGCGCCCAGCCCCAGCCGTACGGGCGGGTGCTGTAGCGGTTGTCCGGGTTGCCGATGTACGCGGCCTCCGTACGCAGGGCGTCCGCGGTGAAGTGGGCGTCGAGCGCGGCGCGGATGGTCGCGGCCGGTACGGACTCCGGGGCCGCGCGCAGGAGCCGTACGAGCAGCCAGTGCATCTCCACGCAGGAGTGCCAGTCGTAGCTGCCGAAGAACACCGGTGTGCGGACGCGGGGGCGCGGGAGGATGTCGTCGGGGGCGTGCATGGTGTGCCGCATGCCGCTGGGGAACTCGCGCTCGATGTTGTCCAGCGCCACCCCGGCGTACGTCGCGGCGTGCGCGGGCAGGGACGTGCCTACGTCCAAGGGTGCGTTCACGGGTGCCTCCCGGTGTCTCGGCTGCCCCGACCCTAACCCGGGGGGCCTTGACAAATATTCAGGCTGGCTGGAATGTGAATACCGCTATGCAGATCCCGGGGTGAGGTGAGGTGTTCGCGGGTGCTCGACGCGCCGGTCGGTCCCGATGAGCCGTTGCGGGAACTGTTCGGGCGGCACCGGCTCTCGCCCGCGCAGCGGCGCATCGCCCGCTACCTGCTCGACCACGCCGCCGACGCGGTGTTCCTGACGACCACGGACATCGCCGAGCGCGTCGGGGTCAGCCAGCCGTCGGTGACCCGGTTCGCGACCGCGCTCGGCTTCACCGGGTTCCCCGAGTTCCGCGACCGCATGCGGGCCGCGCTCGCCGACGGCGGGAGGCCCGAGGACGCGGTCGACCACACCGGCGACCTCCAGCGGCTGGTGGCCACGGAGATCCGCAACCTGGAGGCGGTCCGCGACGGGCTCGCGGACGAGGAGCGGATGCGCGCGGTCGCCGCCGAGCTGGCCGCGTCGCGCCCGCTGCCCGTGGTGGGCGTCCGTACGGGCGCGCCGCTGGCGGGCCTGTTCACGTACTTCGCCGCCAAGGTCCTGCCGGACGTCCGGCTGCTCGACCGCGGCGGCTCGGCGCTGACCGACGGGCTGATCCGCGCCGCCGACTACGGCGCGACCTGGCTGCTGGCGTTCGCGCTGCCGCGCTACCCCAGCGAGCTGCACGACCCGCTGACCTGGGCGCGCGAGCGCGGGATGCGCATCGCGCTGGTCACCGACCAGCCGATCGGCGCGCTCGCCGACCTGGCCGACGAGCTGCTGGTCGCCCCGGTGGGCGCGCAGTTCGCGTTCGACTCGCAGGCAGCGCCGACGGTCCTGAGCATGGTGCTGCTGCACGCCATGCTGGAGGCGCTGCCCACCCGCGAGCAGCAGCGGCTCGACGAGTTCGAGGCCACCGCCGCGCGCCGCGGCATCTTCCTGGCCGACTGACCGTACGCACGAATGAGGGAGCACATGGTGAACGCCGACCGCGTCGTCCGCGCACCGCGCGGAACCGAGCTGACCTGCCGCGGCTGGCAGCAGGAAGCCGCTATGCGGATGCTGATGAACAACCTCGACCCCGAGGTGGCCGAGCATCCCGAGCAGCTCGTCGTGTACGGCGGGTCCGGGCGCGCGGCGCGGAGCTGGGCGGCGTTCGACGCGATCGTGGCCTCGCTGCGGGAGCTGGCCGACGACGAGACGCTGCTCGTGCAGTCGGGCAAGCCGGTCGGCGTGATGCGCACCCACGAGCGCGCCCCCCGCGTGCTGATCGCGAACTCCAACCTCGTGCCCGACTGGGCGAACTGGGAGGAGTTCCGCCGCCTGGAGTCCGCCGGCCTGACCATGTACGGGCAGATGACCGCGGGATCCTGGATCTACATCGGCACCCAGGGCATCCTCCAGGGCACGTACGAGACGTTCGCGGCGGTCGCGCGCAAGCGGTTCGGTGGCACCCTGGCCGGGACGATCACGCTCACCGCCGGGCTCGGCGGCATGGGCGGCGCGCAGCCGCTTGCCGTCACCATGAACGACGGCGTGGCCATCTGCGTCGAGTGCGACGAGTCGCGCATCGAGCGGCGCATCGAGCACGGCTACCTCGACGAGCGCGCCGCCGACCTCGCCGACGCGCTGCGCCGCGCCGTCGCCGCCCGCGACGAGCGCCGCCCGCTGTCGATCGGCGTGCTCGGCAACGCCGCCGACCTGCTGCCCGAGCTGCTCGACATGGACGCCCCGATCGACATCGTCACCGACCAGACGTCCGCGCACGACCCCCTGTCCTACCTCCCGTCCGGCGTGGACTTCCGCGACATGGGCGCGCTGCGCGCCGAGGACGCCGCCGGGTTCACCGCACGCGCGCGGACGTCCATGGCCGCGCACGTCGCCGCGATGGTCGGCTTCCAGGACAAGGGCGCCGAGGTGTTCGACTACGGCAACTCCATCCGCGACGAGGCGCGCCAGGGCGGCTTCGACCGGGCGTTCGCGTTCCCGGGCTTCGTGCCCGCCTACATCCGCCCGCTGTTCTGCGAGGGCAGGGGGCCGTTCCGCTGGGCGGCGCTGTCCGGCGACCCGGCCGACATCTACGCCACGGACCAGGCCATCCTCGACCTGTTCCCGGAGAACGCGTCGCTGCGCCGCTGGATCACCCTGGCCCGGGAGAAGGTGCACTTCCAGGGGCTGCCGGCGCGCATCTGCTGGCTCGGCTACGGCGAGCGCGACCGCGCCGGGCTGCGCATCAACGAGATGGTGCGCAGCGGCGAGCTGAAGGCGCCCATCGTGATCGGCCGCGACCACCTCGACTGCGGTTCCGTCGCGTCCCCGTACCGCGAGACCGAGGGCATGGCCGACGGCTCGGACGCCATCGCCGACTGGCCGCTGCTGAACGCCATGGTGAACACCGCGTCCGGCGCGTCCTGGGTGTCCATCCACCACGGCGGCGGCGTGGGCATCGGCAGGTCCATCCACGCCGGCCAGGTGATCGTCGCCGACGGCACGGACCTGGCCGCGGAGAAGCTGTCCCGCGTCCTGCTCAACGACCCCGGAATGGGCGTCATCCGGCACGTCGACGCCGGCTACGACGAGGCGGGCCGGGTGGCGTCCGCGCACGCCGTGCCCGTCCCGATGCGGGACCACGCGTGAGCCTGGAGGCCGCGTTCCGCGAGATGTGGGACGCCCTGACGCCCATCGGCCGCGAGCCGTCCACCGGCGGCTACCGGCGCTTCGCCTACACCGAGGCCGATCTCGCCTGCCGCGCATGGTTCGCCGATGCCGCGCGTACGGCCGGGCTCGACGTCGCGACCGACCGCAACGGCAACCAGTGGGCGTGGTGGGGCGCGCCCGGCCCGGACGCCGTGGTCACCGGGAGCCACCTCGACTCCGTGCCGGACGGCGGCGCGTACGACGGGCCGCTCGGCGTGGTCTCCGCGCTGCTGGCCGTCCGTACGCTGGCCGAACGCGGCGTGCGCCCGGAGCGTCCGGTCGCGGTGGTGAACTTCGCCGACGAGGAGGGCGCCCGGTTCG
Organism: Streptosporangiaceae bacterium; assembly: GCA_036502625.1. GTDB lineage: Bacteria > Actinomycetota > Actinomycetes > Streptosporangiales > Streptosporangiaceae > DASXYG01. The sequence goes on from DASXYG010000090.1 coordinate 32,697, forward strand.
GCGTCGCCTGCGCCGGCTCGCGGCTGCTCACCGGCAGCCTGGACCCCGAGCGCGCGCGGGCGCTGACCGACGCCGACGGCGTCACGCTGGCCGCGGCGATGCGCGCGGCCGGCCACGACCCGGCCGCCCTCGGCCGCGACGACGACCGGCTCGCGTCCATCGGCGTGTACGTCGAGCTGCACGTCGAGCAGGGCCGCCACCTCGCCGACGTTCCCGCGCCCGTCGGCGTGGCCACCGCGATATGGCCGCACGGCCGCTGGCGGTGCTCCTTCCACGGCGAGGCCAACCACGCGGGCACCACCCGGCTGCGCGACCGCCGCGACCCGATGCTGCCGTTCGCGCACACGATCATCGCCGCGCGCGAGGCGGCCGAGCGCGCCGGCGCCGTCGCCACCGTGGGCCGCGTGCGCGTCGAGCCGAACGGCACGAACGCCGTACCGTCCGCCGTGCACGCCTGGCTGGACGCCCGCGCCCCGGACGACGCCGCGCTGGACCGCGTCGTCGGCGACGTCGGCGACGCGGCCGAGCGGGCCGCCGCCGGGCACGGCGTCACGGTCGAGATGGCCAGGGAGTCCGCGTCCCCGGTCGTGGAGTTCGGCGCGGACCTGCGCGACCGCCTCGTGAAGGTGCTCGCGCCCGCACTCGGCACCGTGCCGACGCTGCCGACGGGCGCGGGCCACGACGCGGGTGTACTGTCCGCGCACGTGCCCGCCGCGATGCTGTTCGTCCGCAGCCCCGACGGCGTGAGCCACAGCCCGGCCGAGCACGCCGCCGAGGACGACTGCCTGACCGGGGTCCGCGCGCTGACCACCGTCCTCGCCGACCTGGTGGGAGGTGCGGGGTGACCCCGTATTGGTGTGAGTACGCGTGGCTGGGCGGCGCGCGGCCCGTGGTGGCGCGCGACGTCCTGATCGACGTCGTCGACGGGCGCATCGCGGCCGTCACGCCCGGGGTCGCCGAGCATCCGCCGGGCGCGGTGCGGCGCCGCGGGCTGACGCTGCCCGGCCTGGCGAACGTCCACTCGCACGCCTTCCACCGCGCGCTGCGCGGCCGTACGCACGGGCAGCGCGGCACGTTCTGGACCTGGCGGGAGAAGATGTACGCCGCGGCCGCGCGGCTCACCCCCGACACGTACCTGGAGCTGGCCACCGCCGTCTACGCGGAGATGGCGCTGGCCGGGATCACCACCGTCGGGGAGTTCCACTACCTGCACCACGCGCCCGGCGGCGTCCGCTACGACGACCCGAACGCCATGGGCCGCGCGGTCGCCGAGGCGGCGCGGCGCGCGGGCATCCGGCTGACGCTGCTGGACACCTGCTACGTCACCGGCGGGTTCGACCACCCGCTGAGCGGCCCGCAGCTCCGGTTCGGCGACGGCGACGCGGACGCGTGGGCGGGCCGCGTCGCCGACCTGTGCGACGCGCCCGGCTTCCGCGTCGGCGTCGCGGCCCACTCCGTACGCGCGGTGCCGCTCGACCAGATCCCGGCGGTCGCCGCGTTCGCCGCCGCGCGGTCCGCGCCGCTGCACGCCCACCTGTCCGAGCAGGTCGCGGAGAACCAGGCGTGCCGCGCCGCGTACGGCCGCACCCCGACACAGGTGTTCGCCGACACGGGCGTGCTCGGCCCGCGCGCCACCGCCGTGCACGCCACCCACCTGACCGGCGAGGACATCGAGCTGATCGGCGCCACGGGCACCGGCGTGTGCGTGTGCCCGACCACCGAGCGCGACCTGTCCGACGGCATCGGCCCGGCGCGCGAGCTGGCCGACGCGGGCGCGCCGCTGTCGCTCGGCACCGACAGCCAGGCCGTGATCGACCCGTTCGAGGAGGCGCGCGCGGTCGAGCTGGACGAGCGGCTGCGCACCCACGAACGCGGCCATTTCACGGTCGCGGAGCTGCTGACCGCCGCCACCGGCGCCGGGCACGCCGCGCTGGGCTGGCACGACGCCGGGGCCATCGAGCCGGGCGCGCGCGCCGACCTCGTCACCGTGGGCCTGGCCGGCACCCGCCTGGCCGGCCTCGACCCGGAGGCGGTGGACGCCGCCGTGCTGTTCGCCGCGACCGCGACCGACGTCACCGACGTGGTCGCCGACGGCCGCGCGATCGTCGTGGACGGCAAGCACACCGCGGTCGACGACGTCTCCGGCGAGCTGCACCGCACGATCACGGACCTGATGACGGACTGACCGGCCCGGCAGGGCCGCGATAGGGGGAGCAAGCGATGGACGACGTGCGGATCGACACCGCCGGCCTGACCGCCGAGGACGTCCTGGCCGTGGCGCGCGGCGGCGCCCGGGTGGCGCTGACCGATCGCGCGGTCACCGAGATGGCCGCCGCGCGCAAGCGGGTCGACGAGCTGGCCGCCGCGCCGGTGCCCGCGTACGGCGTGTCCACCGGCTTCGGCGCCCTCGCCACCCGGCACATCGACCCGGAGCTGCGCGAACAGCTCCAGCGTTCGCTCGTGCGCTCGCACGCCGCCGGCATGGGCGACCCCGTGCCGCGCGAGGTGGTCCGCGCGCTGATGCTGCTGCGCTGCAAGACCCTCGCCTCCGGCCGTACGGGCGCGCGCCCCGAGGTGGCGCGCACCATGGCGGCGCTGCTCAACGCGGGCATCACGCCGGTCGTCCGCGAGTACGGCTCGCTGGGCTGCTCCGGCGACCTGGCCCCGCTCGCGCACTGCGCGCTCGTGCTCATGGGCGAGGGCCGCGCCACCGGGCCGGACGGCGTCGAGCGCGACGCGGCCGACCTGCTCGCCGAGGCCGGGATCGCGCCGGTCGAGCTGGCCGCCAAGGAGGGCCTGGCGCTGATCAACGGCACGGACGGCATGCTCGGCATGCTGATCATGGCGTGTGCGGACCTGCGCCACCTCGTCCGCGTCGCCGACGTGACGGCCGCGATGAGCGTGGAGGCGCTGCTCGGCACCGACCAGGTCTTCCTGCCCGAGCTCCAGGCGCTGCGCCCGCACCCCGGCCTGGCCGACAGCGCCGCCAACATGCTCGCGGTCCTCGCCGGCTCCGGCATCGTGGCCAGCCACCGGCACGGCGACACCCGCGTGCAGGACGCCTACTCGCTGCGCTGCGCCCCGCAGGTGGCCGGCGCCGTACGCGACACGCTCGACCACGCGTCGCTGGTCGCCGCCCGCGAGCTGGCCGCCGCGGTGGACAACCCGGTGGTGCTCGCGGACGGCCGGGTGTCGTCCAACGGCAACTTCCACGGCGCGCCCGTGGCGTACGTGCTCGACTTCCTGGCCATCGCGGCCGCCGACTGCGGCTCGATCGCCGAACGCCGTACGGACCGGCTGCTCGACGTCTCCCGCTCGCACGGCCTGCCCGCGTTCCTCGCCGACGACCCCGGCGTCGACTCCGGCCTGATGATCGCGCAGTACACCCAGGCCGCGCTCGTGTCGGAGTGCAAGCGGCTCGCGGTGCCGGCCAGCGTCGACTCCATCCCCAGCTCGGCCATGCAGGAGGACCACGTCTCCATGGGCTGGTCCGCGGCCGGGAAGCTGCGCACCTGCGTGGACAACCTGGCCCGCATCCTCGCGGTCGAGCTGGTCGCCGCGGCGCGCGGCATCGACCTGCGCGCACCGCTCGTGCCGTCCCCGGCGACCCGCGCCGTACGCGACGCCCTGCGCGAGGTCGTCCCCGGCCCGGGCACCGACCGCTTCCTCGCGCCGGAGCTGGCCGCGGCCGAGGAGTTCGTCCGTACGGGACGGGTGCTCGACTCCGCGGAGTCGGTCCTCGGCCCGCTGCGCTGACGCCGGGGGACCGGTCACCGGCCGGCGGCGTACGGTGGCCCGGTGGCCGGACCGAACCCCCTGGAAGGGCTGGGCGACTACGCGCGCCGCGCGTACACCTCGCCGTACGTCATGGCCGCGATCGGCGACCAGCCGCGCCGCGTGACGATCCGCCGCCTGGAGGCGAACCTCGCCGCGGCGAAACGCGACGGCGAACCCGCCACCAGCGAGGACTTCCTCCGCGCGGTGGAGTGGCTGGGCCTGCTGTACGTCCTGGACGACCGGGCACGCGCGGCCGCGCGGCCGCTGGAGTTCGCGGTCCGGCAGCGGCAGCGGCTGCTCGGCGCCGACGACGCGCACGTGCGCGACCTGCGCGCCAAGCTCGCCCACGCGTACGAGCTGGGCGGGCGCCCGGTCCGTGCGCTGGACCGGCTGGAGGCACGCGCCGCCGCGGCGGAGGCCGGCGGGCCGGCGTCGAAGGCCGCCCTGAAGCACCGCATGCGGCTGTCCGACGCGTACCGGCGCGCGGGCCGGGTCGAGGCCGCGTTCGCCCTGCACCGCGACGCCCTGGCGGCCGCCGAGCGCGACCACGGCCGCGACGGCGAGGACGCCGCCGTCATCCGCGCCGTCCTGGCCGGCGAGTACCTCGACGCCGACCGCCCGGAGGCCGTCGACCTGTACGACGCGCAGGTCGCCACGCTGGCCCGCATCGGCGCCCGCCCGGCCGCCATCGCCGAGGCCCGCGCACGGCTGGCCGCCGCCCACCTCATGACCGGCCGCCCCGCCGAGGCCCAGGCCGCCGTGCGCCAGGGCCTGGCCGACCTCCGCGACCTGAGCGACGCCGAGGCCAAGCTGGTCCGCCGCATGCTCACCGACCAGCTCGCCGAGGTCGTCCGGCTGACCGAGGACCAGCGCGCGGCCCGCGGCGCGTGATCCGGCGCCCCGCGCGTTACGGCCGCGCGACCGGGACCCCGGAAAGGGTTGACACCCGTGGACGGCGGTCGTGACCGTGTTCTGGTCGGTGATCTCCCCTCCTCCAGGAGCCGTCATGAGCGAACGCCCGCTGACCGTGCTGTTCATGCCGGAGAGCGCGTACGGGCCCACGAACAACTGCGTCGGCGTCGGCGCGGTGCTGCGCGACCAGGGCCACCGCGTGGTGTTCGCGGCCGAGTCGTCCTGGAAGGGGAGGCTGGCGCCGCTGGGGTTCGAGGAGGCGCTGGTCGACCTCGCGCCGCCCGCCGACGGCGAGCAGGACCCGGGGCGGTTCTGGAAGGACTTCATCAAGGAGACGGCGCCGGAGTTCCGCAAGCCGACGATCGAGCAGCTCGACACCTGGGTGCGGCCGGTGCGCGAGGAGCTGATCGACGGCGCGCGCTACTGCGAGCCGCGGCTGCGGGAGATCATCGCCGAGGTGCGCCCCGACGTGATCGTCGAGGACAACGTGGTGTGCTTCCCCGCGCTGGTCACCGCGGGCGTGCCGTTCGTACGGATCATGTCGTGCAACCCGCTGGAGATGCCGGGCCCGGACGTCGCCCCGGTGTTCTCCGGCTACCCGGCGGACGACCGCACGGGCTGGGCCGCGTTCCGCGCGGAGTACGACCGTACGCACCGGGAACTGTGGGAGCGGTTCAACGCCTGGGTGGTGGACCGGGGTGCGCCGCCGCTGCCGGACCTGGAGTGGCTGCACACCGGCGACCTGAACCTGTACGTCTACCCGGAGATCGCCGACTACCCGCGGTCGCTCGGCCCGCCGTGGCACCGGCTGGACTCCTCGGTGCGCGCCACGGACGAGCCGTACGCCCTGCCGGACGGCTTCGGCGACGGAACCGCGCCGCTGGTGTACTTCTCGCTGGGCTCGCTCGGGTCCGCGGACGTGGGGCTGATGCGCCGGGTGGTCGCCTGCCTCGCCGGGACGCCGTACCGCTACGTGGTCTCCAAGGGCCCGCTGCACGACGAGATCGACCTGGCGCCGAACATGACCGGCGCGGAGTTCCTGCCGCAGACCCGGGTGATCCCGCGGGCCGACCTGGTGATCACGCACGGCGGCAACAACACGGTCACCGAGAGCCTGCACTTCGGCAAGCCGATGATCTGCCTGCCGCTGTTCTGGGACCAGTACGACAACGCCCAGCGCCTCGACGAGCTCGGCCTCGGCGTGCGCCTGGACACGTACGGCTTCACCGACGCGGAGATGCGCGCCGCCCTGGACCGCCTGCTCGCCGACGCCGCGCTGCGCTCCCGGCTGGACGCCGAGGGCGCGCGCATCCGGGCGCGCGACGGCGTCCGTACGGCCGCCGGGCTGATCGCGAAGGCCGCCGGGGGCGCGTGACCGCGGCTCAGGCGAGCGCGGTGGCGATCTGCTGGGCGGCGGCCACGACGCGGGCGCCGTAGTCGGTGTACTTGCCGGGCGTGAGGCGGCTGCTGGGCGCGGAGATCGACAGCGACGCCACCGGGCGGCCGTCGGAGACGATGGCCGCGCCGATCGACGTCACGCCGTCGTGCAGCTCGCCCTCGTTGATCGCGTAGCCGCGGCGCCGGACCGTGGCGAGCTGGCCGCGCAGCGCCGCCGGGTCGGTGACGGTGTGCGCGGTGACCGGTTCGAGGTGCGCGGAGAGGTACGCGCCGGCCTCCTCGGCGGGCAGGTGCGCGAGCACGGCCTTGCCGTTGGACGTGGCGTGCAGCGGCGCGCGCGACCCCAGCGGCTTGAACGTGCGCAGCTCGTGGGCGCTGTCGAGCCGCTCGATCAGCACCATCTCCGCGTCGTCCGGCACCATCAGGTGGATCGTCTCCAGCGTCGCGGCCTGGAGGTCGCTCAACGCGGGCAGCGCCACCTCCCGCAGGTTGCGGGTGTTCGCGACCTGGCTCCCCACCGAGAACGCGCGGCCGGTCACCACCCACCGGGTCAGCTCGTGGCCGCCCGGACGGATCCACCCCGCGTCGTGCAGCGTGGCCAGGCACCGCTGGACCGTGCTCTTCGGCAGCCCGAGCCGCCGCGTCAGGTCGCTGAGCCCGGCCGGCTGGTGCGCGGCAACCGCCTCGAGCACCCGCAGCGCGGTCTTGACGCTGTTCATCGCCACCTCAGCCCCCCTTGACGTAACCGAGGCCACTCCGTACGTTACCGATGATCACGGGGGTCCACTATACAGACCATTGGTCCACGATGTGGTCCAGCCTGGAGGTTGCCGATGACGGTCGACGAACGCGCGCCCGGACGCACCCGCCTGACCCGTACCGAACGCAACGCCTTCGCCGGATCCGTCGGCGGATGGGCCATGGACGGCTTCGACATGGCCATCTTCTCGCTGGTCCTCGCGCCGGTGATGGCCGCGCTGCTGCCCGCGTCCGGCTACCGCGCCGACGAGGCCACGGTCGGCTACTTCGGCCAGCTCAGTGCCGCGGTCTTCCTGCTGGGCTGGGGGTTCTCGTTCGTCTGGGGCCCGATCGCGGACAAGTTCGGCCGCCGCCCCGCCATGATCGGCAGCATCCTGACGTTCGCCGTCTTCACCGCCGCCGCGGGGCTGGCCACCAACGTGTGGATGTGGATGGCCTTCCGGTTCCTCGCCGCCGTCGGCGTGGGCGGCGAGTGGGCGATGGCCGGGACGCTGGTCGCCGAGTCGGTGCCGGAGCGCGTACGAGAACGCCTCGGCGGCTGGCTGCACTCCGCCACGTACGTCGGCACGCTGCTCACCGCGCTGGTGTACCTCTTCTTCGGCGAGGCGCTCGGCTGGCGCGGCATGTTCTTCTTCGGCCTGGTCCCCGCGGTCCTGGTGTTCCTCATCCGGATGGGCACGCACGAGCCCGCGACGTTCGCCCGCGAGCGCCGCCCCGGGTCGCTGCTCGATCCCGTCAAGGAGATCCTCAGGCCGCCGTACCGCCGCCGCACCTGGGTGAACCTCACGCTGCTCGTCGTCTGCGTGATCGGCCTGTGGGCCGGATCCACGTACGTGCCCACCGCGATGACGCACCTGGCCACCGCGACCGGCCGCCCGGAGGCCGACGTCGTACGGCTGGCCGGCCTGTCGTCCGCGGTCGCGCAGGTCTTCACGATCCTCGGCTGCGTCGCCGTGCCCGCGATGGCCAAGCGCCTGGGCCGCCGGAGCACGCTCGCCGTCCTCTACACGCTCATGATCATCGGGATCGGCGGGACGTACGGCGTGGCGTACCCGGCGCAGAACATCACGCTGTTCTTCTGCCTGCTGCCGGTGCTCGGCTTCGGCGGCGCGAACTTCGCGGTGTTCACGATCTGGCTGCCCGAGCAGTACCCGACCCGCGTGCGCGCCACCGCGTTCGCGTTCGCCACCACGCTCTCGCGATGGGTGGCCGCCGTCGGTACGTTCGGCATCGCGTTCGGCATCCAGGCCGCCGGGTCGCTGACCGTGCCGCTGTGCATGACCGCGCTGCCGTTCGTCGCCGGGATCCTCATCGTCAAGCTGGCACCGGAGACGCGCGGGCGGCCGCTGCCCGCATGACCGAACGGAGGGGGAAGGGAATGGACCTGCCGCTGGACGGCGTGCGCGTGCTCGACCTCACGCGCGCGCTCGCCGGGCCGATCTGCACGGCGCTGCTCGGCGACCTCGGCGCCGACGTGACCAAGGTCGAGGGGTTCCCGCGCGGCGACACCGCGCGGCAGTCGCCGCCGTACCTGGACGGCGAGAGCCTGTACTTCGCCGCCGCCAACCGCAACAAGCGGTCGGTGGCCATCGACATGCGCAGCGCGGAGGGCGGCGCGCTGCTGCGGCGGCTGGCCGGCGGCGCGGACGTCATCGTGGAGAACTTCCGTCCGGGCACGCTGTCCCGTATGGGCCTGGACCCGGACGAGCTGCTGGCCCGGCGGCCCGAGCTGATCATCGCGAGCGTGTCCGGCTACGGGCACGTCGGGCCGGAGGCACAGACGCCCGGCCTGGACCAGATCGCGCAGGGCATGTCCGGGCTGATGTCGGTGACCGGGGCGGGCGACCAGACGCCGATGCGCGTGGGCGTGCCCATCGTCGACACGCTCGCCGGGATCTTCGCCGCGCTCGGCGTCTCCGCCGCGGTCGCCGCGCGCGAGCGCACCGGACGCGGCCGGCACGTACGGACGTCCCTGCTGGAGTCCGCGCTCGCCGTGATGACGTTCCAGGCGCAGCGGTACGTCAGCGCCGGCGAGGTGCCCGCGCCGGAGGGCAACGCGCACCCGGTGATCACCCCGTACGGCGCGTTCGCCGCGCGGGACAAGAAGATCAACGTCGCGGCCGGCTCGGACAAGCAGTGGCGCGCCCTGTGCGGCCTGCTCGACGCGCCCGGCCTGCCCGAGGACCCGCGGTTCCGTACGCCGCAGGACCGGCTCGACCACCGCGCCGAGCTGCAGGTAGAGCTGGAGCGGCGGCTGGCGGCGCGGGACGCCGCCGAGTGGATCCCGCTGATGCGCGGCGCGGGCATCCCCTGCGGGCCGATCCACGACATGGCCGACGTGTTCGCCGACCCGCAGGTGGACGCGCTCGGCATGGTCCGGCACGTGCTCGGCGTGGACGGCCGCGACCTGCCGCTGCTGCGCGGCCCGCTGTGGAACGGCGACGAGGCGGTGCCCGTACGGCTGCCCCCGCCCGCGTACGGCGGGAACACGCGGGAGATCCTGGGCGCGGCGGGCCTCACGGACGCGGAGATCGACGACCTTCTCGCGCGCGGCGTCATCGCGGGCGAGGACACCGAGAATAGGGAGGGCGCACGGTGAGCGAGCCGGCAGGACGGCTGCACGCGGAGGTCGACGGGCACACCGCGACCATCACGATCGACAACCCGGCGAAGCGGAACGCGATGACGCCGGACATGTGGCGGTCGCTGCCGCCGCTGCTCGACGACCTGGCCGCCGACCCGGGCGTACGGGTGGCGGTGCTGACCGGCGCGGGGGAGACGTTCTGCGCCGGCGCCGACATCACGAGCCTGCCGACCCTCGGCACCGGCGGCGACGCCAAGGACCTCGCGGTGGGCGCGGAGAACGCGCTCGCGGCGTTCCCGAAGCCGGTGGTCGCCGCGATCCGCGGCTACTGCGTGGGCGGCGGCTGCCAGCTCGCCGCCGCCTGCGACCTGCGGATCGCCGCCGACGACGCGCGCTTCGCGATCACCCCCGCGAAGATCGGCATCGTCTACCCGCCGTCGGCGACCACCCGGGTCGTCCGGCTGATCGGCGCGTCGGCCACCAAGCACCTGCTGTACACCGCGGACCTCATCGACGCCGCCCGCGCCCTGCGGATCGGCCTGGCCGACGAGCTGACCGCGCCCGCGGACCTGGCCGCACGGGTGGCCGAGCTGGCGTCCACGATCGCCGGCCGCTCCCAGTTCACGATCCGCGCCAGCAAGGAGATCGTGGACGCCATCGCGGCCGGCTCCGACGTCACCGACCTGGCCACCCGCTGGCGCGCGGCGGGCGTCGCGGGCCCGGACGCCGCCGAGGGCATCGCCGCCTTCACCGAACGCCGCAAGCCCGACTTCACCTGGACGGGCTGAGCCGCCGGGTCAGACCGCGAGGAAGACGGTTTCGCCGGTGCCCTGGAGGCGGATGTCGAAGCGGTAGGAGCCGTCGCCCTCGGCGGTCGCGACCAGGGTGGCGCGGCGGTCGGCGGGCACCGCGGACAGCAGCGGGTCGGCGGCGTTGGCGGACTGCTCCTCGGGGAAGTAGACGCGGGTGGCGACGGGTTTGAGCAGGCCGCGGGCGAACACCAGCATCGCGATGTACGGCGCGGCGCCGCCGACCGGGCCCGGGCGCAGCGTGGTGAACCAGTAGCGGCCGGCGGGGTCGGTGTCGCAGCGGCCGAAGCCGGAGAAGTCGGCGCCGTCGCGGCGCAGCGCGCCGACCGCGCGGGGGGTGCGGCCCTCGGCGTCGACCTGCATGATCTCGATCATGGCGTCCGGCACCGGGGCGCCCTCGCCGTCGGTGACCCGGCCGCGTAGCCGGATCGCGTCGGGCCGCCACTCGGGGACGACCCGCGGGCCGTCGGAGTACGGCAGGCCGAAGGCGAAGAACGGCCCGACGGTCTGCGACGGCGTCGGTCCGTACGCGCTCATGCTTCCTCCATCGGGGTCGCGTCGGCGCCGCGCAGCACGATGTCCCACTGGTAGCCCAGCGCCCATTCCTGCTCGGTGACGTCCATGTCGAACCGGGAGACCATCCGCTCCCTGGCGTCGGCCGGCACGGACTTGTAGATCGGGTCGAACGCGAACAGCGGGTCGCCCGGGAAGTACATCTGGGTGACCAGCCGCTGGGTGAAGGCCGTGCCGAACACCGAGAAGTGGATGTGCGCCGGGCGCCAGGCGTTCGCGTGGTTGCGCCAGGGGTACGCGCCCGGCTTGATCGTGGTGAACCGGTAGCGCCCGTCGGCGTCGGTCAGACACCGCCCGGCCCCGGTGAAGTTCGGGTCGAGCGGCGCGGGGTGCAGGTCGGCGGCGTGCGCGTAGCGGCCGGAGGCGTTGGCCTGCCACACCTCGACGAGGGTGTTCGGCACCGCCCGGCCGTCGGAGTCGAGCACCCGGCCGGTGACGATGATCCGCTCGCCCAGCGGCGCGCCGCGGTGCTGCTGCGTGAGGTCGGAGTCGAGCGCGGCGAGCTCGCCGGGGCCGAAGACCGGGGCGCTGAGCTCGATCGAGTCGGGACCGAGCTTCGGCATGGCCAGCGGCTGCGACGGGGCGCGGAGCACGCTGCTGCGGTATTCGGGGGTCAGGTACTTGGGGTTCGGGTCCTCGGGCATCGGCGTTCCTTTCTCCGCTGCCTCCAGGGTCGCAACCCCGCGGGCCCGGTTCGTCCCATGTTTCCGTTCCCCGGAATACTGCCAGTTCAGCCCGTGGCCATTCGCTCCTCGACGAGCTCGGCGAGCCGGTCGGGCGCCTCTTCTGGCACCCAGTGGCTGACGCCTTCGAGCACGGCGAAGGTGTACGGCCCGGTGACGTGGTCGGCGCAGCGCTCCGCGCCGGCCCGGCCGAGCGCCTGGTCGGCGGTGCTCCACACGTACGTCGTCGGCACAGTGACGTCGGCGGGCGGGCCGGAGCCGTCGCGGCGCCTCGCGCGGTACCAGTTGAGCGCGGCCGTCAGCGCGCCCGGCTCGCTGAACCGCCGGACGTAGTCCTCGACCGCCTCCGGCGGGACCACGCCGCCGTACGTCGCGCGCAGGCGGCGGGCGCCGTCTTCCAGCAGCAGGCGCTCCGCCTTGCCCTCCTCTTGGAACATGCCGATGTAGGTGGACCGCTCCTGCTGGTCGGCGTCGTTGCGCCGGGCCCAGTCGAACGCGGCGGGGTGCGGCACGGACACCGCCGTCAGCGTGCGCACCCGGTCCGGGTGGGCGATGGCCAGGCTCCACGCCACGATCGCGCCCCAGTCGTGGCCCACGACGTCGGCCCGCGGCACGCCGAATGCGTCGAGGAGGGCGAGCGCGTCGCCCACCAGGTTGCCGATCGCGTACGCCTCCACCTCGGCGGGACGGGCGCCGGGGGAGTAGCCGCGCTGGTCCGGCGCGATCACCCGGTGGCCGGCCGCGGCGAGCACCGCCGCCACCGCCTCCCACGACCGCCCGGCCTGCGGGAACCCGTGCAGCAACAGCACCGGCCGCCCGTCGTCGGGCCCGGCGACCCCCACGTCGAACGTCAGCCCGCCCGCGTCGACCTTCCGCCTCTCCACCCCGCCACATCCCCTCATCGCCAATCCAACAGACGCCACCCATTCTCCCGGCCCACCACCCCCGCGGACCAGCCCGATCGCGAGCCTGTGGAAAACTCATATCGACGTTCGGCACGGTGTCGTCCCGTTGGGATCAAGGGTGTTCGTCGAGGTAGACACTAATGTTGATCTTCGGAACGGTGGAGTCCGGATCGGTGCCCCTCTCCCCCCTGTCGTGGGGGTCGCGTGGGGACGTGGGGATAGCGTCGTAACCCATCGCATCACGTGCCAAGCACGCGTAGCGGCATATGCGTCCGCACGCGCACTTGCGACCTCGCTCGTGTGCCACACCGATGCCGGACAGCCACGCACCCCGGCCCCATAGTCGCCAAGCGGAGGCTCACCGTGGCCGGGCTGCTCGCGGCGCGACCTGTGCAGTGAGTTCGCCAGGAAGCCCAGCGGGCCGGTCCGGCGCTCGACGCCTTCTCATTGCTCTGGTCGTGTCGCTCTTGGCGCTGACGAGGGCGGCCGGGCGTGGCCGAGCACGGCCCCGGCCGCGCGCGGGTCCGTGATCCGTGCCGGCCGTGGGAGGCGCCCCGCGCGCTTGCGCGCGGCTTGACCCATGCAAGGGAACTCCGCACACACGCGCAAGGAGGGCTCAAGCCCACGTGTGGGAAAATCATGCATGTGTTGGTGTCACCCGTGGATCGGGGTGAACGTCGGAACATGACGCATTCGGAGAATCCCCGTGTGCTGTACGTCGTGGCTTGCGCTGCCCCTGCGGCGTCAACCGTGCAGACGTTTGTGTCTCTCGCTAAGGAACAAGGGTGGCGGGTGTTCGTGGTCGGTACACCCGACGCACGATCGTTTCTTGATGCACCGGCCGTCGAAGCGGTCACCGGTGATCCAATCCGGGTCGGCTATCGGATGCCTGGAGAGCCGAAAGCCCTCCCCCTGGCTGACGCTGTTGTGGTCGCCCCGGCAACTTTCAACACGATCAACAAGTGGGCGATGGGCGTTGCTGACAACTTCGCGGTCGCGCTGCTCTGTGAACTCACAGGCTTCCGAGTTCCGACCTTGGCCGTCCCCCTGCTTAAGGACGCTCTCGCGCGGCATCCTGCCTTCCCCCGCAACCTCGATACGCTTCGCGCAATGGGCGTGAAGGTGCTGTTCGATCCGAGCGCGCCCCGTGAGCAGAGAATGCCATGCTGGGATCGGGTCTTGGCCGAACTGAAGACCATGATCGACGATCGGTCCACGGGGGGTGAGGAACATGGACACGCATGAGGTCGGACGGCGGATCGCCGAAAATCGGCGCCGTCGTGGCCTGTCCCAGTCCGTCCTAGCTGGACTGATCGGGCGTTCGGAAAGCTGGCTATCTCAGGTAGAGCGCGGCAAGAGGCGGATCGACGCTCATTCCGTTCTGCTTCGCATGTCCGAGATCCTTGGCGTGGACACGGCCAAACTCACAGCCTCGGACGCGGAGGAAGTTGAGTCCCTGATAGTGGTGTAGCGCGGTCGCCGGGTTGGTCGTTGTAGACGGCGGCGCGGCCACCGCGTGATCCTTCGAGTGAACCTTCCACAGCACTCTCGAATGGAGCATCACGATGACCGCACCTCATATTGTCG
>DASXYG010000091.1:0-45435 GCA_036502625.1 Streptosporangiaceae bacterium
GTGTTTTCGTTGCGTCAATTGTCGTCATGACCTTCCCAGCCCACTGTCAATGATCTAGAAGTCGATCGCACTGACAGCACGCTAGGTGCACAAGCCATCACAGAGGAGTGACGCCTTCTCCTATATTCCGTGCCCCAACCACTCGTTCGGGTCGCACATGGCGTCCTACCCTTGACCTATGAGCGACGGACTGACCATCGGCGAGCGGGTCGCGAGACTCCGTCACCGACGCCACCTCTCACAGGTGGATCTTGCTGAAGCTGCTGGCCTCAGCGTCGATACCGTACGCAAGCTGGAACAGAACCAGCGCCGGTCAACGAGTATCGCCAGCCTGCAAAAGATTGCGACGGCGTTGGACTCAAAGGTGTCCGCCCTCCTCGACGGGCCGAACGCTGACAACCCGGGCGACCCTGGTCCCGGCATTGGCGACCTACGGCGTGCGCTCACCCCCGCGCCCCGATTCGCCCTTGACGAGCTGCCTACGGCGGCCGAGATCCGGACGAACGCGGACGAGGCGTGGACGCTGCACCAACGAGGCGATTACGTACTCATGGCGCGCGTGCTCCCCGCCCTGATCGACGGTGCCCGTCTCCGGGCACAAGAGGAGCCCGGAGACCGCGCAGACCGGCTACTTGCCGAGGCGTACCAGCTTGCTGCAATGCTCCTGTTCGGCGTACGCGCCGAAGATCTCGCGTGCGTTGCTGCGGACCGCCTACAGGACACCGCCGATCGCATCGGAGACGTGCCGACCAAAGCCCGCGCTGCCGACACCTGGGCATGGTTGTACAGCCGTCAGGGCCGATTGGACGACGCCCATGACGCGGCCATCCGTGGCGCAGACGCCGCCGAGCCGCCCCAGTTCGGCGCAGCAGCGCCGGAAGACCTATCCGTATGGTGCGGGCTACTCCAGCGGGGGATCACGGTCGCCTCACGTACGGGGGATGCTGGCCAGGTTGATGATCTGATCAGTCTTGCCAGTGCCGTAGGCCAGCGCATCGGAGAAGACCGCATCGACCAGTGGACCGTCAGCGGACCGACGAATGTCGCAATGCACGCCGTTCGTGCGGCCATGGACATGGGCGAACCGCGTAAGGCGCTGAGCCTCGCGAGGCGCGTCCCCCGCTCCGACTCGCTCCCGACGGTGTGGTTGACACGACACCAGCTCGACGTCGCCCACGCTCAATATGCGGTGAAGCACAACGAAAAAGCCGTCACAACACTGCTGTACATGGACCGCCGTGCGCCGGGATGGCTTCCTTATCAGGGCATCGCGCAGGAGATCGCCACGGGCGTGAAACGCCGCGAGCCGCCCTCGCGGATCCGAGGGCTCCGCCAGCTCCTTGAAATCATGGGGCTAGACGACTAGCTGCGCGCCATCGTGAAGTCGACGCCGTCGAGCGCGGTCACCTAGCCGTAGCGCGCCGACTGGCGGATTCGCGTACAGATCTTCATGGACGCGGCCTGTGCGGGTGTCGGGACGTTAGCCTGACACCTCGCGCAACACTGTTCTTAGTTGTGCCTCGATCGAGAGTAGTGCCCGTGAACGACGACGCGTTGGTGTTGGAGCTGGCGACGGCCATGTGTGAGACGCTGCGCCGTGCCGGTCAGGTCATGACCCCTTACCGCGATGACGAAGAGTGTGAGCTGTTGCGGCGCGCGGGGCGCAAGGCCGGGCGCCTCCTCGACCGGCCCGTGCGGACACGTGTGTCTGAGTACGATGACGCCGCCGTCGTCATCGCGATCTCCGATTGGGGCGATGAGCACCACCCATTGGAAGCGCGCCTATCGAGTGTCCGCACGGCGCGCATCATGAACGACGTGTTCACGAAGGATCCGGACAGCCCCCACTACCAGGGTCCTCCGTCCCCACGGTCGTAACACCCGCTGACACGCGGTCGTACGGCGTCCCCGCGTCCCCGCACGATCCCCGTAGGGGGTGTGCCAGGACGACTCACCGCATCTGCGCAATGACAGCCGTGAACTCGGGTTGACCAGCACGAAAACCAACCCGATGCCATCGGGTGGAACTCTGTCATAACGGACAGAACCCCCGCCCCAACTACGCGCGACAGTTTTCCCGCGACCTCGGCTGGGCGTGTTCCTCGCGGGGGCGCGGGGCTGTCGCTCCTTGGAGGCCTGGTGCTGGTGGATTTCGGGGCTGGGATCTCCGTTTGGGGCGGGGCGGGTCTGCCGGGAGCTCAGTGCAGCCCGGTGTGGCGGGCCTGGGCGGCGGCGGCTTGTGGGCCGTCCGTAAACGGTGGGCCGTGGCCGGGCAGGAGCATCGTCGGCGGGAGCTCGGTCAGGCGGGCGAGGGAGGTGAGGGCTGCGGCGGTGTCGTGGGTGAAGCTGCCGGAGACCACGCACGGGCCGGTGTGGCCGGTCATGTCGTCGCGGGTGACCAGGGCGTCGCCGGTGAACAGGACGCCGAGTTCGGGGAAGTGGTAGGCGACGGTTCCCTCGGTGTGGCCGGGCATTTCGATGGCCTGGGGGCGGCCGGGGACGTCGTCGAGGAGGTGGTCGCCGCGGAAGGTGCGGGCGCCGTGCACCGGCTTTCCGGTGAAGCCGCCCATGCGGGCGAGGTGCAGTGGGCCGCTGATGGCCGCGGGGCGGCGCAGCAGGTACGGGAGCAGGGAGCGTTCCGGCTTCGCGTGGCGCATGGAGCTGCGGGGGCCGTCGGTGAGGATCGCCGCGTCGGCCTCGTGGATCCAGATGTCGGCGCCCGCCTGCTGGACGGCGCCGGCCAGCCCGGTGTGGTCGAGGTGGCCGTGGGTGAGCAGGACCGCCCGGATGTCCCGCGGCGACCGGCCGGAGCGGGCCAGGTGCTCCCGCAGTTGCCCCAGGTGGCCCGGGAGCCCGGCGTCGACGAGCACCAGGCCGTCGGGGTGATCGACCAGGTAGAAGTTCACCATGTCGTCGCCGAGGCGCACGACCGAAGGTGCGACGTCCTGGACGCGATCGGGCCGCGTGCGACGAGCCATGATTCCCCACCGCTGTGTGTCGATATTTGAGTACAGTTAACTGTATCTAATTTATGGGGGCGACGCTTCATGCCGTCGAGACGGGGCCGCAAGCCGTACGACTCGACCCGGCGCGCCGCCGCCGCGCGCCGCACCCGTACGGCGGTGGCGCGGGCGTTCGGCGAGCTGCTCGTCGCCGACGGCTACAAGGCCGCCACCATCCGGGCGGTCGCCGACCGCGCGGGCGTGTCGCCCGAGACCGTCTACAAGACGTTCGGCGGCAAGCAGGGGCTGATCAAGGCGCTGTGGGACATCACCCTCGCGGGCGACGACGATCCGGTGGCCATGATCGACCGCGAGCAGGCGCGTGAGGTGCTCGCCGCGGACGAGCCCGCGACGAAGATGTGGCTGTACGCCGGATGCGTCCGGGCCATCCACGAACGGGTCACGCCGCTGGCCACCCTGCTCGCCCAGGCCGGCCCGGAGGGCGCCGCCGTGCTGGCGGCCGGGGAGCAGGAGCGGCGCCACTCCGTCCGCGCCTTCGTCGACCACCTCGCCGAGCGCGGCGCGCTGCGGACGGGCACCGACCCGGTACGCGCCGCGGACGCCTGCTGGGCCCTCACGACAACCGCGGTGTTCTCCAAGCTCACCGTGGAGGCCGGGTGGGACGGCGCCGCGTACCAGCGATGGCTGTCCGCCATGCTCACCGCCACCCTCCTGTGAACCGGCAGGCGTAAGTCGCGCCCGCATCACACCGAGGCGAAAGCCGCGCCGCGCGCGACAGTTCTCCCGCGTTCTTGGCCGGGGTTTTCGTGGTGGGGCCGCAGGGCTGTCGCTTGGCTGGGGTGCTCGTACGGGCAGAAAGGGCCGCGCTGCGCGCGACTGTTTTCCGCGACCTTGGTTAGTCGTGTTCGGGGTTGGGCCGCGGGGGCTTCGCCCTCTGGTTGGGCTGCGAGGTTGCCGCTCTTGGTGGGGGCGGCGGTCTGCTCCGTCCCCGGGTGCGCGTGTTCGGGGTTGGGTGCGGGGTGGCGCCGGGAAAGGCCGCGCTGCGCGCGACTGATTTCCCGCGACTTTGGTTAGTCGTGTTCGGGGTTGGGCCGCGGGGGCTTCGCCCTCTGGTTGGGCTGCGAGGTTGCCGCTCTTGGTGGGGGCGGCGGTCTGCTCCGTCCCCGGGTGCGCGTGTTCGGGGTTGGGCGCGGGCTTGCGCCCGGAAAGGCCGCGCTCCGCGCGACAGGCCTCCGCGTCCTTAGCCGGGCGTGTTCTTGGTGGGGCCGCGGGGGCTTCGCCCCTTGACTGGGCCGTGAGGTTGGTGCTCTTGGTTGGGCGGCGCTCCGCTCCGTCCCTTGGCGTGCGCGTGTTCGGGGCTGGGCGGGTGCCGTCGCCGGGAAAGGCCGCGCTGCGCGCGACTGACTTCCCGCGACTTTGGCTATTCGGGTTCGTGGTTGGGCCGCGAGGGCTCCGCCCCTTGCCTGGGCCGCGAGGTTGCTGCTCTTGGTTGGGCGGCACTCCGCTCCGCCCCCGGGCGTGAGCGTGGTCGGGGTTGGCTGTGGGCTGTCGCCTGGAAGGGCCGCGCTGCGCGCGACAGCCGCCCGCGTCTTTGGCCGGGGGTTCTCTGGTTGGGACGCGAGGCTGACGCTCCTCTGGAGCTGGAGCTGGAGCTGGAGCTGGAGCTGGAGCTGGAGACGGAGCTGGAGCTGGAGACGGAGCTGGAGACGGAGCTGGAGACGGAGCTGGAGACGGAGCCTTAGCTGGTGCTGGTGCTGGTGCTGGTGCTGGTGCTGGTGCTGACCTGGTGCTGGTGCTCGTGGATCTTGGTGCCCGGGTCACGGGTTGGGCGGCGGCGGGGCGGTGCAGGGTTAGCCCACCGCGGTGAGTGCCGGGGCGATGCTGGTTAGGCGGTCCATGCCGGTGGTGAAGCCGTCCTCGCTTGGCGGGAAGATGGTTACGTGATCCGCGCCCGCTTCGAGTTGGGCCTGGATCTGTCCCGCTACGTCGTCGGGCTTGGCGGTGGCTTCCATGCTCATTCCGACGACGATGAGCTTGTCCGGGCCGAGGGTCTTGCGGGCGTCGGCGGTGAACTCCGGGGGCCTGCCCGCGGGGAACGCGCCGTCCGCGTGTGAACCGGCCAGGGCCAGCATCTTCGGGCCGTTCGCCGCGATGATCCGCGGATAGGACACGTCGGGCGCGGGGAGCTGCGGCGGCTCGGCCATGCCGTCCAGGTAGGCGCGCAGCGTGGCGACCGGGCTGCCGTACTCGCGGCCGACCGCCTGCGCCTGCTCCGGGTAGCCGACGCCGAGGCCGAGCACCAGCCGGCCCGGGTACGCCTGGGCCAGCAGCGCCGCGGCGCCGTGCGCGGTCTGCGGCGGGCGCGCCCAGATGTTGGCGATGCCGGTCGCGAACGTGACCCGCTCCGTAGCCGCCATCAGGAGGGCGAGCTGCGTGAACACGTCCTTGCCGCCGACCGCCTCGTTCGTCCAGACCGTACGGTATCCGGCGCGTTCCAGGCGGCGGGCGGCGTCGCACTGCCGGTCGATCGGGATGGACTCGGTGAACGGGATCGGCACGTACATGCCGACCGGGCCCAGGGCCGCGCGGGCCTCGTCGACGGCGCTCACCGGTGGCCGCCGAAGTAGTGGCCGGCGTCGAGGTCGGCGATCAGGCCGGGCTGTACGGGGTGCCAGTCCAGCAGCTCCTGGGTCTTGGCGCTGGACGCCGGGATGTCCAGCGCGAAGATCGACCCGACGAAGCCGATCCGCTCGGCCATCTCGTCCGCCGGGGCCGACTTCGCGGGCAGGCCCAGGTTGGCGGCGATGGACTCGGCGATCTCCCGTACGGGGACGCCCTCGTCGCCCACCGCGTGCAGCGGCGTGCCCGCCGGCGCCTTCTCCAGGGCCAGCACGAACAGGTGCGCGGCGTCGAGCTGGTGCACGGCCGGCCAGCGGTTGGCGCCGTCGCCCGGGTACAGCGCGGCGCCGTTCGTACGGGCCGCCTGGATCAGGGTCGGCACGAACCCGTGGGCGTCGGCCGCGCCGTGCACCGACGGCGGGAGGCGCACAGCCGAGGCGCGTACGCCGCGCTCGGCCAGGTTCAGCATCCCCTGCTCGGTCACCATGCGGGCCGCGGCGGGGTGGTCGAGCTCGTCGGGCTCGCCGTCCTCGGTCGCCACGCGGCCCACGGTGCGGCCGCCGAGGCCGGACGCGATGACGAACGGGCGGTCGCTGCCGGCGAGGGTGTCGCCGATCGCCGCGATCACGCCGCGGTCCGTGGCGATGGAGGCCGCGAAGTCGGTGAAGTCGTGGTTGAACGCGGTGTGGATCACGCCGTCGGCGGCGGACGCGGCGGCGCGGATCTCGTCCAGGTCCGCGAGGGTGCCGCGTTGGACGTCGGCGCCGGCGGAGGTCAGCGCCGCGGCGGAGGCGTCCGAACGGGCCAGGCCGGTGACCTGGTGGCCGGCGTCCAGCAGCTCGCGGGTGACGGCGCTTCCGACGAGGCCGGTGGCTCCGGTAACGAAAACACGCATGGTGATGCGCTCCTCAGATGGTGGGACCGGCGAGTGTGGCCGGTGCTCTCAAGCGTGCGTCCGTGGACGCGCGCGGGTCCAATGATTGTTTCGTAAGACGCGATACGAAACTTGCATCGCCGCACGTCGTGCGGTCTTTACCCGTCCTCGTACGATCGGGAACCGGATACGCTCGCCGTATGACGGATTCGCCGCCACCCCCGGTGGACCTCGACCTCCGGCTGCTGCGGTGCTTCATGGTCGTCGCCGGGCACCGCCATTTCGGCCGCGCCGCCGAGGAGCTGCACCTCACCCAGCCGTCGCTGAGCCGCCAGATCCGCCGGCTCGAACAGCAGGTCGGCGCCCGTTTGCTGGACCGTACCCCGCAGGGCACGCGGCTCACCGAGGCCGGCGAGGTGCTGCTGACGCGGGCGAAGGCGCTGCTGCGCTCCGCCGAGCAGGCCGTCGCCGCCACGCGGGCCGCCGCCGAGCCGAGCCGCATCACCGTCGGCTACAGCATGGGCGTCATCGTGACCCCCGCCGTACGGGAGATGCGCCGCCTGCACCCCGACGCCGACGTACGCGTGCAGTACGTCGACTGGAACGACACCCGGGCGGCGCTCCTCGACCACCGGGTGGACGC
Organism: Streptosporangiaceae bacterium; assembly: GCA_036502625.1. Taxonomy (GTDB): domain Bacteria; phylum Actinomycetota; class Actinomycetes; order Streptosporangiales; family Streptosporangiaceae; genus DASXYG01. The sequence continues at coordinate 7,100 of DASXYG010000091.1, forward strand.
GTTCGTGTCGCGGCTCCCGTTCCCCACCGAGGGGTTGCACGTCACGGTGCTGTACGACGAGCCGCGCATCGTGCTGGTCCCGCTCGACCACCGTCTGGCCGGCAAGGAATCGGTCACGCTGGACGACATCGCCGACGAGCCGCTGCCCCGCATCCGCGACTCCGACCCGGCCTGGAGCGCGTTCTGGCGCATCGAGCCCCGCCCCGACGGCCGCCTGGCCCCCGACGGCCCCGTCATCGAGGCCCTGGAGGACAAGTTCGAGGTCATCGCCGCCGGCGAAGCGATCGCCATCTCCGCCGCCCCCGCCGGCCACGTCGTACGCCCCGACATAACGAGCATCCCTTTGGAAGGCGTAGAACCCAGCCACGTCGTCCTAGCCACCCGCGCCAACGACCGAAGCCGCCTGGTATCGGCCTTCCGCAAAACCGCCCACACCCACCTCACAGGCCCCCCAACCACCTGACGGCCGACGTACGCCTCGTCGCCCGTACGCCGCCTCCTCATCCCCTGCCTCCTCGTCCCACGTCGCCCCTGGCCCCCGCCTCACCCCGCGCTCCGCGCCCCGCCCCGCGCTGCCCCTCTCCCCGCGACAAGCGCTGCGCTGCCCCTGGTTCCTCGGGCAAAGGCCGCGCTGCGCGCGACTGATTTCCCGCGACCTCAGTTCGGCGTTCTCGTGGTCGGGCCGCGGAGCTGTCGCCTCGATGGTGCGTTGCTCTGCTGTTCTTGGTGCGCGGGCGCTACGCAAAAGGCCGCGCTCCGCGCGACTGCCTTCCCGCGACTTCAGCTCGGCGTTCTCATGGGAAGCCCGCGGGGCTGTCGCCTCTGGTGGTGCTGTGTTCCCGTGTTTTTCGTGTGCGGGTCTCGTGGAAAAGGCCGCGCTCTGCGGGGCTGCCTTCCGCGACTTTGCTCTGGGCGGCGCACGAAGGACGGCGGAGCCGGGCGCAGCTCAGGGCGGCAGCCCGCGGGCTTCCATGAGAACGCCCGCCCAGGGTCGCGGGAAGACTGTCACGCGCAGCGCGGCCTTTCCGGGCGACGGCACCCGCCCCGCACAGCCCCCTCGCAGCCCCGCCAGAGGGCGGAGCCCCCGCGGCCCAGCCCCGAACACGGCTAGCCAAGGTCGCGGGAAATCAGTCGCGCGCAGCGCGGCCTTTCTCGGGCGTCAGTCCGTGCCCGCCCTGAACACGCGTGCCCGGGGGACGGAGCGCGGAGCGCCGCCCACCCAGGAGCAGCAACCCCGCAGCCCAACCAAGGGGCGAAGCCCCCGCGGCCCAACCTCGAACACGGCTAACCAAGGTCGCGGGAAAACAGTCGCGCGTAGCGCGGCCTTTCCGGGCGACGGCGCCCGCCCGGCCCCCGTCGCAGCCCCGCCAGAGGGCGGAGCCCTCGCGGCCTAACCACGAACACGCCCAGCCAAGGTCGCGGGAAATCTGTCGCGTGCAGCGCGGCCTTTCCGGGCGACAGCCCCCGCCCAGCCCCCTCGCAGCCCCGCCAGAGGGCGGAGCCCTCGCGGCCCAACCCCGAACACGGCTAACCAAGGTCGCGGGAATCTGTCGCGCGCAGCGCGGCCTCTCCGGGCGGCAGCCCGCGCCCAACCCAGAGCGACACCCCCGCAGCCCATTCAAGGGGCGGAGCCCCCGCGGCCCAACCACGAACACGCCCAGCCAAGGTCGCGGGAAATCTGTCGCGCGCAGCGCGGCCTTTCCGGGCGACAGCCCCCGCCCAGCCCCCTCGCAGCCCCGCCAGAGGGCGGAGCCCCCGCGGCCCCAACCCCGAACACGCACAACCGAGGTCGCGGGAAATCTGTCGCGCGTAGCGCGGCCTTTCCGGGCGGCAGCCCGCGCCCAGCCCAGAGCGACACCCCCGCGGCCCAGTTAAGGGGCGGAGCCCTCGCGGCCCAACCCCGAACACGTACAACCGAGGTCGCGGGAAATCTGTCGCGCGCAGCGCGGCCTTTCCAGGCGACAGCCCCGCCCGGCCCAGCCCCCGTCGCAGCCCCGCCAGAGGGCGGAGCCCCCGCGGCCCAACCCCGAACACGCACAACCGAGGTCGCGGAAAATCAGTCGCGCGCAGCGCGGCCTTTTCTGCGCGTACGACCAGCCCAGCCCCGAGCGGCGGCCCCGCGACCGCCACGAACGCCTCGCCGGGCAGAAAGGCGTGTTCGCCGCGGCCGCCCTGGTCGGGGTGGCGCTGCTGGCGGCCGTCGCGGACGTGCTCGTCTCGGCGCGCGGGCGGGCTCAGTGGCCGAGCGGTGTGCCGATCTCCCACTCGTGGCCGAACGGGTCGAAGATCCGGCCCAGACGCCAGCCGTGCTCGTCGGCCATCTCGCCTGCCGGAGTGGCGCCGGCCCTGACCGCCTGCGCGAACATCGCGTCGGGGTCGTCGGCAACGAGCAGGGTCCGGCCGGTCGTGCCGCCGATCGCCGCCGGGCTGAACCGCGGCCCGTCCGCTCCGCCGGACGAGACCCAGAAAGCCGCGTCGCCGATCGCGAGCTGGGCGACGATCTCATCGCCCTCGCCCACCTGGTGGAGCACCCGCGCGCCGAAGGCCGCCTCGTAGAATGCGACGGCCGCGGCGGCGCGGTCGATCCACAGTTCTGGCTGGATGCCCGTCATGCCGGCATGGTAGCCGCCTGGCTCTTCGCGTTGGATGGGAGTGGGGGATGAAGGCGGTTCGGTTCGGGCGGTTCGGGGGGCCGGAGGTGCTCGAGGTCGTGGAGATTCCGGATCCGCATGCGGGGGCCGGGGAGGTGCGGATCTCCGTACGGGCGGCCGGGATCAATGCCAGTGACTGGAAGAAGCGTGCGGGGCTGATGGACGAGGGGCTGCCGCAGACGCTGGGGTACGAGGCGGCGGGGGTTGTGGACGAGGTCGGGGACGGGGTCGCGGATGTGGCCATTGGGGACCGGGTGTTCGGGTTCTCACCCGATGGGGCTGCTCAGGCCGAGCTAGCCGTATTGGGCTACTACGCGGTGATGCCCGGGTCGCTCGGGTTCGCGGAGGCCGCGGCGCTTCCGGCCGCCGTTGAGACGGCTACGCGGGCGCTCGACCAGCTCGGGGTCGGGGGCGGCGGGACGCTGCTGATCAATGGGGCGTCCGGGAGTGTGGGGAGTGCGGCGGTGCAGCTCGCGGTGGTGCGGGGGGCGTGGGTGATCGGGACGGGGAGTCCGCGCAGCCATGAGTACCTGCGGTCGCTGGGGGCCGAGGCCGTCGCGTACGGGGAGGGGCTCGTCGAACGGGTGCGGGAGCTTGCGCCTGAGGGGGTCGACCTGGCGCTCGACGTCGCGGGGAGCGGGGTGCTGCCGGAGCTGATCGAGCTGGCGGGCGGGGCGGAGCGTGTCGTGACGATCGCCGACTTCGCCGGGGCGCGGGCGTACGGGGTGCGGTTCAGCGGCGGGGACTCCGGGCGCGCGCTGCACGCGATCGACGAGATCGGGGGGTTGGTCGAGGCGGGGCGGTTCGCGCTGCCGGTGGGGCGGACGTTCCCGCTCGCGGAGGTCGCGGAGGCGCACCGCGCGGGCGAGGAAGGGCGGGTACGGGGGAAGCTCGTGCTGGTGGTCGGCGCGTAGCGGGCCGCGCCGCGTCGCCGCGGGGGCTGCGGGGGCTGCGGGGAGCCGCGGTGGCCGGGTGGCCGACGGACCGAGGGAAGTTGCGATCGCCGCGTGGCCGCGGGGACTGCGGGAAGGCGCGGTGGCCGCGCGGCCCAGGGGTTGCGGGAAGGCGCGGTGGCCGAGGGGACCTCAGGAATGCGGTGGCCGGGGGGCTACGGGACGCAGCGGTGGCCGCACGGCCCAGGGGTTGCGGGAAGGCGCGGTGGCCGGGGGGCTGCGGGAAGTTGCGGTCGCCGAGGGGCCGAGGGGCCGAGGGGCCGAGGGGCCGAGGGGACCGCGGGACGCTGCGGTCCCCTCGGCGAGTTGGCTACTTGGTGATGTGGCGGACGAAGGTGTGCCAGGTCGACTTGGCGACCGACAGGCTGCCGTGCTCGCGGGCCTTGGTGTCGCGGACGCCGATCGTGCCCGGTCCGATGCCGACCTCGACGCACTCACTGCCCGACTGGGTGCCGCTGTAGCTGGACTTGCGCCATGCGGTGATCATTCATCCTCCGTGAGCTCGTCGGTCGGCCGTACGAGTCTTACTTGGTGACGTGCTGGATGAAGGTGCGCCAGCTTGCACGAGGCACCGACAGGTGGCCGTGGTGGGGGGTCTTGGTGTCGCGGACGCCGATCGTGCCTGGTCCGATGCCGACCTCTACGCACTGATGTGTGGTGTCGCTAGTGCTGTAGCTGGACTTGCGCCATGCCGTGATCATTCATCCTCCGGGAGCTCGTCGGCGATCGCCTTGATCATCTCGGCCGAGATTTCGGGCGACAAGGCCAACCCTAGGACGTTCTCCCAGATGTCGCGTGCCTGCTGCACTGCCGCCTCGGTGTCCGCGATCGTGCCGATGCCTTGGCCCTCGCGCCAGACGAGCGTGGGCTGTCCGTCGAACTCCAGGATGGTCAATGGGCCTGGTGTGCCGTAGTGGTAGCCGTAGGACATAGGAATGATCTGTACATGGAGCTCCAGAAGATGCAGGAGCTGCCTCCGGAACTGTTCGTACGTGCCGACCTTCCGCCAAAGCACGGACTCATCGAGAATAGCGCGTAGTTTTGCGGGGTTTTCCCGCGTGAGGATCTTCTGCCGCTGCATGCGATCGGCCACGTCTTCCTCGGAATCGAGCACGGCGCGCGCGTAATCCTCGGTTTGCAGAAGCCCGGGGACCATACGCGGTTCCCAGATGCGTATATGTTTCGCGGATTGTTCGTTCTCGCGGAGTTCGTTGATCGGGGTCTGGTCGTGCTGCGCCTCGTCGCCGAGGTCGGCCATGATCTCGGCGGGGATGGCGTAGATCTCGTCGATGCGGGCGCCCATGGTGGACGGCGGGGTGCGCCGCCCGGCCTCGACATGGCGGTAGAAATCGGTGGAGTAGCCGAGCAGCTCGGCCAGCTCTTCCTGACGCCATCGCCTGCTGAGCCGGAGCTTTTTCAGACGAGAGCCGAATCGTTTTCTCGCGGCCGTGGGTCGATTCATCCTCCGTGTCCCATCCTGCGAAGGTGACCGGACCCTCATTCGCGGGGTCCGGTCGAGCGGGCCCGTAAATTCCGGCCCGCTCGTGTGGGGTCAAAGCCTAGGCCGAATATGGCAGTCTGGCCAGTGAATTGGCAACACGGAAGGTGAATGTGAAATGCCCACGCAATGGGACACACACCGGGTGGCCGACGATTGGAAAGCGGGCGGCCAGGCGATTCCGCGGCCATTCGTGCTCGTCGGCTACACGGGTCCGTACGTCGCGAACGACCACGGCGCCGCGCCGCTGCTGATCGACGCCGAGGGCGTGGTGCTGGCCTCCGGCGCGGTCTACGCCTGGTGCCACGGCGGCTGCTGCGCGGCGATGCCGCGCCGCTGGCCGAGCGTCGACGCCGCGGCCGACTACCACGGGTCGTACATCCTGATCGGCGGCACCGTACGCGCGCCCGACCCCGATTCCGCCGACGACCCGCAGGCGCTCCGGGTCGGGCCGACGCCGTAGCCGGGGTTCAGGGGGCGGAGTTCCGCACGAGCGGCAGGAAGAGGTCGTCGACGATCGACCGGACGCGCGCGGGCCGCACCGGCTTGAGGTCCATGAGCATGTCGTGGCGGAGCAGGTCGAACGGCATGGCGAGGACGGCCGGTGGCACGCGGTCGAGGTCGATCTCGCCGCGGTCGTGGGCGCGCTGGTAGATGACCCGGACACGCGGGAGGTGCTGGGCGGCCATGACCTTCTCGCGGGCCTGCGCGGGGGTGAGGCCGGTGTCGGCCAGCAGGCCCGAGAACGCGGCGGCCGCGGCGATGGCGTAGAAGCCGGCGAGGGCCTCGCCCAGCGCCGTCAGGTGGGCGAGCAGGTCGCCGCGCAGGCCACCGGTGTCGGGGACGGCCACCGGGTTGGCGTTCCTGTGGTGCTCGATCGCGGCGAGCACCAGCTCGTCCTTGTTGGCCCAGCGGCGGTAGAGCACGGCCTCGCTGGTGCGCGCGCGTACGGCGATCGACTCCATCGTCAGGTGGGCGTATCCGGCCTCGACCAGCTCGTCCCAACCCGCGGTGAGCAGCGCGGACTCCAGCTCCTTGCCGTAGCGGCGGCGGCGGGCGGGTGCGGACGCCTTGGTGGCCATGCCCCCACGGTAGAAAGTCTTGCCTTTCTTGGCAACCGTACGTACGTTGTCGAGAAAGAGATTACTTTCTTGTACGGGGGCTGGGATGACGAACGAGACGCCGTCGCCGCAGGTGCTGATCGTCGGCGCGGGCCCGACCGGCCTGACGCTGGCCTGCGAACTCGCCCGCAGCGGCGTCGCGTACCGCCTGATCGAGGCCGCCCCGGGCCCGCAGCCCGGCTCGCGCGGCAAGGGCATCCAGCCGCGCACCATGGAGGTGTTCGACGACCTCGGCATCGCCGGCCGCGTGCTCGCGGGCGGCCGCATCGCGATGCCGGTCCGTACGACCGCGCCCGACGGCCAGGTGACGCTGACCCCCGCCGAGACGTTCAGCGACCGCCCCGACATCCCCTATCCGGCGAGCCTGATCACCCCCGAATGGCGCATCGAGGAGGCGCTGCGGCTGCGGCTGGCGGAGCTCGGCGGCGCGGTCGAGTTCGGCACCGCGCTCGGCGCGTTCGCGCAGTCCGACGAGGGCGTGACGGCCGTGCTGCTCAAGGGCGGCGAGACCGAGACGGCCGCCGTACGGCTGCTGGTCGGGTGCGACGGCGGCCACAGCGTGGTCCGCAAGCAGGCCGGCATCGCGTTCGTGGGCGAGACCCGCGAGGAGGTGCGGATGATCGTCGCCGACGTCGCGGTCGACGGCCTCGACCGCGACGCCTGGCACATGTGGCGCCACGACGAGGGCCTCGTCAGCCTGTGCCCGCTGCCGTCGACGGACGTCTTCCAGTACCAGGCGGTCATCGCGCCAGGTCAGGACCCCGAGCTCAGCCTGGCGAACATGCGGGCGATCCTCGAGCGGCGGTCCGGCCGTACCGACATCCGGCTCCGCGAACCGGAGTGGTCGACGCTGTGGCGCGCCAACATCCGGCTCGTCGACCGCTATCGCGAGGGGCGCGTGTTCCTCGCCGGCGACGCGGCGCACATCCACTCGCCCGCCGGCGGCCAGGGCATGAACACCGGCATCCAGGACGCGCACAACCTCGGCTGGAAGCTCGCGGCCGTCGCGAAGGGCGCCTCCCCGGCGCTGCTCGACAGCTACGAGGCCGAGCGGCGGCCGGTCGCCGCCGGTGTGCTCGCGCTGTCGAACGCGCGCCTGAAGCAGGCGATCGAGGAGAAGGGCCTCGTCACCCGCGGCGACGCGAACACGATGCAGCTCACCGTCGGCTATCGCGGGTCCGCCCTGGCGTGCGACGACCGCGACGAGACCGCGCCGCTCCGCGCCGGCGACCGCGCACCTGACGCGACCGGGCTGGTGACCGTGGACGGCGAACGACGGCTGTTCGAGCTGACGCGCGGCGGGGTGTTCACGCTGCTGAACTTCGGCGCGGCGGTTGATACTACTGCGTATGACCTCCGGGTCCTGCGCGTCGTCGCGCGGCCTGCCGGGCCGGGCGAGGTCGCCGACACGGGGGGCCATCTCGGCGACGCGTACGGCGCGGCCGACCGTACGCTCGTGCTGATCCGCCCGGACGGCTACGTCGCGCTGATCTCCGACGCGGGCGACGCCTCGGCCGTATCGCGCTACCTCGCGGCGCTCCGCTGAGCCGCCTGTGGTTCGTAGCATGGCCGGATGGAACGCGACGGTGACGCGGCGGCGCCCAGACGGTCGTACCGGAAGGGGCCCGAGAGGCGCGCGCAGATCATCGCGCGCGCCATCGAGCTGTTCGCCGCGCAGGGGGTGGGCGCGTCGCTGCGGGCGATCGGCGACGCGATCGGCGTGTCGCACGCGGCGCTGCGCTACTACTTCGCGACGCGCGACGACCTGCTGCTCGAGGTGTACCGCGCGCACGAGGCGGGCGGGGGCGCCGAGCCGTCGCCGGAGTCGGCGGTGGCGGTGATGGAGCGGAGCGCCGAACGGAACCGGGCGATCCCCGGCCTGGTCGAGCTCTACGCCACGCTGACCACCGACGCCCTCCAGGCGCGTGCGCATCCGCGTACGCGGGAGTTCGTCCAGGCGCGCTTCACGCAGGTGCGCGCCGACCTCGCCGAGCGCATCCGCGCCGGGCAGCGCGCCGGGTCGGTCGCCGCGGACATCGATGCCGAAGACGCGGCCTCGCTGGTCATCGCGGCATCCGACGGCCTGCAGTTGCAGTGGCTGCTCGACCCGGACGCGGTCGACGTACGGCGGTCCCTGACGCTCCTCGAGCGGCTGCTCCCGAACGGGGACCGGCCGGTGTGACCGTTGGGCCCGGGGCTCAGACGGCGGGCACAGTGGCGAGGAACTCCTGGAGCACGGGCGTGATCGCGTCGGGTGCCGGGCCGTGGCCCTGGCCGGGCAGGACGCGGCGGCGGGCGTCCGGGATGGCGGCGGCCACCGCGTCGGCGGCTTCGGGCATGCCGGGGAACGTCTGGTCGCCGGAGTAGACGATCGCCGGCACGGTGATGCCGGCCCAGCGCCCGCGCCAGTCGGGGTCGACGTTGACGTCGTGCACCGCCGTGAGGTCGTGGAGCAGGGTCGGGGCGACGGCGACCATGTCGGCCCAGGAGGGGGCGTGGGCCATCCCGTCGACGGCCTCGGGCGGCAGGCCGATCACCGAGGTCAGGTTGTAGCGCATCGCCTCGTCGTCCTTCCCGTCCGCGAGCAGGGTGCGCAGGTCGGCGAGGTGCGCGGTGTGGCCGGCGCCGGCGAAGAACGGGGGTTCGTAGAGCGCCAGCCCGGCGACGCCGATGCCCGCGCGGGCGGCGGCCAGGGCGACCGTCGCGCCCGAGGAGCTCGAGTACAGCGTCGCGGGTCCGCCGACCGCCGTGAGCAGGGCGGAGAGGTCGTCCACCTCGCGGTCCAGCGACCAGGGGGCCGTGTTGCCGGATCGGCCGCGGCCGCGCCGGTCGTAGTCGACCGCCGTGAACCCCGCGGCGGCGAGGCGCTGGGCGACCTGGGCGGTGCCCGTGTCGAGGGCACGGTACTGGGTGGCCCCGCCGATGAAGACGACGGTCGGCCCCTCGCCGTAGCGGTCGTAGTCGATGGGCGTGCCGTCCGCGGAGGTGACCGTGCTCATGCCGGGATCCTCGATCCGTGAGATGGGTGGGTGACGGGTCAGACCGGTGCGCGTGCGGAAACTCATCGGGCCGTACGGGGTGTATCGTCCGGCGGAGATTCTTACAGTGGAAGATTCTGTGCTGGAGGGCTCCCGTGGACGAGGGGACGGCGGTGCGCGCCGCGGCGGAGCCGGTCTCGGCGATCCGGGTCGTGCTGGCCTCGCCGCTGTACGGGGGCGCGACGGTCGCGCTGTTCCTGGCGGGGCTGGGGCAGTCGGCCGCGGCTCCGCAGATCGCCCAGTTCCTCACCCGGGACCTGCACGGCTCACTGACCGTGGCCGGGCTCTACTACCTGACGAACCTGACAGCCCCGGTCGCCGGATACCTGGTCGGCGCGCGTTCGGACCGTACCGGGGGGCGTCTGGGGCTGTTCCGGGTCTGCGCCGTTCTCGGCTTCCTCGGCTGGGCGGGCATCGCGTCCGCCACGCGGCTGTGGATGCCGTTCGCGGTGGGGGCGGTGGTGCTCGGCTTCGCCGGGGCGGCCGCGTCGCAACTGTTCGCGGCGGTCCACGACGAGTTGGGCGCGCGCCCGGGTGCCCGCGATGACGCGGTGGTCTCGATCGTGCGGATGGCGCTGACGGCGGGCTGGATCGTCGGGCCGGCCGTGGGCACGATCCTGGCCGCGCGGTTCGGGCTGCGTACGGTGATGCTCGCGACCGGGGTGTGCTTCTTGGCGCAGGTCGTACCGCTGGGGGTGCGGCGGGGGCGGGCGGCTGCCGTGCCGCGGGGTGCGCGGGCGGGGGGTCCGTCGCGGGCCGGGTTCCGTACGATGCGGGCGCTGCTGGTGTTCACCGGTCTGTACGTGCTCGTGTACGCGGGGGAGCCGGTCAAGTACGCGTACCTGCCGATCTACATGAACGAGCGGCTGCATTTCGCGTCCGGGGTGCAGGGCGCGATCATCGGCGTCCAGCCGTTCGTGGAGCTCGTGCTGATGCCGGTCGCGGTGCTGGCGGCCCGCAGGATCGGGATGATGCGGCTGATGGTCCTGGCGGCGGCGTTCGGTGTCGGAGCGAACATCTGCTTCGCGACCACCGCCACGGTGGCCGGACTGTTCGCCGGGCAGATCCTCATGGGCGGGGTGTGGGGCGTCTTCGCGGCGCTCGGGATCATCATGGCGCAGCGGCTGCTGCCCAGCGCGGTCGCCACCGCGTCCGCGATCTTCATGAGCTCCACGGCGCTCAGCTCGGCTTTGGGCGGGGCCGCGGGCGGGGTGGGCGTCGCGGTGGTCGGGCTGCCGTACGTTTTCCTCGTCCCGGGGGCGTTCGGGGTCGTCGCCGTCGTCGGGCTCGCTCTGATGGACCGCACGTCCCGCGCCGTCGTCGGTGGGGGTTGACACCCGTGCGGGGGCGGGCAACGCTCCCGCCATGAGACGTCGAGCCTTAGTCGGCGGTGCCGCCGCGTTCGTTCTGGCCATGTCCGCCGCGCCCGCGGCAGTGGGGGCCACTCCGGGCGGGGTGCCCGATGACCAGCCGCTGCCGGGCTACACGATCAGCAACCCGCCGCTGGCGCCGGTCACCGTGCACGGGCAGCCGTCGCGGGTGCTCCAGGGGGTCACCGGGCACGCGGCGTACGACGTCGAGGTGCCGCCCGGGTGGAACGGCAAGCTGGTCATGTGGGCGCATGGCTACGCCGGGCAGGGAAAGACGCTCACGGTAGGCCCGCCGGACTACGGGCTGCGCCAGCGGTTCCTCGACCAGGGCTACGCCTGGGCCGCCTCTTCGTACTACGACAACGGCTACGACGTACGCGCCGGCGTGACCGGTACGGAAGGACTAGCCCGATACGTCGCGCGGCACGTGGGCCGGGTGCGGCAGCGGTTCATCGCGGGCGTGTCGATGGGCGGGCACATCATCGGGCGGTCGCTCGAGCAGTACCCGCGGTACTACTCCGGCGCGCTGCCGATGTGCGGGGTGCTCGGCGACGACGCGCTCTTCGACCAGATCCTCGACTACAACGTCGTCGCGCAGGACCTCTCCGGCGTGCGCGCGTACCCCGCCCCGGCGGACTACCTGACGAACGCCGTGCCGAAGATCGAGGCGGCGCTCGGCCTCACCGGCCTGACCCCAACCGGCCCGGACACCACGAACGCGCGCGGCAAGCAGCTCCGCGCGATCTGGGTCGACCGCACCGGCGGCCCGCGCCCCGGCAGCACGGCGTCCTTCGCCGTATGGAAGGACTTCGTCTTCAGCCTGGCCGTGCCGTCCCCCGGCACCACCCTCGCCGAGAACCCCGGCCAGGTCGCGACGAACACCCGCACCCGCTACACGCCGAACCACCCGGTCAACGTCAACCGCACCGTGCAACGGGTGCCGCTGGCGAACCCCGCGGCGCGCTACTCGCAACGGCTGTCGCAGATCCCCCTGATCAGCGGCCGCCCGGACGTCCCCGTCCTGACATTGCACGGCATCGGCGACGGCTTCGTCCCGTTCAAGATGGAACAGATCTACGCGAAGGAGGCGCGCCGCAACCACCAGTCGGGGTTGGTCGTACAGCGCGCCATCCGTACGGCCCAGCACTGCGAGTTCTCGAATGTGGAGGCGGGGGACGCGTGGGACGCGCTGACCCATTGGGTGTCCACGGGCCGGCGGCCGGCGGGTGACAACGTGACCAGTTCGCGCGTGGTGGGGCGAAAGAACTTCGGCTGCAGGTTCAGCGACCCGGCCGCGTATGCAGCGGGAACGGGGACGCGGCGGTTGTTCCCAGCCTGCTGACAACGGTTTCTCAACGCGGCCTCCGGCTCAGCCCAGCGCCTCGCTCAGCCCTGGCTCAGCCCAGCGCCTCGCTCAGCCCTGGCTCAGTTCCGCGCCCGCCCCAAGCCCGGCCCGGCCCGGGCCGGGCCGGCCCGGGCCGGGCTTGGGCTGCGCTCGGGGCTGGGCAGGGCTCGGGGTGGCTGGGGGTGGGGCGGAGGGCGTGTCCCGCAAAGGCCGCGCTGCGCGCGCAGACCCCCCCGGCGATCTTCCGTGGGCGTTCTCGGGGTTGGGCCGCGGGGCTTCGCCTCTATCTGGCCTGGTCCAGGGCGGCTCTGGCGCGGGGGGCAGCCACCCCGGCTCTTGCTCCGCAGCGCACCTCCGCGCAGGCCCAGGCTCCTGGGGCCACGTCCCCGCCACCCTCCCCAGGCCAGGCCAGACCCGGGCTGGGGGAGGAGATCTGGGACGCACCGGGCTCGGCCTGGCCTGGGCTGTGCTCGGGGCTCGGGGTGGGGCACGCCCTGTCCCGCAAAGGTCGCGCTGCGCGCGCAGACCCCCGGCGATCTTCCGTGCGCGTTCTCGGGGTTGGGCCGCGGGGCTTCGCCTCTGCCTCGCCTGGTCCAAGGCAGTTCCAGCGCAGCGCAGCCACCCCCGGGCTCGACCCCGAGCCGGGCTTGGAGCGGGAGGAGGTCTTGGCGGCACCTGGCCTGGGCTGTGCTTGTGGCCGGGCAGGCTCGGGGCGGGGCGGGGCGGGGTGGGGCGGGGCAGGGCTCAGGGCGGGGGGTGTGGCTGGGGGTTGGGGTGGTTCCCCGTGTCCCGTAAAGGCCGCGCTGCGCGCGCAGTCCTCCCGCGACTTTCGGTGCGCGTTCTCGGGTTGGGCCGCGGGGCTTCGCCTCTACCTGGCCTGGTCCAGGGCGGCTCTGGCGCGGGGCAGCCACCCCCGGCTCTTGCTCCGCAGCGCACCTCCGCGCAGGCCCAGGCTCCTGGGGCCACGTCCCCGCCACCCTCCCCAGGCCAGGCCAGGCCAGACCAGGCCAGACCAGGGCTGGGGGAGGAGATCTGGGACCGCACCGGGCTCGGCCTGGCCTGGGCTGTGCTCGGGTCTGGGCGGGGCTCGGGGCTCGGGGTGGGGGGCTGGGGGTGGGGCACGCCCCTGTCCCGCAAAGGTCGCGCTGCGCGCGCAGAGCCCCGGCGATCTTCCGTGCGCGTTCTCGGGGTTGGGCCGCGGGGCTTCGCCTCTACCTCGCCTGGTCCGGGGCAGCTCTGGCGCGGGGGGCAGCAACCCCGGCTCTTGCTTCGCGGCGCGGCCCCGGCTCCTCCCGCCTCAGGCTGCCCCAAGCTTGACCCCGAGCCGGGCTTGGAGCGGGAGGAGGTCTTGGCGGCACCTGGCCTGGCCTGGGCTGCGCTTGGGGCCGGGCAGGGCTCGGGGCCAAGGCTTGGGGCGGGCGCGGGGTGGGAGGAGCCGTGGCCGTGGCCGTGGCCTGGACCTGGGCGGGAGGCGCGTGCGGAGCGGGGGCGGCGCGGGTACGGGCGGTTGCGTCGCGCTTGAGCTGCCCTGGAGCGGGCTGGGTTGAGGCGTAGCCCTGCGGCTCAGCCCTGAGGACGCGTGCGGAAGATCGCCGGGGGTCTGCGCGCGTAGCGCGGCCTTTGCGGGGCGGAGGCCCGTGCTCACCCCTGGCCCCGAGCCCCGCCCGGCCGGGTGGATGCGGGCCGGGGCCTCCGGGGCCTCGGGGGTCTGGGGGAGGCGCGGGCGGAGTGAGAGCAGGGGCGCGGTTGCGTCGCGCCTGAGCTGCCCTGGACCGGGCTTGGTAGAGGCGTAGCCCTGCGGCCCAACCCCGAGGACGCTTAAGGAAAGTCGCGGGGTCTGCGCGCGTAGCGCGGCCTTTGCGGGGCGGAGGCCCAGCCCCCTGCCCTGCCTTGGGCCTGGGGCGTGTGCACGGGACCCGCCTGGAATCCTGCCCGCAGTTCGCAAACGGCGACCCGATCGCCGGTTGCGAACTGCGGGCCCCGTCCCGGGTCCGCTTGTCGTCCTGGCCGCGCTTCGCGAACGGTACGCGGGGGCGGCGGCGACGTGCGTGAAGGGTTCAGTCACGCCTTGGCGTGATCCTGCTGGCCGGACTGGAGATCAGCGTCCGTAGAGCTTGCACTTCAGGGTCTTGCTCCAGCCGCCGAAGGGGTCCTCGCCGTGGAGGCACACCCGTACGACGGCTGCGCCGCCGCGCACGTTCGCCGGGACGGTGAAGTTGAACGTCTGGGTGCCCCCGCACGCGTTGTACTTGGCCTTTCGCGTCGCCAGTAGATGCTTACGGCTGTTGAGCGTGTACGCCCTGGTGCCCCGGCAACTGAAGTCGTCTACCGACTTTTCCGTGCCCTTCACGGTGACCGATCGGCCGTACCAGGTGATCGTGCCCGTGGTGTAGGTGTTCCCGACGGCGACGGTGAACTTGGAGACCGGGCGGGCGGCGGCGTGGGCGTAGGCTGCCGCGGCACCGGTCAGCATGGCGCCGGCGGCCACCACGGCCATGGCAGAGGTCAGTATCGTCCGTTGGATCCGCATGGCTTCACCCTGTTCTTTCATGTGAGTTGGTGGAAGACGTGCGAATCTTAACTGGTATCAAGCGGGGACGGGCGCCGAATGGCCGCATGCGGGCCCATCGGGAACCCTGATCTCGCGGATGAGTTCTGGGCCCCTCGCGGAAGTATCGCGCTCAGCGCCTCGTTTCGTACCTGTTCAGGACCACCCCGCCGGGGAACGTCCGCGTCTCGACCAGGTTCAGGTTCACCCAGTCGTCCAGCGCGGTGAAGAACGGTGTGCCGCCGCCCACCAGGACCGGATGGGTGACGATCGCGTACTCGTCGATCAGCCCGGCCCGCATGGCCGCCCCGGCGAGCATTGCGCCACCGACCCTCATCGGCCCACCGTCCTCGGCCTTGAGCCGGGTGATCTCCGTGACCGCGTCGCCGGCGACCAGGCGGGTGTTCCAGTCGACCTTGTCGATCGTCGACGAGAACACCACTTTGGGCGTGTCCCGCCAGTTGCGCGCGAACTCGATCTGCGCCGGGGTGGCGCCCGGCTGCTGGTCGCCGGTCGGCCAGTAGGAGCTCATGGCCTCCCACAGCTTGCGCCCGTACATCAACAGCCCGACCGCCCGCTCCTCGTCGAGCCACCACTGGAACAGTTCGTCGCTCGGCCCGCTCCAGCCGAGGTCGTCGCCGGGCGCGGCGATGTAGCCGTCCAGGGTCAGGTTCATGCCGTAGAGCAGTTTCCGCATGGATCCATGCCTTCCGTCAGTCGGTCTTCAGCACAGAGACCGGCGCGGCGCGGAAAACTCATCGGTGCGATCCAGGCTCACAGATGGTCGTCCCGCTCAGCGCCCAGCGTGGCGTACTCGACCGCCTCCGGCGACCCGACCTCGCCCTCGCACGAGATGAGGCGCACCCACTCCTGCCGATCCGTGAGTTCGCCGGATCGCGGCGAACAGCTCGACCTCGCTCCTGGGAGCGCTGCCGCACGCCTCCAGCCTTGAGTCCCGCCGAGCCTTGAGTCCCGCCCCGCTTTGAGCCCCGCCCGGCCCAAGCCCCGAGCGCTGCCCTGGCCCGAGCCCGCTCCCAGGCCTCGGCCCGTCCTGAGCCCCGCCCTGCCTTGCCCCGCACCTAGCCCGAACGCTGCCCCAGCCCTGCCCCGAGCCCTGCTCCCCGGGCCACACCGGAGTCCCGGCCGAGCCCTGCGCAGCCCCGAGCACAACCCGAGCCAAGGCTGGGGCCTGCGCAGCCAGATCTCCTCGCGCCCCAGCGCGCGCCTGGCCTGGGACGGGAGGAGGCCCGCGCCAGAGCTGCCCTGGACCGGGCCGGGTAGAGGCGTAGCCCCGCGGCCCAGCCCCGAGGACGCGTACGGAAGGTCGCGGGGGGTCTGCGCGCGCAGCGCGGCCTTGCGGGGCGAGGGTCCGCCCCAACCCCAGCTACGCCTCCGGCCTTGAGTCCCGCCCAGCCTTGAGCCTTGCCCCGCGCCCAGCCCCAGCCCCGAGTGCTGCCCAGCCCTCGCCCGAGCCCGGCTTCCAGGCCTCGCCTGGAGTCTCGCCCGAGCCACCGCCCGAGCCCGGCCCGCCCCGAGCCCGGCCCGAGCCCGGCCCGAGCCAGGCTGAGGCTTGGCGCAGCCCAGATCTCCTCCCTTCCCAGCCCGGGCCTGGCCTGGGACGGGAGGAGGCCCGCGCCAGAGCTGCCCTGGACCGGGCCGGGTAGAGGCGCAGCCCCGCGGCCTAACCCCGAGGACGTGTACGGAAGGTCGCGGGGGTCTGCGCGCGCAGCGCGGCCTTTGCGGGGCGGGGGCGGTGCCCCCAGCCCCGAGCCCTGCACAGCCCTGAGCGCAGCCCGGGCCCAGGCGAGGTGCAGCCCGGGCCACCCTCCGCCCCAGTCCGGGCTTGGGTCGGGTGAGGAGGGGGGCGGGGCCGTGCCCCAGCCCCAGCCCCAGCCCTGCCCAGTCCGGGCGCAGCCCTGGCCCGGTCTGGGCCTGGGCGAAGGCGCGGCGGAGCGAGAGCAGCGCGGGTAAGGGCGGAGGCGTTGCGCTTGAGCTGCCCTGGACCGGGCCGGGGTAGAGGCGAAGCCCTGCGGCCCAGCCCCGAGGACGCTTAAGGATGGTCGCGGGAGGACTGCGCGCGCAGCGCGGCCTTGCGGGCGGGGGCCGTGCCCCCAGCACCGAGCCCTGCCCAGCCCTGAGTGCAGCCCTGGCCCGGTCTGGGCCTGGGTGGAGGCGCGGGCGGAGCGAGAGCAGCGGCGGGTGCGTCGCGCTTGATCCGCCCTGGACCGGGCCGGGTAGAGGCGTAGCCCCGCGGCCCAGCCCCGAGGACGTGTACGGATGGTCGCGGGGGGTCTGCGCGCGCAGCGCGGCCTTTGCGGGCAGGGGCGGCGCCCCCAGCCCCCAGCCCCGAGCCCCGGAGCCCGGCCCCGGCCCCGGCCGCGGGCGGAGGCGCATGTGGAGTGGGGCGAGGCGGGGCAGGGCGCTGGGCTGGGGTTTTGGGGGGAAGGGGTGGTCGGGGCTGGGTGTGTAACGGGTTGGGAACAGAGGGGGGCCGGAGGATTGACTTCGTGGTGGGGGGTGCTGCAAACATTCTCTGATAACGGTTTCAGTTGGGGGTGTTGGTGGCGACGATCCACGATGTGGCGGCTCGGGCCGGGGTGTCGGCGGCTACTGTTTCGCGGTTTCTGCGCGGGCAGCGGGTGCGGTCCGGTGAGGCGATCAAGGCCGCCGTGGATGAGCTGGGCTACTGGCCGAGCGCGGCGGCGCAGTCGCTGAAGTCGGGGCGGACCCGCACGATCGGCGTGGTCGTACCGGACATCACCAACCCGTACTTCGCGGCCGTGGTGAAGGGCATGGAGTCGGTGACGCGCAGCCAGCGCTACCGCATCCTGCTGGCGAACAGCGACGAGAGCGGCGACCGCGAGGACGAGGTGCTGGCGGACATGGTGCGCCAGGTGGACGGCGTCGTCCTGGCCCCGGCCACGGAGCAGGACCGTACGCCCCTGTACGTCCGGGACGCCGGAATCCCCATGGTGTTCCTGGACCGCGACCTCTCCGGCGGCGAGGACTTCGACGCCGTCCTGGTCAACAACCACGACGGCGGACGCCAGGCCGCCGAGCACCTGCTCCGCCTCGGCCACACGCACGTCGCGGCGATCAGCGGCGGCCACGACACCACCCCCGGACGGCTCCGCCGCGACGGGTTCGTCGAGGCGCTGGCCACCGCGGGCGTGTCCCTCGCTGACGGCTGCGACCTGGAGGGCGACTTCCGCGAAGAGGGCGGCTACCAGCTCACCCTCAACCTCCTGTCCCTGCCCGAGCCGCCCACCGCGATCTTCACCGGCAACAACCTGATGACGGTCGGCGCGCTGAAGGCGCTGCACGACATGCGCGTCGACATCCCCGGCCAGGTCAGCCTGATCGGCTTCGACGACCTCGACACCGGGCCGCTGCTGCGCCCGCCGCTGACCGTGATCGACCGCCCGATGGCCGAGCAGGGCGTCCTGGCGATGCGGCTGCTGCTGCGCCGGTTCGACGCCCAGTACGCCGGCGACTCCCCGCGGCACATCATCATGGACACGAAGCTCGTCGAGCGCGCGAGCACCGCGCCGCCACGCGCCACGGACGGCGGCCGGTCCGCGGGAAGGAGCCCGAAGTGACCACTGTGCCCACAGCCGCACGCGGCCCGAACCTCGCGGCGGCCACCACGTCGCCCGAGGCGCTCGCCGCGTTCCTGCGCGGCCTGCCCGGCGTCGACGAGGTGGGCGCCGCCGAGCGCGCCGCGCGGCTCGCCACCCGGTCGATCAAGACGACGGCGAAGGCGTACGCGCTCGACCTGGCCATCTCCATGGTCGACCTGACCACCCTCGAAGGCGCCGACACCCCCGGCAAGGTGCGGGCGCTGAGCGGCAAGGCCGTCCACCCGGACCCGTCCGACCCCTCCGCGCCGTCCGTCGCGGCCGTCTGCGTCTACTCCGACCGCGTCGCCGACGCGGTAGCCGTCGTACGGGGCACCGGCGTGAAGGTCGCCTCGGTGGCCACCGCGTTCCCCTCCGGCCGCGCGCCGCTGGCCGCGAAGCTGGCGGACACCCGCGCGGCCGTCGAGGCCGGGGCGGACGAGATCGACATGGTGATCGACCGCGGCGCGTTCCTCTCCGGCGACATCGGCACCGTGTACGACGAGATCACCGCCGTGAAGGAGGCGTGCGGGGCCGCCCACCTGAAGGTGATCCTGGAGACCGGCGAGCTGGCGACGTACGACAACGTGCGCCGCGCGTCGTGGCTGGCCATGCTGGCCGGCGCCGACTTCATCAAGACCTCCACCGGCAAGGTGTCGCCCGCGGCCACGCCCCCGGTGACGCTGGTGATGCTGGAGGCCGTACGCGACTTCTTCGCCGCGACCGGGCGGCGCATCGGCGTGAAGCCCGCGGGCGGTATCCGTACGGCAAAGGACGCGGTCCGCTACCTCGTCCTGGTCAACGAGACCGCCGGGCCCGACTGGCTGACCCCGGACCTCTTCCGGCTCGGCGCGTCCAGCGTGCTGAACGACCTGTTGATGCAGCGCAGGAAGCTATCCGACGGCCGCTACTCCGGCCCCGACTACTTCACCCTGGACTGAGCGCCATGGCAGACAACCCGTTCGCGTACGCCCCGGCGCCGGAGTCGCGCGACATCGCCACCGTGCACTCCGCGTACGGCCTGTTCATCGACGGCAAGTGGGCCGAGGCCGCGGACGGCGGGGTCATCACGACCGTGAACCCGGCCACCGAGGAGGTGCTGGCCGAGGTCGCCGCGGCCGGCGAGGCCGACGTCGACCGTGCCGTACGGGCGGCGCGCGCGGCGTACGACACCGTGTGGGGCCCGATGCCGGGGGCCGAGCGCGCCAAGTACCTGTACCGGATCGCGCGGATCATCGCCGAGCGGTCCCGTGAGCTGGCGGTTCTGGAATCGCTGGACAACGGCAAGCCGATCCGCGAGTCGCGCGACGTCGACATCCCGCTGGTCGCGCAGTGGTTCTTCTACTACGCGGGCTGGGCGGACAAGCTGCCGTACGCCGGGTTCGGGCCCGACCCGAAGCCGCTCGGCGTGGCCGGGCAGGTGATCCCGTGGAACTTCCCGCTGCTCATGCTGGCCTGGAAGATCGCGCCAGCGCTGGCCTGCGGCAACACCGTCGTGCTCAAGCCCGCGGAGACGACGCCGCTGACCGCGCTGCTGTTCGCCGAGATCTGCGCCCAGGCGGAGCTGCCGCCCGGCGTGGTGAACATCGTGACCGGCGCGGGCGACACCGGCGCCGCGCTCGTCGCCCACGACGGCGTCGACAAGGTGGCGTTCACCGGATCGACCGAGGTCGGACGGCAGATCGCCCGTACGCTCGCCGGCACGCGGAAGTCGCTGACGCTGGAGCTCGGCGGCAAGGCGGCGAACGTGGTGTTCGACGACGCGCCGCTGGACCAGGCGGTCGAGGGCATCGTCAACGGGATCTTCTTCAACCAGGGCCAGGTGTGCTGCGCGGGCGCGCGGCTGCTCGTCCAGGAGTCGGTGGCCGGCGAGCTGCTCGGCCGGCTGCGGGCGCGGATGGCCACGCTGCGGCTCGGCGACCCGCTGGACAAGAACACCGACGTCGGGGCGATCAACTCGGCGGCGCAGCTCGCGAAGATCCGCGAGCTGTCCGACGCCGGGGAGCGCGAGGGCGCGGAGCGCTGGTCACCACCGTGCGACCTGCCCGAACGCGGCTACTGGTTCCCGCCGACGGTGTTCACCGGCGTCAGCCAGTCGCACCGCATCGCGCAGGAGGAGATCTTCGGCCCGGTGCTGTCCGTACTGACGTTCCGCACCCCGGACGAAGCGGTCACCAAGGCCAACAACACCCCGTACGGCCTGTCCGCAGGCGTGTGGACGGAGAAGGGCTCGCGCATCCTGTGGATGGCCGAGCGGCTGCGCGCCGGCGTGGTGTGGGCCAACACGTTCAACAAGTTCGACCCCGCGTCCCCGTTCGGCGGGTTCAAGGAGTCCGGCTACGGGCGCGAGGGCGGACGGCACGGGCTGGAGGCGTACCTCGATGTCTGAGCGCATTTCTGTACGCAAGACGTTCAAGCTGTACGTCGGCGGTGCGTTCCCCCGGTCGGAGTCCGGCCGCACGTACGAGGTGACCGACGCGAAAGGCGGATTCGTGGCCAACGCGGCGCGTGCCTCGCGCAAGGACGCCCGCGACGCGGTCGTCGTAGCCCGGAAGGCCCAGCCCGGATGGGCGGGGCGTACGGGCTACAACCGGGGCCAGATCCTGTACCGGATCGCCGAGATGCTGGAGGGCCGGCACGCGGAGTTCACCGACTCGCTGCGCGCCGCCGGTGCCACCAAGCAGGCGGCGGCCGCCGAGGTGGACGCCGCGATCGACCGGTGGGTCTGGTACGCGGGCTGGGCGGACAAGCTGGCCCAGGTGCGCGGCTCCGCCAACCCGGTCGCCGGGCCGTACTTCGACTTCTCCACACCGGAGCCCACCGGGGTCGTCGCCGTGCTCGCGCCGCCCGAGCCGTACCTGCTCGGGCTGGTGTCGGTGGTGGCGCCGGTGATCGTCACGGGGAACACCGCCGTGGTGGTGGCCGCCGAGCGCGGCGCCGTCCCGGCCATCACGCTCGCCGAGGTCATGGCCACTTCGGACCTGCCCGGCGGGGTGGTGAACCTTTTGACCGGCCACCCGGCCGAGGTCGCGCCGTGGCTGGCGTCGCACATGGACGTCAACGCGCTCGACCTCACCGGCGCCGACCCCGAAACCGCCGCCGACCTGGAACGATCCGCCGCCGACAACCTCAAGCGGGTGCTCAGGCCCGCCGCCCCCGACTGGCGTGCCGACCCCGGCACGCGCCGCATGACCACGTTCCTCGAGACCAAGACCGTCTGGCATCCCGTAGGCATCTGACCCCGACCCCACGTACGGCCGGGCGCGGCGCCCGTACCCACCGCCGCGACCTCAGCCCCGTACGCCCCGAACCCCGTACCCCGTACCCCGTACCAGGAGGACCACCGCGATGGACGACCCGAAGGGCGTGCTCGTCGCCGGCAGCATCACCGCCGACGTGACCGCGTTCAGCAAGCGGCTGCCCCGGCGCGGCGAGACCGTGCTCGGCGACGACTTCACGCTCGTGCTCGGCGGGAAGGGCGCCAACCAGGCGGTCTCCGCCGCGCTCGCCGGGGCGCCGACGTGGATGGCCGGGTGCGTGGGCCGCGACCCGTTCCGCGACATCGTGCTGTCCGGACTGGACGGGCACGGGGTCCGAACGGACCAGGTCCGTACGGTCGAGGGCCGCACGGGCGTGGCGCACATCCGGGTGGACGCGTCCGGCGAGAACGACATCGTCATCACGCCGCTGGCCAACGCCGACCTCGACGAGGCGATGGTGGACGAGAGCGTGGCCGCCACCGCGGGCGCGGCCGCGGTGCTGCTGCTCCAGCTCGAGGTGCGCGCCGCGATCACCTGCCACGCCGCGAAGGCGGGCGCCGCGGCCGGGCTGACCGTGGTGCTCGACCCCGCGCCCGCGCAGGACCTGCCCGACGACGTGTGGCCGTACGTGGACGTCGTGACGCCGAACGAGAGCGAGGCGTCCGCGATGACCGGCGTCGAGGTGACCGGGCCCGACTCCGCGGAGCTCGCCGGGCGGTGGTTCCTCGACCGGGGTGTGCGGCACGCGCTGGTCACGCTCGGCGCGGGCGGCGTCATGTCGGTCACCGCCGAGCGGGCGCGGCACTTCGCCGCGTACCCGGTCACGCCGGTGGACACGACGGCCGCCGGCGACGCGTTCACCGGCGGCCTCGGCGCGGCGCTCGCCGCCGGCACGGACGTGGACGCGGCGATCAGGCGCGGCATGGCGGCCGGCGCGCTGGCCACCACACGCCCCGGCGCCAGCCCGTCGCTGCCCGACCGGGCGGCCGTGGACGCGTTCCTGGCCGCCAACGACCGAACCGAACAGGAAGGAGCCGCCCAGTGAGGCGCAACGGAGGCACGCTGAACGGCCAGCTCGCGCGGGTCATCTCCGAGACCGGCCACACCGACAGGCTCGTGGTGACCGACGCCGGGCTGCCCATCCCCGCCGGGGTCGAGCGGGTGGACCTGGCCGTGCAGAAGGACCTGCCGCGCTTCCTCGACGTCCTGGACGTCGTCCTCGCCGAGGTGGCCGTGGAGGGTGTGGTCCTTTCTGAGGAGATCAAGGAGGCCAGCCCGGAGATGCTGGCCGAAATCGAGGAGCGTTTCGCCCACCTCGGCGTCGCGCTGGAGTTCCTGCCGCACACGGAGTTCAAGCGGGAGACCGCCGGCGCCCGCGCGGCCGTGCGGTCCGGTGAGTTCACGTCGTACGCGAACGTGCTGCTCACCGCCGGAGTCGTCTACTAGCCCCGTACGGGAGTCGTCATGCGCATGGAACTGACCGGCGTGCACAAGGCGTTCGGGGACAACCTCGTGCTGCGCGGCGTCGGGTTCACCGTGGGGCCCGGCGAGGTGGTCGCGCTGGCCGGGGAGAACGGCGCCGGGAAGTCCACGCTCACCCGGGTGATCTCCGGCGCGCACCAGCCGGACGCCGGGCAGGTGGTCATCGACGGCGAGCCGGTGGTGTTCCGCACCCCGCAGGACGCCATGGCGCGCGGCATCGAGGTCATCTACCAGGAGTTCCAGCAGAATCTCTTTCCGCACCTCAGCGTCGCGGAGAACATGTTCGTGCTGGACAGGGAGCGGCGGTTCGGCCGCGCGCTGGTCACCAAGAGGCGCATGGCCGAGGCCGCCGAGGAGGCGCTGGCGGACATCGGCGTACGGGTGGACGTACGGAAACCGGTGTCGGCGCTGGGCGTGGCCGAGCGGCAGATGGTGGAGATCGCCAAGGCCATGACGCACCGCCCGGCGCTGCTGATCCTGGACGAGCCGACCGCCGCGCTGGACGACCGGGAGTCGCGGCGGCTGTTCGAGCAGGTGCGGCGGCTGCGCGACGCGGGCGTCTCGGTGGTCTACATCAGCCACCGGCTCGACGAGATCTTCGCGCTGGCCGACCGGGTGGTGGTGCTGCGCGACGGCCGGGTCACGCTCGACCGGGCGGTGCCCGAACTGACCACGTCCGAAGTGGTCACCGCGATGGTCGGCGAGGAGGTCGACGACTTCTACCCCAAGGACCGCAACACCGCCGAGAAGGTCGTCCTCGACGTACGGAGCGCGTCCGGCGGCGCGGACTTCGCGGACGTGGACCTGGCCGTACGCGCCGGCGAGGTGCTCGGCATCGGCGGCGTGGTCGGCTGCGGGCGCACCCCGCTGCTGCGCGCGCTGTTCGGGCTGCGCACGCTGACCGGCGGCATGGTCCGGGTGGACGGGGCGCCCGCCGACGTGCGCACACCGGGGTCGGCGATCGCCGCGGGGGTGGCGTACCTGTCGCCGGACCGGGGCGCCGAGGGGCTGTGCCGCGACCTGTCGGTGGAGGCCAACGTGTCGCTGGCGTCGCTGTCCCGGTTCACCGGCGCGTCCGGTGTCGTACGGCGGCGGGCCGAGCGTACGGAGGCCGGCGCGGTCATGGCCGAGCTGCGGGTCCGTACGGCGTCGCCCGCGGCGCCGGTGGGGTCGCTGTCCGGCGGCAACCAGCAGAAGTCGCTGTTCGCCAAGTGGGTGATGACCCGGCCGCGGGTGCTGCTCATGGACGAGCCCACCCGGGGCGTCGACGTGGGCGCCAAGACCGAGATCTACCGCATCATCAACAAGCTCACCGCCGACGGCGTCGCCGTCGTCCTGGTCAGTTCGGACCTGCCCGAACTGGTCAACATGTCCGACCGGGTCGTCGTGATGCGCGAGGGGCGGCTGGTCGCCGAGCTCGCCGGCGACGGCCTCACGGAGCAGTCCGTCCTTGAGCACGCCCTGGTAGGTGCCAATTGACCATCTCGAACCTCAAGAGCGCCGCGCGGCAGTTGCGCGCCGTATGGATGCTGCTGCTCGTCGGCATCGTCTTGTCCGTGGCCTCGCCGGTCTTCCTGACCGGGACGAACCTGCTCAACGTGGGCCTGGCGACGTCCGTGGCCGCGCTGCTCGCGGTGGGCCAGACGTACGTGATCATCCTGGCCGAGATCGACCTGTCGGTCGGGTCGGCGCTCGGCCTGTCCGCCGTGGTCACCGCGCTGGTGCTGCGGTCGCACGGGCTGGTCGCCGGGCTCGGTGCCGGCATCGCCGTGGGCGTCGCGGTCGGGCTGGTCAACGGGATCCTGGTCACAAAGGCGCGGATGCCGTCCTTCATCGCCACGCTCGCGACGATGTCCGTGCTCGCCGGGCTGAGCCTCCAGCTCACGTCCGGCAACCCGGTCGCCGTCACCGACTACGGCTTCCAGGGCATCGGGCAGGAGCGCCTCGCCGGGGTGCCGCTGCCCGTCGTGATCATGGTCGTGGTGTTCGCCGCGTTCGGGTTCGTGCTGGCCCGTACGCGGTTCGGCCGGTTCGTGTACGCCACCGGCGACAACGTCGAGGCGGCGCGGCTGTCCGGCATCCGTACCCAGCGGGTGAAGATCCTCGCGTTCGTGATCTCCGGCGTGCTGGCCGCGCTCGCCGGGTTCATCCTCACCGCGCGGCTGTCCACCGCGGAGCCCACCGCCGGGTCGGGCCTGGAGCTCGAGGCCATCGCCGCGGTGATCATCGGCGGCACGAGCCTCGCCGGCGGGCGCGGCAACCTCGTCGGCACGTTCGTCGGCGCGCTGGTCCTCGGCGTGATCGACAACGGCATGAAC
Source organism: Streptosporangiaceae bacterium (assembly GCA_036502625.1). Lineage (GTDB taxonomy): Bacteria > Actinomycetota > Actinomycetes > Streptosporangiales > Streptosporangiaceae > DASXYG01. The sequence continues at coordinate 32,301 of DASXYG010000091.1, forward strand.
CTCCTCGACGTGTCGCCGTTCCTCCAGGACGTCGTGAAGGGCCTGGTCATCCTGCTCGCCGTGTTCCTCGACCGGAACCTCGACGCGCTGCGCGCCCTGGTGACCCGCCACGACGACCGGCCCGTACGACCCGCGAATCCCCAACCCGAACCCGTCCGCAAGTAGAAGGAAGTCCCCCAATGCGCACACCCGCTCGTACGGCGATCGCGCTGACCGCCGTCGCCGCGCTGTCCCTGTCCGCCGCGTGCAGCCGGGGCGGCGACACGTCCTCGGCGAACGCGCCGAAGGCGTCCGGCAAGAAGGACGCGACGATGATCATGTCGACGCTGAACAACCCGTTCTTCGTGTCGGTGAAGAACGGCGCGCAGGCGCAGGCGCCCAAGAACGGCGTGAAGCTGACCGTGCAGAACGCCGACAACTCCGACGCCACCGCGCTGAACCTGGCGACGACGGCGGTGTCCAAGCAGGTCGGCGTGCTGATCATCGACCCGGTGAGCAGCCAGTCGGCGTCCACGTCCGTCACGCAGGCCAACCAGGCGAACATCCCCGTCATGGCCTTCGACCGCAAGCCCGCGAAGGGCAAGCTGACGTCGTTCGTCGGCTACGACGCCGTCGAGGCCGGGCGCAACTCGGCGAAGGCGCTGGCCGAGGCGGTCGGCGGCAAGGGCACGGTCGTCGAGATCCAGGGCATTCTCGGCACGAACGTCGCCCAGGACCGCAGCAAGGGCTTCGAGCAGGAGATCGCCAAGCACAAGGGCATCAAGGTCGTCGCGAAGCAGTCCGCCGGGTTCGACCGCTCCAAGGCCCTCGACGTCATGACGAACGTCCTCCAGGCCCACCCGGACATCGATGGCGTCTACGCGGCCAACGACGAGATGGCCATGGGCGTCCTGTCCGCCCTGAAGGCCCGCAACCTCCAGGGCAAGGTGAAGCTGGTCGGCAACGACGGCATCTCCGACGCCCTGTCCGCGATCGCGTCCGGCGACATGTACGCCACCAACGCCGAGTCCCCGTACGCCCTCGGCCAACGCGTGACCGGCCTCGCCAAGAACGTCCTGGACGGCAAGAAAGTCGCCACGGACGAAACCCTCCACGGCCGCCTGGTCACAAAGAACACCGTCAAGGCCTACGCGAACTACCTGACCGGCCTAGGCGACGCGGCCGACGTCCCGAAGTCGCTCCGCTAAAGAGCGCCCCCCGATCGGAGGCCCCCCGGACCGCAGCCCCGGGGGGCCTTCGGACGCGCCCGGCCGCCCTCCGCGCGCGACCTCCTCCGCCCTCGGCCCTCCGCCCGGGCCGCAGGCATGTGCGGGGCCGGGCGCTCGGATGCAGTAAGGCCGCGCTTCGCGCGCGCTCTTCCCGCGACCTAGGGTCGGCATTTCCGGGGTTGGGCCGCGAGGCTACGCCCTCACCGCGCCATGCTCCGGGCATTCTCGCGGCGAAGCCCCCTCTTCGCTCCGGGCCCTCGGCTCGGGCCGCAGGCGGGCGCGGGGCCGGGGCCACGTACGCAGATAGGCCGCGCTTCGCGCGCGCTTTCCCGCGACCAGGGCCAGCATTTCCAGGGCTGGGCCGCGAGGCTGCGCCCTCACCGCGCCATGCTCCGGGCCTTGTCGCAGCGGCCCCTTCCTCCTCACTCCGGGGCCTTGGCTCGGGGGCGCGCCTCGGCACAGTCGCAGGCAGGCGCGTAGCGCGGCAGTCACGCAGTAAGGCCGCGCTCCGTGCGCGGTCCCCTGGGTGTTGTGTGGCGGGCGTCGAGAAAAGGCCGCGCTTCGCGCGCGCTTTTCCGCGACCTTGGCGGGGCGTGTTCGGGGTTGGGCCGCGAGGGCTGCCGCCCCTCACATGAGCATCCGTAGCGGGATCTTGCTTTCCCCGCCTCGGGTCTTGCGGGTGAGGGTGTGGTTCGCGGGGAGGTCACGCTTACGCGTGCTCCTCATGGTCGCGCGGCGGTGCGTCTCCGCAGGGGGCCGTACCTCGTGCACGCTTCCGGGGGTGTGCGTGGCGTGCGTCTGGAGCGGCCGCGCTTTGCGTGCGCTCCCTGGGTGTTGGGTGGCGAGGCGCCCCGGGAAGGTCGCGCTTCGCGCGCGGTCCCCGGGATATTGCGTGGCGGGCGTCGAGAAAAGGCCGCGCTTCGCGCGCGCTTTTCCCGCGACCTTGGTCGGGCGGGTTCGGGGTTGGGCCGCGGGGGCTGTCGCCCCTCACTTGAGCATCTGTAGGGGCTTTCGCTTTGTCGCCTCGGGTGCGGGGTGTGGTTCGCGGGGGAGGTCGCGCTTCGTGCGTGCTCCTCTGGGTTGCGCGGCGGTGCGCCGCCGCAGGAGCCGTACCTCGTGCGCGTTCACTAGGCGTGCGTGGCGGGCGTCTGGAATGGCTGCGCCTCGCGCGTGGTCTCCGGGGTTGCGGTTGGGGCGTTCCCCGGAGAGGCCGCGCTCGGCGCGTGCAGTCCCCCGGGATGTTCGGTGGCGGGTCTCGCGGAGATGGCCGCGTTTCGCGCACCCTCCTGGGTGCTGCGTGGCGGGCGGCCTCCAAGAAATCCGTGCCTCGCGTGCGGCGCCTGGGTTGTTCGGTGGCGGGCGTCCGGAATGGGCCGCGCTTTGCGTGCGCTCGCTGGGTGTTGGGTGGCGAGGCGCCCCGGGAAGGTCGCGCTTCGCGCGCGGTCCCCGGGATGTTGCGTGGTGGGCGTCGAGAAGAGGCCGCGCTTCGCGCGCGCTTTTCCCGCGACCTTGGTGGGGCGGGTTCGGGGTTGGGCCGCGGGGGCTGGCGCCCTCATGAGCGGCTGTAGGGGGGCTCAGCGCGGAAGAGGGCGTGGTCAGAGTTCGGCGGGTGCCTGTACGGAAATTCGTGCTCGGCTGTTCTCCTGGGGGACGGGCTATGCGCCGTCGCCGCTGTCGCGTAGGGAATGGATCATGCTTTGCAGGATTCGGAAGGCGGCTGACTGGTCGGGCTTGGTCAGGCCGGACAGCATTCTGAGCTCGACGGATCGGACGGCTACGGTCGCTTTCTCCAGGCTTCTTCGTCCGCGGGGGGTGAGCCGTGTGGGGAGGACCTTTCCGACGGGTGCCGCCGCGGGTCTGGTGACGTAGCCGTCTCGTTCCAGGGCCTGGAGCAGGACGTTCATGGACTGGCGGGTCACGAACGCGCCCCTTGCCAGCTCGGAGTTCGACAAGCCCGGGCGCTGGGCAAGCAGTTCTAGGCAGGAGTAGTGCGTCACGGTCATCCCGAGCGGGCGCAGGACCTCCTCCATGGCCGCGCGAAGGACGCTCGACGCCTCTTTCAGCAGGTAGCCCAGTGACGTCTCCAGGTCGACGCCGTCGCCATCTTGACTCATGTCAGTATTCTGACATACGTTGAGCTATGTCAGAAGACTGACACAAAAGAAGGAGCATCATCATGGCCGTCACCGGTCCCGACTTCATCTCGCTCCAGGCGCGCGACCTCGCCGCCTCGCAGGCGTTCTACGAGCGGTACCTCGGCCTCGTCCGCTCGCCGGCCGGGCCTCCGCACGCCGTCGTGTTCGAGACGAAGCCGATCGCGTTCGCGCTCCGCGACGTCGTTCCCGGCACCGATCTCGCATCCGTCGCCCAGCCCGGCATCGGCGCCGCGATCTGGCTCCACGCCACCGACGTCCAGGCCATTCACGACGCCCTCGTCGCCGACGGCCACACCATCGTCTCCGCGCCGATCGACGGCCCCTTCGGCCGGACGTTCACCTTCGCCGACCCCGACGGCTACCAGGTCACTCTCCACGACCGCGCCTGACGGGCCGAGCGCGCGTTGCGTGCGCTCCTCTGGGTGTTGGGCGGGGCGTGTTCGGGGTCGGGCCGCGAGGCTTTCGCTTTCTCGCCTCGGTCGTCATTCTCCAGATGAACCGGGTCATCCCGGTGGTGGGGGAAGAACTTTGGATTACCGGGCTGGGCTATACGGGTCGGGTACGGTCCGCGCCGATGGCCACGCCGACGATCATGCAGGGCTCGGTGCCGTGGTTGCGCCAGGCGTGCCGCGTGCCGTTCTGGACGACCACGTCGCCGGCCCGCAACACCGTCCGCTCGCCGTCGTCGAGTTCCAGCGTGACCTCGCCGGAGACGACCACGACGTAGTCGAGGCTGTCCGTGGTGTGCATGCCGGGGACGTCCGGGTCCATGGCGGCCATCGCGCCCGGCATCCGGCGCTCCAGGTCGGCCAGGGTCGCGGCCATGTCGAGGTCGGGGGGCGGGACCGGCTCGCCCGGCGGGATCGTGTTGATCTGGAAACGCGAACCGTCGCGGGGCGGGAAGTACGCCTCGGCGGGGCGCGGCGAGCCGTCGTCCGGGAACGTGGGCCGCTCGTCGCGGCCCCACAGGCTGTACGCCGCGTAGCCGGGCATCAGCTCGGACGTGACGGGCTCGACATAGCCGTCGTCGACCACGCGGGACCTGGCCGCGGGGTCGTGCCCGGTGACCACCCGGCGGATCTTCGTCCGCTCCATTCCGATCGCCCCTTAGTACGGTTGCGTATGGATACTGTGGCGTATGGATACGCTACCGTATCCTACGCCTGGCCGACAATACTGCGGCGTATCCTGTTGCCCGTGGTGAAGGAGTCGACCCGGCTGTCCGCCCAGGACTGGGCGCGGGCCGCGCTGAAGGCGATCGCGACCGGCGGGCTGGCCGCGGTCGCCGTCGAACCGCTCGCGCGGACGCTCGGCGTGACCAAGGGCAGCTTCTACGCGCACTACCGGAACCGCGACGAACTGATCACGGCGGCCCTCAAGGAGTGGGTGCACAGCCACGGCGAAGGGGGACTCGCCGAGTTCGCCGCGATCCCCGATCCGAAGCGGCGGCTGCGCGAGCTGCTCTCCACCGTCGTGCAGTCCGTCCAGCCGCTGGCCCCGTCCGCCCACCTGAGCCTCCTGGGCGACCGCAACGACCCCCGGGTCAGGGACGCGGTCCGCGAGGTGAACCGCGCCCGGCTCGAACTCCTGGCCCGTACGTACGAGGAGCTCGGCCTGCCGAAGGACCGCGCGGCGTCCCGGGCACGGGTCGCGTACGGGGCCATCCTCGGGTTGCTGCACCTGGCCCAGACGGACCCGGACGCGCCACAGCCCGCCGTGCTGGCTGAGGAGGCGACGGCGGTGTTCCTGCCGTCTTGAGGGTGTGCGGCTGGGGGCAGCCGCGGGGGTCTTGGGATGAGAGGGCGGGGGGCCTTCCGTGTACGGCTGCGGGCCGTGCCGATGCGCGCGTTGAGGCTGGATGCGGGGAGGGCGCGCGGCCGCGATGGTTCCCGGCGCCCTGGGCCGTCGCGCGTGCTGGGGGTGGTGCGCCCGCGGAGTCACCTGGAGCCTGGCGCGGCAGAGGCGTTAGCCCCGCGGCCCAGCCTTGGAAATGCTGGCCCTGGGTCGCGGGGGGAGCGCGCGCGGAGCGCGGCCTTTGTGCGGGCGGGTGTCTGGCCCCGCGCATGCCTGGAGCCCGCCCGGGGCGGAGGGCGGAGGGCGGAGGAGGGGGCTTCGCCGCGACAGCGCTTGGGGCGGGGTGCGGTGAGGGCGTAGCCGCCGCGGCTCAGCCCCGGAAATGCTGGCCCTGGGTCGCGGGTAAAGCGCGCGCGGAGCGCGGCCTTGTGCGGGCGGGTGCCCGGCCCCGCGCTCGCTTGTGGCCCGGTCCGAGGCCCGGTGAGGAGGAGGAGCTCGGCCGCGGCATCGCTCCGGGCACGGCCCGGGGCGGAGGGCGGAGGAGGGGGCTTCGCCGCGACAGCGCTTGGAGCGGGGTGCGGTGAGGGCGTAGCCGCCGCGGCCCAGCCCCGGAAATGCTGGCCCTGGGTCGCGGGTAAAGCGCGCGCGGAGCGCGGCCTTTGCGGGCGGATGCCCGGCCTCGTGCCTGCCTGCGGGCTGCCGGGTTATGGCGTGTGGCGGGCTTTGAGGAGTTCGCGGAGGACGGGGATTGCGGAAAGGGCGACGATTACGGCGACTATCGGCAGCAGGTAGCGTTCGGCGTCTGGGACGGACGAGCCTAGGGCGTAGCCGGCGATGATCACGCCGACGGTCCAGGCCAGGCCGCCGGCTACCTGCCACAGGGTGAACGTGCGCGTTGGGACGCCTACGGCGCCGGCTATGGGGTTGAGGACCGTACGGACCACGGGGACGAAGCGGGCCAGCACGATCGCCTTGCCGTAGCCGTAGCGGTCGAACAGGTCGCCGGCGCGTTTGGCGGCGTTGAGGACGTGGCGGTTGTGTGTACGGGACAGGACGTACGCGCCGCCCCGGCGGCCGATCACGAAGCCGGTCTGCGCGCCGAGCAGCGCGCCGGCCACGGCGGCGGCCAGCACCCACGGCAGCGACAGGTGCAGCGGCGACGCGGCGCCCGCCGCGCACAGCAGGCCCGCGGTGAACAGCAGCGACTCGCCGGGCAGGAAGAACCCCACCAGCAGGCCCGTCTCCACGAACAGCACGACCGCGACCCCGGCCGTGCCGAACGTGGACAGCAGCGACCGGGGGTCGAGCAGGTTCAGCGCCAGCGATGCGGTCGGCACGGATCTCCCTGGGACGTACGGCGGATGCGCCCATAAGCTACTACATGAATGTAGATGCATATCGCGGCGGCTCAGATGACGTACGACTCCAGGGTCTCCGGCGCGAACAGCTCCGCCGGTTCCAGTACGCGGTCGGCCAGGCCCTGCTCGTGGGCGTAGCGGCAGAAGGCGCGCAGCGTGGTGTCGTTCGCGGCGGCGCCGTACGGCCAGAAGTCCGTGCCCATCACCGCCTCGGTGTGCGCCACCTCGGCGTACAGCCAGGGCAGCAGGTACGCGCTGGCCGCCTGCTCCCGCATCCGCTCCGCGGTGGCCGCGCGCGCCCGCTCGAACGCCGTGAACAGCGACCCCGCCAGCCAGCGGTTCCGTTCGTACACGTCGCGGCGCAGCACCACGGTGTGCATGATCGGGAAGACGCCGGTGCGCCGGAAGTAGTCCTCCTCGACCGGGCGCGGGTCGGCCCACAGCCGCCGTACGCGCGGGTCGCCGGCGGCGAACGGGCGCGGTGTGCGCGGGCAGTACAGCGCGTCGATCCCCCCGGATACCAGCAGGTCGGCGAGGGTGTCGGCGGGGCCGATGGGGGCGATGTCCAGCCCGGCGGCGTCGGCGAGCGGCAGCTTCTCCACGCGGCCGGGCGCGTGCAGGCCGCCCGTGCGGTAGTGCACCGACGTGACCGGCACGCCGTGCTCCTCGGCCAGCACGCCGCGGATCCACACCGCCGCCGTCATCTGGTACTCGGGTACGCCCACGACGCGTCCGCGCAGGTCGGCGGGTTCGGTGATGCCGCTCGCGGTGTTCACGTAGATGCCGTTGTGGCGGAACGCCCGCGATGGGAACACCGGGACGGCCACGAACGGCGGGTCGGGCCGGCAGAGCGTGACGACGTACGAGGACAGCGACATCTCGGCCGCGTCGAACTCCCGGTGGCGCGCCATGCGGAAGAACGTCTCCTCCACCGGGAGGTTCAGGTACGTGAGGTCCACACCGTCCGGCACCACCGAGCCGTCGGCCAGCGCCGCCGTACGGTCGTAGTCCCAACAGGCCAGCGTGATCGGCACGGTCATCCGGGCGCCTCCATGGGGTGCTGCGCGGCCGCGGCGCGGCCCCTGACCAGGGTGATGCCGAGCGCGGCCGCCAGCAGCGTGGCCACGCCGCCCAGCACGAACGACGTGATGTACGCGCCCAATGTGGGCAGCCCGTTCGGACTGGTCATTCCGGTGAACAGGACGCCGACGACGTCGCTGCCCAGGGAGTTGCCCACGGCGTACATCACGATCGTCAGGCCCAGCGCGATGCCCGACTCCGACGCGGGCACCACCCGCACCACGATGATCTGCGTGACCGCCAGCGCGATGGCCGTGCCCGCGGAGTACACGCCCTGCGCGGAGAACATCAGCGGCGCGGAGCCGTGCAGGGCGGCGAACCCGGCGAACGCCACCGCGTTCAGCAGCAGCCCGAGCACGACGACGTACACGAGGCTGCGGCGCGGCGCGAACGCGCGGATCACCACGACGCCGACCACCGCGCCCACCGCCTGCGGCACGGCCAGCCACGCGGTGGTGAGGATGCCGAAGCCGAACCCGTATCCCGCGACGGCCGGCGGTGTCTGCGCGAACCTGGTCACCGCGGACAGCGACCCGTACACGCCGAACGCGACGAGGAACGTCATGGCGTACGGGACGCGTACGGACGGGCGCAGCAGGTCGGCGACGCGGATCAGCGGGAACGTGGCGCGCGACGCCTGCGCGAGCCACACCCCCGTCAGCGCCAGGCCGCCGATGAGCAGGGCCAGCACCGACGGCGACGCCCAGCCCCACACGGGGCCCTGGCTCAGCCCGAGCAGCAGCGCCACGAGCGCGGCCGACAGCAGCACGGCGCCGGTGACGTCCAGGCCGCCGCGTGCGCGCGCCGGGGAGTCGCGGACGAACGCGACCGTGGTGGCGATGCCGAGCACGGTGATCGCCGTGCCGATGTAGAAGAACCAGTGCCATGCCGCCGGGTGCACGCCGACCAGGGCGCCCAGCAGGATGCCGCCCGCGATGCCGACGCCGGTGCCGGAGTGGATAGCGCCGATCGTGAGGCCCGCGCGGCGCGGCGGCATCGTGTCGCTGGCGATCGCCTCGGGCAGCGCCAGCATCGGGAGCTGCGCGCCCATCAGGACCCGGCCGATGATCAGTACGGCGTAGTCATTCGTGACTGAGCAGATCAGGCAGCCGACCAGGACCAGGATCAGCGAGACGAGGATCATGCGGCGCTTGCCGTACAGGTCCGCCAGCCGGCTGATCACCGCGAGCGCCACGGCCCCGGCCAGCAGCGAGGACGTGACCAGCCAGGACGCCGCGCCGATGGTGATGTGCAACTGCTTGCCCATGATGGGCAGCAGGGGGACGACGCCCGCTTGGAGGAGCTGGAGGGTGAACCCGAGGTACGTCAGCGTCGCGACGGCGGCCGGGCCGTTGAGGTCCGGTGCGGGGGACGGTGTGGAACGCGGAGCCTGCTCGGTCATCGCGGCCACCCCTCGGCCGGTGGGGTTTTGCGTCAACGTATACGCGCGTTCGGGGCGCTTCAATACGTGCGGGGGCGGCCGGAACCGGCTCCGGGGGTGTCGCACGCGGCCGACCTGGCCGATGCTTGCCGGGCCGGGTGCGGCCAGGCCGAGAGCGGGAGCGCGATGACGGAGTTCGACTTCGAGGGCGTCTTCGACGGCGACTACCTCGACCTGTTCGGCGCCGCGCTGGACGAGCGGGCCGACGCCGAGGCCGACCTCGTGTGGCGGCTGCTGGAGCTGGCGCCCGGCATGGAGGTGCTCGACCTGGCGTGCGGGCACGGGCGGCTCGCGAACCGGCTGGCCGCGCGGGGGTGCCGCGTCACCGGGGTGGACCGTACGGCGGTGTTCCTGCGCCGGGCCCGGGCGGACGCGGGCGGGGCTCAGGCGGCGTACGTACGGGGCGACATGCGCGCGCTGCCGTTCGCGGACGGGGGTTTCGACCGGGTGATCAACTGGTTCACCGCGTTCGGGTACTTCGACGACGCGGGGAACCGCCGGGTGCTGGCGGAGGCGGCGCGGGTGCTGCGCCCGGGCGGCCGGCTGGGCATCGAGGTGAACGACCGCGACTGGGTGATGCGCAATTTCGAGCCGTCGTCCGTCATGGATTTCGGGGACGCGCTGGTGGTGGACCGGCGGCACATGGAGCCGCTGTCCGGCCGGATGATCACGGAGCGGACGGTCGTACGCGGGGGGCGGGTGCGGAGGGTGCCGTACTTCATCCGGATGTTCACGTTCACGGAGCTGCGCGCGTGGCTGGAGGGGGCGGGGTTCGGGGAGGTCGCGGGGTACGACGAGACGGGGGCGCCGCTGGCGGGGGGCGGGCACCGGATGGTCACGGTGGGGGTGCGGGGGTGAGGGTGTGCGGCCCTGACGGGGTCGGCCCGATCTATCAACCCGCTGGTCAGTCGATGCCTTCGACGATGCGGAAGTCGCGCTCGACGCCGTCGGAGAGGGCGGCCAGCGCCTCCTGGTAGGCCGCGCTCTCGTGCGCCGCGACGGCCTGCTCGAAGCTGTCGAACTCGACTAGGACGGTGCGCTCGGCGATTCCGGCGTCATGCGCCACGACCCGACCGCCGCGGACGAGGGTCCGGCCGCCCCCGGCCTTGACGGCCGGACCGGCCAGCCTGTTGTAGGCAGCCAGCTTCTCCTGGTCAGAAATGACGCGGTAGGTGCTGACCCAGTAGCCCTTGGGCATGGAACCTCCAGTGTTGGGATGAGTGCATCTGCTCGGATGGCCGTTGTGGACGACGCGGGAAGTCTGCGGCGTCGACACCGGTTTCCGCGACGGCACGCCGCGCCCTGGTCACCGGTCCGACTCCTCTCGGCCGTGGCTTTCGAGCTCTGCCAGATGCAGCAGCGCCGGAAGGGCCGCTGCCAAGGCCTCGGCTTCGTCGTCGGTGAGCTCGTCGATCAACCGTGCGTACGCGTCGACGCCCGCCTGGCGCCGCGCCCGAACGTACGACGCGCCGGCCTCGGTCAGGCACACCAGCGTGACCCGCTTGTCGGACGGATCGCCCTTCCGCTCGACCAGCCCGGACTCCTCCATCACCCGAACCAGGACGGTCATCGCGGGCTGGGTGACACCCTCACTCACGGCCAGATCGGTGATTCGTCGTGGGCCGGTCCCATCGAGGGTGGCCAGGGTGGCGGCGGACGTGAGGCTCAGGTCGCGTGGAAGACGCCTCGCGGCCCTGGTAGCCAGTCCGTAGAGGGCCGACCCGACGGCAGCGGAATCGCGACGGGTTCCGTCTTGAAGGCTCACGCTTGAAGCATAGCGCCTTTATATGAATGCTTTATGCATCTTGTGGCCTGGATCGTCTGGGCTCCATCGCCTGTGGACGGCTTCCGGCAACGAGATTTGCCGTCGTGCGAACGGCACGTCCACCGCTGGGGCTGTCGTGCTAGAGGCGTACCCAGGGGCTGCGGTGGCGGCCTGGGGGGCGGTGGCCCTCTTCGGCGGCGGCCGCGCCTGGGATGCGGCGGGGGAGGTCGGCCGTGGCGGCGGTGTGGGTCGTGACGTTCGGATGCCAGTGCCGACGTGATCGGTCGAGCTCGCGTGCGACGTCGATGTCGCCGTCGAGGAGGCGGCGGAGCGCGTCGGCGTCCTCGGTGCCCACCCGGTAGCGGTCGAGCGCCGGTTCCAGCCCGTGGGAACGGCCGAGCACGGCCTCGATGCCCACGAGCCCGCCGTCGACGTCGACATCGAGGAGCGTGGTCGCGTCGAGACGGACGCTGTGATCGACGGGTCGGACGGTGAATCGCGCGTATACGACATTCGATTGCGCGTCAAACGAGACCTGCACGGCGGCCACCCTACGCCAGATCCACCCGGCTTTCCGGGCGCAGCGTCACAATGCCACAGCGAACCGTATTCGTCCACACGATCGCCCGAACCGGCCAACCCCCGAAACCCTTACGCGGTCGGGGGTTCGGGCGCTCGGGTTGAGGGTGGCGGCGGGGGGGGGGCTCGGGTGCTGGGGTGTTCACCCTGTGGCTGTGGCTGTGGCTCTGGCCTTGGGGTGGGGCGGGTGCGGCCCCGTGGCGCGGGTCCGGGGGACGGGGGTCGGGGGCGCGTGGCCCCGAGGCGCGGGGCCCGGGGGAAAGGCCGCGCTGCGCGGCTCCGGGGGACGGGGTTCGGGGGCGCGTGGCCCGGGGACAAGGCCGCGCTGCGCGCGACTGTGTTTCCGCGGCCTTGGTTGAGCGTTCTTGGGGTTGGGCCGCGGGGCTGCCGCTCTTGCCTGGCGCGGTTGGGTGTGGCTTTCGCGGAGCCTGTCCCGCCGGGGCCGGGCTGGATAAGGGCGGTAGCCTCGCGGCCTCGCTGAGAACTTGTGGCAGTGGGGGCGCCGGGGGGTCTGTCGCGCGTAGCGCGGCCTTTGGCGTGTGCGTTGGGGTCAGAGCCTCCGCTCCTGGCGGGGCGCGCTTCCGGGCGTGGTGCCTGGGGCGGCGGGCTCCGGGCAGGGGTGTGGCCTCCGTGGCGTGGGTGCGGGGTGGGATTCGGGCAGCGCGCGGCCCGGGAGTAAGGCCGCGCTGCGCGCGACTGTGTTTTCGCGGCCTTGGTTGGGCGTGTTCGTGGTTGGGCCGCGAGGCTGACGCTCTTGCCTGGTCTGATTGGGTGTGGCCTTCGCAGAGCCCGTCCGGCCGGAGCCGGGTTGGACAAGGGCGCAGCCTCGCGGGCTCGCTGAGAACTCGTGGCACTGAGGGCGCGGGGGGTCTGTCGCGCGTAGCGCGGCCTTTGGCGTGTGGAGCTGGGCCAGGCCCCGGGGCTGTCGCTGCCCGGGAGCTCTGGTCGCGAGTGGGGTTCGCGGGCCGGGGGTGGGTGTGGGGCCCGGGGGAGTAAGGCCGCGCTGCGCGCGACTGTGTTTCCGCGGCCTTGGTTGGGCGTTCTCGGGGTTGGGCCGCGGGGCTGCCGCTCTTGCCTGGCCCGGTTGGGTGAGGCTCTCGCGGAGCCCTGTCCGGCCGGAGCCGGGCTGGATGAGGGCGGCAGCCTCGCGGGCCCGCTGAGGACTCGTGGCAGTGAGGGCGCGGGAAGTCAGTCGCGCGTAGCGCGGCCTTTGGCGTTCGGGGCCGGGCCAGGACCCGGGGCGCCCGCTGTCCGGGAGCTCTGCTCCAGGGCGGGGTGCTTTCGTGGAGTTGGGTCACCCGGAGCCGCGCTGGATATGGGCGGTAGCCTCGCGGCCCCGCTGAGAACTTGTGGCAGTGAGGGCGCGGGGGGTCTGTCGCGCGTAGCGCGGCCTTTGGCGTGCGGGGCCGGGCCGGGACCCAGGCTGCCGCTCGCCGCGAGGACGCTCGCGAGCGGGGTTCGCGGGGGGCGGGGAGGTGAGCCCGGAGGGCGGGGTGCGGCCTCGTGGCGCCAGTCCGGGAGGGGTGGGGGGCGGCCGAAGGGCAAGGCCGCGGGGCGCGTGGGAGGCGGACGCCGGGGTTCGCCTGGTGGGTGACCAGGGCGGCCAGGGTGGTGTGCGTAGGGGAGGGCGTACGAGTGGGTGGGCGTGCGGGCGGGCCGCGGGAGGGAGGGCGGGCGTACGGCTGGGAGGGGGGCGGGCGTGCGGCGGGTGTGGGGGTTATGGGTGGGCGAGGGGGGAGGGGGTGGTGAACGGG
>DASXYG010000092.1:0-5268 GCA_036502625.1 Streptosporangiaceae bacterium
TCACCCGCCCCTAGCCCCAACCCCGCCCGCCCCTGCCGCAGGCGGGGCGAGGGTTAGGCCAGGCCGCGCCATGCCACAGCCGGGGCGGGGGTTGGGGCCAGGCCGCGCCAGCCGCAGGCGCGGCGGGGGTTGAGGGAAGGCTGCCTGTCTCCGCCGCCCGTCCTCCCGCATTCGCGGCGCGGGGGTTGGGGCCAGGCCGCGCCCTGCCACACGCGCGGCGGGGATTGGGGAAGGCCGCCCTGCCGCAGCCGCGGCGGGGATTAGGGCCAGGCCGCCTGACTCCGCCGCCCCTCCTCCCGCGTACGCGGCGGGGCCGGGCGAAGGCCGGGCCTGTCTCCGGCGGTGGTCGGTTACGGGAGGCCTGCGTGTGGGACGGTCACCTCGGCGGCCAACAGGCGGGCCTCGCGGGTGGTGCGGCGTTCCTCCTCGGCGAAGGACGGGGCCGCGCACATGTAGAGCGTGCGGCCGTCCTCGCCGCCGAGCATGCACGCGTAGACGCCCAGGTCGCCGGTCGAGATCTCGTCCGCGATCTCGCCGCCCTCCCGTACCCGTACGACCCGGTTGCCCAGCGCGTCCGCGATCCACAGCAGGCCCTCGGCGTCCAGGCACATCCCGTCGGGCGCGATCCCCCCGCCACTCTCCGCCTCCGCGAGGTCGGACGTGTCCGGCAGCGGACCGAAACGCGCCCAGTCGCGGCGTTCGGACACCCCGCCGTCCGCACCGACGTCGAACGCGCTGATCCGCTGCCCGAACGTCTCCGCGACCAGCAGCGTCCCCCCGTCCGGGGTGAGCACGCTCCCGTTCGGGAAGTACAGCCCGTCGGCGACCACCTCGGCCGTACCGTCGAGCTCCACCCGGATCAGCCCGGTCGTCCGGATCTCCGCCCCGGCCATCAGGTCGAACCCGAAGTCGCCGACGTACGCGCGCCCGGCGCGGTCGACCACCATGTCGTTGAGGTGCCACGGCGCCAGCCGCGACAGGTCCGCGTGGACGGCCAGCTCGCCGGACGGCTCACGCCGCAGCAGCAGCCGGTCGCGCATCGACACGATCAGCATCCGCCCGTCCGGCAGCCACCCCGTGCCGGACGGCTGCCCCTCCACCTCGGCCTCGGGGCGCACCGTCCCCGCCGGGCCGACCGAGATCACCTGCCGCGTGTAGAAGTCCGATACGTAGAGGCGGCCGTTGTGCCAGCGCGGCCCCTCGAAGTACGTGTATCCCTCGACGACGGTGCGCACTGCCATGCCGGCCTCCTCGCTGGACGTCACTCCTCGGGCTTCGCCAGGCGCATGAGATGGACCTGGCCGTCGGCGACCAGCCGCCCGCGCTCGTCGTGGATGACCGCCGACCAGAGCTGGCGCGGATCGTCGTCCGCGGCGAACTCGGCCACGACGGTGAGCGTGCCCGACGTCGTGGCGCGCCGGAAGTTCGTCCTGTTCGAGATGCCCACCATCCGCTGGTCGAGCCCCGCACGCAGGCTCGCGCCGACGCTCGCGGTGGTCTCGATGATCGCGCAGTACACCCCGCCGTGCACGATCCCGTGCCCCTGGAGCAGGTCGTCGGTAACGGCGATCTCGCCCTCCACCCGCTCCCCGTCGGCCCGGGTCAGCCGAAGCCCGATGAGCCGGTCAAGCCCGTCGGGAAACCCCCGCAGCGGCGCGTCGGCCGTCATAGCCACCTCCACGATCACCCGCCCCCAAGCTAGGGCGAACCCCGCACGTACGCCAGTGCCCGTACGGGGTCCGCGGCGATCGCGGCCGGATCTACCAGGGCAGCCGGGCGTCCTGGCGGTTCAGTTCGGCGCGTACGGCGGCCGGGTCGAGGGGCTTGCCGGACGCGATCTCGGCGGCGGCGACGCCCGCCGCGTGGCCGGTGGCCATCGCGGTGCCCATGGCGCGCATGGAGCCGCCGGCGCCGCGGTCGCCGTCGACCAGGCGGCCGGCGGCGAACAGGTTGGCGGTGTTCGCGCTGTGCAGGGCGCGCAGCGGGATGCCGTACACGCCGTCGCCGCCGATGAACCGCCACTCGGCGGGCACGCCCACCCCGGGGTGGTACTCGATGGGCCACGCGCCGACGGCCACCGCGTCGGGGTAGGTGTCCCCGTCGAGCACCACCCGTTCGGGCACGCGGTGGCGGCCGATGACGTGGCGCGACTCGCGGGTGCCGAGCTCCGGGCCGGTGGACACGATGTACGCGGACCCGCAGCCGGGCGCGCCGCGCACCGCCTCCAGGTACGCGCGGGCCTGGGCGCGGGCGTGCGCCTCCGCGGCCGAGACGCTGCGCGCGTCGGTCGCGTCGTACTCCTCGTCCGCGAGGTAGGCGATGACGTCGCCGGACACCGGCATCCGCGCGATCAGGCCGCGCTCGGCGGCCAGCGGCGCCACGCCCCGCTCCTTCGCCGCCTTGATCGCCGCCTGGAAGGAGTCGCGGGAGACGTCGGCGTCCGCTGGGATGCCGCCGAACCTGATGCCCAGCGTCGCGGTCTGCACGCGGCCGTCGGTGCCGTACCTGACGTCGGCGCCCGCGTGGTACGCCAGGTCGCCCTCGCCCGAGCCGTCGACGAACGCGGCCGCCGTGGAGGTGTGCGCGCCGCGGTGGTCCAGCACGTCGACGGACGCCACCCGGTCGCCGTCGCGGCGCGCCCCGGTCACCGCCGCGTGCAGCAGGACGTCCACCCCGGCCGCCGCGCACACCTCGTCGAGCGCGCGTTTCACGGTCTCCGGGTCGAACACCACGGCCACGGCGGTGAACCGGGTGGGCGGCGTGACGGCGCCGGCCGCGCGCAGCTTCGCCATGACGCGCTCCGCGACGCCGAACACCGCCTGGCCGGGCGGATCCGTCCGCGTGAACAGCCCGCAGTACGTGACGACGTTGCGCAGCGTGGCCGCGCCGCCGAGGCAGGGGCCGCGCTCGACGAGCAGCGTACGGCGCCCCGCCTCGGCCGCGCCCACGGCGGCGGCGACCCCGGCCGAGCCGCCGCCGGCCACGATGACGTCGTAATCCATGTGATCTCCGTACGTTCGGTCAGGCGGAAACGGGTTCGGGCGCGCCGCGGCGCCGGGTGGGCCGCGCCTCGCGGACGCCCAGCATGCAGAAGATGCCCAGGAGCGGTCCGGCGGCCAGGGTCAGGAACGCGGCGTAGAAGGAGTGGGTCGAGGCGAACACCCCGCCGACGACGACCGGCACGATGACCGAGCCGAGCTGCCACACCGCGTTCGTGGCGCCCGCCGCGGAGCCGGTCAGCCGCTCGCCGGCGAGCGCCGGGGTGAGCGCCGCGGTCAGCGGGCTGTAGACGTACGCGAAGATGCCGAGGAACGGCGCGGCGATCATGAACGCGGCCGGGGTGGACAGCGTGCCGAAGATCAGCAGCGTGACGACGAACCCGGCGAAGATCACCATGATGCCGGTCCTGCGGCGGATGCCGAACGCGTCCGTGATGGCCCCGACCAGCGGCTTCACCACGATCGCGACCGCGCCGAAGATCACCACGATCAGCCCTGCGGTCTTCGGGTCGATGCCGTTGCCCTTGATCATCAGCGTGTTCGACCAGGTGATGAACCCGTACGTGCCCCACAGCCCGCAGAACCCGGCCAGGCCGAGGAACAGCAGGCTGCGGTTGCGGAACAGCAGCGCCGGGTTGGGCAGCGCCGCCGCCGTACGGGCCGCACCGCCCGCGGCCTGCGGCGCGGAGCGGATGAAGATCCAGCAGACGACGCCCGCGACCACCGAGATGCCGCCGAACAGGTGGTAGGAGAGGTGCCAGTCGTACGCCTCGATCAGCGACGGCACGGTGGCGTTGGCGATCACCGTGCCGAGCGAGGTGGCCGTGGTGAACACGCCCATCGCGAAGCCCTGGCCGCTGGGCCGGAACCACTGCGCGATCAGCTTCAGCCCCGCGGAGTAGTCGGCGCCGGCGAACAGGCCGACGACGGCCTGGAAGGCGATGCCGAGCGCGGCCGAGGTGGTCGAGCCGAACGCGATCATGAACACGCCCGCGACGATCATGCTGATGCCGATGACGCGCCGGCCGCCGAGCCAGTCGGAGATGAAGCCGCCCGCCGCGTTGGAGATCACGTAGCCGATGTAGTACGCGGTGGCGAACACGCCGAGCCCGGCCAGCGTCACGCCGAGCGAGTCACCCACGGACGGCGCGGCCGGCCCCCAGGTGGACCGGTCCAGCGAGGTGAGGGTAAAGGCCAGCCAGGCCAGGATCAGGACGACCCACCGGTACGGCGAGGAGCGCTGGCCGGTCTCGGCCGGTGCGGCGGCGGAACTCATGGATGGACTCCAGCGGGTCGGCGGCACGGGGCCGGGATGGGGCGCGGACATGCGGGGATACCGCACCGCGCCACCGCACGCTAATGTGGCGTTCTTGTCAACGGAAAGAAAATTCTTTCATGAAGAACAAGCCGCCGTACGCCCTGGAGTCGGTGGACAACGCGCTCCGGCTGCTGCAGATGCTGCGCGACACCGGCAGGGTGCGGGTCACCGAGGCCGCGCGCGAGCTCGGCTGCGCCAGGTCGACGGCGCACCGCCTGCTCGCCATGCTCGTGTACCGCGACTTCGCCGTCCATGATGACGAGCGCGGATACCTCCCCGGCCCGGCCCTGTCCGCGCCCCGCGCGGCCGGCCGCCCCGCGCAGGTCCTGCGCCAGGCCATGACGCCGCACATGGAGCGGCTCTGCGACCAGGTGGGCGAGACGGTCAACCTGGTCATCCGGGTGGGCACGCAGGTGCGGTTCCTCTCCAGCGTCGAGTCCGCGCAGGTCCTGCACGTAGGCGACCGCCGCGGCACGATCCTCCCCGCCCACCAGGCCTCAGGCGGCAAGGCCCTCCTCGCGGAACTCACCCCCGAAGAGCTCGACGCACTGTATCTGACCAGCGAAGACGGCCCGTCGCGCGACCCCATGCCCCCCGAAACGTACGCCCGCCTCCGCCGCGAACTCACCCGGGTCCGCCGCCGCGGCTTCGCCCTCAACCTGGAGGAGACCGAGGCCGGGGTCTGCGCCATAGGCGCCTGCGTCTACGCCCCACCCGGCCACCCCGTAGGCGCCCTCTCAATAGCCGTGCCGTCAGCCCGCTTCCCCCGCCCCAACCTCGACCCCCTAGCCGCCCACCTCCGCACGACGGCCCGCCAAGCCCTAACCGACCTAACCGACCTCGCCGCATTGACCGAGGCGTAGCCCCCACCCGAACCACAGCACCCGCCACCCCCTCGTACGCCCCCAATCCACCTCTCCCAGAGCCCGAACCAACTCGCGCCCCCCGAGC
>DASXYG010000093.1:0-45883 GCA_036502625.1 Streptosporangiaceae bacterium
TCGACGGCATGGAGGTGCCGCTGCGGGTCGCCGTCATGGGCTGCGTCGTCAACGGCCCGGGCGAGGCGCGCGAGGCCGACCTCGGTGTCGCGTCCGGCAACGGCAAGGGCCAGATCTTCGTCAAGGGCGAGGTCATCAAGAGCGTGCCCGAGGCGCAGATCGTCGAGACCCTGATCGAGGAGGCCATGCGCCTCGCCGAGAGCATGGAGGAGACGGGCAGCCCCAGCGTCGAGGTGAGCTGACCGTCCGGTCGCGCGCCCCCGTCCGCATTGCGGGCGGGGGCGCCGTCGTACCCAAGTCGGTCACGAACGGTGAATAACGGCTGCCCTCATGTATCGGGTTGATAAGAATTCGGCGGGTTGGTTACTGCTCAGCGTGATCACCAGGCACGATCTTGTCCATCTGACCGCTCGCCGTCCTACCGGCGGGCAGAGGAGGGACGGATGAGACGACTGCTCGCAGCGGGGGCCGCCATCGCCACCGCGTCGGCGGCGCTCGTGGCGATCGTTTCGGCGACCGCAGGCGCCCAGCCATCGACGGAGAACCTGTCGCAGGCGCCAACGCAGAAACTCACCTGGTCGAAGGACTGCGGCGACTACACCGGCTACGTGCCCGGCATCCAGTGCGCCGACGTGACGGCACCGCTGGACTACGCCCACCCCAACGGCACGAAGATCAAGCTCAAGATCTCCCGGGTGAAGCACACCGGGAAGACCTACCAGGGCGCCCTGCTGATCAACCCGGGCGGGCCCGGCGGTTCGGGCATCCCGTGGGCCGGGGTCGCGTCCCAGCGGCTCGACCCAAAGGTGGCCGCGCAGTACGACATGGTCGGCTTCGACCCGCGCGGCGTCGGCCAGAGCACCCCGTCGCTCAACTGCGACGTCCACTACTTCAAGGCGCCCCGGCTCGACACCGTGCCGAGCAGCGCCGCCGCCGAGGCGAAGTACCTCGCGAAGGCCAAGGGCTACGCCAAGTCGTGCGGCAAGAAGTACGGCGCGACCGTCCTGAAGCACATGAACACCCGTGACGCCGCGCGCGACATCAACACCATCCGCGGCGCGCTCGGCCTGAAGCAGGTCAGCTACCTCGGGTACTCCTACGGCACCTACCTCGGGTCGACGTTCGCCACGATGTTCCCGTCCAAGGTGCGCCGCCTCGTGCTGGACAGCATGATCGGCCCGAACGGCGTCTGGTACCAGGACAACATCGACCAGGACTACGCCTTCGAGGGCAACTTCGCCCGGTTCACCGCCTGGGTCGCGAAGAACGACGCGACCTTCAAGCTGGGCACGTCCGGCCCGAAGATCACGAAGCGCTGGTACGCCATGCGCAACGCGGCGGCCAAGAAGCCGATCGCCGGCAAGATCGGCGCCAGCGAGCTGGAGGACACCTACATCCAGGGCGGCTACGCGGACGCCTACTGGCCGGACCTCGCGAAGGCCATGTCGGACTACCTGAACTCCGGCGACGCCAAGGCGATGCAGTCGGTCTTCTCCGCGCTCGGCGACTCCGACAGCGCGAGCGCCGAGAACGGCTACGCGATCTACTCCGGCGTGGAGTCCCGCGACGCCAAGTGGCCGCACAACTGGCAGAAGTGGCACAACGACACCGTGAAGGTCTACCGCAAGGCGCCCTTCATGGCGTGGAACAACGCGTGGTACAACGCGCCGTCGGCGTTCTGGCCGGTCAGCGGCCAGCAGCCGGTCCGCGTGCACGGCAACGCGCACGGCTCGCCGTACCTCTTCTTCCAGGCCACCAACGACGCCGCCACGCCGTACGCCGGCGGGCTGGACATGGCGCGCCGCTTCCCCAACGCCCACCTCGTGGTGGAGAACGGCGGCCACAACCACGGCGTCACGTTGTCCGGCAACACCTGCCTCGACGGCTACCTCAACACGTACCTCGACAAGGGCAGCGTGCCGGCGAACAAGGGCCTGATCGACGCCACGTGCAAGCGGCTGCCCGACCCCAAGCCGACCGACTTCTCCGTGCTGAAGCAGAACACGGCCACGAAGTCGGCCCGCGTGGGTTCCCCGGCCCAGCCCGCGAACATGATGCTGGCCCGGAACGCGCACCCGTAACGATCTCGGTCACGGTGTGCACGTGGGCGGTCCCGTACCGGGGCCGCCCACGCCTGCATTGGGCGCGGCACCCCGTTCGTGCCAGGTTGGCGGCGCTCCGTCGGGCGGCTCCCGTAAGCTGGGGGCATGGCGGTGGTACGGGCATGGGGAGCCACGCGGGCGTCGGGCCTGCGGGTGCTCGATGACCGCGACCTCCCCGCGGTCCACGCCATCCTCGACTCCGACCCGGTCGCCAACGTCTTCGTCTCCGCCCGCGTCCGCGCCGCCGGCCTGAACCCCGCCCGGCTCGGCGCCGAGATGTGGGGCTACACCGTCCGCCGTAAGCTCGTCTCGCTCTGCTACGCGGGCGCGAACCTGGTGCCCGTGTGCGCCACACCCGATGCCGTACGCGTCTTCGCCGACCGGGCGCGCTGGCAGGGGCGGCGGTGCTCCTCGATCGTCGGCCCGGCGGAGATGGTCGAGCCGCTGTGGGAGCGGCTCGAACCCCATTGGGGCCCGGCCCGCGCCATCCGCGCCCGCCAGCCCGTGATGTCCACGACCCAGGTGCCCGGCCTCGCCCCCGACCCCGAGGTGCGCCGGGTGCGCGTCGACGAGCGCGACATCCTGCTGCCCGCGTGCGTGGCGATGTTCACCGAGGAGGTCGGCGTCTCGCCCAACGGCGGCGACGGCGGCGCGCTCTACCGCGCCCGCGTCACCGAGCTGATCCGCGGCGGCCGCGCGTTCGCCCGCATCACCGACGGCACCGTCGAGTTCAAGGCCGAGATCGGCGCGATCACCCCGCTGGCCTGCCAGGTGCAGGGCGTGTGGGTGCCGCCACACCTCCGCGGCCAGGGCTACTCCATCTCCGGCATGTCCGCGGTGATCGCCACCGCGCTCCGCATGTTCGCCCCGGTCGTGACGCTGTACGTCAACGACTTCAACGCCCCGGCCCGCGCCGCGTACCACCGCGTCGGCATGGCCGACGTCGGCGCGTTCATGAGCGTCTTGTTCTAGCCGGGGCCTCTTGGCCGGTTTCGGCACCCGTGGGTGAGGCGTCCCCCGTACACCGCGCTGACCTGGACGGATTTCGGATACGCGCAGAAGTCCGATTTGGTAAACAAACCTTTTACTCGCAGGTCTCTCCGCTTTCGTCCCGGCATGGGAGAAGGTCGTGTGCGGTTCACGCACCTCCCGTAACGGAGAACCGTGTGATCTCGGGGGCCCATCCCGTACGAAATGAATCGAGGAGGGGTCGATGTCGCGACTACTCCGGCTGGCCAAGCCGGGTACCGTCGTCTTCGCCGCCGCGGCCTTGGGGGCCGCGTTCCTGACCGTTCCCGCCGGTGCCGCGACATCCCGCGTGCCGCTCGCCGGCGCGCGGCCGACATGGGCGCGCACGGCCGCCGGGGCGCCGTCCAGTGCCCAGCGGATCGACATGAACGTCTACCTCGGCTGGCGCAACGCCGCCGACCTCGACGCGTTCGTGCAGCGCGTCTCCACACCCGGCGGCGCCGACTCGGGCAAGTTCCTCACGCCCGCGCAGTTCCGCAGCCGCTACGCGCCGACGAACGCCTCGGTGTCGCGGGTGCGCGCCTTCCTCGCCGGCGCCGGTCTGAGCGTCGGCCAGATCCCGGCCAACCACGCGTACGTCCCCGTCAGCGGCACCGTCGCGCAGGCCGAGAAGGCGTTCGGCACCAAGCTCGCGAACTACCGCATGGGCGGCCGGATGCTCCGCGCCCCCGCGTCCACGGTCACCGTGCCGAGCGACCTCTCCGGGATCGTCTCCGGCGTCTCCGGGCTCAGCCAGCCGGCGCTGATGAAGAAGATGGCGCCCGCGCCGAAACCGCCCGCCGGGTTCAGGAACGCGCCGCCGTCGTCGGCGTACTACGGCCAGAAGGCCGACACCACGGACCCGGCCGTCGCCGGCTACAACGGCAAGAAGCTGCCGTACGTAACGCGCGGCTACACGCCGAAGCAGCTCGAAGGCGCGTACGGCACCAGCGGCCTGGTGCGGCGCGGCGTGGACGGGCGCGGCGCGACGGTCGCGATCGTCGACGCCTTCTTCTCCGGCACCCTCTACAAGGACGCCTCGACGTACGCCCGCAACCACGGCCCGGCGCCGCTGAGCAAGGGGCAGTACGCCCAGCTCATCCACAAGCCGAACGTCGCGAACTACCCGGCGGACAAGTGCGACGCCTCCGGGTGGATCGGCGAGCAGTCGCTGGACGTCGAGTCGGTCCACTCGATGGCGCCCGGCGCGAACGTGCTGTACGTCGGCGCGAGCGACTGCCAGGACACCAACCTGGCCACCGCGGTCGCCGACATCGTCGACCACCACCGCGCCGACGTCGTCACGAACTCCTACGGCTCGGCCGGCACCGAGCTGCCCGACCCGCCGTCGGTGGCGCAGTTCAACCACCAGGTGGCGCAGCAGGCCGCGGCCACCGGCATCAGCCTGCTGTTCTCCTCCGGTGACGACGGCGACTCCTCGACCGTCACCGACAACGGCCAGCCCTCGCTGTCCGACCCGGAGAACGACCCGCTGGTGACGTCGGTCGGCGGCACCTCGCTCGGCGTGACGAAGAGCAACGGCTACGGCTTCGAGACCGGCTGGAGCACCGGCAACGTCACGCTGAAGAACGGCGCGTGGAGCGGCGGCTACCCCGGCGACTTCCTGTACGGCGGCGGTGGCGGCACCAGCCGCATCTGGGCGGAGCCGTGGTACCAGAAGGGCGTGGTGCCGAACGCCGTCGCCACCAAGTGGGGCAAGGCCGGCCGCGTGGCGCCGGACGTCTCGATGGTCGGCGACCCGAACACCGGCATGCTGATCGGCCACACGCAGACGTTCCCCGACGGCGTGAAGTACGGCGAGTACCGCCTCGGCGGCACGAGCCTGTCGTCGCCGCTGTTCGCCGGGCAGCTCGCGCTGGCCGTGCAGGCCAACCACGGGCGCGGCCTCGGGTTCGTCAACCCGACGCTGTACCGGCTCAACGGCAGCGGCGCCCTGCGCGACGTCAAGCCGGGTCCGCGCCGCGGGGTCGTCCGCGTCGACTACGCGAACTCGGTGGACGCGTCCAAGGGCCTGACCACCACCGCGCGGCTGATGAACGTCCCGCAGACGATCCTCACCCGCAACGGCTATGACGACGTCACCGGTGTCGGCTCACCGAACGGTGCCGCCTTCATCGGGTCGATGGCCGCGCTGCGGTAGGCAGTCCGCACGCCGGAGGGCGTGGCGCCGACCCTTTCGGGGGTGCCGGCGCCACGCCCTCCATCACGTCCGCCCGGCGGCGCGTAGCCCGTACGTGATTACTCGCGTTTGACTATATGTGATTACTCGTGTTTGAGTACTCGCATGAACGCTACTCGATTGTTCGTGCTCGGCTCCCTCGCGAACGGCGGGCCGATGCACGGTCATCAGATCCGGCTGGCCGCGCAGGTCGACCGCACCGAGCTGTGGGCCGACGTCAAGCCCGGTTCGCTGTACGGGGCGCTGCGCCGGATGGCGTCCGAGGGCGTGATCGAGACGGTGCGCACGGAGCAGAAGGGCAACCGCCCGGAGCGCACGATCTACCGGATCACCGAGGCGGGGCGCGCGGAGTTCAAGATGCTGCGCGACAAGGCGCTGCGCGACACACGGATCGCGCCGGACTCGGTGAACCTCGCCCTGCTCTACTGCGGCGACCTCAGCGAGGAGCAGATGCGCGCGGCGATCGAGCTGCGCCGGCAGAACCTGGCCGCCGAGCTGGCGAGCTGGGAGCAGCTCCACACCGACGCCGCGCCGTGGCTGACCGGCCTCGAACCGCTCGGCTTCGAGCACCAACTGATGCGGATCAAGGCGGAGATCGCGTGGCACGACCTGGTGCTCGACCGGCTGCCGAAGATGTTCGCCGGGCGCGACGGCGCGGGGGAGCAGGCGTGACCGCCACCGGCGCCGCGCCCGTGGCGGCACCCGAGCACGTCAGGCGCGGCCCGATCCTCGCGGTGATCCTCATCGGCGCGTTCATGATCCTGCTGGACGGCACGATCGTGAACGTCGCGCTCGTGCCCATCCAGCGCGACCTCGCCGCGGGGTACGGCGCCATCGAGTGGGCGGTGGGCGGCTACGCGCTGGCGTACGGGCTGCTGCTCATCCCGTCCGGGCGCCTTGCCGACCGGTTCGGCCACCGGCGGCTGCTGATGACCGGGCTGGCCGGGTTCACCGCGATGTCCGCGCTGTGCGGGCTGGCCGTGACCCCGGGGCAGCTCGTCGCCGTACGGGTGCTGCAGGGCGTGGCGGCCGGCGTGCTGAACGCGCCGATCCTGGCGATCATCCAGGCGGTGTTCCCGCCGGAGAAGCGCGGCGGCGCGTTCGCGGCGTACGGCGCCACGGCGGGCGTGTCCACCGCGCTCGGGCCCATCGTCGGCGGGCTGCTGATCACCTGGGACCCCGGCGGCCTCGGCTGGCGGTCGATCTTCCTCATCAACCTGCCGATCGGCGTGGCCGCGCTGGTCGCGACGGCGCGCGTGGTGCCCGAGTCGTACGGGCGCGGCGGGCGGCTCGACCTGCCCGGCGTCGCGCTGGTGGCCGGCGCGGTGCTGCTCGTCACGTTCCCGCTCGTCCAGGGCCGCGAGTCGGGCTGGCCGTGGTGGACGTGGGCGTGCCTCGCGGCCGCGGTCCCGGTGCTGGCGGCGTTCGTGGTGTGGGAGCGGCGGCTGGCGCGGCGCGGCCGCGACCCGCTGATCGACATGCGGCTGTTCGGCAACCGGGCGTTCTCCGCCGGGGTGGCGCTGAGCCTGGTCTACTTCGCCGCCTTCATCGGGCTGCTGTTCGCGCTGTCGGTCTACCTGCAGGCGGGCCTGGACCGGCCGGTGCTCGCGGCCGGGCTGACGATCACCCCGTTCGCGGTGGGCACGCTGCTCGGATCGTGGGCGTCGGAGTCGCTGGCGGAGCGGCTCGGGCGGCGGGTGCTGCTGGTGGGCGCGGTGCTGGTCGGCGCGGGCATCGGCGGCGTGATCGCGGCCGCGCGGTACGCCGGGCCCGGCATGTCGGCGTGGCACCTGCTGCCCGGCCTGCTGGTCGGCGGCGTCGGCTCGGGCTTCGTGATCGCGCCGAACGTCGGCATCGTGCTCTCCGGCGTGCCCTGGCGCGACGCGGGCTCGGCGAGCGGTGTGCTGAACACCGCGCAGCGGGTGGGCCAGGCGATCGGCGTCGCCGTCGTGGGCGTGGCGCTGTTCGGCGCGGTCGGGTCGGCCGCGCCGGACGCCGCGGCGAAGGCGGCCGTACCGCTGCGCGCCGAGCTGGCCGCCACGGGCATGGGCCCGGCGCGTACGGCTGCCGCGGCCGACGGGTTCGCCCGCTGCTTCGCGCTGCGGTCGCGCGCCGCCGACCCGTCGTCGCCGGTCGCCGGATGCCCGGAGGCCACCGGGCACGACCCGGTGGCCAGGGCGTACGCGCGGGCCGCCGCGACCGCGCGCGCCGACGCGTTCACCGACGCGCTCCAGCCGGCCGCGGCCTGCGCGCTCGGCGGCATCGTGCTGACGTTCCTGCTGGTCTTCGCCCTCCCGCGGCGCACATCGGCGTAGCGGGTCAGCCCCGGCACGGCTGCGGCCCGGCGGGCCTGGCGCCGCGCACCACCAGCCGGCCGGCCGCGGACGGCGCCGGGCTCAGCCAGGTGGAGAGCAGGCCGCAGGCGCAGCGGGTGTAGACGACCACGCCGGCGGAGGTCGGGTGGCGGGAGACGATCTCGTACGGGTCGCGCTGGTCCCATCCGCAGCGCGGGCAGCGGTCCGGGGTGTGCTCGGTGTCCATGGGTCCGAGTCTGCCGGGGGCGATCGTGCAGATCCAGTTCACATTTGTGCAGGGATCTGTGCAGAATTGCCTACATGATGGATCTCCGGCGGCTCCAGGTGCTCCGCGTCGTCCAGCAGACCGGCACGGTCACGGCCGCGGCGGGCGCGCTGCACCTCACCCCGTCAGCGGTGTCCCAGCAGATCCGGCAGCTCGCCAGGGAGCTGGGCGTCACGCTGCTCGAACCGCACGGCCGCGGGGTGCGGCTCACCCCGGCGGCGTGCCTGCTGCTCGACCGCGCCGCCACGCTGCACGTCCAGTGGGAGCGCATCCGGGCGGAGCTGGCGGAGCGCGCCGAGGGCGCGGTCGGCACGCTGCGCATGTGCGGGTTCCCCACCGCCGTGGCGGGCGTGCTCGCGCCGGCGGGCGGGCGGCTCAGCGCCGACGGGCTCGACGTCCGGATCAGCGAGGCGGAGACCGGCCCGGCGTTCGACCGCCTGCTGGTCGACGAGACGGACATCGCGATGGTGATCCCCGAGACCGGCGGGCCCACCCTCGACGACCCGCGGTTCGACCAGTGGCCGCTGATCGACGAACCGCAGGACCTCCTGGTGCCCGAAGGCCATCCGCTGGCCGGGCGGCCGGGCGTACGGCTGGTCGACGCCGCGCACGAGCGGTGGATCAACGCCGCGCCCGGCGGCTGCCACCAGCAACAGCTCATCACCGCGGCGTGCTCGGCGGCCGGGTTCGTGCCGGACATCGCGCACCTGGCCGCCGACTGGGCGGCGGAGTCGGCGCTGGTGGCCAACGGCCTCGGCGTCACGCTGATCCCGCGCATGGCGGCCGTGCCCGCCGAGTATCCGGTGGTGCGCGTGCCGCTGACCGGCAAGCCGCTGCCGACCCGGCAGGTCGTGGTGTGCGTCCGCCGGGGGAGCGACGCCCAGCCCGCGATCGCCCGCGGCCTCGCCGCGCTGCGCGCCGTCGCCGCGACGCACGCGGGCGCGCTCGTACGGGACGAGCCCGTAGGCGTGTAGGGCCCGGACCTCAGGCCGGTTCGGCGATCGTGACGGACGCGGACGGGACGGCGCGCAGGGCGGCGAGCACCTGGGCCTCCGCCTCGACGGCCGCGACGACCGCGCGGGGCAGCGGCGCGAACGGGGTGACGGCGACCTCGATGGCCGACTTCCCGGCCGCGCGGGCCCGCCAGACGCCCGCGATCTCGCCGTTGGCCAGCACCGCGCCGGGCGCGCTGATGGCCGTCCACAGCATCTTCTGGTGGCCGCGTCGCGGCAGGAGGACGTCGCGGTCGCGGGCCTGGAGCAGGGGGTCGCGGGCGGGCACGAGCCGGACGTACTCCGGGGGAGCGGCGGCGCGCAGCGCGTCGACGCATTCCTCGGGCAGCCAGGCCGTACGCCCGTCGACCCGCACCTCGGCCAGGCCGCCCGGCCAGACGGGGGCGGCGTTCGCGCGGTTGGTGCCGAGGAACGCGGCGGCCTCGGCGGGGCCGGCCGGGCCGAGCAGCCGGAGGTAGGCGCGCACGAGGTCGTCCGTGCCCGCGGCGGACTCGGGCACCGGCCACGGGTCGCCGCCGACCGGGGCGAGGACCGTGGACCGGCCCTCCGGCACGACCCGCACCGCCGCGGCCACGCCGATCTGCTGGAACAGCGCACCGGAGATGTGCCGCGCCTTGCAGGGAACGCAGTCGTACGTCAGGGACGCGGGGACGCGGGCGCTCACCCGGGTGCTCGCCTCGCCCTTGGGCGTGGGCCCGGGCACGGCCGCGCGCAGGGCCTCGGCGGCCGCGGTGAACGCGGCGCGGCCGAGCCGGGCGCCCTCCTTCATCCGCGGGTTCATGATGCGCGCGGTGGCGTCGGCGTCGCTCAGCGGCCACAGCGCACGCGCCACCGCCGGGAGGTCGCCGCGGCGGTGCAGGTGGGGGGCGCCGCGGGCGGCCCACACCAGGGTGAGGCCGTCGACGTCGGCGGGCGGCGGCGCGGGCAGGCGGGCGGCGAGCGCGATGCGCGCCGTGCCGTACGGGGTGTCCTGCACGCCGAGGTCGAGGACCGGGAGGCCGGACACGGGCGCGCCCGGGGGCAGCGCGCGGTCGAGGCCGGTGGCCGCCATGCGGTACGCCATCACCTGGGCGCGGGTCACGTCGATGCTCACGCCGGCCATTCAACCAGCGGCCGGTGACATCCCCGCGTACTTAACAAGCGATTGCTTGGCTGGCCATCCTGGGGTAGCTTCCGTGCAGTAGGTGGAACAGGTTCTAGTCCATGGGGCCGGCATGCCGTACGCGGATCTCGGGGACGTCACGCTCTTCTACACCGACGACGCGCCCGCGGGCGGCGGGCCCGGCGCGCCGCTGCTGCTCGTCCACGGCTGGGGCGCCGACTCCCACGAGTGGAACGCGCACATCCCGCACCTGGCCGCCGCCCGCCGGGTGATCGCCGTCGACCTGCGCGGCCACGGCTACTCCTCGGTGCCCGCCGGCGGCTACACGATCCGCGGCCTCGCCGGCGACCTCGTACGGCTGCTCGCGCGTCTCGGGGTGGAGCGCGTCGTCGCGGTCGGCCACTCGATGGGCGGCCAGGTCGTCTCGGTGCTGGCCGTCGAATGGCCGCGGCTCGTCGAGGCGGTCGTCACCGTGGAGCCCGGGTACGGCCAGCCGCCCGAGCTGGTGCCGTACCCGGATCTGGTGGCGGCGCTGCGCGGCGCGGACGGCCCGGCCGCCGCGGTGGCCATCGACGCGTGGGACTACACGCCCGCATCGCCCGCCGCCCTGCGGACCTGGCACAACCGGCGGCTGCTCGCGATGCCGCCGCGCGTGCTGGCCGAGCTGTTCGCCGCGATGTTCACCGCCAACGGCCAGTTCGGCCTGCGCCCGGAGTCCGACGCGCATCTCAAGCGGCGTACCTGCCCGTCGCTGTCGTTCTGGTTCGACCCCGCCCAGGCCGACTGGGAGCGCCCCCTGCTCGCCCACCCGGACTCCGCCGTCGTGGCCTGGCCGGGCTCGGGCCACCGGCTGCACGAGGAACGCCCGGCGGAGTTCCTGCTGGTCCTGGACCGCTGGCTGACGACGATCTCCCACAACGAGGTGAACCCGCAGTGAAGTTCGCGATCTTCATGAACCCGCAGATCCCCGGTTCCGGCTTCTCCGACCTGGAGAACGCGCAGGCCAGGCGGCCGATCGGGCGCGACACGGAGTCGTACCAGAAGATGCTGCACGAGATCCGGGAGATCGCCGTGCTGGCCGACCGCACGGGCTACGACGCGATCATGCTGACCGAGCACCACTTCCACTCCGAGGGGTTCGAGTTCTCGGTCAACCCGCTGCTGCTCCTCGCCGACCTGGCCGCGCGGACCGAACGGATCAACATCGCGCCGCTGGGCATGGTGCTGCCCGCGTGGGACCCGATCCGCGCGGCCGAGGACGTCGCGCTGCTGGACCAGCTCAGCGGCGGGCGGCTGCGGCTCGGCGTGGCGCGCGGCTACCAGAACCGCTGGGCGAACGTGCACGGCCAGCGCTGGCACACCGGCGCCACGATGAGCGACAAGTCCGCCGCCGACGACCGGAACTTCGCGGTCTTCGGGGAGATCCTGAAGATCATGAAGCTGGCGTGGGGGAGCGAGACGCTGCGCTACCGGAGCGACGTCCTCGACGGCTGGTCGATCCCGTTCCCGTACGAGGGCATCGAGGGCTGGCCGGCCCAGGAGTGGACCCGGACGCTCGGCGCCCCCGGCGAGCTCGACGACGCCGGACGGGTGGTGGCGCCGTCGGTGTGCCCGCGCCCGTACCAGGAGCCGCACCCGGAGCTGTGGCAGCCGTTCACGATCAGTGACCGGTCGATCCGCCGCTGCGCGCAGGAGGACATCCTGCCGTGGATGTTCGTGCCGAACCCCGATGAGCACAAGAAGAAGTGCGAACTGTTCCGCGACGAATCGGCGAAGTGCGGACGGGAATACGCCCTCGGCGAGCACACCGGAATTCTGAAGATGATCGCGATCGGCGAGGACCGCGACCAGGCGATCGCCGACAACGACCAGTACGTCTCCGCCGATTTCGCGAAGTTCTTCGGGTCGTTCGGCTACCTGGAGGCGCTGCGCCGCCCGGACGACGACCCGAAGAAGCCGATCCCCACCAAGCGCAGCAGCTACCGGAACATGGCCGACGCCGAACTCGCCCTGGTCGGGACCCCCGACGACGTCAAGCGCGGCCTCCAGCGCATGCTCGACCGGATGCCCGGCCTTGAATGGTTCGGCCTGTTCATGCAGGGCCAGCAGGGCGTCGCGCCGCTGGACCACGTGACGCGCACGCTGGAGATGTTCGCCGAAAAGGTCATCCCCGAATTCCAGGACTAGGTCAACGCCATGGAATTCTGGCTGGGCGCGTCATTCTGCCGTACCGGGCAGTTCGTGGAGATCGCACGCGCGGCGGACCGGCTCGGCTATCACGCCGTGACGCTTTCGGACCACCTCTTCTACCAGCCGCGTTTCTCCTCCCGGTATCCGTACACCGCCGACGGGGAGCCGGCCTGGGACGGCGCGACGCACTGGCCGGACGTCTGGGTGACCGTCGGCGCGATGGCCGCGGTCACCGAGCGCGTGCGGTTCGCGTCCAACGTGTACATCGCGCCGGCCCGCGACCTGTTCACCGTGGCCAAGACGGTGTCCACCGCGGCCGTCCTGTCCGGCGACCGGGTCACGCTCGGCGTCGGCGCGGGCTGGTGCGCCGACGAGTTCGCGCAGACCGGCCAGGACTTCCACACCCGGGGCCGGCGGCTGGACGAGATGATCCCCGCGCTGCGCGAGCTGTGGACGGGCGCGCTGGTCGAGCGGCACGGCGCGCACCTCGACTTCGGCCCGGCCAGCATCAGCCCGGCCCCCGGGCGACCGGTGCCCGTGTACGTCGGCGGCGACAGCGACGCGGCGCTGCGCCGGGCCGCGCGCCTGGGCGACGGCTGGATCGGCAACCGGGTCTACCGGATCGACGAGCTGACCGAGGTCGTCGACCGGATCGGCGGCCACCTGCGCGACCGCGGCCGTACGGCCGGCGACCTCGGCATCGTCGCCGCCGTGGCCGCGCGCCCGGACGCGGGGCTGTACCGCGATCTGGAGGAGCGCGGCGTGACCGGCGTGATGTGCGCGCCGTGGTGGATGGGCCGCCCGGCGGCGCCGCGGCGCGCGGCGTACGCGGACGCGGCGACGCACGACGCCGACCTGGCCGAGAAGATCGCCGCGATGGAGCGCTTCGCCGAGGCCGTGATCGCCCGTGTGTGAGGGCGTTCCGGTGGTCCGGCTGTGACCCCGCTGACAGTCTTGTGTTCGTGCGACCACTCTGAGCTGCGGATTTGGCACACGCTTTGTTTTGTTGCGCGGAAGCGGGTGACATGGCGGATCTTGCGTGAGTACGGTGTGCGATGCACCACGCACCGGCCGCGTACGAACCGCCCCGCGTAGCACCGGATCGAAGGACCCAGGAACGTCTGTATGCCCGAGCACCCACCCGCTGAAGTCGGCTCCGGCGAGCGGTCGGCCGCACCGACCGCCCCGGCCGAACCCGGTGAGCCCGCCGTCGAGGTCACCGGGCTGACCAAGACCTTCGGAAACGTCGAGGCGCTGCGCGGCGTCGACCTCACCGTCCCCAACGGCGCGTTCTTCTCGCTGCTCGGCCCGTCCGGCTCGGGCAAGACGACCCTGCTGCGCCTGGTGGCCGGCTTCGAGACGCCGACGTCCGGCACCGTGCGCCTGTCCGGGCGCGACATCACCGCGAGCGCGCCGTTCGAGCGCGACGTCAACACGGTCTTCCAGGACCTCGCGCTGTTCCCGCACATGAGCGTCGAGCGGAACATCGAGTACGGCCTGTCCGCGGCCGGCGTGCCCCGTGCCGAACGCCGTACGCGCGTCGCGGAGGTCCTCGCGACCGTACGGCTCGAGGGCTACGAGCAGCGCGCGATCTCGGCGATGTCCGGCGGCCAGCGGCAGCGGGTCGCGCTGGCCCGCGCCCTGGTGAACCGGCCGCGCGTGCTGCTGCTCGACGAACCGCTCGGCGCGCTCGACGCGAAGCTCCGCGAGGAGATGCAGGTCGAGCTCAAGGCCATCCAGCGCGCCGTGGGCATCACGTTCGTGTTCGTGACCCACGACCAGGCCGAGGCGCTGTCCATGAGCGACCAGGTCGCGGTGTTCAGCGACGGCCGCGTCGAGCAGGTCGGCAGCCCCGAGGAGATCTACGAGCACCCCGCCACCGGCTTCGTCGCGTCGTTCGTCGGCGCGTCCAACATCGTCGGCGGCGCCGCCGCGCGCGAGCTGCTCGGCCGCGACGGCACGTACCTCATCAGGCCCGAGCGCGTCCGCGCCGGCGGCACCGGTGTGCCGGGCACCGTCAGCGAGGTGTCCTACCAGGGGCCGACCACCCGCCTGCTCGTCCGGCTCGACGACGGGCCGGTCTTCGTGGTGATCGCGCCGAACACCGGAGCGGACGCGCGCGTGCCCGAGCGCGGCGCCCGCGTGTCGCTGACCTGGGACGCCGACGCCGTCCAGCACCTCCCCGACCACATTTGACGCCCCCCACCGACGCCCCCTCGCCAACCCCGTTTCCCAAGGAGATGTCGACATGACGTACGTCCGGTTCGCGCGGCTTGCCCCCATCGCCGCCGTGACCGCGATACTCGCGATCGGCGCGGCCGCGTGCGGCGGCTCGAACGCGACCCAAGGGCCCGGCGGCGACGCGCCGAAGCTCCCCGTACAGCAGTCGATCGGCAAGGGCGAGGGCCAGCTCAACCTCGTGGCCTGGGCCGGCTACGTCGAGCACGGCCAGGACAACAAGAACGACGACTGGGTCACGCCGTTCCAGAAGCAGACCGGCTGCAAGGTCAACGTCAAGGTCGCCGACACGTCCGACTCCATGGTCAGCCTCATGAAGACCGGCCAGTACGACGGGGTCTCGGCGTCCGGCGACGCGTCGCTGCGGCTCGTCTACGGCGGCACGGTCGCGCCGGTGAACACCGGGCTGGTGCCGAACTACGCCGACGTGGAGTCCTACCTCAAGGAGCAGCCGTACAACTCGGTGAAGGGCCAGATGTACGGCATCCCGCACGGCTACGGCGCGAACGTCCTGATGTACCGCACCGACAAGATCAAGCCGAAGCCCACGTCGTGGAACGTCGTCTGGGACAAGAACTCCCCGGCGAAGGACCACATCGTCGACTACGACTCCCCGACGTACATCGCCGACGCCGCGCTGTACCTCAAGGCCCACCGCAAGGACCTCAAGATCACCGACCCGTACGAACTGGACCAGAAGCAGTTCGACGCGGCGGTGAGCCTGCTCAAGGGCCAGCGGTCGAACGTGAACCAGTACTGGGCGAACTACCTCGACGAGCTCCAGGCGTTCAAGTCCGGCGACAACTGGGCCGGCACCGCGTGGCAGGTGACCGCCAACCAGGCCAAGACGGAGAAGGCCCCGGTGGACACGATGATCCCGTCCGAGGGTGCCACCGGCTGGTCCGACACCTGGATGGTCGGGTCCAAGGCCGCCCATCCGAACTGCATGTACAAGTGGATGAACTGGATCACCGAGCCGAAGGTGCAGGCGCAGGTCGCGCAGTACTTCGGTGAGGCGCCGGCGAACCCGAAGGCGTGCCAGTACGCGGGGAAGGCCTTCTGCGCCGAGTACAACGTCGGCGACAAGAGCTTCTACAACCGGGTCGCGTTCTGGAAGACGCCCATCGCGAACTGCGGCGACGACCGCGGCAACACGTGCGTCGACTACTCCAAGTGGACGCAGGCCTGGACCCAGATCAAGGGCTGACGCCCCGGCGGTCCCGGCCCGCGGCCGGGACCGCCTGCTGATCTGCCGTACGAACGTGGAGGGGAGTCGGCGGACGTGACCCGGGTGCTCACGCGGGCGAGCGAGCGCGGCGGCGCGGGGCGGCGCGTGTCGTCACTGCTGTACAGGCACGCCGTGCTGCGGCTGGCCGCGCTGGTGACCGCGCCCGCGCTCTGGCTGGTCGTCGTCTACCTCGGCTCGCTCGCGTTGCTGCTCGTGACGTCGGTGTGGACGGTGAACAGCTTCACCGGCAACATCGTGCCGACGTTCACGTTCGACAACTTCGCGACGATCCTGCACGAGGGCGTCTACCGGGTGATCGTCGGCCGGACGGTCGGCATCGCCGCGATGGTCACCGTCATCGACATGGTGCTGGCCGTTCCGATGGCCGTCTACATGGCGCGGGTGGCCAAGCCGTGGGCGCGGCGGCTGCTCGTGGTCGCCATCCTCACGCCGCTGTGGTCGAACTACCTGGTCAAGGCGTACGCCTGGAAGGTCATGCTCTCCGAGGGCGGGCTGATCGACTGGCTGACCCATCCGGTGGGCGCCTCGTCGCCGGGGTTCTCGGTGACGTCCACGACGATCGTGCTGGCGTACCTCTGGCTGCCGTACATGATCCTGCCGATCTACGCGGGCCTCGACCGGCTGCCGAACTCGCTGCTCGAAGCGTCAAGCGACCTGGGCGCGCGGTCGATGCGCACGTTCCGCATGGTGGTGCTGCCGATCATCAGGCCGGCGATCATCGCCGGCTCGATCTTCACGTTCTCGCTGGCGCTCGGCGACTACATCGCCGTGCAGATCGTCGGCGGCGGCACGCAGATGATCGGCAACGTCGTCTACGCGAACGTGGGCGCGGCGAACAACCTGCCGTTCGCGGCGGCGCTCGCCG
This sequence comes from Streptosporangiaceae bacterium, assembly GCA_036502625.1. Lineage (GTDB taxonomy): Bacteria > Actinomycetota > Actinomycetes > Streptosporangiales > Streptosporangiaceae > DASXYG01. Next base: position 16,548 of record DASXYG010000093.1, read on the forward strand.
TCATCCCCATCGTGATCATGGTCGTGTTCCTGCTCGCGGTCCGCCGCACCGGTGCCCTGGACGAGATGTAATGAGAATCCCCCGAGCCGTGCGCATCGTCCTCCGTGTGTGGGCGGTGGTCGTGCTGGCGTTCATCTACGTGCCGCTGCTGACCGTGGTGGTCAACTCGTTCAACACCGATCGTTCGTTCGCGTGGCCGCCGCCCGGCCTGACCCTGCACTGGTGGGGCGAGGCGTGGCAGAACGCCGGCGCCCGCGACGCCCTGTGGACGAGCGTGAAGGCCGGGCTCGGCGCCACCGCGATCGCGCTGGTGCTGGGCACGCTGGCCGCGTTCGCGCTGTCGCGCCACCGCTTCTTCGGGCGCCGCGCGCTCTCGCTGGTAATCGTCCTGCCGATCGCGCTGCCCGGCATCGTGACCGGCCTCGCCCTCAATTCCGCCATTCAGAGCACGCTCCAGCCGCTCGGTGTCGGATATGGCCTGTTCACCATTATTATCGGGCATGCGACGTTTTGCGTGGTGACCGTCTACAACAATGTGTCGGCCCGGCTGAACCGCATGCCCGGCGCCGCCGAGGAAGCGTCGATGGACCTCGGTGCCGGCGTTTTCAGGACGTTCCGCAGAGTGACGTTCCCGGAATTGCGCTCCGCGCTGCTCGCGGGCGGCCTGCTGTCCTTCGCCCTGTCCTTCGACGAGATCGTGGTGACCACCTTCACCGCAGGTCCGAACACCGAGACGCTGCCGATCTGGATCTTCGGCAACCTCGCGCGGCCGAACCAGGCGCCGATCGTCAATGTCGTCGCGGTCGTGGTCATCCTCATCTCGCTGATCCCGATATATCTCGCGCAGCGCCTTTCGACAGGCGCCGGCGCGCGATCCATGTATTAGTCAAAGAAAACGTGGCAAAATGTACATCGATCATCCCTGTGATCGCCGCGATAGGCGGATTCGCAGCACAGCGGCTCGTTTCCCCGTTTTTGCCCGGCGCCGCACAACACCGTAGTAACGTCGCGTCCGCTTGGAATCGGACGGTGCGCCATCGAGACGAAGACCACCGGGAAGGCGATGCATGCGTGCACGGCACAGTTCAATCAAATTCAAGATCCTCCTGCCGCTGCTCGTACCCCTGCTGTCACTGACCGCTCTGTGGGCGTTCGCCGCGGGGACGACATTGGGCGACGGGCTCGACCTGTCGCACGTGCGGACCATCTCCGAACACTTCGGCTACCCGTCGGGCGCGCTGAACAGCGCGCTGCAGGCCGAGCGGAGACAGTCGCTGACCTTCCTCGGCGGCGGCACACCTGACGCACGCGCGGCGCTCGACTCGCAGCGGATCCACACCGACCAGCAGGCCGACCTGTTCCGCGGCCTGGTCACCGACCCGGACGCGCGCTCCGTCGCCGGGAGCCTGACGCTCCGGCGGACGAACGAGGCGCTGCAACGGCTGTCGACGCTGGCCAAGCTGCGCAACGCGGTCAACTCGCGCCACGTCGACCGCGACCGCGCCTACACCACGTACACCGGGCTGATCACGTCGCTGAACGAGATCCAGAGCTCGCTGTCCACGCTGACCGACCCGAGCGTCGCCCGCGAGTCCCACTCCGTGGTGGCGCTGTCGCAGGCCCGCGAGGCCCTCGCGGAGGAGGACAGCGTGGTCTCCGGCGTGCTGGCCGCGCAGCGGATGTCCGCGAGCGACCACACCCGGATCACCCAGCTCATCGGCGCGCAGCGGCGCATGTACCAGACGGCGTCCGGCGACCTCTCCGGGCCCGACCGCGCGTACTACGACCACATCACCGGCCTCGACGTCTACGGCCGGCTGCGGTCGATGGAGAACCGGCTGATGGCGCGCAACCGCCCCGGCGCGCCCATCCACATGACCGACGTGCAGTGGAAGGTCACCGCCGATTCCGTGAACACCCGGATGCGCGGCCTGGAGCTGTCCGCCAACGCGCGTGCCGACGCCCTGTCGGCGCCGGTCGCCCAGGGCATCCTCTGGCGCATCGCCGGCGCGGGCGTGCTCGGCCTCCTCGCGCTGGTCGCGTCCATCTGGCTGTCGGTGCGCGCGGCCACGTCCGTGGTCCGCGAGCTGCGCTCGCTGCGCGACGCGGCGCTCGAGCTGGCCAACGAGCGGCTCCCGTCGCTGATCTCCCGGCTGCGCCGCAACGTCGACGTCGACGCCGCGCAGGAGGCGCCGCCGCTGGCGTTCCGTACGCAGGAGATCAACGCGGTCGGCGACGCGTTCAACACCGCGCGCCGCACGGCGATCGACAGCGCCGTCGGCGAGGCGCGGCTGCGCCGGGGCATCAGCGAGATCTTCGTGAACCTGGCGCGGCGCTCGCAGACGCTCATCCACCGGCAGCTCTCCCTGCTCGACACCATGGAGAACCGGGTCACCGACCCCGAGGAGCTGCAGGACCTCTTCCGCATCGACCACCTCTCGACCCGCATGCGGCGCCACGCGGAAGGCCTGATCATCCTCTCCGGCTCGGCACCGGGCCGCGGCTGGCGCAACCCGGTGCCGATCGTCGACGTCGTCCGCGGCGCGGCCTCCGAGGTGGAGGACTACGCCCGGGTGAAGGTCCAGGCCATGCCGCCGGTCGCGCTGTCCGGCGGCGCGGTGGCCGACGTCATCCACCTGCTCGCCGAGCTCATCGAGAACGCCACCCAGTTCTCCCCGCCGCACACCCCCGTCCGCGTCGTCGGCCAGGTCGTCGGCAACGGCTTCGTGATCGAGGTCGAGGACCGCGGGCTGAGCATGAACGGCGAGGCGCTGAAGAAGGCCAACGAGATGCTGGCCGAACCACCGCCGTTCGACCTCATCAGCAGCGCGCGCCTCGGCCACTTCGTGGTCGGCAGGCTCGCCGGGCGGCACGACATCCGCGTGTCGCTGCGCGCCTCGCCGTACGGCGGCACCACCGCGATCGTGCTGGTCCCGCCGAGCCTGATCGCGGAGTCCGACGCCCTCGAGCCCGCCTCGTCCGCCTCGTCCGGCTCGTCCGGGCCGGACTCCGGGGCGTTCGACGCCGAGCTCGTCGCGGTGACCACCGGGGAGATCCGCGCCGACGACGCGCGCCCGTCCTTCCCCGACGTCCCGCGCCCGATGCACGCGCCCGAGTCGCGGACCGAGAGCGTGCGCGGCGAGTTCGACGACGACGGCTACGTCCCGCCGAACCTGGCCGACCCGTGGTCCACCGAGCCGCTGATGCCGGAGACCAACGGCGTCGAGCACCACCTTCCGGACTTCGGCTCCGACGGCTTCCCGTCCGGCCCGATGGGGGCGTTCGCCCCGCCGGAACCGCCCGCGCCACCGGAGCCGCCCAAGCCGGCGCCGGAGCCGCGTGGCAAGCTCGACGACGGGCGGCCGGTGCTGCCGCAGCGCGTCCCGCAGACGAGCATCAGCCGGGAGCTGCTCGACCGCACCGACACCGAGGACGAGCCGCCGGAGACCGAGCGTTCGCCCGACGAGGTCAGGTCGATGCTCAGCTCGATCCAGAAGGGCTGGCAGCGCGGCCGATCCGAGGCCGAGACCCGCGGCGACTCCGCCGACCCGACGCACGAGGAGCGCGACAGATGACCCAGCGGGCAGGCACGGCGAACGAGCTGAACTGGCTCCTGAACTCGCTCGTGGAACGGGTGCCGGACATCGGGAAGGCCGTGGTGCTGTCCGCGGACGGCCTGCTCATCGGAACCTCGAGCGGCCTCGCCCGCGCCGACGCCGAGCACCTCGCCGCGGTCGCCGCCAGCTTCTCCAGCCTCGCCCGCGGCGCGGGCCGGCAGTTCGGCGGCGGCGCCGTACGACAGACCATCGTCGAGATGGACGAGGCGTTCCTGTTCGTCACCGCGGCGGGCAGCGGCGCGTGCCTGGCCGTCCTGGCCCGGGCGCACGCCGACGTCGGCCAGATCGCGTACGAAATGGCGCTGCTCGTCAGCCGCGTCGGGCCGCATCTGTCGGCACCGCCGCGATCAGCCGGCGATACGGGCGATCATGAGTGACCCACCGGCGATGAGTCCAGGCAGTGAATGGTTCGACGGGGCGGCCGGCCGGCTCGTCCGGCCGTACGCACTGACCGGCGGGCGTACGAAGCCGGCGCGCGAGGGTTTCGACCTGATCACCATCATCATGACCGCCGACGCGTCGTCGATCGCGTCCGTCGACCTCGGCCCCGAACACGCGGCGATCCTCCGCCTCGCCTGCACCCCGCAGTCGGTCGCGGAGATCGGCGCCAAGCTCTCCCTGCCGCTCGCGGTGCTGCGCGTGCTGCTCGGCGATCTGTTCACCCCTGGCTGGATCATCGTGCGGCAGCCGACCCCCATGACGCAGGCGCCAGACGAGCGCGTACTCAAGGATGTAATCGATGGACTCAAGACGCTCTGACCAGCCGGCGACGATGCCGCTGGCGGTGAAGATCCTCGTCGCGGGCGGGTTCGGCGTGGGGAAGACCACGCTCGTCGGATCGGTGAGCGAGATCCAGCCGCTGCGCACCGAGGAACTGCTCACCGAGCGCGGTGTGGGCGTCGACGACATCGCGGGGGTGGAGAACAAGTCCACCACGACCGTCGCGATGGACTTCGGCCGCATCACCCTCCGCGAGGACCTCGTGCTGTACCTCTTCGGCACGCCGGGCCAGGACCGCTTCTGGTTCATGTGGGACGAGCTCGCGCTCGGCGCGCTCGGCGCGGTCGTGCTGGCCGACACCCGGCGGCTGGCCGACTGCTTCCCGTCCGTCGACTACTTCGAGCGGCGGCGCGTGCCGTTCGTCATCGCGGTGAACACCTTCGACGACGCGGTGGCGTACGGCCCGGAGGAGATCAGCGCGGCGCTGGCCGTGGGCGGCAACGTACCGGTCGTGATGTGCGACGCGCGGCGCCGCGATTCCGGGCGCGACGTCCTGATCGCGCTGGTCGAGCACGTCCTGCGCAGCAGCGCCCGCACCATGGCCTGACGCCCGGCGTCGCGATGGCGGCGGCATGGAGCGCTCCAATGGGGTGTGCCCGTCGAAATGCATATTCGGCGGGCCAATTCTGGCGCCCGTGAAAACTAATGGCGGAGTTCCTCTCGTACGGCGCCTGAGTTTTTGGCAGACTCGGGGCCGTCTCGCGTCCGTGACAGCGTTCGACGCTATTTAGCGCGCGGATTTCCGGGGGATGAAACTCAACCATACGGCCCATATCACCATGGGGTCACGGGAAGGGGGAGATTGTGGCCGTCAGAGCCGGGAGCGCCCGAGGTCGCCGCCATGATCAGGTGCGGGAGCACTACGTCGAAATGCGGCTCGACCCGAGATTCGTCGAACTGCGTGCCAGTTTTCGGCGATTCATCATCCCGGCGACCCTGGGATTCCTGTCGTGGTATCTGCTCTATGTCATGTTGTCCACGTACGCGCGTGACTTCATGGGCCAGCGGCTGCTCGGCGATATCAATGTCGCCATGCTGCTCGGTCTCCTCCAGTTCGTGACGACATTCCTGATCGCCCGGCGCTATGCGCGGTTCGCCGCGGCGAGGCTGGACCCGATCTCCGCCGAGCTGCGCGCCGAGCTCGAGGCGGACGACGAAGAAAGGCGGGCCACCCGATGACCGCACGCGCTCTCGCGGCCGGGCGGCTGGCAGCCGGCCCCGACCTCGGCGGCTCCGCGGGCCGTACGCTCACGATCGCCCTTTTCGTGGCGCTGGTGATCGTCACGCTCGGCATCACGGTCTGGGCGCGGCGCAACACCTCCGGCCGCGACGACTTCTACGCGGGCGGCCGGGCGTTCTCCGGGCTGCAGAACGGCCTCGCGCTGTCCGGCGACTACATGTCGGCCGCGTCGTTCCTCGGCATCGCCGGCATCATCGCCCTCTCCGGCTACGACGGCTTCCTCTACTCGATCGGCTTCCTCGTCGCGTGGCTGCTGACGCTGGTGCTCGTGGAGATGATGCGCAACTCCGGCCGGTTCACCATGGCGGACGTGCTGTCCAGCCGGGCGCGGCACCAGGCGCCCGTGCGCACGGCGGCGGCGGTGTCGACGCTGACGGTCTCGGTGTTCTACCTGCTGGCCCAGATGGTCGGCGCGGGCGCGCTGGTCGCGCTGCTGCTCGGCATCAAGCCGGGGGAGACGTTCCTCGGCATGTCGGCCGGGCAGGCGAAGGTCGCGACGATCGTGGTCGTCGGCATCCTGATGATCGTCTACGTCACGTTCGGCGGCATGAAGGGCACCACCTGGGTGCAGATCGTCAAGGCCGTGCTGCTGATGGGCGGCACGCTGCTGATGACGCTGCTGGTGCTCGGCAGGTTCGGCTTCAACATCAGCCACATGCTCGGCTCCGCGGCGCAGGCCAGCGGCAAGGGCACGCCGTTCCTCGAACCGGGGCTGAAGTACGGCAAGGTCGTGCCGGGCAACGGCTTCCAGACGGTGGTCAACAAGCTCGACCTGATCAGCCTCGGCCTCGCGCTCGTGCTCGGCACGGCCGGGCTCCCGCACATCCTGACCCGGTTCTACACCGTGCCGAACGCCCGCGCGGCGCGGACGTCCGTCAACTGGGCGATCGGCATCATCGGCGTGTTCTACCTGATGACGCTGGCGCTCGGCTTCGGCGCCGCCGCGCTGGTCGGCCACAAGGCGATCGTCGCGCAGGACGAGGCGGGCAACGCGGCGGCGCCGCAGCTCGCGCAGGTGCTGGGGTCGTGGATCGCGGGGGAGACCGGCGGCGCGATCCTGCTGGCGTTCATCGCGGCGGTCGCGTTCGCCACGATCCTCGCGGTGATCGCCGGCCTGGTGCTCGCGTCGTCCACGTCGCTGGCGCACGACTACTTCGGCCACGTGCTGATGTTCGGCCGGCCGCGGGAGTCGCAGGAGGTGGCGGTCGCGCGGTTCGCCGCGTTCCTGATCGGCGCGCTGGCGATCGTCCTGGCGATCTTCGCGCAGAACCTCAACGTGGCGTTCCTCGTCGCGCTCGCGTTCGCCATCGCGGCCTCGGCGAACCTCCCGGCGATCATGCTGTCGCTGTTCTGGCGGCGGTTCAACGCCAAGGGCGCCACGTGGGGCATCTACGGCGGCCTGCTCAGCTCGCTGGTGCTGGTGTTCTTCTCCCCGGTGGTCTCCGGCAAGATCGACCCGGTCACCCACGCGAGCGAGTCGCTGTTCCCCGCCGGCATCGACTTCCACCTGTTCCCCCTGGAGAACCCCAGCCTGGTCTCCATCCCGATCGGCTTCGCCTGCGCCATCATCGGCACGCTCACCAGCCGCGAGCCTTCGGACCCCGAGAAGTACGCCGAGCTGCAGGTCCGCGCCCTCACCGGCGCCGGCGCGCAGTAGCCGCGTACGGCAACCCCGATCGGCCGGGGTTGCCGTACGCCCGGCTACGCCGTGGCCTCGGCCGTCTGACCGGCCGGCGCGGACGCGCGATCGGCGCCGGACGGGCAGGCCTCCGCGCGCGGCCGCAGCACGACGGCGGCGACCACCAGCGCCGCGACGAGCAGCCCGGTGCCGACGGCGAACGCGAGGCCGAACCCGCCGGTGAGCGCCGCCGCGCGGGTGGCGCCGTCCGCGGCCAGCCCGGCGGTGCGCCCGGCCGCGAGCGTGCTCAGCACGGCCACCCCGAGTGCGCCGCCGACCTGCTGGGTCGTGGTGAACAACCCGGACACCACGCCCGCGTCGTCGGCGCGCGCGCCGGACATGCCCAGCGAGGTGAGCGCGGACGTGGCCAGGCCGAAGCCGCCGCCGAGCAGCATCGTCGGCAGGATGTCGCGGACGTAGACGGCGCCGACCGGGACGCGGACCAGCAGCCCGATGCCGACGGTGAGCAGCGCCAGCCCGGTGAGCAGCATGCGGTACTCGCCGAACCGGGCGTTCAGCCGCGCGGACAGCAGCAGCGCGACGCCCCCGATCATCAGCGCGGCGGGCAGCATGGCGATGCCGTTGGCCCAGGCGTCGTACCCCTGCACCTGCTGGAGGTACAGCGAGATCATGATCTGGAAGCCGAACATCGCCGAGATCGCGAGGACCTGCACGATGTTGGCGCCGGACACCGCGCGCGACCGGAACACCCGCAGGGGCAGCAGCGGCGCGGCGGCGGTGGCCTGCCGGACGACGAACCCGCCGAGGAGCGCGACCGCGACCACCGCGAGGCCGAGGGTGCGCACGGACAGCCAGCCGTACCGGCTCGTCTCGACGATCGTGTAGACGGTCAGCATCAGCCCGGCGGTGACGAGCAGCGCGCCCGGCACGTCGGCGCCGGTACGCAGGCCGAGGCCGCGGTCGGCGGCGATGTAGCGCACGGCCAGGCCCAGGGCGAGCGCGCCGATGGGTGCGTTCACGAAGAAGATCCAGTGCCAGCTCAGCGCGTCGGTGAGCACGCCGCCGAGCACCTGGCCGATGGACGCGCCGGCCGCGCCGGTGAACGCGAACACCCCGATGGCGGTGCCGCGCTGCCGCGGCTCGGGGAACAGCATGATGATCATCCCGAGGCTGACCCCGGACGCCGCCGCGCCGCCCAGGCCCTGGAGGAACCGCGCGGCGATCAGCACCTCCTGGCCGCCGGCGAGCCCGCAGAGCAGGGACGCCGCGACGAACACCGCCAGCCCGCCGAGGAACATCCGCCGCCGGCCGATCAGGTCGCCGAGGCGCCCGGCCAGCAGCAGCGCGCCGCCGAAGGCGATCATGTACGCGTTGATCGTCCACGTCAGGTCGGCGGGGGAGAAGTCCAGGTCGCGCTGGATGCTGGGGAGGGCGACGGTGACGATGTTCCCGTCGAGGATGACCATCAGCATCCCGGTGCACAGCACGGCGAGGGCGATCCAGCGCGAGCGGGATGTGGACCCGGTTGGGCGACGGGTGGGCATGGGGTCTGCTCCTGTTCGATGAGGCAACAGGAAAGACCGTAGCAGATAGTTTGGTACGGGACGATCTAGTACGGATCTATTTTTGGGAGTGCCGCGGACGCCGTACGGGGGTGGGGGACTCGACGGGCTCGGACAGGTGGCCCTCGGCCAGCGCCGCCAGGGCCTCGATGAGCACCACGCGGCGGTCCTCCGGGAGGGACTCGATGGCCTCGCGGTGCACGCGGTCGGCGATGCGGGTGCCCTTCGCGATGGCGTCGCGGCCCTTGCCGGTCACCGCGATGATCCGGGCGCGCCGGTCGGTGCTCGACGGGCGGCGCTCGGCGAGCCCGGCCTTCTCCAGGGCGTCCATGGTGGTGACCATCGTGGTCTTGTCGAGCGCGGAGATCGCGGCGAGCTCCGCCTGGGTGCGCTCCGCCTCGTCGGCGTGGAAGAGCACGCAGTAGGCGCGCGGCGTCATGTCCAGCTCGGCGAACGCGGCCGTCATCTTCGTCGACAGGACGTGCCCGGTGTACGTGAGCAGGTACGACAGGTCGGGGACCGTGCGGGACGGCGCGCTCAGGGTCATGCGGCCAGTCTACCCAATCGTCTGCTTGCGGATTATTCGTGCGCGGAACCATTCGCGGGCCGCTCGCCGCGCAGCAGCGCCTCGTTGCGCTTGCGCACCTCCGGGCGCATGCGCGTGAGCAGATCGGCGATCGTGACGCCGCGCAGCGAGGCGCGCCAGGCGTCGTCGGCGTCGTCCATCACGGTGTTGATCGCGCACGGCACCGTGCACTCCTCGGGCGGGATCGCGGCGGCGCCCCGCTGCCGGATCTCCTGGCAGAGGAACGGCCGCGCCCGGCCCTCGACCGCCTCGACGACGTCGAGCACGGTGATCGACTCGGGCGGGCGGCACAGGCGGTAGCCGCCCTTGGGGCCGGGCGTCGCGCGCAGCAGCCCGGCGCGCGCCATCGCCTGGAGGTGCTTGGCGAGGTACGCCTCGGGGAGCGCGTAGTGCCCGGCCAACTGCTCGCGGCGGACGGTCGCGCCGGCCGGCGCCAGGGCCAGCAGCGACGCGCAGTGCAGACCCCACTCGACCCCTTGCGACAGCTTCACGGTACAACTATAGACATCTCGTATCCTGGATATCTAATATCCGAGAAGTCGTTGATAGGGAGGATGGGGCGGCGATGGCGGTCTCCTCGTACGCGCGGCCGGGCACCGCGGGCACGGCCCGCGGCTACGGGCCGATGCTCACGGTGCTGCTCGCGGCGTGGTTCATGGCGCAGTTCGACTTCTTCGTGGTCAACGTCGCCGCGCCGTCGCTGGAGCGCGGGCTCGGCGCCGGGCCCGCCGCGCTGGAGCTGATCGTCGGCGGCTACGCCTTCGCGTACGCGGCCGGCATGGTCACCGGCGGGCGCCTCGGCGACCTGCTCGGCCACCGGCGGATGTTCGTGGCGGGCGTCGTCGCGTTCACCGCGGCGTCCCTGCTGTGCGGCATCGCGGCAACGCCGGGGCAGCTCGTGGCCGCGCGCGTGCTCCAGGGGTTCGCGGGCGCGGCGATGGTCCCGCAGGTGCTCGCGATGATCACCACGACCCTCCCGGCGGACGCCAGGCCGCGCGCGCTCGGCTGGTACGGCGTGGCCGGCGGGCTCGGCTCGATCGCCGGCCAGGTGCTCGGCGGCCTCCTGCTCGACGCGGACGTGCTCGGGCTCGGCTGGCGGGCGATCTTCCTGGTCAACGTGCCGGTGGGGCTGGCCGTGGTGCCGCTCGCGCTGCGGCTGCCGGCCCGCGGCGGCCGCCGTACGGACGCGCGCACCGACCCGCTCGGCGCGCTCGGCCTGGCCGCCGCGCTCGGGCTGGTCCTCGTGCCGCTGGCGCTGGGCCGCGGCGCCGGGTGGCCGGTGTGGACGTGGTGCTGCCTGGCCGCCGCGCTCCCGGCCGGCGCGCTGACGCTGTACTGGCAGCGGCGCCTGGCCGCGCGCGGCGGGCTTCCGGTGCTGGACATGTCGCTGTTCCGCGAGCGCACGTACGTCGCGGGCATCGCGGCCGGCGTCGCGTTCATGGCGTACTTCGCGAGCTTCATGTTCGTGCTGACGCTGCTGCTGCAGGGCGGGCGCGGGCTGTCGGCGCTCGGCGCGGGCCTGGCGTTCGCGCCGATGGGGGTGCTGTTCGGGGCCACGTCGCTGCTCGGGTCGCGGCTGGTGGCGCGCTTCGGGCAGCGGGTCGTGTTCGCGGGCTGCGCGGTCACGCTCGCGGGCCTGGCGCTGCTGGCGCTGATCCCGTCCGGGGCGGGGCTCGGCTGGACGATCGGCGCGCTCGTGTTCGTCGGCGCCGGCAACGGGCTGACGCTGCCGCAGCTCATCGGCGTGGCGATGGTGCGGGTGCCGGCCGGGCGCGCGGGCGCGGGCGCCGGCGTGCTCACGACGACCCAGCAGTTCGCGGGCGCCGCGGGCGTCGCCGTCCTCGGCACGGTGTTCTTCGCGCTGGCCGCCGGGCACCCGGGCGGTTCCGGCTACACCGCCGCGCTGCCCGGCGTGGTGCTGATCCACGCCGTCCTGCTCGTTGCGGTCATGGTGCTGGTCGCGTACATCCGCCGCGTCTCGGCGCGCTGACCGTCTCCCACCTGGTCCCTTGCGCTCCGCCGTCGCTTCATGTTAAAGCTATTCACAATGTGAGAGCTTATTACATCCGAACGTACGGAGGGCAGTGGCATGGCGGACAGCGGTACGGCACGACGGCGGCGGCTCGGCTCCACCGGCATCGAGGTCAGCCCGATCGGGCTTGGCGGGCTCCAGTTCGCCGGGCGCGGCATGTCCGGTGCGGTCTACACGACGGTCGGGCAGGACACGGTCGACGCGATCGTGGCCGCCGCGCTCGCCGGCGGCGTCGACTGGTTCGACACCGCCGAGATGTACGGGCGCGGCCAGTCGGAGCGCATGCTGGCCACGGCGCTGCGGCACAACGACGTCGCGGCCGGCGACGCGCGGATCGCCACCAAGTGGTCGCCGCTCGGCCGCACCGCCGCGAGCATCGAGCGCACCATCGGCACCCGCCTGGCGTGCCTGGACGGCTACCCGATCGACCTCTACCAGATCCACTCGCCGCAGGGCGCGTTGTCGCCGCTGTCCGCGCAGGTCGCGGCGATGGGGCGGCTGCTGGCGTCCGGCAAGGTGCGGTCGGTGGGCGTCAGCAACTTCTCCGCGCGGCAGATGGCCCGCGCCGACGCGGTGCTGCGCGCCCGGGGCGCGCGGCTCGCGTCCAACCAGGTCCACGTGAACCTGCTGCACCGCGACGTGGAGCGCAATGGCGTCCTGGAGACGGCGCGGCGCCTCGGCGTCACGCTGATCGCGTACGCGCCGCTGGCCGGTGGCCTGCTGACGGGCCGCTACCACGACGACCCGGGCGCGGCGCGCGCCCGGTCGCTCGCGCGCCGGCTGATGGGCCGCGTGTACGGCTCCGGCGCGGTCGCGCGCTCGGCACCGCTGATCGCGGAGATGCGCGCGATCGGCGGCGCGTACGGCGCGTCCGTGTCGCAGGTGGCGCTGGCCTGGCTGCTCGCCCACTACGGCGACACGCTGGTGGCCATCCCCGGTGCGTCGCGGCCCGGCCAGGCCGCGGAGAGCGCCGCCGCGATGGACCTGCGGCTGACCTCCGTGGAGGTGGGGCGGCTCGACGACCTGAGCCGCGTGTGAGGACGGGTGCCGCGGCGGGCCGTCTACGGTGAGGGCATGCGGCGATCGGCGAAGTCAGCGAAGGCGGCGGCCACGGGCGGGCCGGGCAAGGGCGACCGGTACCACCACGGCGACCTGCGCACGGCGCTCGTCGACGCCGCGATCGAGCTGATCGGGGAGCGCGGCGTGGCGGGGTTCTCGCTGGCCGAGGCCAGCCGCCGCATCGGCGTCACGGTGGCCGCGCCGTACCGCCACTTCGCCGACCGGGAGGACCTCCTGGCCGCGGTCGCGGCGCGCGCGGCGGAGACGCTGGCGCGGTCGGTGGCGGCGGAGTCGGCGCGCGCCGGCGAGCCGGCGGACCGCCTGGTGGCGGCGGCGACCGCGTACATCGGGTTCGCGTCGGCGCGGGTGCCGCTGTTCCAGGCGCTGTTCGCGGCCGGGTTCGACAAGGCCCGCCACCCCGAGCTCGACACCGCGGCCCGGCCCATCCTCGACGGCTTCCTGGCACCCGCCCGCGCGCTCGTGGACACCGGCGACGCGGCGGAGCGGCTGGCCATGGCGGTGGTGGCGACCGCGCACGGCCACGCGATGCTGCTGACCGACGGCGCGTTCAACGGCGCGGCCGACCCGGTTGCCGCGGCCGTCGAGCGGGCGACCACGGCGACGCGGGCGCTGGTCGCGGGGCGGTCGGCGTTCGCGGAGCCCTAACCTGCGGTCAGCGGCCCGCGAGGAGGTCGTCGAGGCCGGCCTTGATCGCGTCAGCGGGCATGCCGCGCTCGTGGTGCTGGTAGTGGATGAGCGTCGCGGACACCGGGGCCAGCAGGGCGTCGGCGAGGTAGTGGACGTCGGTGGTCGGCCGCGCCTCGGACAGCAGCGCGGCCACGTGGGTGTGGTAGACGGAGTACGGCCCGCTGCGGAAGCGGGAGCCGGGCTTGCCCGTCTCGGCGAGCAGCGTCAGATCGTGCTGGCCGATGACGCGGTCGACGAGGGCGTGCAGGAACGCGCGCAGCCGGTCCTCCGGCGCGGCGCCGGGGCCCAGCGGCGGCGGGCCGGTCATGAACGCCGCCTGGAACTCCTGCTCGCGCTCGCTGAGCAGGGCGAACATCAGGCCCGTACGGTCGCCGAAGCGGCGGTAGACGGTGCCGACGCCGACGCCGGCCGCGCGGGCCACGGCGTCCACCGAGAGGCCGTCGACGCCGTCGGCGGCGAGGATGGCCGCCGCGGCGGCCAGCACGCGCCGCCGGTTGCGCGCGGCGTCGGCGCGCTCGGCGGGCTGCCCCGCGATGGGCAGCCCACGGTGCTCCCGCTGGCGCTCGCTCACATTTCCCATCGTAACGGAGCACCTTCCGGTTATCGGTTGCTATGCGGAAGGCGTTCCGGTTAGCTTGGTGCGTCAGGGAACAGGCGCGACGGAAGGGTGCCCACATGGCCGAGGAAACGGCGTACGACGACTTCAACACGAAGATCATCGCGGAGTTCCGCGCGAACGAGGGCCGGGTCGGCGGCCCGTTCGAGGGCGCCCCGATGGCCCTGGTGACGACCACCGGCGCGAAGACCGGCCGCCGTACCACGTCGCCGATGATGTACCTCCTCGAAGACGGGCACACGTACGTCTTCGCCTCGAAGGGCGGCGCGCCGACCAACCCCGCGTGGTACCACAACATGCTCGCGAACCCCGAGGTCACCGTGGAGATCGGCACGGAGACGCGCCAGGCCACGGCGGCGCCGGTCACCGGCCCGGAGCGCGACCGCATCTACGCGAAGCAGGCCGGGCTGTACACCGGGTTCGCCGACTACCAGAAGAGGACGACCCGGGTGATCCCGGTCGTGGAGCTCCGCTTCGCCTGAGCCGGGCTACCCGGCCTCGGGGAGCCGGTTGATCGGGTGGTCGCCGGTCGCCCAGAGGTACTGCACGGCGTAGGACCGCCACGGCCGCCAGCGCGCGGCGCGGCGGGTCAGCGCGCCGGGCGTGGTGGGCATGCCGAGCTCGCGCGCGGCCAGCCTGATGCCGAGATCGCTGGCCACGAACGCGTCCGGGTCGCCGAGGGCGCGCATGGCGATCGTCTCGATCGTCCACGGCCCGACGCCCGGCAGCTCGGCCAGGCGGGCCCGGGCGCGCTCCCGGTCGGCGCCGGGGCCGAGGTCGATCCCGCCGTCGGCGAGCGCGGCCACCAGCGTGCGCAGGGTCGTCTTGCGGGTGTCCGGGAACGCGAGGGTGTCCGGGTCCAGATCGGCCAGCGCCGCGGCGTCGGGGAAGAGGTGGGTCAGGCCGCCCGCCGGGTCGTCCACCGGCTCGCCGTGCGCGGTGACGAGCCGCGCCGCGTGCGTACGCGCGGCCGCCGTCGAGACCTGCTGGCCGATCACCGCGCGTACGGCGAACTCGAAGCCGTCCACGGTGCGCGGCACCCGGCGGCCCGGGTCCTTGTCCACGTGCGGCCGCAGGTCCGGGTCCTCGCGCAGCAGGTCGTCCACGGCCACCGGGTCGGCGTCGAGGTCGAGCAGGCCGCGGCAGCGGTTGATCGCGATCGGCAGGTCGCGCAGGTCGCCGAGGCTCAGCCGGCAGGCCACGTGGTCGGCGTGCGGCGTCAGCTCGGCCACCCCGTGGCCGTGCGGCAGGCGCAGCGTGCGGCGGTACGCGCCGTCGCGCCACTCCTCGACGCCCGGCACGGCCGTGGCCACGAGGTGGCCGAAGAGGTTGTCCGGGCACAGCGGCGCGCGGAACGGCAGCCGCAGCGAGAGCGCGCCGGGCGCGGCCGTCCGCCCGCCGCGCGACGCCCGGCGGCGCAGCTCGGTCGGCGTGAGCGCGAAGACCTGCCGCACCGTGTCGTTGAACGCGCGGATGCTGGCGAACCCGGCGGCGAACGCCGCGTCGCCCATCGGCAGCGCGGTCGTCTCGATCAGCAGCCGCGCGGTCTGCGCGCGCTGCGCACGGGCCAGCGCCAGCGGACCGGCGCCGAGCTCGGCGATGAGCTGGCGGTTGACCTGCCGGGTGCTGTAGCCGAGGCGGGCCGCCAGGCCGGGCACGCCCTCGCGGTCGACCACGCCGTCGGCGATCAGCCGCATGGCGCGGGCGACCGCGTCGGCGCGCACGTTCCACTCCGGCGAGCCGGGGCTGGCGTCGGGCCGGCAGCGCTTGCACGCGCGGAACCCGGCCTGCTGCGCCGCCGCCGCGCTCGGGTAGAACCGCATGTTCTCCGGCTTGGGCGGCACCACAGGACAGCTCGGCCTGCAGTAGATCCTCGTCGTGACGACGGCGATGAAGAACCATCCGTCGAACCGCGCGTCCTTGGAGCGCACGGCCCGCAGGCACTGCTCCACGTCTTCGTGCATGCCGTCCAGCATCGTCCCGCGCACGGCGCGCAGTCTAGCGAGAATCGGACATGACCGTGTACGGGTCAGACGCTCTGGGGGAGCCGCGCGAAAGCGGCGTCCACGGTCTGGGCGAGCAGCACCGCGATCGTCATCGGCCCGACGCCGCCCGGCACCGGCGTGATCAGCCCGGCCCGCGCGGCGGCCTCGTCGAACGCCACGTCGCCGACGTTGCCGGGGTTGAAGCCGGCGTCGACGACCACCGCGCCCGGCTTGATCCAGTCGCCGCGCACGAACTCCGGGCGCCCGACCGCCGCCACGACGATGTCGGCGTCGCGCACGACCTCGGGGAGGTCGCGGGTGCGCGAGTGGCAGACCGTCACGGTGGCGTTCCGGGCGAGCAGCAGCATGGCGACCGGCTTGCCGAGGATGGGGCTGCGGCCGATCACCACGGCGCGCTTGCCCGCCGGGTCCACGTCGTACGCGTCGAGCAGCCGCATGATGCCGCCCGGCGTGCAGGACGCGAAGCCCGGCTCGCCGAACGCCATGGCGGCGAAGGAGTGCATGGTCACGCCGTCGACGTCCTTGCCGGCGTCGATCGCCTCGAACGCCGCCCGCTCGTCGATCCGCGGCGGAACCGGGTGCTGCAGGAGGATGCCGTGCACGTCGGGGTCGGCGGACAGCCCGGCGATCGCCGCGACGAGCCCGTCGGTCGTGGTGGTCTCCGGCAGCTCGACGAGCCGCGACTCGATGCCGGCCGTGGCGCACCGGTTGCGCTTCATCCGTACGTACGTCGCGGACGCCGGGTCGTCGCCGACGAGCACCGCCGCCAGGCACGGCGCGCGGCCGGTGGCCTCGGTGAACGCGGCGGCGCGCGCGGCGGTGTCGGCGGCGAGGTCGCGGGCGAGCGCGGCGCCGTCGATCAGCGCGGCTGCGGGGGTGTCGGCCATGTGCTGCTCCTTGGGCTGTCGGGAATCTGAGCCCAGGCGCGCGGCAGGTGACCGGCGTGAACCGGCCGGGCCGCTCCCCGGTGGTGCTCCACCCGAACGCCAGTCACGGCCCGCACCGAGCCTAACGGACCGGTCAGGCGCGTACGGCCCGGCGGTCGCCGACAGCGTACGCGGCGGCGCCCGTCGCGGCGGTGACCGTGAGCACCGCGGGCCACGCGCCGAGGCGCTTCGCCAGCGGGTGGGACAGGCCGAACGCGGCGAGGTAGACGGCGGTCAGGGCGCCGGCCGTGCGGGCGTCCGTGCCGCGCCGCCACGTCTCGAACGCGGCCGCGCCGGCCGCGGCGAGCACCACGCCGCCGAGGGGCCGCTTCTTCGTGGTGCGCGCCACCGCGTATCCGCCGATCAGGCCGGCGGTGGTGAACACGGGGCTGGGGATCCGGGGCATCACATCTCCGTATGAATCGGGCGTACGTGCTCACCTTCGCACCCCCGTCCGGAGGCGCCGCACCGGCCCCCGCGTCCACTACGCTCCTCGCCCATGACCCGCGTCGTCCTCGCCTCCGCCTCCTCGTCCCGCCTGTCCGTGCTGCGCGCCGCCGGCATCGAACCGGAGGTCGTCGTCAGCGGCGTGGACGAGGGCGCGATCACCGCCGAGACGCCCGCGGGGCTCGCCGGCGCGCTGGCCCGCGCGAAGGCCGGCGCGGTCGCCGCGCACCAGCCGCCGGGCGCGGTGGTCATCGGCTGCGACTCCCTGCTCGACGTCGACGGCGTGCCGCTGGGCAAGCCCGGCTCGCCCGCGGAGGCGCGCGACCGGTGGGGCATCATCGCCGGGCGCGCCGCGACGCTGGTCACCGGCCACTGCGTGATCGACACCGCGACGGGCGCCCAGGCCGCCGACGTGGGCGCCACGGTGGTCCGCTTCGGCCGCCCGACCGGCGCCGAGCTCGACGCGTACGTCGCGACGGGCGAGCCGGCGCAGGTCGCCGGGTCGTTCACGATCGAGGGCTTCGGCGGCTGGTTCGTCGACGGCATCGACGGCGACCACGGCAACGTGCTCGGCCTGTCGCTGCCGCTGCTGCGCCGCCTGCTGAACGCGGTCGGCCACCAGGTGCCCGACCTGTGGAACCGTACGGCCTGACCGCGGCCGATCAGCCGGGCAGCCAGCTCACGTGCCCGGCGAGCAGCGCCGAGCCGGTGAACGCGACCACGTCGATCAGCGCGTGCGCGATGATGAACGGCGCCAGGCGGCCGAAGCGGCGGTAGAGGTACGCGAAGACGACGCCCATCGCCGCGTTGCCGATCAGCCCGCCGATCCCCTGGTACAGGTGGTACGAACCGCGCAGCGCCGCGCTGGCCGCGCCCGCGGCCACCGGCGACCACCCGAGGCGGTCGAGCCGGCGCGTGAGGTAGCCGAGCACGATCACCTCCTCCAGCACCGCGTTCTGCACGGCGGACAGCACGAGCACCGGGATGCGCCACCAGACGCCGGGGAGCTGCGAGGGCACGACGGTCAGGTTGACGTCCAGGGCGCGCGCCGCGAAGTACAGCGCCAGGCCCGTGCCGCCGATCGCGGCCGCGATGGCCGCGCCCCACGCGGTGTCGCGGCCGAGGCGCCGCGCGTCCAGCCCCAGCGCGCGTACGGACTCGCCGTCGCGGGCCAGCAGGTACACCACGAGCGCGACCGGGACGAGCGCGGTCGCGATGCCGAAGAGCTGCCACGCGAGGTCGAGCCAGGGCCGGCCGGGCGCCTGCGAGCCGACGATCACCGCGGTCTGGCCCGCGAGGCGCTTCGACGCCGTCAGCGACCCGACGAACGAGATGACCGCGGAAACCGCCGACGCGCCGAGCGACAGCGCGAGCACGATCGCGACTTCCCAGCCGAGCAGCCGCCGCCGTACGCCCGCCGTCGCATCCTCCGTCACCCGGCCGATCCTGCCAGAGCCCCGCGCTACGGACCGGGGCCCGTACCGCGACTGGCGGCGTCAGTCCGGGCGCGGCACCGGTTCGGTGGTGACCGCGCGCAGGACCGGGCGGCTGAGCGCGCTCGCCGCGATCACGCCGCCGAACCCGCAGGCCACGCAGATCAGCAGCGTCACCACGCCGCTCATGCTCATTCCGGCCAGGCCGAACAGCAGGCTGGGGAACATGCCCGTCAGGATGGCGCCGCCGCCCATGACCACCAGCGGGATCAGCGTCTCCAGCCGCCGCGCCCGGTTCAGCACGCGCAGCGGCGTGCCGGCCAGCCGCAGCAGCGCGTACGTCTGCCGCCGGTCCAGCACGGACGACACGCCGGTGATCGCCGCGCTGGCGATCGCCACCAGGAACGACGCGATCAGCACGATGCGCGTCCCGGTGCCGATGTCGCCCATCAGCACCCGGTCGGTGATCCGGTTGTCCGCGTCGGACGTCGGGGCGTGCCCGGGCACGATGTCCGCGAGGGCGGTCTTCGCCCGGTTGATCTCCGCGGCGCCGCCGTCCACCCGTACGGTCATCGCGCGCGTCTTCCCGTGCGCGCCGGCCGTGACCCGGGCGGGCACGTGCGCGGCGGCCAGCCGCTGCCGGGCCGCGGACTCCGCGTGCGGCAGGCCGTCCGCGGTCGTCACGATCGTCAGCCGGCCGGGCTCGGACGGCCCGGAGTCCGTCGCGAAGGACGGCACCATCGCGAGGAAGCCCGCGATGAACCCGGTGAGCGCGACGCCGCTGACCGTACGCCACGCGGACTTCGGGTCGTCCACGAGCCGCCGCCCGGCCAGCAGCCGCTGCGGCGACCGCGCGGTGGCCGCGGTGATCCGGCCGAGCACGCCGACCACCCACGGGCCGATCAGCGTGAGCGCGAGGAAGCTGGCGCCCAGGAAGAACAGGGCGATCGCGATGCCGCCCCGGCCCGCCACCGCGAAGCCGACCAGTACGGCGACGAACCCCGCGAGGCGCAGGACGGTCATCGCCTTCGGCGTCTGCCGCCGCGCCACGCCGAGCGGCGACACGACCACCCGCCGCAGCCCGGCCAGCGCGCTGACGCCGACCAGCAGC
Organism: Streptosporangiaceae bacterium; assembly: GCA_036502625.1. Classification (GTDB taxonomy): domain Bacteria; phylum Actinomycetota; class Actinomycetes; order Streptosporangiales; family Streptosporangiaceae; genus DASXYG01. The sequence goes on from DASXYG010000093.1 coordinate 36,310, forward strand.
GGCACACCGGCGAGCACGCCGAGCAGCGGCAGCACGCCGACCCACAGGTCCGAGACGAACCAGGTGCCGCCGCCCAGCGATATCCGGCTGATCAGCGGTAGCGACGCCGCGTACGCGGCCGCGCCCACGACCGCGCCGAGCACGCCGGTCAGCACCGCCTCGGCCGTGGTCATCGCCACCACCTGCCGCGGTGTCGCGCCGACCAGCCGCAGCGCCGCGAGCCGCTGGTCGCGCCGCGCCACCGTCAGCCGGGCCGCCGCGCCCCCGAAAACGAGCAGCGGCACGACGAGCAGCACGGTGGCCAGCGCGGTGAGGAGCTGGTACGACACGGCCTGGTCGGAGGTGCGCCCGGCGAAGCCCGCGATCGGCGTCGGCTCGTACGCGCCGTCCTGGTCGCCGAGGTCCGCGCCCCCGCCGCGGACCGGCAGCTCGGACGGCTTGGCGCCGGTCACCGCGACCAGCTCGCCCGGACGGGTCAGCGCCGCGTCGCCGAGCGTCCCCGCGACCGTGCCGAACCGGTCGGCGAGTTGGTCGGCGGGCATCCGCTTCAGCAGGTCCGCGAGGGCGGGGGAGACGTACGTGCGCCCCGGCCGCGGGAACCCCGGCGCGCCGGGCGGTGCGGGCGCGCCGGGCTTCAGCGCGGCCAGCCGCACGTCGGTGATCCGCTGGGTCGCGCCGCCCACCGTGGCGTACTGGGGCGCGACGGCCTCGACCGCGACCGCGTCCTGCGCCGCGGCCTTGGGCGCGCGCCACGCCTCGCGGTCCGCGCGCTGCCCGAACGCGAGGTTCCCGGCCAGCGCGAACAGCAGCAGCCCGGTGGTCACGGCGACCGTGGCCACGGTCAGCCCACTGGCGAGCCAGCCGCGTCTTCCGCCGCCGCGCAGCAGCCGCCAGGCCAAGGTGAGGGACGCGCTCACGCCGCGACCTCCTGCGTCAGGCGGCCGTCGCGGACCTCGACGACCTGGTCGCACCAGGCCGCGACCCGCTGGTCGTGGGTGACGAGGATCAGCGAGGCGCCGTGGTGGCGCGCCGCCTCGACGAGCAGCCGCATCGTGTCGTGCCCGGTGGCCTGGTCAAGCGCGCCGGTCGGCTCGTCCGCGAAGATCACGGACGGCCCGCTGACCAGCGCACGGGCCAGCGCGACCCGCTGCGCCTGCCCGCCGGACAGCTCGCCGGGGCGCCGCCGCTCCATGCCGCCCAGCCCCAGCGGGCCGAACCACGTACGGGCCTGCTGGACGGCGCGCTGCGCGGGCACGCCGTCGAGCATCAGCGGCAGCGCCACGTTCTCGTCCGCGGGCAGTTCCGGCAGGAGCTGGCCGAACTGGAACAGGAAGCCGAACCGGGTGCGCCGCAGCTCGCTGCGGCGGTTCTCGTTCAGCGTGTCGATGCGCTGGCCGAGCAGGGTGACGGCGCCGTCGTCCGGGCGCATGATGCCCGCGAGGCAGTGCAGCAGCGTGGACTTGCCCGACCCGCTGGGGCCCATGATGGCCACGGACCCGCCGGCGCGGACGGCGATGTCCACCCCGGCGAGCGCGACGGTCGGCCCGAACCGCTTCACCAGACCCGTACCGGCCAGCACCGTCGTCTCGGACGGCCCGGTCACGCGGACGCGCCCGCGCCGTGGTGGCGGTCGTCGTGGTGGTGGCGGTCGTGGTGGTGCCGGTTGGCCCGGCCCTGCGTGTACTCCCAGAACGGCAGGAACGCGCCCGCCGCGATGAAGAACACACCCGCTGTGACGATGAGGAACGAATCGATGAACTGGTTACCCGTCATGCCTTCAACGATCGCGAGTTCGCAGGTCACGCACATCGGTTGGAGGATTGGTCCCGGACGGCGCCGATCGACCGAATGACCGATCCGCCGGTACGACCGTGGCCGTAGCGTGTTCGCTGAACGGACACGGGCGGCATGCCCAGACACGGGGGACGGAGTTTCACGCGGTGCGACCCGACAACCGGAGCACGCTCGGCTGCTTCATCCAGGCGGGCCTCGCGGTGGCGACGGCCTTCCTGCTGCTCGCGGACGCGGGGATCGGCCTCGCGTCGGGCCGCGGGCCGTGGCCGCTCGTCCTCGTGTCCGGGCTCGTCACGGCCGTCATGGCGCTGCTCTACCGGGTCGACCTCGAGCTGCGCGCGTCCATCGCCGTCGGGTTCTCGCTGACCGTCACCGGCGTGATCTTCCTGGTCCAGGGCGCCATGTTCTGGGGGTTCACCGAGACCTGCGCGCTGACGCTGCTGATGATCATGTGCGTACGGCGCTGCGCCACCCGGCAGGCCATCGCGTTCGCCGTGCTCATCGGCATCTCGATGCTGCTCATGGCGTTCCGCGCGCGGCCGCTGCTCGCCGACGTGCTGTGGTCGATGATGATGGCGATCCTGGCCGGCGCGGCGATCGGCGTGGGCGCGTACCTCAGGTCGGTGGACAACCGGCGGGCCCGCGCGATGGTCGGCGCCCGGCAGTCCGAGCGCCTCGAGCTCGCCCGCGACCTGCACGACTTCGTCGCCCACCACATCACCGGCATCGTCGTGCAGACGCAGGCGGCCCGCTACGTCGCGCAGACCAGCCCGGAGCAGACCGCCGAGATGCTGGCCAACATCGAGGGCGCCGCCGTCCAGGCGCTGGCGTCCATGCGGCGGCTGGTCACGGTGCTGCGCACCGACCCGTCCGAGGGTGCCGCGACCCGCCCGGCCGGCGGCCTCGCCCAGGTCGACGAGCTGGTCACCGGCTTCGCGCGCGGCGGGCCGCCGGCCACGCTCGAGATCGACCCCGGGCTCGTGCACCGCGAGCTGCCGCCCGAGGTCGCCACCACCGTGCACCGCGTCGTCCAGGAGTCGCTGACCAACGCGCGCAAGCACGCCGCCGACGCCACGCTCGTCCGCGTCACCGTCCGCGAGCGCGCCAACGGCGTCGAGGTGGCGGTGCGCGACGACGGCAAGGGCACGGGACGCCGCATGCCGCGGGACGCCACCGGCGGCGGCTTCGGCATCGTCGGCCTCGCCGAACGCGTCCGTACGGTCGGCGGCCACCTGCACGCCGGGCCACGGCCCGAGGGCGGCTGGGAGGTCGTCGCCTGGTTCGCCGTATAGGGCGGGCCGCGGGCCTGGCACAATCTCGGTGTGCCGATCAGTGTCCTAGTCGCCGATGATCAGCAGATGGTGCGCACCGGGTTCCGGATGATCATCGAGGCCCAGCCGGACATGACGGTCGTCGCCGAGGCCGCCGACGGGGTGGAGGCGGTCGAGGCCGCGCGCAGGCTGCGCCCCGACGTCTGCCTGCTCGACATCCGGATGCCGCGCCTCGACGGGCTCGAGGCCACCCGGGTGCTCGCCGGACCCGGGGTCGCCGACCCCCTGCGCGTCGTCATCGTCACCACGTTCGACCTCGACGAATACGTCTACGGCGCGCTGCGCGGCGGCGCGAGCGGCTTCCTGCTGAAGGACAGCGGGCCGGCGCTGCTCGTCGAGGCCGTCCACGCGGCGGCGCGCGGCGACGCCCTCGTCTCGCCGTCCATCACCGTACGGCTGCTCTCGCACGTCGCCGAGGGGCGCGCGCCCGCGAACGCGTCGCTGGCCCCCGCGCAGCCGCTCACCGAGCGCGAGCTCGACGTCGTGCGGCTGATCGCGCGCGGGCGTACGAACACCGAGATCGCGCAGGAGCTGTTCGTCTCGCTGTCCACGGTGAAGACCCACCTCGGCAACATCTACACCAAGATCGGCGCGCGAAATCGCGTGGAGGTCGCCGCGTGGGCCTGGGAGTCTGGGGTCGTCTCATGACCGCCGCGCCCTGACGAAGGAGGCCGGATGCTCCCGTGGTCCGATGAGCTGGCCGGACGCATCGACGAGCACGTCTTCACCAGCGAACTGCTGCGTGAGAACCCGCTCGGCGACCCGTACGAACGGCCCCTGTGGGTCTATGTGCCGCCCGGCTACGACGCCGACCAGGGCGTCCGCTACCCGAGCGTCTACGTCATCCAGGGCTACACCGGCCACCTCGCCATGTGGCGCAACCGCGCGCCGTTCCGCCAGCCGTTCCCCGAGACGGCCGACAAGGTCTTCGCGTCCGGCGCGGCGCCCGGCGCGATCATCGTCTACGTCGACGCCTGGACCAGCGTCGGCGGCAGCCAGTTCCTCGACTCGCCCGGCACCGGGAGGTACCACTCGTACCTCTGCGACGAGGTCGTCCCCTGGGTCGACGCGCACTACCGCACGCTCGCCGGCCGCGACCACCGGGCGATCACCGGGAAGTCCTCCGGCGGCTACGGCGCGATGATCACGCCGATGCTGCGCCCCGACCTCTTCGGCGCGCTCGCCACCCACGCGGGCGACGCGCAGTTCGAGGCCTGCCTCGCGCCGGCCTTCCCCAGCCTGGCCCGCGCCCTCCGCGACCACTACCACGGCTCGTACCCCGCGTTCCTCGACGACGTGAAGGGCCGCACCCTCGGCATCCACGAGATGGACATCGAGCTGATGGAGATGTACGGCTACGCCTCGGCGTACTCCGCCGACGCCGACGGCACCGTGCGCATGCCGTTCGACGAGACGGGCCGTCTCGTGCCGGACGTCTGGGAGCGCTGGCTCGTGAACGACCCCGTCCGCATGGCCCGCCGCCCCGAGTACGCGCGCGCCCTGGCGTCCATGCGCGCGATCTGGATCGACGCCGGCACCCGCGACGAGTTCTACCTCGACCTCGGCGCCACCGCGTTCCACCGCGCCGTACGCGACGCCGGCGTGGCCGACCGCGACATCCGCTTCGAGCTCTTCGACGCCACCCATATGGGCATCGACTACCGCTATCCGCTCTCCCTCGCCTGGCTGGCCGACCGCATCGCCGCCTAACGCGGCCCATCCACCCCGCCGTACGGGGACAATGGTGCGCGTGGAGACGCCCGGCTACGAGATCGAGCAGCAGTTGTGCGCGGCGGGCCCGCGGGCCGTCGCCGGGGTCGACGAGGTCGGCCGCGGCGCCTGGGCCGGGCCGCTGCTCGTCGGCGCGGCCATCACCGACTTCAGCGAGCCGCCCGCCGGGCTCGCCGACTCCAAGGCGCTGACCGCCGCGCGCCGCGACACCATCGCCGCCGAGCTCGACGCCTGGGCGGTCGGCCTCGGCTACGGCATGGCCTCGCCCGCGGAGATCGACGAGCTCGGCATGACCGAGGCGCTGCGCCTGGCGTCCGTACGCGCGCTCGACGCCCTGCCCCAGCGGCCCGACGTCGTGATCCTCGACGGCAAGCACGACTTCCTCGGCTCCCCATGGGTGGTGCGCTGCCAGGTGAAGGCCGACGCCGTGAGCGTGTCGGTCGCCGCCGCGTCCGTCGCCGCGAAGGTGCGCCGCGACTCCCTCATGGCCGAGCTCGGCGCCGACCACCCCGACTTCCGCTTCGGCGACAACGCCGGCTACCCCGCGCCCGTCCACCGCGCGGCGCTGGAACGCCTCGGCCCCACCCCGCACCACCGCATGTCCTGGTCCTACCTGGACGACCTGCCGCAATGGCGCCACCTGAAGCGCCACCGCGACCCCAACGTGGCCACCGGCCAGCTCACGCTCGGCATCTGAGCCCGGCGACGTGACAGGCCGCCCCGTACGGGTAGGGCGGCGACCATGGCGACGAAACTCCTCCGGCGGCTGCTCGACGAGGCGGGCACGACGTACGCGCGTGCCGCCGGCATCCGCCTGCGCGACACGCCCGCGCCGCTGTGGCAACTGCTCGTCCTGGCGAACCTGCTCAGCGCGCGCATCTCGGCGGACATCGCGGTGGCCGCCGCGCGCGAGCTGTCCGCCGCCGGCGGCACCACCCCGGCGGGCATGGCCGAGCTGACCTGGCAGCAGCGGGTGGACGCGCTCGGCCGCGGCCACTACGTCCGGTACGACGAGAGCACCGCCACCCGGCTCGGCGAATGCGCCGACCTCGTACGCCGCGAATACGCGGGGGACCTGCGCAAACTGGCCGAGCGCGCCGGCCGCGACCCGGCCGCCGTCGGCCGGCGGCTGCGGGAGTTCCCCGGCATCGGGCCGACCGGCGTGGCGATCTTCTGCCGCGAGGCGCAGGGCGTCTGGCCGTTCCTGCGCCCCCAGCTCGACAAGACCGCGCTGGACGGTGCGCGGCGTGTCGGCCTCCCCGACGACAGGGACCGGCTCTCCGCGCTGGTCGAGGGCGCGGACCTGGCCGCGTTCGCCGCCGCGCTCGTCCGTGTGGCGCGCGATCCCGATCTCGCCGAGAAGATCACCTCAGGCCGTCCGTCCGGTCACTGACCGGTACCGATGTGCCTCCGACACGCGGTGCACTCCGCGATCGGCCATGACGTCGCGCCCGCGGCTCGCTACGGTGGGGAAAGCCACGGCGGCCGAGGGCGGTCGCGATGGGCTATACAAGACGCGCGTCGTAGTCGATTGGGGTGAACCGGTGCGGCAGCATGGTCGATCCCGCCCCCCCGCGCGTCAGGCGGCCAGGGAGGCGTTCGAGCGGCTGCGTGTCGGCTACTACCGCTACCCCCTGAAGCTCAGGCTGGCCGTCGGCGCCGGCGCCCTGGTGGTCGTCGGGGTGGTCGCCGCGCTGGCCGCGCTGCCCGTCCTGAACATCGTCAGCACGGTCGCGATCGTCCTGCTGCTGTTCGCCGCCGCGATGCGGTCGCCCGCCGCGCTGGCCACCGGCGTGGTGTCGCTGGTGTGGGTGCTGCTGTGCCTGTACGTCATCGGCCCCGCGTACCAGACGGGCTTCGTCCAGGTCGCGTCCAGCAGTACGCCCGCGCTGCTCGAACTGCTCGCGCTGCCCGTGGCGCTGATCGCGCACCGCATCAAGGCGTTCGCGCCGTGGAAGACGGCGTTCTTCGCGCTCGCCTGGGCCGGGCTGTTCGCCTTCGGGGTGGCGCAGGTGTTCCCGGCGCTGTCCGCGCTGCCCGCGTGGATCGTCGCGTTCGTGGTGCTCGGCTGGCGCGCCCTGTCGGCGCGCCGCATGCCGCCGCCGCGCCCGGCCGCCGCGCCCTGGCAGCAGGAGCGCCAGCGCGAGCGGGAGTACATCGGGGAGGCCGTGCCGGAGGACCAGCAGTGGGAGGAGCCGCCGCCCCCGCTCTCGGTGGAGGACGCCCTCGCCGAGCTGGAGAACATGATCGGCATGGAGCCGGTCAAGGAGCAGGTCAGGTCGATCGCGGCGTCAATAGAGGCCGCCCGCATGCGCGCGCAGGCCGGCTACGCGACCGACAAGCCGATGCGCCACTTCGTGTTCGTCGGCCCGCCCGGCACCGGCAAGACCACCGTCGCGCGCATCCTCGGCCAGATCTTCTACGCCTACGGCCTGCTGGAGACCCCGTACGTCATCGAGGCGCAGCGTGCCGACCTCGTGGGCGAGTTCCTCGGCGCGACGGCCATCAAGACCAACGAGATCGTCGACCGTTCCCTCGGCGGCGTGCTGTTCATCGACGAGGCGTACGGCCTGGTCAACTCCGGCGACGGCCAGCCCGACCGGTTCGGCAACGAGGCCGTGCAGACGCTGCTCAAGCGCGCCGAGGACGACCGCGACCAGGTCGTGATCATCCTGGCGGGCTACGAGAAGGAGATGGAGACCTTCCTCTCCAGCAACCCGGGCCTCGCGTCGCGCTTCGGCACCCGGGTGAAGTTCCCCAGCTACTCGCCCGCCGAGCTGCTCCAGATCGCGGAGTACACCCTGGCCCAGCGCGGCGACGAGCTCGACCCGGACGCCCGGCCCGAGCTGTGGCGCCAGTTCGAGGACGTCACCCGCCGCGGCATCCTCGACGAGCTCGGCAACGGCCGGTTCGTCCGGTCGCTGGTCGAGACGTCCGCCCAGGCGCGCGACGTCCGGGTGGTGCGCGGCGGGGTGCAGCCGTCGCGCGAGGACCTCGTGACCGTACGCGGCGCCGACGTCGAGTCCGCGTACCGGCAGCTCACCGCCCGCCACCGGGGGTACGCCGACGCGCCGAGCGTTGAGGACGCCCTGGCCGAGCTCGACGCCATGGTGGGCCTCGACCCGGTGAAGCGGCAGGTCCACTCGATCGCCGCGCAGCTCCAGGTCGCCAAGATGCGGCAGGCGCAGGGGCTGCAGACACAGCCGCCGATGCGCCACTTCGTCTTCCTCGGCCCGCCCGGCACCGGCAAGACCACCGTCGCGCGCATCCTCGGCCGCATCTTCGCGGCGCTCGGCCTGCTCGCCCGTCCGGAGGTCGTGGAGGCGCAGCGCGCCGACCTCGTGGGGGAGCACCTCGGGTCGACGGCCGTCAAGACGAACAAGCTCGTCGACTCCGCGCTCGGCGGCGTGCTGTTCATCGACGAGGCGTACTCCCTGGTCAACGAGGGTTACTCCGGCGGCGACTCGTACGGCATGGAGGCCGTGCAGACGCTGCTGAAACGCGCCGAGGACGACCGCGACCGGCTGGTCGTGATCCTAGCCGGCTACCCGCGCGACATGGAGCGGTTCATCTCCTCCAACCCGGGGCTGGCCTCGCGGTTCAACGTCCGCGTCGGGTTCCCGACGTACAAGCCCGCCGAGCTGCACGAGATCGCCGTCCGCATCGCCCGCCAGGCGGGGGACAGCTTCGACGAACAGGCGCTCGACGACCTCGGCTGGATCTTCGAGTCGGTGTGCGCGGAGGGCGTCGTCGACGACCTCGGCAACGGCAGGTTCGTCCGCTCCTGGTTCGAGAAGGCCTGCTCGTTCCGCGACCTCCGCGTCGCCCACCTCGGCGCCACCGCGACCGCCGCCGACCTCACCACGGTCACCAGCGCCGACGTCCGCGACGCCTACGACGAACTCCGCGCCGCGTTCTAGGCGTCCGGGCGGCGCTCCACGAACAGCGCGGCGGCGCTGGACCCCATGTCGCCCTTCTCGTCGTACAACCGGGCGCGGCACACGCCGCTGCCGCTCGGCCCGATGCGGGTGGCGGCGTCCATGCACACCCACTCACCCGCCAGCGGACGGCTCACATGCACGGTGAGGTCGACGTTGCTGAACAGGTGCGTGACGAAGCCGACCTCGTTGCTCACGCCGCTCGCGCTGTCGACCACGCTCACGAGCCGCTGCATGGGCGTGGGCGCCACATCGGGCAGCACGGGCACCCGCAGCCGCATCCAGGCCACCACCGGTCCGGGTTCCTCGAACGAGCCCCGGGCGAACCGCCAGTCGAGCGCGTCGAAGTAGCCGAACGGCCCGCTCCCCGCGGGCCGCACCGCGGACGTCTCCGGCAGCGGCTCAGGCGCCGGGTCGGGCACGGACGCGACGTCCTCGGTGTCCCCCGTACGCAGCCGCCACCCGCGCGCCAGCACGGCCGTACGCCCCCCGGCCTCGAGCTCCGCCGTAACGTACTGAACCCGCCGCCCGTCCCGCACGACCCGCGAACTCACGGACACGTCCCCCACGGGAATCGGCCCGAGAATCTCCATAGCGAACCGGGTAAGGCTCAGATCCTCCCGCGGATGATCACCCTCCATAGCCCCCGCGAGCAGCGCCGCAGGCGGCCCCCCATGCTGATGCCCCGGATGCCAGGGCCCCTGAGTAAGCCGAGTAGCCCGATACCGCCCCCCACCCAGCGGCAAGTACAACGCCCCGCTCACCGTGCCCCCCTCACCT
>DASXYG010000094.1:0-37517 GCA_036502625.1 Streptosporangiaceae bacterium
CGGCGCGCGAAGCGGGGTGCAGGGCGAGAAGCGACGGGCTGCGAGGCCCGCGGGGGAGACACGTGACGCAGGAGGCGCGCGGCGGGCGCGAGGCGCGGAGCCCGGGGCGCGAGGCGCGGGGACGGCGCGCGAAGCGGGGGCGCAGGGCGAGAAACGACGGGCTGCGAGGCCCGCGGCGGAGATACCTGACGCGGGAGGCGCGGGGCGGGCGCGGGGGGCGGGACGCGGAACCCAGGGCGCGGGGTGCGGGCACGGCGCGCGAAGCGGGGGCGCAGGGCGAGAAACGACGGGCTGCGAGGCCCGCGGGGGAGATACCTGACGCAGGAGGCGCGCGGCGGGCGCGGGGTGCGGGCACGGCGCGCGAAGCGGGGTGCAGGGCGAGAAGCGACGGGCTGCGAGGCCCGCGGGGGAGACACGTGACGCAGGAGGCGCGCGGCGGGCGCGGCGCGGGGTTTCCGTACGGGGCGTCGCCGCCGTACGTGCTACCGGTAGCCGCGCTTGAGGAGGTACTTGGCCCCGGAGTCGAAGCCTTCCGGGGTGAGCACCTCGAAGGCGAAGGCGTCGGCGAGCCGGCCGGTGACGTTGAACGCGGCACAGACCGCAAGGGCGTCCCTGACCTGCTGGGGTGAGACCCCGGTGGCCAGCACGCCCCGCATGTCCGCCGCGCTCAGCTCCCCGTCGGCGGTCAGTTTGCCGAGCATCCGCAGCGTCGCACGCAGCGGCTCCTCGATCGGCGCCGACTCCAGGTCGCCCAGCACCGCCGCGACCCGCGGCGCATCCTCGTACGCCCGCCCCGCGGTCGCGGTGTGCGCCCCAATACAGAACGCGGACCTGTTCACCGTGGACACATACGCGGCCATCAGCTCCCGATCACCCACCGACCAGTCTGACGGCCCCCGCATAGCCGCATGCGTGAACTCCTTCGCCCGCGACCCATAGAAGTCAGACCGGTAAAAGGTCACCTTGGCAGCGTCAGGAAGCGGACTCCCAGAGAAAAGCCGGATGACCGCGAACAAGAGCTTCGTCCCCGGAGCGTAGCCCCGGTTAAGCACGTCAGGCCGCATCAGCCAACCTCCCCAGAAGCGCCCCCAGCGGCGTCCCCGCCCGCGGTCGCCTCGTCCAGCGCCGCCAGCCCCGCGCCGTACAGCCGGTCGGCCTGCCCAACCGCGGCACACACCACCAGCTCGAAAACCTGATCCTCGCTGAACCCCGCCGCCCCCACCGCCGCGAAGTCCCCGTCACCAACCTCCGCCGGACGGCGGGCAACCTTGTCCACCAGCTCACCCAGCGCCCCGCCACCCCCCGCATTCGCAAACGCCGTAGCCCGCTCCTCCACAGAAGCACGCCCGTCCCCCGTCAGAACCCGCTCCACCAGACCCCGAAACGCGGCCCGCTTCCCATCCTCATCCGCCACGACGCCCACCACCTCTCCGATAGCCCGGTAACCCGCCCCCATATATACGACGTACCAGCCCGCCAAGAGCCCCAACCAAGAAACCAACCGCCCCCGCCCACCAAAGGCGAAGCCCCGCGGACCAACCTTGAACACGGATGACGAAGGTCGCGGAAAATCAGTCGCGCGCAGCGCGGCCTTTCCCGGACGCCGGCCCCGCGCACCTCAACCACGAGGAACCCGGCCCGCGGCACGGCCTCTCCCGGCGCCAAGTCCCGCGCCTCAACCCGACGGAGGAGCCCGATTCGCGCCCCGCACCGCGGCCCACCCCCGCGCCAGCCCCCGATCCGCAACGCACGAAACCCGCATCGCGACGCGACCCCCACCCGCCCCACCAAAGGCGAAGCCCCCCGGCCCAACCATGAACACGAGTGACGAAGGTCGGGGAAAATCAGTCGCGCGCAGCGCGGCCTTTTCCAGCGTCAAGCCCGCGCCTCAGCCCCACGGGGAGCCCAGCTCGCGCCTCCTCGCGCGCACCGCGCCCCACTCCCACGCCCGCCCCCGATCCGCAAATCAGTCGCGCGCAGCGCGGCCTTTTCAGCGCCCGGCGTACGCCCCCGTGGCCGTACGGACCTCGGCCGTCAGGGCTTGATCGACCGGTAGTACCTCACTGCCCCCGGGTGGAGATCAAGCCCCCCCGTCTGGATGGCGCTGTGGACGTCCAGTTGGTTGGCGGACGGGACCTTGGCGGCGATCACGTCTCGTTGGGAGATGAGGATCTTGGTCAGGTGGTACGCCAGGCCCGTGTCGACGGCGCCCCGGGTGACGACGTAGTTCGGCATGGCCAGGCTCGGCACGTCGCCCACGCCGGGGTACATCATGTTCGGGATCGTGGACGTCCGGTAGTACGGCCCGTGGGCGCGCACCATGCGGTCGCCGAGCCAGCCGAGCGTGAGCAGCCTGATCGGGACCGTACGCGACAGGCGGGCGATCGCCGCCGTGGGCAGGCCGCCGCTCCAGAAGAACGCGTCGATCGTGCCCACGCGGAGCATCGCGATGGACGCGGTCAGGTGGCTGTGCACGGGATGCACGTCGCGGTACGGGTCGAGGCCCGCGGCGGCGAGCACCCGCCGGGCGACGAGCTCCACCCCGGAGCCCGGCCGGTCCTGGGAGACGCGCTTCCCGCGCAGCTCGTGGATGCTGCTGATGCCGGAGCGCTCGGTGACCGCGAGGTGCACGTAGTCGTCGTAGACGTGCGCGAGCCCGGCGAGGTCGTGGCCGGTGGCGGCGGCGAGCGTACGGGCCAGGACGTCGGACGCGGCGAACCCGAACGTGGCGCCGCCGTCGATCACCATGGCGAGGTTGTCCACACTGCCGCCGGTGACGTTGACGTGGGGCAGCACACCGGACAGCGCGGCGACGATGCGGCCGGCGAGCTCGGTGCCGTACGGGTTGTAGACACCGTCGACGACACCGGACGCGATGGGCAGCGGGCCGCGGGGGTAGTCGGGGTCACCGTTGAGGCGGCCGCACCCGACGGCCGCGCCCATCGCCGCCAGGGCGCCCGAGGCCAGGACGGCGCGCCGCCCGAGACGGCCTCCCTGGTGCTCCACGCGTAGATGGTGGCACTTATCCCCCTGTTAAGGCCACCGCTATTGACGCACCCGGGATGATCACCTGACCACGACGGCGAACCAGACGGACTTCCCCGGCCCGAGCGGCCGTATGCCGCAGTGGCCGCCGGACATCCGCCGGACGAGCGGTAAACCCCGCCCGCCCGCGGACATCGGGTCGCCGCGCATCACCGCCTCCGCGCGGGCGAACAGCGGCACGGGCGGCCCGCCGTCGGACACCTCGCACATCAGCCAGGACGGCGGGCACGTGCCGTCGGGCACCGCCGCGGGCTCCCCGGGCAGCGGCCCCTCGTGGGCGCAGACGGTGAACTCGTACGGCCCGGGCGCGTGCCTGATCGCGTTGGTCACCAGCTCCGAGGCCATCACGACGCCGTCGGAGGCGGTCTCCTCCCCGACCACCAGCTCGCGGAACACGTCCCGCAGCACCAGGCGCACCCGGCCCGGCGCGCGCGGGTCGTCGCGCAGGCGCAGGGAGACCACGGGGCTGCACAGGTCGTACGGGTACGGGTACGTGGTTGCCGCCACGGTCCTCAACGCCTCTCGCCATCCGTTTGATGGGGTCCGCGAGCGAAAACTCGTGGTCGGTCCCGCGGACACTCTCAGCGTCTGCCGGTAGGTCAGGTGGCGACAACGGACTTGAGCCACTTCTGAGCGCGGTTGGGTCCAGCGGCCCAACCCGCCGCGCGCGCCGGCCATCAGCTCTGCTGCGCCAGGCCGGGCGCGGACTCCCCGAGGGGCCGCGCGCCGGGCGCCTCGGCCTCCGGGGGGTAGATGAGCCGGAACGGGTTCCGCCAGCCGGAGTGCACGCCCCAGTAGTAGAAGCCGAGCGACGAGAGGGCCACCACGGCCATGTCGGCGCCGTACGGGATGAGGCCGATGCCCCCGAACGTACGGCTGCCGAGCCACGACAGCAGCGCGATCCACGCCAGGTAGCAGACGAGCCAGACGCCGGCGCGCTCGTGCGGGCTGAAGCCGAGGCCGCGCTGCTTCCAGGTGTAGTAGACGTAGATCGGGATGCCGAGCGCGATGATGCCGATGATCTCGCCGGTGAGCGGCCACCGCGACCAGTAGAGCAGCAGCGACGCGGCCACGAAGCCGAGCGGCGCGAGGATGTGCAGCCCCGCGATGCGCGCCGGGCGCGGGAGGTTCGGCTCGGTGCGGCGCAGCACCGCGACGGAGACCGGGCCGGTGACGTACGAAATGATCATCGCGACCGAGATGACCTCGGCGAGCGTCCCCCAGCCGCGGAACAGCGCGAGGAAGACGAACGACACGCCGAGGCTCAGCCACAGCGCCGGGCGCGGCACGCCGAACCGCGGGTGGATGCGGCCGAGGACGTGCGGGAAGTAGCCGTTGTCCTCGATGCCCTGCACGAGGCGGGCGCTGGTCGCGGTGTAGGCCATGCCGGCGCCGGCCGGGGACACGAACGCCCCTGCGTACAGCAGGATGGCCAGCCAGTTGAGGTTCCACGCGATGGCGAGGTCGGCGAACGGCGAGGTGAAGTTGAGCCCGGACCAGCCGTGCGCGAGCAGCGCGGACGGCACGGCGCCGATGAACGCGACCTGGAGCAGGATGTAGATCACGACGGCCGCGAGGATCGAGCCGATCACCGCGAACGGCACAGAGCGGCCGGGATTGCGCACCTCGCCGGCCAGGTTGACCGGGCTCTGGAAGCCGTTGAACGCGAACACGATGCCGGACGTCGCCACCGCGGTGAGGATCGCCGCGACCCCGTTCGGCGCGAATCCGCCGGCGCCGGAGAAATTGTGACTGTCGAACCCGGAGAGGAAAAGTCCTGCCGCGGTGAACGCGGGAACGACGAATTTGAACACGGTCACCAGATTGTTCACGGCCGCGAACAACCGTACCGTCCAGTAATTGATGAGGAAATAGAAGACGACCAGCACGCCCGCCGCCGCGAGGCCGGTCGGCGTCAGTTCGCTCCCGTTGTACAGCCCCTGCGCCCAGTTCCATTTCCAGGAGCTCATGTACTGGATCGACGCCTCGGCCTCGATCGGGATGATCGACACGATCGCCACCCAGTTGGCCCAGCCGCTGACAAACCCGACGAGTGAGCCGTGGGAGTACTGCGCATAGCGCACCATGCCGCCGGATCTGGGGAACATCGCACCCATCTCCATGAGCGGCAACGCGATCATGATGATGATGACCGCGCCGATCAGCCACGCGATGATCGCCGCGGGACCCGCCACCACGGTCGCCCGCCAGGCGCCGAAGAGCCAGCCGGAACCGATGATCGATCCCAGCCCCACCATCAACAGGCCGAATGGCCCGAGCCTGCGCTGATACTGGTTCATTAGACGCCCCGCCTTTCACGCGTCAATTGGTTACCAGTTCAGTTTTTCGCTTCTAGCAGGGCGGGAACACCCGTTTGAGCCGGATATGAGAAATTAGGCCCCGGAACCCAAAATGGAATGGGTCCCAGGGCCTAATACGGAAGGTCAGCTCAGCCGGAAGTCGGCCGGGTCGGGGTTCTTCGTACGCCGCCAGTACTCCAGCAGGGAGTACGGCCAGTTCTGCGAGATGCGGCCAAGCGCGTTTCGGTACCAGGTGTGCACCGTGGACGCGCCCCAGGCCATCAGCTTGTTCGCGGCGTCGACGTCGGTGTTGAAGCGGTCGTGCGCCTCGGGGCGGCATTCCAGCGCGCGGTGGCCGCCGTCCAGCAGCAGCCGCAGGCAGCCGGTGATGTAGTTCACCGCGCATTCGGAGAAGAAGATGATGCTGCCGTTGACCACGATGTTCGTGTTCGGCCCGTAGATCGTGAAGAAGTTCGGGAAGCCCGGCACGGTGATGCCGAGGTACGCGCGTGCGTCGCCGTTCCACCGGTCGTGCAGCTCGACGCCG
Source organism: Streptosporangiaceae bacterium (assembly GCA_036502625.1). GTDB lineage: Bacteria > Actinomycetota > Actinomycetes > Streptosporangiales > Streptosporangiaceae > DASXYG01. The sequence continues at coordinate 5,893 of DASXYG010000094.1, forward strand.
TCGCGGCCGACCACCTTCATCGGCGTGAGGAAGTGCGACGCGCTGAAGCCGGTCGCGTAGATCAGCACGTCCGCGGTGTGCAACCCGGTGTCCCGGGTGGCCACGCCCTCGGGGGTGATCCGCTCGATCGGGTCGGTGACCAGGTGGACGTCGTCGCGGCGCAGCGCGGCCACGTACGTCCCGTTGTCGCGCAGCATCCGTTTGGCGCCCGGCGGGTAGTCGGGGATGAGCTTGGCCAGCAGCTCCGGGTCGTCCGGCACCTGCGCACCGACGTACTGGATGAACAGCTCCCGCACCTCGGCGTTCTTCGCCGACACCGACAGCCCGCCGCCGTCCCACTCCGGGTCGACCTCGCAGTACGGCAGCAGACCGTGCTCGGACTTGCAGAACAGCCAGAAGCGGTACCACTGGACGTAGTGCGGCACGTGGCCGAACAGCCAGCGCAGCCCGGCGGGCAGGTCGTCGTGGTACTCCGGGGTGGGCGTCAGCCACGGCGGGGTGCGCTGGAACACCGTGAGGTCGGCGCAGCGGTCCGCGATCTCCGGGATGAACTGGAACGCGCTCGCGCCGGTGCCGATCACCGCCACCCGCTTGCCGGTGAGGTCCACCGAGTCGTCCCAGCGCGCGGAGTGGAACGACGGCCCGGCGAACGTGCCGTGGCCGGCGATGTCGGGGAAGCTCGGCCGGTTGAGCTGGCCGACCGCGCTGATCACGGCGTCCGCCCGCAGCGCCTCCTCCGTACGGCCGGGCGTACGGACGTGCAGGGTCCAGTCGGCGGCGCCCTCGTCGTAGACGGCGGAGACGACCTCGGTGCCGAACCTGATGTGCGGGCGCACGTCGATGTCGTCGGCGAACGCGCGGAAGTAGTCGAGCAGCACGCCCTGCGCGGAGAAGTACTGCGGCCAGTCGTGGCGCTGCGCGAAGGAGTAGCTGAACAGGTGGTTGGCGACGTCGACACGGCAGCCGGGGTAGTGGTTCTCCAGCCAGGTGCCGCCCACGTCGTCGTTCTTCTCGATGATGACGTACGGGACGCCGGCCTGCGCGAGGCGGTGCGCGGCCACCAGGCCGGACATGCCCGCGCCGATGATCGCCACGGTGAAGTCGCGGCCGGGCGCCACCTCCTCGCGGCGCCAGGCCGGGGCGCCGGGGTCGGCGTCCAGCGCCAGCTCCTCGATCAGGAACGGGAGATACTCCGCAGTATCATCCCCGGCGAGGTAGCGGAGGATCGCGGTGAGCGCCTCCTCGTCCAGCGGCGGCGTCGCGGGCGTGCCCTCGTCGCGCCACCGCCGCAGGACGGAGAACGCGATCTCCCGGCCGGCGTCGCGCTGCTCGTCGGTGAGCCCGTCCGGCGCGGCGAGCAACCCCGGCCGCGGGTTCGGCCGTACGTCGGGGCGCAGCAGCGACAGGTCGCCGGTGAGGTGCGCGAGCGTGGGGAGCAGCGAGGCGATGTCCGCGTCGGCCAGGGCGGCCCGGATGCCGGCGTCGTCCGCGGTGATCGCTTCGATGGGGATCGGGTTGGACATCGCCTCGCCCTTTCGGCCGTCGGTGGGTCAGTAGTCGGCGTCGGTGTACTTGATGACGCCGCGCAGGTTCTTGCCGTCGCGCATGTCCTGGTAGCCCTGGTTGATGTCCTCGAGCTTGTACGTACGGGTGACCAGCTCGTCGAGCTTGAGGCGGCCCTGGCGGTACAGGTGCAGCAGGTTGGGGATCTGCGTGCGCGGGCTGGCGCCGCCGAAGATCGCGCCCTGCACCTTCTTCTGCCACAGCGCCAGCATCGACAGCGACACTTTCGCGTCGACCTGCGTGTTCGCCGACATGGCGGTGACGATCACCTGGCCGGCCTTGCCGACGAGGCGCAGCGCCTCCTCGATCTGGTCGCCCTCGAGCTCGCCGACCGTCAGGATCGCGGTCTCGGCCTGGCGCCCCCAGGTCAGCTCGGAGACCGGCCCCGCGGCCTCCGCCATCGACGCGTACGCGTGCGTGGCGCCGAACTCGCGCGCCTTCGTACGCTTGAACTCCACCGGGTCGACGGCGACGACGTACCGCGCGCCCGACGCGGCCGCGCCCTGCACGGCGTTGATGCCGACCCCGCCCACGCCGATCACGATGACGGTGTCGCCGGGCCGGGTGGCGCCGATCTCCGCGGCCGATCCCCAGCCTGTGGACACGCCGCAGCCGAGCAGCGCGGCCACCTCCAGCGGCACGTCGTCCTCGATCTTCACCACCGACGACTGGTTGACGGTGACGTACGGGGCGAACGTGCCGAGCAGGCACATCGTCGACGCGGGCTTGCCGCGCGCGTGGATGCGGTACGTGCCGTCGGAGATCGCCTTGCCGCTGAGCAGGCCGGCGCCCTGGTCGCAGAGGTTCTGCTGGCCGCGTGCGCACGGCGGGCACTTCCCGCACGCCGGGATGAACGCCAGCACCACGTGGTCGCCCTCGGCGATGCCCGTGACGGCCGGACCCACCTTCGTGACGACGCCCGCGCCCTCGTGGCCGCCGACCACCGGGTAGATCGCCGGCGTGCTCGAACCGGTGACGAGGTGCTCGTCGGAGTGGCACAGCCCGGACGCGGCCAGCCGCACCTGTACCTCGTCGGCCACCGGATCGCCGAGCTCGATCTCCTCGACCTGCCAGTCCTGGCCGGGTTCCCAGAGCATCGCGGCCTTCGTCTTCATGCAGCCTCCACGTCGTACGGGTGTCCTTGGCCGGACGCTAGCCAGGTGCGGCACCCCACGCCAGGACCGTGACGGACACCACGCGACAATTGCGGACATGAGCGTGTCCGAGGGTGTGCCGCCGGACCCGGACCGGCCGTACGGCACCTGGGATTTCCCGCGCAGCGTCACCGGCGCGTTCGTCCTCGTACGGTTCGCCGCCGCGCGCGGCGTGGGGCTGCCGCGGATCCTGCGCGGCACCGGCATCGGCGCGCGCGACCTCGCCGACCCGGACACCCTCGTGGAGGCGCACCAGGAGCTCGCGCTGATCAGGAACCTGATCGCCGAGCTGGGCGACCCGCCCGGCCTGGGCGTGGAGACGGGCGCGCTGTACCACCTCACGGCGTACGGCATCTGGGGCTTCACGCTGATCAGCAGCGCCACGATGCGCGAGGCCCTGCGCGTGGGCGGCCGGTTCCGGGAGCTGACCTTCGCGTTCAGCGACGTACGGATGGCCTGCGACGGGCTGCGGCTGACGCTGCGGATCAGCGGCGGCACGGTGCCCGCCGACGTCCGCAGGTTCGCCACCGAACGCGACTGCGCGGCGCTGCTGGCCATGCACCGCGAGCTGTTCGGCGCGGACGAGGTGCCGCTGCACCAGGTGCGGTTCGCCGGCCCGCCGCCGACCTCCACGGAGCCGTACCGCACGTTCTTCCGCGCCCCGGTCGCCTTCGACGCCGACGTGACCGAGCTGGTCTACGACGCCGAGTTCCTCGACCGCCGCCTTCCCCAGGCCAACGAGCACACCGCCGCCATCTGCGCCGAGCAGTGCCGCCGCCTCCTGGACCAGCGCGTCCGCCGCCCCCACGGCGGCACCGCCCGCGCCGTACGCGAACGCCTCCTCAGCCGCGGCGGCGTCGACGACGGCATAGAGGCCACCGCCGCCGCCTTGCACACCACCTCACGAACCCTCCGCCGCCGCCTGGTCGCGGAGGGAACCAGCTACCGCACCCTCACGGAGGAAGTCCGCCGCACCCTGGCCGACGACCTCCTCAGCAAGGGCCAAACCCTCTCCGAGGTCTCCCACCGCCTCGGCTACTCCGAGCCCTCAAGCTTCGCCCGCGCCTACCGCAGGTGGACGGGCTGACCCGTACGGCATGGCCGGGACTGGGCAACCCCTCCCGAACAGGTTGACCGTACGCGCCCGGCCCATCACGATGTCCCCGGACCAGAGCCAGACCACGTCAGAAAAGCGGCGATCGAATCTGCGGGCGGGCTCGGCCAGGTGAACGGCGGGCGGGTCGAGATCAGCCGGATCCACCTGCCCGAGCTTCACCGCCGACAACACGCACTGGCTCCGCCGCTACCGGCGTCGACCGCCCTGCCGTCGATGCGGTCCCCGGCGAACGCGACGCGCCGTCGTCCGGCGACCGGGGTTCTGGCCGCGGGTCTCGTCACGGCCGAGCCGGTTGGACGGATCGCGAGGCGCGGCGCGGCTACGCGGCTCTCGTGACGGCCGCGTTCGTGACGGCCGCCGATCACCGGTTCGGGCGGGGGTCCGCCGGTGACGAGGTCATCCGGTTCGTCGCCGACGCGCGGGCGCGGTACGGCGACGTGGGGGGCGAGGTCAATCCGGAGGCCGCCGAGCGGCTCGTCCGCGCCGTGTACGAGGAGGTCGACATCGATGACATCGACGCCGAGACCATGGGGCGGGCTCAGCTCGTGATGCTGACGGCCCTCGTCGCGGACGAGCGGTACGACGGGGAGTCGCTCGACGCGTTCCTCGCCAAGGCGCGGTCCCTCGCGGACGAGTGGACGGGGTGACGCGCGGCTACAGCGACGCCGTAATTGACCGCGCGTGGCCGTGCAGCAGGGTCGCAAGCTCTGGGGCGCGGGTTCGGGGGCAGCGGGCTGATGGCATGGCTATGGCCAGGGAGGCGATGGTATGGCCGTCGGGGTCGGATACCGGGACGGCTACGGCTGAGATGCCGCGTTCGCTTTCGCCGGAGTTGGTGCCGTAGCCGGCTCGGCGGACCGTGCGGAGGCGGCGGCGCAGCGCGGGGAGCTCGGTGATGGCGTCGCCGGGGGCGGTGGGGAGGCCGCGGGGGTAGAGGGCGGTGACCTCCTCGGACGGGAGGGCGGCCAGGAGGACCAGGCCGCCTGCCGTGCAGTGCGCGGGGAGGACGACGCCCACGCGGGTGCCGACGCGCAGCGCCTTGGTGCCTTCCATGCCTTCGACGAAGCGGACGCCGTTGCCTTCGAGGACCAGGAGGTGGACGGTCTCGTCGACCGCGGCGTTGATCTCCTGGAGGTGCGGACGGGCCAGGAGGCGCAGGTCGGGGGCTGCGGCGGCGAGGCCGACCGCGGCGAAGACCGGGCCTGGGCGGTAGACGCGGTGGGAGTCCTGGATGAGGAAGCCGCGGTAGCGCAGGCCGGTCAGCAGGCGGTGCGCGGTCGAGCGGGCCACGCCCAGGTGGTCGGCCGCCTCCGCCACCCGTACGGCCCGCCGCTCCCGCACCAGCAGGAGCAGCCGCAGGGCGTTGTCGACGGACTCGATGAGATACGGCCGCCGGTCGCCCCGCGCACCGGCCGGTCCGGACGAGCCCGCGGCGCCTGAGGCGTCCGGCGCTGGGGACGTCGCCTTCGGCGGTCCGGGATCGTTCTGCACGGAAGAATCGTACGCGGGGCGGATTCCGGGGGGAGGAAGGGGATGGTTAGCGTGGCGGCGTTCCCGGTCCCCCAATCCCCCTGAACAGGTGAGGCCGTATGGCGGATCGTGCTGTGGAGCGCATCGACGTACGTGAGGAACTGGCCGGCGCGCGAGTGCGGCCGTTCCATTGGGTGCTCGTCGCGCTCGTCGCGGCGGCGACGATCTTCGACGGGTTCGACACGTTCATCCCGAGCTACATGATCCACTTCGTGGTGAAGCCGTGGGGGCTGTCGGAGGCGCAGACCGGGCTGCTGGTCTCGTCCGGGCTGATCGGCTTCGGCATCGGCTCGCTGGTGCACGGGGTGGTCGCGGACCGCATCGGACGGCGCCCCACGCTGCTCGCCGGGCTGTTCGTCGCGGGCGTGTTCAGCCTGCTCACCGCGGTGTTCGCCCGATCGTTCGGCCCGTTCGTGCTGCTCCGCGTGGCCACCGGGCTCGGCCTCGGCGTGCTGCTGCCGCTGGGCACGGCGTACATCAACGAGTACCTCCCGCGCCGCGTGCACAACCGGATGGCCGTTCTCGGCGGCTGCGGATTCGGCGTCGGCGGGCTGCTCGCCGCGGTCGCGGGCGTGGCGTTCACGCCGGCGCTCGGCTGGGAGGTGCTGTTCTACATCGGCGCGGGCTCCGCCGTGCTCGGTCTCCTCTACCTGGCCGTGTTCCCCGAGTCGGTGGAGTACCTGGTGGCCCGCGGCCGTACGGGCACCGCCGCGGCGCTGCTCGCCCGGCTGCGTCCGGACCGCGCCGAGGCGTACCGCGCGGCCGTGCTCACCGTGCCGCCGCACGAGGGGCTGCGCGACTGGCGGCTGACGATCAGCCCGGCGTACCGGCCGCGCACGCTGGCCCTGTGGTCGACCGCGTTCCTGCTGCTGTTCTGCGTGTACGGGCTGTCCACGTGGACGCCGGAGCTGATGATCGCCCGCGGGCACGGGTTCGCGGCCGGCTACGCGTACGGCGGCATCCTCCAGCTCATGTCGGTGGCCGGTGCGATCATCGGCGGCGTCGTCGCGGACCGCTGGCTCGGCGGGCGCCGCACGATCATGCTGTGGTGCGCCATCGGCGCCCTGGGCGCGCTGCTGGTCGCGGTCGTCGGCACCTCCGCCACCGACATCCTCGGCATCGCCATGGCCGGCCTGTTCATCCTCGGCGGCCAGTTCGTGGTCAACAACATCTGCGCGCGGACGTACCCGGTGCACGCGCGCGGCACGGGCGAGGGCCTGATGCTCGGCTTCGGCCGCCTCGGCGGCATCCTCGGCCCGTACATCGGCGGCGCGCTGCTCGGCGTGTTCAGCGGTACGTCGGTGCTGTTCTACGCGGTCACCGTGGCGTCCGCGGCGGCCGTGGCCACGGCGTCGTTCACCGTGGCCCGCCGCGGGCGTACGGGCGCGGGCTCCCCGGCCGGGGAGGTGCGCACGGCGTGAACGGGAGCGTCAGCCCCGGCGTGCGCGGTGGCGCGCCACGGTGACGGCGGCGATCCCGGCGGCGATCAGCGCCGCGGCGCCCAGGGCGAGCAGGCCGGCCGGGGTCCCGGTGAAGGGCAGGCCCGTGCCGTGCCCGGCGTACGGCCCCGGTCCGCCCGGTCCCCCGGGGCCGCCCGGCACGGTCGGGTACGGGCTCGGGCCGCCGGAGCCGCCGTGCGTCGGGGTCGCCGTGGGCGTCCGCGTGGGCGTCGCGGTGGGCGTCCCGGTCGGCGTCTCCGTGGGCGTATCGGTGGGCGTGGGCGTCGGGGTCTCGTCCTCGACGGTGGTGGTCACGCAGGAGACGTCGTTGCGCACGGTGCGCTGACGGGAGCCGGTCCCGGCGATCGCGCAGTTGACGAGATGGCTGTTGTTCGCGGCGGTGGGGCTGATGTGCACCTTGAAGGTGAGCACCACGGACTGGTGGGGCTTTAGCGTGCCGAGGTCGCAGTGCACGGCCGTGCCGTCGTCGGTGCACTGGGACGGCAGGTCGGTGATCTCGGCGATGGAGTGGTCCGGGTCGTCGATCACGACGTTCTCGGCGTCGGCGTCGCCGTCGTTGGTCACGACGATCGTGTACGTGGCGTCGCCGTCCGGATGGACCACCGCCGGGCCGGTCTTCCGTACGTGCACGTCCGGCAGGGCGGTGGGCGTCGGGGTGGGCGTCTCGGGGCCGACGGTCGTCTCGGTGCAGGACTGGTTGTTCTCGGTGGTCGACTCGCGGCTGCCGGTGTAGACGGTGGCGCAGTTGGTGATCACGGTGCCCTCGTCCACGTCCGGGTTGACCTTCACGGTGAACGTGAACTCCCGCGTCTCGCCCGGCTTGAGCGTGCCGAGGCCGCAGCTCAGGGTGAGGCCGCCGCCGGGGCACTCGGACGGGCGGTCGGTGATCGTGGTGAGGTTCCCGTTGGTCGGGTCCTGCACGGTGACGTCCACGGCGTCGGACGGGCCGTGGTTGGTGACCTTGATCGTGTACGTGATCGAGCCGTCCGGGTTCACCGTCGCCGGGGCGGTCTTGGTGATCTCCACGTCGCTCAGCGTCTGGGTCTGGCTGATGAGCTGGGTGTTCGCGGACCCGGCGTCGGAGCTGGCGACCGAGGCGCGGTTGGTGATGTTGGTGCCGTCGGAGACGCCCGAGTCGACGGTCACCGGGATCGTGTAGCTGACCGAGCCGCCCGCGGGGATGGTCGTGCCGGAGCCGCCGCAGGTCACGGTGGTGCCGGAGGCGGAGCAGTCGCCGGACGGGGCGCCGGGGGTGGTGTTCGCGTCCAGGTCGTCGGTCACCGTGACGTCGTGGGCGGCCTGGTCGCCGCTGTTCGTGACGGTCACCGTGTACGTGGACACCGCGCCGATGATCATCGGGTTGGGGTTCACGGTCTTGGTGATCTGGAGGTTCGCCGCGCGCTTCTTCCGCTGCGCGGCGCGGGCGTGCGCGGGCGCGGAGGGCGTACGCGACGGGGCGGCCGCGTGCTTCGCGGACGGGGCGGCCGACGGGGTCGCCGAATGCGACGGCGTGGCGGAATGCGACGGCGACGCGCTGGGCGCCGCGTGCAGGTGGCCGAGCACGTCGACGGGCTCCGACCCGCCGTGCCCGGCACCGGCCAGGCCACCGGCGCCCGTCAGCAGCAGACCGACCATCGTGCGGCCGATCTTGTGCCGGACGCCACCCCCACGGAACATGTGCCCCCGCCGTTCACGTCGACATGATGATCGAGAAATGATCACACACTGTCGATGTTTAGTCACGCACAGAAGCGGAGAGTCACGCGGGGCGTACGGTCACCTCGGCGGTGTCGTGATCGAGGATGACGGCGTAGCGCGTGCCGTCAGCGCCCTCCCGTACGACGGCCTCGGTGTTCTCCGGCAGCCCGCCGACGGCCGGGGCCACACCCGCCTCGGCGCACACGTACTCCATGAGCGTCCGCATGGTGGCGGGATCAGGCCGGGTGGCCAGGTAATACGCCACCCCCGCGCCATACCCGTGCCGCGTGAAAGCCGCCTCCCCTTCCGCCCCACCCGAGCCGAACACCACAAGCGGAACCGCCCCTTCAAGCCGCATCTCCTCCGACCACAGAGCCCCGTGCCCCCCTGCAAGCTCGAAGAGCGGGGGTGGAGAGGGGGGCACCCCCGCCGCGCCACCCCCGAAGGAAGCCACACCTGCCCCCTCGTTCCCGGAGGCAAGGGGCGGAGGCGGGGCGGGGGCGGCCCCCGCCGCGCCACCCCCGGACGAAGCCACGCCCGCCCCCTCGCCACCGGAGGCAAGGGGCTGGGGTGGGGCGGGGGTCGCCCCCGCCGCGCCACCCCCGAAGGAAGCCACACGTTCTCCCTCGTCCCCGGAGGCAAGGGGCTGGGAAGCCACGCGCGCCCCCTCGCCCCCGGAGGCAAGGGGCGGAGGCGGGGCGGGGGCGGCCCCCGCCGCGCCACCCCCGGACGATGCCACGCCTGCCCGCTCGCCGCCAGAGGCGGAGGGCGGAGGCGGGGCGGCGGCCCCCGCGTCACCTCCGGAGGCGGGGGGCGGGGTGGAAGCGACGCGCGCCCCCTGGCCCCCGGAGGCACGGGGCTGGGGTGGGGCGGGGACCGCCCCCGCCGCGCCACCCCCGAAGGAGGCCACGCGTTCTCCCTCGTTCCCGGAGGCAAGGGGCTGGGGAGCCACGCGCGCCCCCTCGCCCTCGGAGGCATGGGGCTGGGGCGGGGAGGAAGCGGCGCCTGCCCCCTCCCCGGAGGCGATGGGCGGAGGTGGGGCATGGGCGGCCCCCGCCGGGGCGGGGGGCTCCAGATCCACGGTCTCGCCCTTGGCTAGGGGCCAGAACTCTGTTGTGTGGAGGCCGAGGACGGGGGCCAGGGGGCCTGGGGGGCCGCCGGGGTGGATGCGGTCGTTCTTGTCGGCTACGGCGGTGAAGAAGGACGCTAGGAGGTGGCCGCCTGACTCGGTGAAGCGGGTCAGGTTGGCGGCGGCGCCCTCGTCGAGGAGGTAGAGGTTCGGGAGGATGACCAGGGCGTACGGGGTGAGGTCGGCCTCCGGATGCACCACGTCGCAGGTGATGTTGGCGCGCCACAGGGGCGTGTAGTGGGATAGCGCCGCCTCCATCTGGCGCAGCCGCGTGGACGGGTGGCTGGGCTGTTCCAGCGCCCACCAGCTCGGCCAGTCGAGCACCAGGGCGGCCCGTGCGCGGACGCGGGACCCGGCGAGCCCCGCGTGGTCGGCCAGCTCCCGGCCAAGCTCACGAACCTCGCTGAACGTACGGGAATCCGGACCCGCGTGCGGCACCATCGCCGAGTGGAACTTCTCGGCGCCGCCACGTGAGGCCCGCCACTGGAAGAACAGCACCGCGTCGGCGCCGTGCGCGACCGCCTGCCACGAGCCGAGCCGCATCCGTCCCGGCGCCTTCGGGCGGTTCACCTGCCGCCAGTTGACCGCGCTCGGCGCCTGCTCGATCAGCATCCACGGCGCGCCGCCCTTCAGCGAGCGCATCAGGTCGTACGCGAACGCCGCGCCGATGTGCGCCTCGGGGTCGGCCGGGTCGGGATAGGAGTCGTAGGACACGACGTCCTCCTCGGCCGCCCAGGCGTGCATGTCCAGCGCCGGGTTGCCGAGCGGGAAGAAGTTCGTGGTCACCGGGACGTCCGGCGTGACGCGCCGGAGCACCGCGCGTTCGGCGAGGTAGCAGCCGAGCAGGGCGTCGGAGGAGAACCGCCGGTAGTCGATCCGCTGGGCCGGGTTGCCGAACGTGGGCGCGGTGCGCGGCGGCTCGATCTCCTCCCACGCGGAGTAGCGCTGCGACCAGAACGCCGTGGACCACGCGTCGTTCAGGGCGTCGAGGCCGCCGTAGCGGTCGCGCAGCCACTCGCGGAACGCGACCGCGTCGACCGGCCCGTACGACTCGGCGACGTGGCAGCCGTACTCGTTGCCGACGTGCCACATGGCCAGCGCGGGATGCGCGGCGTAGCGGGTGGCGAGCGCCTCCACGAAGCGCGTGGCGTACCGCCGGTAGACGGCGCTCGACGGCGTGTAGTGCTGCCGCGCGCCCGGGGCGAGCACGGTGCCGTCGGCGCGTACGGGCAGGGTCTCGGGGTGGGCGCGGGCCATCCACGGGGGCGGCGACGCGGTCATGGTGGCCAGGCACACGGCGATGCCGTTCTCCGCCAGGAGGTCCATGACCTGGTCGAACCACCCCCATTCGTACGTCCCGGGTGTGCGCTCGATCTGCGCCCAGCCGAAGATGCCGAGCGTCACGAGGTTCACCCCGGCCTCGCGCATCAGCCTCATGTCCTCGGCCCACGTCTCCGGTGGCCACTGCTCCGGGTTGTAGTCGCCGCCGTACGCGAATCCGCTCGGAATCAAGCCTTGACACTCCCCGCCGTGAGCCCGGTACGCCAGAACCGTTGCAGGACCACGATCGCGATCGCCAGCGGGATCACCGACACCAGCGCGCCGCCCACCGTGAGCTGCGTCTGTACGGGTACCCGGTCGTTGACCGACAGCCACGACATCAGGCCGAGCGGCAGCGGATACAGCCTCGGGTCCGAGAGCATCACCAGCGGCAGGAAGTAGTTGTTCCAGATGCCGATGAGCTGGAACAGGAACACCGTGACCAGCGCCGGCGACATGATGCGCAGCACGACCGTGAAGAAGATCCGCAGCTCGCCCGCGCCGTCGACGCGCGCCGCCTCCAGGAGGTCGTTCGGCACGGCGGCCTCGCAGTAGATGCGGCTGAGGTAGACGCCGAACGGGCTCACCACGCTCGGCAGCAGCACCGACCAGTACGTGTCGGCCAGGCCGACGGACGCGAACATCAGGTAGAGCGGCAGCGCCAGCACGGTCATCGGCACCAGCACGCCGCCGAGCACGATGTTGAAGGCCGCCTCGCGCCCGCGGAAGTCGAACTTCGCCATGGCGTATCCGGCGGCCGCGGACAGCAGCGTCGCGACCAGCGCGCCCACGCCGGAGTAGAGGATCGTGTTGCCGATCCACCTGAGGTAGATGTGGTCGTCGTACGCGAACAGCTTGGTCAGGTTGGACCAGACGTGCGGCTGCTTGGCGAACCACAGCGGCGAGGTGCCGAGCAGCTCGTCCGTGGTCTTCGTGGCCGCGACGATCAGCCAGTACACCGGCACCAGGAAGTAGACGGCCACCACCGCGAGGATCGCGGTGACCAGGATGCGCCAGCCGAGGCTCGTCCGCGCCGGGCCCTCCGTACGCGCGGTCACCGCGCACCCCCCGCGCGCCCGCCGCGGCCGACCAGCCGCAGGAAGCCGAACGACAGGACGAACGCGGCCAGCGCGAGCAGCACCGCCTCGGCGGCGGCGAGGCCGTAGTTGTTGTACGTGAACGCCTGGTTGTACGCCGAGACGTTCGGGGTGTAGTCGTTCGTGATCGCCGGGGCGCCGCGTTTGAGGACCATCGGCTCGGCGAAGAGCTGGAGCGTGCCGATGATGGTGAACACCGTGGTCAGCACGACCGCCGGGCGGATCAGCGGCAGCTTGATGCGCCAGATCATCTGCCAGGCGTTCGCGCCGTCGACCCGGGCCGCGTCGTACAGGTCGCCGGGCACGGACTGCAGTTGCGCCACGATGACGAGCATGTTGTATCCGGCGAACTCCCAGATCACGATGTTCGCGATCGCCCACAGCACGCCGGTGCCGCCCAGCGGGTCGACGTCGATGCCGAGCTTGCCGAGCACCTCCAGGATCGGGCTCAGCCCGGGGAGGTAGAGGAAGCTCCACAGGATGGACGCGATCACGCCGGGGATGCCGTACGGCAGGAAGTAGACCGCGCGGAAGAACCGCGGCCACCGGGCGGACGCGGCGTCCAGCATGAGCGCGAGCGCCGTCGCCGCGACGATCATCACCGGCACCACGACCACGCCGAAGATCAGGATGCGCAGCAGGCTCGCCGCGAAGCCCGTCTGCGTGAGCGCGGCCGCGTAGTTGCTCAGCCCGGCGAAGACCGTACGGCTGCCGCCCAGGCCGAGCGGGCCCGTACGCCGCACGCCGGTGAAGCTCTGCCACAGCGCGTAGACGATCGGGACGACGAAGAACAGCGCGAACAGCACCGCGAACGGGCCGAGGAACAGCAGCGGGGCGCGCCGCGGCGCGCTCGGCGTTGGCTGGCTCATGTACGGGCTCCCTACCGTTCGGGCGGCGCGACGACCTGGAGGCCCTTGCGGCGCATGTCACGCACGGTCGTGGTCTGCGCGGTGCGCACGGCGCCGAGGAACGTGCCGTGCGGCGAGGTGATCGCGTTGGTGAAGCCGGTGTTCAGCGTGTCGATCAGCGACATCGTGGTGGGGATCCAGCGCCACCCGGTGTCGATGTGCTTGTCGGCGTCGGCGAACACGTCGTTGTAGCGCTGGCCGCCGAAGAACGGGTCGGGGTGGTCCAGCGCGGAGCCCTTCAGCGCGCCGGCGGCGGCCGGCCAGCCGTAGCCGCCCGCGATGAGGTCGTTGATGCTGCCCCGGTCGGTGTTCAGCCAGACGGCGAACTGCATGGCCTCGTCGGGATGTGTTGTGCCGCGCAGGACGGCGCTGGACGACCCGCCCCAGTTGGACGACGCCTCGTGCTTGGGGTCCCACTGCGGCATGGGCGCGACCCGCCACTTGCCGGCCGTGTTGGGCGCGTTGCCCTTGAGCAGCGCGTCGCCCCACTGCGGGCCCACCCAGGCGAGGATCTTGCCGTCGTGCACCGCCTTGTACCAGCCGGTCTGGACGTCCGGCATGGTGTCGACGAGGCCCTTGCGGCGCAGGCCGTCCCAGTACGACGCGACCTTCTGGGTGGCCGGGTCGTCGATGTCGACCGACCACTTGTCGGCGGCGCCGAACCAGTGCGCGCCCGCCTGCCAGGCCAGCGAGATGAACCACTGCGAGTTCGCGGGCGGGAACGTGCCGATGCTGGCCGTGGGGTCCTTCTGCTTGATGACGGCCGCGGCCTTGGCGTAGTCGGCCCAGGTGGCGGGCGGTTTGAGGCCGTACTTCGCGAACAGGTCGGCGCGGTAGTACAGCGCCATGGGCCCGGACGCCTGCGGCACCGCGTAGACGCCGCCGTTGAACACGCCCTGGTTCCACTGCCACGGCACGAAGCGGTTCTGGTACTGCCGTACGCCGTGCTTCGAGAGGTCGACGAGGCCGCCTTCGAGCACGAACGCCGGGATCGCCCAGTACTCGACCTGCGCGACGTCGGGGCCGGAACCGGCCTTCACGGCGGAGAACATCTTGGCGTAGCCGCCGTCGGCGCCCGCGGTGATCTGGTCGAGGTGGACCTGGACGCCCGGGTGGGTGCGGTTCCACAGCGCCACGGACTTGTCGATGCCGGGCACCCAGGACCAGAACGTCAGCTCGATCGGGCCTTTGCGGCCACCGCCGCCCGCGCAGCCGCTGAGGACCAGCGCTAAGGCCACCACCGCGGCGGCGATGCGGTGTGCGCCAAGGATTCGTGCCATACCGCTGTCTCCCCGATTCCACGGTGCGGGTGGTGACTGGGGCCACACAAGTAACAAAATGTCACCGCAGTATCACTCCCGCCCGATGGGGCGTCAACGGTATTTCCCATCGTTTTGACTTCCGCCGTGGAGGTCCGGTCAAGGAGGCTGTGAAGATCGCGACGAGGGAGGCGGAATGACCCAGGCAGGGCGGTTCACGGGGAGCACCATCGTGGTGACCGGCGCGGCGCACGGCATCGGCGCGGCGACGGCGCACCGGTTCGCCGCGGACGGCGCGAGCGTGGTGCTGCTCGACATCGACGACGCCGTACGCGAGGTGGCCGCCGCGATCGCGCGCGACGGCGGCCGCGCGGTCGCGGTGACCGGCAGCGTGGCCGAGGAGGAGGCGTGGGCGCGCGCGGTCGCGGCCGCGGACGGCCCGGTCGGCGTGCTGGTCGCCAACGCGTACGCCAAGGAGGTCACCGCCGCGCACACCATGACGCGCGCGTCGTGGGAGCGGCAGCTCACGGTGAACCTGACCGGCACGTTCCTCGGCGTCCAGGCCTGCCTGCCGGGCCTGCGGGAGACGCGCGGCTCGATCGTGGTCACGTCGTCGGTGCACGCCCTGGTGGGCCTGCCCGGCCATCCCGCGTACGCCGCGACGAAGGGCGGGCTGACCGCGCTGACCCGGCAGCTCGCCGTGGAGTACGGCCCTGACGTACGGGTGAACTGCGTGCTGCCCGGCCCGATCATGACCGCGGCCTGGGACGGCGTCTCCGAGGAGGACCGCGCCCGCAGCGTCGAGCAGACCGTGGCCGGGCGTTTCGGCCGCCCGGAGGAGGTCGCCGCGGTCATCGCGTTCCTGGCCTCCGCCGACGCCGCGTACGTGACGGGCGTCAGCCTCCCGGTCGACGGCGGCTGGACGGTCTACAAGACCTCGAGCTGACCCGGATCCGGTCAGGGCGGTGAGGTGGTCACGGCGTGCGTGACCTCGGCCAGTACGGCGCGCATGGCCTCGGCCGCGAGGTCCGGCACGCCCTTGGCCACCGCGTCCACGAGGTCGCCGTGGCGGGCCACCGCCTCCGGGTTGATGTGCTCGGGGCGGCGCAGCATCTCCTCCCGCGCCCACACGACCTCGGCGACCACCCCGGCGAGCTGCGCGATCATCGGGTTGTCCACGGCGGCGAGCAGCGCCGTGTGCAGGGCGATGTCGGCCGCGGAGAACGCCGAGAGGTCGCGGGCGTCCAGCGCGTCCCGCATCCCGCCCCACGCCGTACGCAGCGCGGCGACGTCGTCGGGTCCCGCGCGCTCCGCGGCCAGCCGCGCGGCCATCGGCTCGACCCCGGCGCGCAGCTCGAGGAGCTCCCGCATCTGGTCGGCGCGCTGCGGACTGTGCAGCCGCCAGTCGATGACCTGCGGGTCGAACAGGTTCCAGTCGGTACGCGGCCGTACGCGCGTGCCGACGTTCGGCCGCGCGGACACCAGCCCCTTGGCCTCCAGCACCCGCAGCGTCTCCCGTACGACCGTGCGGGAGACGCCGAACTCGGCGCCGATGTCGTCCGGGCTGAGCGTCAGCCCTGGATCGGCGATGACCCGCCTGCCCAGGGCGTCGACCAGCCGGGCGTGCAGGCTCCAGCGGTGCCGGTCGTCCATCACGCGGGCAGCCCGACGCGCCGCTCGCCGCTGCGGAGCTGCTGGATGATCACGGCGACGACGAGCAGCGTGCCCTTCGCGACGTTCTGCCAGAACGGGTTGATGCCGAGCAGCGTCATGCCGTTCGTCAGCACGCCGAGGAGGATCACCGCGAGCACCGTGCCGACCACGCTGCCCTTGCCGCCCTTCATCACGCAGCCGCCGAGCGCCGCGCCGGTCACCGCTTCCAGCTCGGTGCCCTCGCTGCCCGACACCGGCTGCCCCGAGCCTGTACGCGCGGTGATCAGCAGCCCGGCCAGCGCCGCGACGAGGCCGCTGCACGCGTAGACGGCCAGGATGTACTTGTTGATGTTGATGCCGGCCAGCCGCGCGGCCGTCTCGTTGCCGCCGATGGCGTAGATGTTGCGGCCGATGTCGGAGTAGCGCAGCACGATGTGGATGACCACGGCGACGGCCGCGAACACCCAGATCAGCGTGGGGATGCCGAGGATGGCGCCGCGCGCGATGAAGATGAACACCGAGTTGGTGCCGGTGTAGCCCTGGGCGCGGCCGTCGGAGATGAGCTGCGCGAGGCCCTTGAACGCGGCCAGCGTCGCGAGCGTCGCGACCACCGGGTTGACCCGGCCGAACACGATGACGCAGCCGTTGAGCAGCCCGCAGGCCAGGCCGATGAGCAGCGCCCCGACGATGCCGAACATGGCGTTCGCGTCCAGCGCCGTGAAGATCATCGCGGACGCGACGGACGACAGCCCGGCCAGCGACCCCACCGAGATGTCGAGCCCGCCGAGGATGATCACGACGGTCTCGACCAGCGACAGCAGCCCGGTGACCGCGACGGCCGTACCGATCGTCTCGATGTTCGCGGCCAGGAAGAACCCGGACTGCTGGGAGCCGATGATCGCGACGAGGATGCCGAGCGCGATCAGCAGGCTGAGGTTCTGCACGCCGACGGCGTCGAGGACGCGGCGCCACGGCGCCGCCGCGTCCTCGGTGCCTGCGGCGACGCTGTCCGTGGTCTGACTCACGAGGTGCCTCCTTCGGACGCCTCAGGTCCGCTCTGAAGTTGGTCGGCCATGGCCAGGGCGAGGACGCGCTCCTCCGTGGCGTGCGCGCGGTCGAGCTCGCCGGTGATCCGGCCGCCCTGCATGACGTAGATGCGGTCGCAGATGCCGAGGATCTCCGGCAGCTCCGAGGAGATGGCGAGCACCGCGACGCCGTCGGCGACGAGCTGGTCGATGACCGCGTAGATCTCGGCCTTCGCGCCCACGTCGACGCCGCGCGTGGGCTCGTCCAGGATCAGCACCTTCGGGTGGACGGCCAGCCAGCGGGCCAGCACCACCTTCTGCTGGTTGCCGCCGGAGAGGTTGCGCACCTCCGCCTCCAGGCTGGGGGTGCGGATGCGCAGGCGTTTCGCGTACGTCTGGACCATCTCGCGCTCGGCCTGGCGGCGGACGATGCGGAACCGCCGCAGCTTGTCGAGCATCGCGAGGCTGGCGTTGTCGCGTACGGTGCGGCGCAGCAGCAGCGCGTCGGCCTTGCGCTCCTCCGGCGCCAGCCCGATGCCGGCGCGTTTCGCGTCGCCGGGGTCGCGCAGGCGCACGCGCCCGCCGTCGACGCGCACCTCGCCGGAGCGGATGGGCAGGTCGCCGACGATGGCGCGGGCCAGCTCGGAGCGGCCCGCGCCGACCAGCCCGGCCAGCCCCACGACCTCGCCCGCGCGGACGTCCAGGCTGACGTCGCGGACGTCGTCGGTCGTGACGTCGCGCAGGCTCAGCACCACGCGGTCGTCCGCCGGGGCGTGGCGGTGCTCGAACATCGTCGTGAGATCGCGGCCGACCATCATCTTGACCAGGTCGTTCTCGGTCACGTCGGCGACCTCGCGGGTGCCGACCAGCTTGCCGTCGCGCAGCACGGCCACCTGGTCGGCGATGCGGAAGATCTCCTTGATGCGGTGCGAGACGTACGCGATGGCCACGCCGTCGTCGCGCAGCCGGCCCATCAAGGCGAACAGCGCGTCCACCTCGTGGTCCGACAGCGACGACGTGGGCTCGTCGAACGCGATCACCTTCGGCCGGGTGACCAGCGCGCGCAGGATCTCCACGAGCTGGCGCTGCGCGGCCGACAGGTGGCGGCCCAGGGTGTCCGGGGCCAGCACGCCGCCGAAGCCGTACCGCTCGATGTCCGCCGTGACCATGGCGTTCAGCTTCCGTCGGTCGACGATCCGGCCCCGCCGCGGCAGCGCGCCGAGGTAGACGTTCTCCGCGACGGAGACGTGCGGCACGATCTCCGGTTCCTGGTAGATCACCCGTACGCCCGCGCGGTGCGCCGCGGCCGTGCCGCCGAAGGCCACGGGGTGGCCGTCGAGCAGCACGCGCCCGTGGTCCGGCTGGTAGTCGCCGCTGAGGATCTTCAGCAGCGTCGACTTGCCCGCGCCGTTCTCGCCCATGATCGCGGTGACCCGGCCGGCGGGGAGGTCGAGGGTCACGTCCGACAGCGCCGTGACCCCCGCGAACCCCTTGCCGAGCCCGTCCACCCGAAGGGCGACCGGCGGCTCGACTACGTGCACTTGACGCCGGCCTGCTTCCAGTTGGAGGCGTCCACCATCTTGGTCGGCGCGATCGTCTGCGGCGGCATCTGCTTGCCGCTGCGCAGCGACGTCACCAGGTCGCGTACGGCCAGCGCACCGACGTCCTCACCGTTGATGAACAGCGCCGCCTTGTTGCCGGAGTCCTGCCCGGCCTTCCAGTCCTTGCAGGCCAGGTACGCGCCGAGGCCCACGCCGATGATGTCGTCCGGCGCGACCTTGGCGTTCTGGAGCGCGGTGACGACGCCCGTGGTGTTCTCGTCGTTGCAGCCCCAGACGATCCAGTGCTTCACGCCGCTGTTGGCGTTGAGCGTGGCGCTGGCCTTGTTCTGCGCGTCGGTGGGCGTGTTGTCCGTACCGAGCTTGATCGTCTTCGGGACGTCGGATGCCTGCACGCCCTCGCCGAACGCCGCCTTCGCGCCGTCGACCCGCTGCGAGCACACCGAGAGGTCCTGCTTCCAGGCCGCGATGATGCGGGTGTCGGACGCCTTCCAGCCGGCCTTCTTGTACAGCGTGGCGGCCTCGGCGCCGACCTTGCGGCCCATGGACGTGCCGTCGAAGCCGACGAACGGGACGTCCTTGCCCTTGCCGTCCTTCAGGACGTCGTCCGAGGCGACGAACGGGACCTTCGCCTGGCGCGCCTTGTCGATGACCTGCGGGCCGATCTTCTGGTCGGGCGCGACCATCGCGATGCCGTCGGACTTCCGCGCCACGGCGGTGTCCATCTCGCTGATCGCCTTGTTCGAGTCGAGCGCCAGGTTCACCACGTTCACCTGGACGTCGCCGAGCTTCTTCGCCTCGGCCTTCGCGCCGTTCGCCTCGTCGACGAAGTACTGCTGGTCGCCCTGCTTCTGCAGGTACGAGATCGAGATGTGCCCGGTCTTCTTCTTCACGTCAGGACCGGAGGACGTCTCCTGGCCGGACGAACAGGCGGACATCACGAGCGCGGCGGCACAAGCCGCGGCGAGTCCACCGGTGGCACGCCACCTCATCGGTTCTCCAATTCGCCGGGGGGCAACGAAATGATGTGATTGTCATACTGATGTGACCGGCCCCACGGAAAGACCTGTGGCGCACCGGTTATGGACTCGTTACGTGATCGCCTGCTCGGCGCCGGACCACCGGGCCGCCTTCCACAGGCCGGTAGTGGAGAATCGCGGGATGGTACTGCCCCCGTGCTACCGCGTCGAC
This sequence comes from Streptosporangiaceae bacterium, assembly GCA_036502625.1. Lineage (GTDB taxonomy): Bacteria > Actinomycetota > Actinomycetes > Streptosporangiales > Streptosporangiaceae > DASXYG01. The sequence goes on from DASXYG010000094.1 coordinate 25,556, forward strand.
GGCCCCGACGACGCGCCCGTCCTCGTACTCGGGCCGTCCCTCGGCACCACCCACGACGTCTGGGCGCCGCAGATGCCCGCGCTCGCCGCGTCATGGCGGGTGATCAGGTACGACCTGCCTGGCCACGTCCCCGGCACTGCGCTGCCGTCCGGTGAGCCGACGGTCGACGACCTGGCCGCCGGCGTGCTCAGTCTCGTCACCGACCTCGGGGTGGGGCGGTTCGCGATCGGCGGCGTCTCCCTGGGCGGCGCCATCGCCGCGACCGCCGCCGTACGCGCGCCCGACCGCGTCGAACGGCTCGTGCTGTGCTGCACGTCCGCGCGGTTCGGCGACCCGGAGCCGTGGCGGGAACGCGCCGGCCTGGTGCGCCGCGCGGGCATGGCGCCGATGGTGGACACCCTGATCGACCGCTGGTTCACCGGCGCGTACGCCCGCGACAGGCCCGCGCCCGTACGCCGGATCACCGACATGCTGAACGACGTCGACCCCGAGGGCTACGCGCGGTGCTGCACCGCGATCGCGTCGTACGACCTGCGCGACCGCCTCCCCGAGATCACCGCGCCGACCCTGGTCATCGCCGGCGCCGACGACCCGTCCACGCCCGTCGCCCACGCCGAGATCCTCACCGCGGGCATCCCGGGTGCCGAACTCGCCGTGATCCCGGGCGCCGCCCACCTCGCGAACGTCCAGCGCCCCGACCTCGTCACCCCGCGAATCACCGCCCACCTGACGGCCCGTGACGAGCCGGGACGGGGAGAGTAAGGACATGACCGACGAGGAACGGCACGCCCAGGGCACGGCGATGCGCCGCCGCGTCCTCGGCGACGCGCACGTGGACCGCGCCCAGGCGGCGGCCACCGCGTTCACCGAGGACTTCCAGGACCTCATCACCCGCTACGCCTGGGGCGAGATCTGGACCCGCCCCGTCCTGGACCTCCGCACCAGAAGCTGCATCACCCTCACCGCAATGGTCGCCGGCGGCCACCTCGACGAGCTCGCGATGCACGTCCGAGCCGCCCTCCGCAACGGCCTGACCCCGGACGAGATAGCCGAGGTCCTCTTGCAGACCGCCATCTACTGCGGCGTCCCCGCGGCCAACTCGGCGTTCGCGGTCGCCCAACGGGTGCTCCGCGAGGAGGGCGTACTTGCGGCGGACGGGGCCTCGGCAGGCGTCCCGGGGGCGGACGGCGCCCCGGCAGGCGTCCCGAGGGCGGGCGGCGCTGAGGCGGGCGGTGCGGAGGCGGGCGGCGGGGCCGGAGTCGGCGGCGCGGAGGCGGGCGGCGCTTCGCGGCCGTCCGGTGCCGGATGAGCCCGGCGGCCGTGACGCGCAACGACCGGGGCGCGACCGGGCGTCCGGTGAGCGTCGCCGGGAAGATCATGGCGATCCTCGCCGCGTTCTCCCCCGGCGACGTACGCCTCACGCTCACCGAGATCTGCCACCGCGCCCACCTGCCGCTCGCCACCGGCCACCGGCTGATCCGCGAGCTCACCGGCGGCGGCTTCCTGGAGAAGCTCCCGGACGGCTCGTACCGCGTGGGCCTGCGCCTCTGGCAGATCGGCGCCCAGGCCGCCGGCCCCCGCGACCTGCGCGAACTCGCCCTCCCGTACCTCGAGGACCTCTACGAGGCCACCCACGAGAACGTCCAGCTAGCCGTATGGCGCGCCGGCCGCGCCCTCTACCTGGAGCGCCTCCACGGCCCCCGCTCGGTCCCCATCGTGACCCGCGTAGGCTCCGAGCTCCCCCTGCACGCCACGGGCGTCGGCAAGGTCCTCCTCGCGTACGCGGGCGACGACGCCATCGAGACCGCCCTGTCCAAGGGCCTGCGCGCCCTGACCCCCCACACCGTCACGGACACGGACGCCCTGCGCGCCGAGCTGGCCGAGGTCCGCCGTACGGGCCTGGCCTTCACCGACCAGGAAATGACCCTGGGCACCCGTTCGATAGCCGCCCCCATCCGCACAGGCGACGGCCGCGTAGTAGCCGCCCTGTCCCTAACGACCCGCCAACGCAAAGCCGAACTCCACCGCCTGGCCCCCGCCGTCCGCACGGCCGCCCGAGCCCTCTCCCGCGACGTAGCCACCCACTGGCACCCATCCGACTGACCCCCGCGCCCCTCAGCCCGCACGCCCCAGCCCGCGAGCCTCCATCCCCACGCGCCTCCAGCCCCGGCCGCCCCCAGCCCCGTGCACCGCGAGCCTCATGCCCGCCGCCCAAAGGCCGCGCTCCGCGCGACAGACCCCCCGCGCCCTCACCCAGCCGTATCCAAGGCTGGGCCGCGAGGCTGCCGCCCTTAGCAATCCGCGCCCGGGACGTCGTCACACGCAGCCGTCCCCGAGCGATCCTGGCCCCGGCCATCCCCTCCGGGCCGCAACCACCCTCCGGGGCCTCGTGCTCTCGGTGCGCGTGAGGGGGTTCGCGTAGCCCCACACGCCAAAGGCCGCGCTCCGCGCGACAGTCCCCCCGCGCCCTCAGTTACCCGTATCCAAGGCTGGGCCGCGAGGCTGCCGCCCTCAGCATCCTGGTCCCCGGCATCCCCTCCGGGCCGCACCCCCCCGGGCGTCGCGCTCTCGATGCGCGTAAGGGAGCTCACCGCGGCCGTACGCCCCAAAGGCCGCGCTCCGCGCGACAGACCCCCGCGCCCTCACCCAGCCGTATCCAAGGCTGGGCCGCGAAGCTGCCGCCCTTGGCGTCCCGGGCTTCGGGGCATTGCACGCGACCCGAACCCAGGCCGCGCGGCTCCACACACGCCCCGCGGCCCCCACGCAACCCCCGCAACTCCACAAGCCGCGCGACCCCACACGGGCCGCGCAACTCACACACGCCGCGCCGCTCCACAGAGGCCGCGCGACTCCACAAGCCGCCCGGCTCTACACAGACCCGCGCGACTCACACACGCCGCCCGACCCCACACAAGCCGCGCAACTCCACAGGCCCCGCGACTCCACAGGCCGCCCGGCTCCATACAGACCCGCGCGACTCAACACGCCGCGCGACCCCACACAAGCCCCGCAACTCCACAAGCCGCGCGACCCCACACAAGCCGCGCAACTCCGTAGGCCGCCCGACTCAACACGGGCAGCGCGGCTCACACAAGTCGCGCGGCTTCACAAGCCCGCGCGGCTCAACCTGGGAACCGCGCGACCCCACACAAGCCGCGCGCTCACACAAGCCGCGCGGCTCCCAGCCCCTAGCCCTCCGCCTCCCCACCGAACCCAGCCGGCATCCCCAGCACCCCCCGGTCGCGGACGCGCTCCTGGAACTCCTCCGAGCTGTTCACGCGTGGGAACGGCTCGTCCGGAACCGGGACGCCCAAGGCCGTGCACAGCGGCTCCCAGCCGTCGGCGGCCGTCCACTCAAGGAGGCGGGCGGGTGGGGCGGTGGCTCGGACGTCGGCGTTGTACTGCTCGTACCACGCGGCGGCGGCCTCGGGGTCGTCCACGTACTTGGCCATGCCCTCGGCCATCCCGGCGAACATGCGGGCCATCGTGCGGACCTGTGCGGGGACGTCCTCGGGGACCTCCTCGTACGAGCCGAAGAGGCGCTGGGTCTCGCGGATGCGGGGGAAGATGGTGTTCTCCATGCTGCGGACCCACTGCTGGGGGGTCTCGCGGCGGGAGAGCAGGATGACGGAGTCGGGGTTGGCGTCGGCCAGTTGCCGCCACACCATCATCGCGGGGGCGTCCACGGCCGCCGCGTAGCCGTCGAGCAGGGCCGTCAGGTCGGCCTCCTTGCCTTCGGAGATGTCGGCCCAGGTGGGGCCGTGCTCTGGGTGTTCGAACAGCTCGACCATGTGGTAGCACTTCGCGCCGAGCAGCTTCTCGAGGGCCGTCTTCAACGACAGGGTTCCGGTCCGGGGCAGCCCGGCACCGACCACGCGCAACGCCACGGTGTCTCCTCACCTTCGCGTCCTCACCAACGCGCTGACGGTCCATGTCTACATTCCGTGTTCGCCATGGCGGAACCGGGGTGCCCGAAGTGGACGGAGATGCACGTCAGAGGGAACCGATCCGGAATTGTCCGCGTCGGTTTGTAGGATCGACCGGTCCGGACGCCGGGCAGTCACTAGCCTGGCGACCGGGTCTGTTCTGGGGGGATACGCGGGAGGGGCACTCTGTGGACACGCGCGGCTTAGTACGACGCCTGTTCCGGCGTGACCGGGTGACCGGGCAGGTCGCGATCGTCGTGGTCGCGGTGCTCGCGATCGCCTCGGTCGTCTACGGCGTCGGCATGGCGAGCGCCCGATACCAGCTCGCCGACGTCGGCGCCTGGCTGGTGTCCAACAACGGCCCCGCCGTGCACGTCAACGGCCTGTCCGGCAAGGTCGACGGCAAGACCGGCCTGCCCGGGAGCAACGGCCACAAGATGCGCGTCGTCCAGGACCACGGCACCGTCCTGATCATCGACGAGACCACCGGCGTCGTCAGCCGCATCGACCCCACGCAGCTCCAGGTCGCGCAGACCCGCAAGCTCGGCGCCAGCGGAACCCAGGTCGTCGCCGGCAAGAACACCGCCTACACCGTCGACCCCAAGGCGGGCCGCGTCCAGCGCATCGACCCCGTCACGCTGGCCACCAAGGGCAACCCGGTGAAGCTGCCGGCGCCGCTCGGCCAGTCGGCGATCGACGGGAAGTCCGTGCTGTGGGTGCCGGTCCCGGCGTCCGGCCAGTCCGCGCCGGTGGCGAACGGCCAGGCGGGCCGCCCGGTCGCGGTGGGCCACGCGGGCGACCGCCTGTCGCTGACGGTCGCGGCGGGCGTCCCGGTGGTCGTCAACTCGACGTCCGCCACCGCCATGGTGGTCAGCGCGGGCAGCCAGCAACTGCGCGTCAGCCTGCCCTCGTCCGTACGACACGCGGGGTTCGCCGGCGTGCTGGCCCCGTCCACGACCGACGGCCAGGTGGTGCCGCTGCTGGCCGAGAAGGCCGGCGCGCTCGTGCTGGTCAACACCGGCGACGGCGGCCTCAAGGCCACGTCCGTACGGCTGCCGCGACACCACTACACCGCGCCGCAGATCCTCGGCTCCCGCGTCTACATCCCGGACGAGTCCACCGGCCGCGTGTTCGTCTACGACACGGCCGCCAACCACTTCCTGCCGTCCATCCCGGTGTCCGGCCGCCCCGGCGCGCTCGACGCGTTCGTGAAGGACGGCCTGCTGTGGATCAACGACCCGAACGGCTCGACCGCCCTGGTGATCAACAGCCACGGCACGGTCCACCGCATCAGCAAGTACACCGGGAAGGTCCCCGGCGGCCCGCGCAAGACCGTCCCCGGCACGCCCCGCGTGGGCAGCACCGGCGGCAAGAACCACGGCAACGGCGGCCAGAACGGCAACAACGGCGGCGGCCAGCGCGGCGGCGACCGCGGCAACGGCCACAACGGCGACCGCGGCCGCAAGCCCGACGGCCACGGCTCGAAGGCACCGCCCACCCGCTCGCCGTGGCCCACGCACACCCCGCGGCCGAACGTGACCAAGACGCTCCACCCGGTGCCGCCCAAGCCCGGCAGCCCGTCGAACGTCACGGTCGAGCCGCAGGCGGGCGGCGTCCAGGTCTCCTTCGACGCCCCGACCACTGGCAAGCCCGACGGCTACGAGCTCGTCGCCCCGTCCGGCTTCACGGTGACCCCGAAGAAGGCCGGCGCGAGCGGCCCGTACGCGTTCACCGCCAAGGGCGGCGACTGCGGCACCGAGGTCACGTTCAAGGTCGCCGCCCTCTACAACGGCACCAAGAAACTCTCCGACCCCAGCGCCCCGGTCCGCCCGTGCGTCACCCCGGGCGCCCCGCAGAACCTCCAGGCCGCCGCGGTCAACCACGGCGCGAACCTCACCTGGTCCGCACCCACCAACGCCAGCGGCGCCACGATGTACGAGGTCAGCGGCGGCGCCACCGGAACCACCAGCACGACCCACTACGACGCGTCCGGCCTCGCCAACAACCAGACGTACACCTTCTCCGTCAAGGCGAAGAACGACGCGGGCGAAAGCGGCACGGCCACCGCATCGGCAACGCTCACGCCCAAGGCCGCGAGCTTCAAGAACACCTACAACGACGACACCGACACGAGGGTCCGCGCCAGTCCGGACCCCAACAGCACGATGGTCACGTACATCCCGAAGGGCGTGTACCAGGACTTCGCCATCGCCTGCCAGGTGCGCGGTTCCGTCGGCACGGACCAGTACCACAACCGGTCCAGCACCATCTGGGACAAGATCACGTACAACGGCAAGACCGGCTACGTGAGCGACATCTTCTTCGCCACGCCGCAGTCCGGCACGAACAACTTCTCCGATCCGCCGCTATGGGGGTGCACGTGACGACGGGGGACATGGCGCTGCACCAGGCGCCCAACGGGGAGGCGCTCGCGGGCCGGTTCGCGCGGGTCTTCGACGCCCTGGCGACCAACATCGAACGGGTCATCCGCGGCAAGCGCGAGAAGGTCGACCTGGCGCTCGTGTGCCTGCTCAGCGAGGGCCACCTGCTCGTCGAGGACGTCCCCGGCGTCGGCAAGACCACCCTGGCGCGGTGCATCGCCGCCTCGGTGGACGCCCAGTGGCACCGCATCCAGTTCACGCCGGACCTCCTCCCGTCCGACATCACCGGCGTGTCGATCTTCAACCAGAGCGACAACCGCTTCGAGTTCCATCCCGGCCCGATCTTCGCGAACCTCGTGGTGGCCGACGAGATCAACCGCGGCTCGCCGAAGACCCAGTCGTCGCTGCTCGAGGTCATGGAGGAGCGCCGCGTCACCGTCGACGGCACCCCCCACCCCGTGCCGCGCCCGTTCATGGTGATGGCCACCCAGAACCCGGTCGACATGGACGGCACGTACCCGCTGCCGGAGGCGCAGCTCGACCGGTTCCTGATGCGCGTCTCGATGGGCTACCCCGACCACCGCTCGGAGGTGGCGGTGCTGTCCGGCATGCCGAGCGGCCCGGCGATCGACCAGCTCGCGACGATCGCCGGCGCCGACGACATCGCCGGCATGATCGACTTCGCCGGCCGCCTGCACGTCGCCATGCCGCTGTGCGACTACGTCGTCAACGTCGTGGCCGCCACCCGCACCTCACCGGACGTCCGGCTGGCCGCGAGCCCGCGCGCGAGCCTCGCGCTGCTGCGCGCCGCCCGGGTCCGCGCCGCCGCGGCCGGCCGCCCGTACGTCGTGCCGGAGGACGTCAAGGCGCTGGCCGAACCGGTCCTCGCGCACCGCCTGCTGCTCACGCCCGACGCCGAGCTGCGCGGCCGCACCGCCACCGACGTCGTACGCGACACCATCAACGCCGTGCCGCTGCCCCAGGTCGCCGGGGCGTAGCCCATGCGCGCCGGGGGGAACCGCGTGCCGCTGACCCCGCTGGGCTGGGGCGTCGCGGCGGCGTCCGTGCTGCTGTACGCCGCGGGCGCCTGGCTCGGCTACCCCGAGCCGGCGGTGCTCGCGGTCGCCGGCATCGCCGCGGTGCTGGCCGCGCTCGTCTGGACGGCGCCGCGGCCGAAACTGGAGCTGAGCCGGGAGATCGCGCCGCTGAAGGTGGAGCGCGGCCGCCCGGCGATCGGCGTGCTGCGCGTGGGCCAGGGCGGGCGGGCCATCCGCGCCGGGCTGACCGCCACCGACACCGCGGGCGGCCAGCCGGTGGCCATCGAGATCCCCCGGCTGCGCGGCGCCCGCAAGAAGACGATCAGCTACGAGCTGCCCACCAACCGGCGCGGCGAGATCGCGGTCGGCCCGCTGCGGCTGATCCGCGCCGACCCCCTGGGCCTGGCCCGCCGGGTCCGTACGTACGGGGAGCCGGTGACGCTGCTGGTCCGGCCGCGTACGGTCGCGCTGCCGCTGCTGCCGTCCGGCCGCGCCCACCACCTGGAGGGCCCGACCACCGACCGCGCGCCGGCCGGCACCGCCACGTTCCACGCGCTGCGCGAATACGTCATCGGCGACGACCTGCGGCACATCCACTGGAAGTCCAGCGCCCGCACCGGCACGCTGATGGTCCGCCAGCTCGTCGACGCCAGCCTCCCCCAGACCACGCTCGTGCTCGACACACGGCCGTCCGGCGGCGCGCCCGACCGCCCCGCCGTCTACGCCGACCCGGACGACTTCGAGCTCGCCGTCGACGTCGCGGCGTCCATCGCGGTCGGCGCCGCCAAGCTGAACTTCCCCGTCCGCATGATCACCGCGTCCGGCCCGCTCCTGGAGACGCGCGGCGGCCCGGACGACATCGAGCAGATCCTCGACCGGCTGTCGTTCCTGCGGCCGGAGGAGGCGCCGCGCACCGCGCTGGACATGGCGCGCCGCGTGCGCCCCGGCGGCAGCCTGGTGATCGTCACCGGCACCGACCCCGGCCTGACCCAGGCGGGCGCGCTGAGCCGCCGCTTCGACCGTACGGTCTGCGTCCGCGTCCGCCCGTCCACCCCGGCCCCGCACCTCCCCAACGTCAGCGTCCTCGACGTCGCCGCCCTGGAGGACATCACCCCCCTGTGGTCCCGGGAGGTCACGTGACGCCCCCCGCCCTCCGCACCGGCAGGCGGCTCGCGGCGCTGGCGGTCGTGGCCGCGCTGGCCGCCGCCGCGGGGCTGGGGTTCCAGCGGGTGTTCGGGCTGCCGCCGGTGATCCCCGTGGTGGCCGTCGCCGCGGTGGCGCCGGTCCTGGTGTCGCTGCTGGTGTCCGGGGTGTGGCGGCCCCCCGCGCCGGCGCCGGACGCCCGCGCCGCGCCCGCCGTACGCCCCGCCGGGCCGCTGTGGCTCGCGATCGTGGCGCAGGTCGTCGTGTGGTTCGCGGTGGTGGCCGGCACGCTGTACCGCGACGCGTTCGCGGGCGGGCCGTCCGGGCTGCTCGTCGCCATCGCCAGCGGGCTGCGCAACTCCTACCGCGCGATGCTCACCACGATCCTGCCCGCACCGGCGCGCCCGGAGCTGCTGATCGGGGCGCAGGTCGTGGTGTGGCTCGCGGCGTTCGTGGGCGCGGAGATCGCGCTGCGCACCCGCACGGCCGCGGCGCCCGCGGTGCCCGCCGTGGCGGCGTTCGGCGTGGCGCTGGTCCTCGGCGTCGACGGCCCCGGCTCCAACCTGCCGCTGGCCGCCGCCCTGGTCGCGCTGACCCTGGTGCTGCTGCTCCTCAGGTCCGCCGACCGCCTCGGGCGCCTCGCGGCCGGGCTGCCGTCCGCGCTGGTCATCGCGGCGGTGGCGGCCGTCGTCGCGCCGTACCTCCCGGCGTCGGGCACACCGTACGACCCGCGCGAGCACGTCCAGGCGCCGCCGCCGCAGCAGCGCGACAGCATCAGCCCGCTCGACCGCGTCTCGGCGTGGCTGGAGAACCCCGGCGAGCCGCTGTTCACGGTGCGCGCCAACGCCGCGGAGAACTGGCGCCTCGCCGTGCTCGACACCTTCGACGGCGCCACCTGGACCTCCAGCGGCCACTTCATGCCCAGCGGCAGCCGCGTGCCGGCCGCCACCCCGGCGGACGGCGGAGGCCGCGGCGCCCGCACCACCGTCACGCAGCGGATCACCCTCCGCGACCTCCCCGGCGTGTGGCTGCCCGCCGCCGACCGCCCGCGCTCGGTCACCGGCATCCCCGTCACGGTCGACCCGGCAAGCGGCGTCGTCACCGCCGCCGGCACCCCGCACGCCGGGCAGTCCTACGACGTGACCTCCGCCGCCCGCGACTACTCCGCCGACGAGCTCGCCCGCGCCGTGCCCGCCTCCGACGCCGCGGCGCGCGCGGCCACCGTCCTGCCGTCCAGCGCGGGCGGCCAGAAGGCGCCGCAGGTGGCCCGGTTCCAGCGGCTGGCCCAGCGCGCCACCGCCGGCGCCGACTCCCCGTTCGCGCAGGCCGTCAAGCTGGCCGACTACCTCCGCACGCACGGCACGTACGACGTCCGCACCCCGCCCGGCCACACCTACCGCCACCTCGACTTCTTCCTCAACGTCACGCACCACGGCACGTCCGAGCAGTTCGGCACCGCGTACGCCGTGCTGGCCCGCACCCTCGGCCTGCCCACCCGCGTGGTGGTGGGCTTCCGGCCGGGCCGCCAGGTGAACGGCTCCTGGCAGGTCGACAGCGGCGACGTGCTCGTGTGGCCGGAGGTCGACTTCTCGGGGCTCGGCTGGGTGCCGTTCTTCCCCACGCCGGAGCGGCAGAGCTCGTCACGGCAGTCGCAGTCCGTGCCCGTCGGGCAGACGCAGCAGAAGCTGGAGAAGCAGCAGCAGAGCGCCGAGTCGCGCGCCAAAGGCCGGGCCCACGCCCGCCGCCCGCAGCAGCCGCACCACCCCGCGGCGCACCACCGTACGACCGCGCCGCCGTCCACCCCCTGGTGGTGGTACGCCGCGGGTGCCGGCGCCGCGGCCGTGCTCGCGTACCTCATCGCGATCGCCCTGGTGCCCGCGCTCCGCCGCTACCGCCGCCGCCGCTCCCCGCGCCCCGGCGACCGCGTCCTCGGCGCCTGGCACCAGACCCTCGACCACCTGACCGACGTCGGCCTGCCGCGCTCGCGCGCCCTGACCGGCCACGAGGTCGCCGGCTTCGCCCACCGCACGATCGGCGACGCCGCCCAGGCCCACCTCCGCCCGCTGGCCGACCTCGTCAACCGCACCCGCTACGCCCCGCCCGACCTCGCGGCCCAGGAGCCCGACGCCGAAGCGGCCTGGCACCACACCAAGGCCATCAACCACCTGGTGACGAAGACCAAGGGCCCGTTCCGCCGTACGGCACGCCGCCTCCACCCGCGCACGCTGCGCCCCCGCCGCTGACCCCGTACGCGGCGGTCAGCGGGGGACGGCTCCGCGGATGCACCTGGGGGCGGCCTTGGCGAGGGTGGGCGGATCCCCCGGGGCCACCATGGTGAACACCTGGAAGCAGTAGCCGAGCTTCGGGTTCAGGTGGCCGATGGTGGTGGTGAGGGCGCCGTTCTTCAGCGGCACGGGCCGCTTGTCGCCGGGCGCCTTGTGCACGAACACGGGGATGTCGCGCGCCGCACGCGAAAGCCGCCACCTCAGCACGACCGCATGCCCCCCGTTGATGATCCGCGCCCGTACGACCTTCGGCCGCGCGATCTTCACCTCGACGGGCGAGACCCCCGGCGAACTGGGCGTCCCGGTAGCCGCGGGCGTGTTCCCCGCGGGCGTGCTCACCGGCGCCGCGGAGTCCTGCCGGTGCACCACGAGCAACGCCGCCAGCCCCACCGCCACCCCGGTAGCGACCACCGCAAGCCCGGCGGCGAGCCACGTCCCCCGCCGCCCCTTCCCCCGCGCACCGGCCGCACCGTCCCCGGCGGCCACGCCCCCGGCGCCCGCCCCGTACACACCCTGCGGCCCGGACGCGGACGCCCCGGCCCGGTACACGCCCTGCGGCCCGGACCCGGACGCCCCGGCCCCGTACACACCCTGCGGTCCGGACCCGTACACACCCTGTGGCCCGGACGCACCGGCCCCGTACGCACCCTGCGGCCCGGATGCCCCCGGCGGCCGCCCGTACGCGCCGCCCTCCAGCGCGCGCGCCGGGCCCTCCCCCGCGTACGGCCAGGCCAGCCCGCCACTCGGCCCCGCGGGCGCCTCCGCCGCGGCCTCGGGCGCGGAAGCGCCTCCGGCGCCACGGCCCGCATCCTCACCCGGGTCCCGCCGGGGCGTCCGCCGCGGCGGCGCGGCCGGTCCCGGCACCGTGTCCGGCGGTACGTCCGTGCCTGGCGGGGGAAAGCTGAGCCGCGGCGGCAGATCATCCAGCGGCGACCGCCCGACCGGCGAGGTCGGGTCCTCCGACCCCGAGGGCTGCGGCCCGTAGCCGCCCGTCCCCGGCATGACGAACGCGCTCCCCGGCCGAAACGCCGACCCGGGCGGCCCCTCCGAGGGCGGCCCGAACGCGGACGCCCCCGCATCCTCCGCACCTCGCACCTCAGCGCCCCCGGGCGGAGCGGCTCCAGACGCGGCGGCCCCAGGCGGAGCGGCTCCAGACGGGGCGGCTCCAGACGGGGCGGCTCCAGACGGGG